>DATLNB010000094.1:0-47055 GCA_035536995.1 Chthoniobacterales bacterium | reverse complement strand
CTGCCAGCAGTTCGGCGGCGGCGGACACAAGCTCGCTGCGGGGGCTCGGGTGCGGGGCAGCCTGGCCGAAGTAGGGCAGCGGGTGATGAAAGCACTTTGCGATGTCGTTAACTGCAACTCCTGACGGCGTTCTGCTCGTCGACAAAGCCGGCGGGATGACGTCTCACGACGTCGTTGCACTCGTTAGGCGACAGCTCCAGATCAAGAAAGTAGGCCACTGCGGCACGTTGGATCCGATTGCGACGGGTTTGCTGCTGCTAACGCTTGGACGCGGGACGAAAATTCAGGATCTCCTCATGAGCGAGGACAAGGAGTACGTCGGCACCCTGACGCTTGGTGCGACTACGGACACGCAAGATCGCGCCGGAAAGATCGTGCAAGAGCGACCTGTGCCGCCTCTGAGCGATGAGATGGTGCGAGCCGCGTTTGACAAGTTTCGCGGCGATTTTTATCAGATGCCGCCGATGGTTTCCGCGATCAAGCAAGGCGGCGTCCCCCTCTACAAACTCGCGCGCCAGGGGAAAACGGTAGAACGCGAACCGCGGCTGGTTCACGTTTATCGCTACTCGATCGATCGGATCGCGCTGCCGGAAATCGATTTCACGGTGCTATGCAGCAAGGGGTTCTATGTCCGAACCTACGCCAATGATATCGGCGAAACCCTGGGATGCGGCGCGCACTTGAAGAATTTGCGCCGGACGAAATCGGGGCGCTTTAGCGTGGAAGGCGCGATCACGGTTCAAGAACTGAAGACCGTCGATCCGGTGGACGTGCTTTCGCGGGTCCTGACGCTGCCCGAGGTGTCGCGGATGCGAGGAGCGTAGGAATGACGAAGCACGAATGACGAATGTCGAAGGAATGACGACACCCGAATGCCGAATGCCCTTTGTCCACGTCGGCTTTGGGTCATTGGTCATTCGGGTTTCATTCGTCATTGGTCATTCGTCATTCGTCATTCCCCCTTCATTCGTCATTTCCCCCTCATTCGTCACTTCGCTCGCGTGAACATTCTCCGTTCCATCACCGCTCTCTCGGCTCTCCCTGGCCCCCTCTACCTTGCCATCGGCGTTTTCGACGGCGTCCATCTCGGGCATCAGGCGGTCATTTCAACGTCTGCCGATCATGCCAAAGAAGGCAACGGCACCCCGGTCGTTGTGACCTTCGATCCGCATCCGGTCAAAGTTCTCCGGCCGGAAAACGCCCCTCACCTGATAACCGCCACCCAGCATAAGATCGCTCTCATCCGCGACCTCGGCGTAGCCCACCTTCTTGTCCTGCATTTCGACCGGGACTTCGCGGCGACGAGCGCGGAGGATTTCGTCACGGCCCTGGTGGAGAACTCAAAACCGCTCCGGGAAATCTGCGTCGGGCACGAATGGTCTTTCGGTAAAGGCCGGGCCGGCAATCTCGCCCTGCTCAAAAAACTGGGCGCAGTCCACGACTTCAACGTCATCGGAGTTGAAGCGGTCAAGTTGAACGGGGAAGTCGTAAGCAGCACCGTCATCCGCCAGGCGGTGGCGCAGGGAAACCTGGTCAAGGCGACGCAAATGCTCGGCCGCGAGTACACGATTCTCGGGACGGTGATTCGAGGCGAACAGCTGGGGCGGAAACTCGGATTCCCAACCGCGAACCTGAGCTCGCACAGCGAACAGTTTCCGCCCAACGGGGTCTACGTGACTGAGGCGCGGCTCGGCCCGGCGATCTATCGTGGCGTAGCGAACCTTGGCTTTCGCCCGACTGTCAGCGGGGCGAATCCGGAACGCCTCCTCGAGCTTCACCTTTTCGACCTCGATCGAGAGATTTACGGAGAAGAAATGGAGGTGCGCTTCCTTCGTTATCTCAGGCCGGAACAGAAGTTCGGCGACCTCGAAGCGTTAAAGACGCAGATCGCGGCTGATGTGTGGCAAGCGCGCGAATCGTTTGCCCTGCTATCGTGAGCGCCCGCGCGCGCGCGACATCGCCGCAGCCAGACCGCCAGCCATGACCAGGCCTCCAGCCGCTGCTGCAAAAGCCCACATCCAAATAACCGGCATCATGGCCACGTTCGCGTAGGCGTCGATCACGAAAGAAGTCCCTCCGGCGAGGAAAAACGCCGTGATGCACGCGGCCACCGTGATCCCGAGAAGGAAAAAAGCGCGGGACGACTTTCGCACCGGTCGGGCCGGTAATTTCCGGACGACCTGCGAAGTGAACCCTGAGTCGTCAATGTACGGGGCTTCCTCGCGGAGCCGCGCATCGAGCGAATCTTCCTGAAGCTTTTCTTCCATTTTCAGTTCGGTCCCCAACCTGAGAGTAGTTTCTTCAATTTCTCGCGCCCTCTCAACACATTTGTTTTCACCGTGCCGAGTGGAATCTCCAGGACGCGCGCCGCTTCATCGTGGGACAACCCGTTCTGACAACACAGTACGATGGCTGTGCGCTCATGGACCGGGAGCAATTGGAGAGCGCGAGACAGATCGTGTCGCAAAGCAGGATCAATTGTCTGCGGATCATGTTCGCCCTCGAGCTGAGCTTCATCGATGCCAACGAGTTCCTTTCTTTTCCGCGCTTCCTCCCGGAAACAGTTGTAGGCGATCCGGTAGAGCCACGTCGAAAAACGGGCTTCGCCGCGGAAGCTGCGCAGGTTCCTGTAGGCGCGCAAAAACGTTTCCTGGGCCAGGTCATCGGCCAGGGAAACGTCCGTGCGCACAAGCTGGCGGAGCAGACCTCGGACGCTTGACTGGTGATTTCGGACCAGCTCCGCAAAGGCGTGATGGTCGTCATCAACGAGGACACGTGCAACGAGGTCTGCATCGGCTAGCGGCACGCGCGCATGTTAGGGCAACGGCGGCGCTTTGTCTGCGCCTTTGGGACCTTCCATCTTCCAGACGATGAGGTGACCAACGCCGATCAGGAATGGGATGATTCCGATGGCCCAAACGCCCCCGTCCCATTCGCTAACCGCGCCGAAGAAGATCATTAGCGCGAAGCCAACCATGACCAGGACGACACCGCGGCGCATGTCCGAACGGGCCCTGATCGCTTGCGGTGGCGCGAAGAGCGCGGGCGGAACGGGTTGTCCCTTCGCCACCATCTCACGCACCGTGCGATGAAGCGATCGGCTGCGGAGATAACTGAAAAACATAATGGCGGCCACGATCATGACCGGCGCCCCGAACAGGGTCGTGAAGATGATCCCAACAATCGGGATCGCCATAAGTGCTCCGTCTTCAACGTCGAAATCGTCATGATCCCTGTGATGCCGGTCCACCGTGATGGTCGGTCCGCTGCGGGTGACGCTAAAATGCCTCGAAGTCTTGCGCTTGACGCTGCGCTCGATGGTGTCCTCCTCCTCCGGAGTAACGCTCGCTGCCGGCGAGATGCTCGCTCCGGCGCTCGCCGACGCCACCGCGGTTGCCGAGACAGCTGGTGTCGGAGGCGGGGACGGCGGCATGGGCGGAGCCGGAGTCGGGGCTTGGCCGACCGCAATCAGGGCCAGCGCGATCGAAATGAGGCAGGTTAAGATCGTAGTTTTCATAATTGTTCTTTGGAGTGAGATGCAGGCTCGACCGGTTTTGGATTCAAAAGAGTTGCCGCGCTCGGATACGACAAAAATCTTGCGTCCGCGGGGTCGCAGGACATTATTCCCCTTCCCTCCCACCTGCGGCAACAACAGGCGGGCTGGTAGTCAATTGCGGGTGTAGCTCAGTGGTAGAGCACCTCCTTGCCAAGGAGGACGTCGCGAGTTCGAGTCTCGTCACCCGCTCCAGCCTTGCGACGGCTGGCAAGCCATGGCTGAGACGTTTTCTGTAGCCGCTTCGCTATGCGAAGCGCAGCGATGCGGTTGGTCCTGACCCGTACCCCACGCCGCCCACAGGGCGGCGGCTACAGAATACGCGATTATCGAGCCTCGCTGGCAAACCCAAGCACTCAGTAACAATGCCGTTACTCTTTCCTGGCTTGGATGAACGGTCCTTGCGGGTCTACCATGCCCCGCCCGATCATGCGCGAGCCCGACGAAATACCTGACGCGCAAACGCCCCGCGGACCATTACGTTGGTGGACGGCTGATACCGAAACGGCTCTCCTTGTCCTGGTCGTCAAGGCCATCACCCTGACCCTGGCTGTGGTCAGTATCGGTGTTCTTTTTGATCAATATGAGAAGTGGCCCACGTTGTGGGACCGGTGGGACGCTTCTCATTACCTGAAGCTGGCTGAGCACGGCTATGTCGCGAAAGGCGATGGGCGGACCTCGATCGTTTTCTATCCGTTGTTTCCGTGGCTGATCCGCGGCGTCCGCTTCGTTTCTCGAAGCTATTTTTGGTCGAGCCTGGTCGTGTCGGGCTTTGCTTCGGTTGCCGCCGCAATTCTCCTGCGCCGGGTGGCCGAGCTTGACGAAACCGCACGAGTGGCCCGGCTCTCGGTCTGGTTTCTTCTCATTTTCCCAACCGCTTACTTTCTCCATATCGGGTATTCCGAGAGCCTGTTCTTGGCGCTGGTCCTGGGGAGCCTGCTGGCAGCTCGAAAGGAATACTGGGCTGTGGCGGGATTACTTGGGGCGCTCGCCGCCCTTACCCGGGTAAACGGAGCTCTCCTTGCCCCGACCCTGTTGGTTGAGGCCTGGCTTCAGTATCGCGCGACCCGCCGAATCAATTGGCGCTGGCTCTGGATCGGGGCCGTGGGTCTCGGAACCGCCAGCTATCTTTACCTAAACTACCGAGTCACCGGTGACCCGTTCGCCTTTTCCAAGATCATGGAGGTAAACTGGTATAAGAAATTCAACGTCCCGTGGAAGGGCGTTTATGATGTCTGGCGGCGTATCCCGACTTTCAATCTCACTGAAGGCTGGTTCGAATTCATTTTCATTCTCTTTTCGTTCCTCTGCACCGTCTGGTGCTGGATAAAGCTGCGCGCTTCTTTTGCTCTTTGGATGACGCTGAACTGGCTCCTGGTTATCAGCACGAGTTACGTCGTCAGCGTGCCGCGATATTGCCTGACTCTCTTTCCCATCTTCATCATCTTCGCGCGAATCGCCGTCTGGCGCCCGTTGGCGGGCCAGGTCCTGTCCGCGGTTTGCCTGATATTGCTCGCGCTGTTCGCGATGAAGTTTGCTCACGGCACCTGGGCGTTTTAAGTCCGGGCCAGGCTCATGGCTCAACTCACTATCCTGCCCGCGCGCGACCGCTTCGCTGAACTTGCCAAGCTCGGCAACGTCATTCCGGTTCTCGTCGATTTGGTGGCGGACGGCGAAACTCCCGCAGCGGCGTTTCAAAAACTTGAGGACGGCGGGTATTCCTTTCTCTTTGAATCAGCGGAGCAAACCGAGCAGTCGGGGCGCTATTCGTTCCTCGGGTTCGCCCCGCGATTGATTGTCCGCGGCGACGACGGAGCCCTGACCATCGCGGAGCAGGGTCGCACGAAAACGAGCCCGGCGGCCGACCCGCTTCTGGAGCTGGAGCGAATCATGACCCGGTTCCGCTTCGTGCCGGAACCGGACCTGCCGCGTTTCGCGGGCGGGGCGGTCGGTTTCCTCGGTTACGACGTTGTCCGCTATTTCGAGAAAACTGTTCCGGCACCGCCGGAAGACGATCTGAGACTTCCCGAGATGCTCTTCATGATCATGGGATTGCTCGTTGTCTTCGATCACCGCTACCGGCGGCTCAAGATCGTGGCTAATGTTTTCCTGGACGATCACCCGGACCTCGATTCGGCCTATTCAGGTGCCGAGGAGACCATCCACCGCGCCCTCGCCAGGCTGGACAGCGCCACGCGGCTGCCGTTGATCGACGCGAAAAAATCGGTCGAGCGCGTGACGGTCGAGAGCAACACCACTCGGGAGCAATTCGAAGCAGCGGTTCGGAAAGCTAAAGAGCACATCCGCGCCGGCGATGTTTTCCAGGTCGTTTTATCCCAGCGCTTCGAGACGAAATTCGCCGGTGATCCGCTGAAACTTTATCGGTGCCTGCGCCTGGTGAATCCGTCGCCCTACATGTTTTGTCTGCGTTTCGGGGAGGAGTTTTCGCTCGTGGGCAGCTCGCCGGAATTGCACGTGCGGGTGACCGACGACGTCGCGGAGGTGCGCCCGATTGCAGGCACCCGCCGGCGCGGGGCGACGAAAGAAGAAGACGATCGCAATGCTGCGGAGCTTCTGGCCGACCCGAAAGAGCGGGCCGAACACGTCATGTTGATCGACCTGGCGCGGAACGATCTGGGCCGGATTGCCGAGATCGGCAGCGTGCAAGTGACGGAACAGATGGTGATCGAGCGCTACAGTCACGTCATGCACATCGGGTCTCACGTCATGGCAAAGTTGCGGAAAGACAAAACGGCTTACGACGTGATGCGCGCAACCTTCCCGGCAGGCACCGTCTCTGGAGCGCCCAAGATCCGGGCCATGCAAATCATCAGTGAGCTTGAAACAAAAAAGCGCGGCTGTTACGCGGGCGCGGTCGGTTATTTCGGGTTCGACGGGGGACTCGACTGCTGCATCGCCCTGCGCTCAATCGTGCTGAAGGAAGGGCGCGCCTATCTTCAGGCTGGCGCCGGGATCGTGGCCGATTCCAGCCCTGCGGGCGAATATGAGGAAACGGTGAACAAGGCCATGGCAATGATCGATGCGATCAGCCGCGCAAGTGATGAGTAAAATTCTGGTCATCGATAACTACGACTCGTTTACCTACAACCTCGTCCAGTACTTCGGGATTCTGGGTTGCGAAACGGTGGTGAAACGCAATGACGAGATCGGCGTCGCAGAGATTGAGGCTCTCGCACCAGAACGAATCTGTATTTCGCCCGGACCGGGGCGCCCGGAGGATGCGGGGATCAGTAATGAGGTGATCCGGACGCTCGGGTCAAAGATGCCGATTCTCGGCGTTTGTCTCGGGCATCAATGCATCGGGGCGGTTTTTGGCGGAGAGGTCGTCCCGGCCGGGCAACTTATGCACGGGAAGACCTCCCCGGTGCGGCATGATGGCTCGGGCGTTTTTGCCGGGCTCCCGAATCCATTCGATGCCACTCGATATCATTCTCTCGTCGTCCGGCGTGCCGCCGTGCCGGATTGTCTTCGCGTGACGGCCGAAACGGCGGACGAGGAAATCATGGGATTACAGCACCGCGATTTCCCGATCCACGGCGTCCAGTTCCATCCCGAATCGGTTCTGACCGCCCACGGGAAGACGCTGCTGAAGAATTTCCTGGAGATGTGAAAACGGTGATCCCGAGCCGCGCAGACGGCCGATCAACCCCCAACGACTTCGCGGATCGCCCGCAGATCGCGCAACATGTCGTCGTATTCGTCAAGCGTTAGAGCTTGGGCCGCATCGCATAACGCGCTTGTGGGATCGTTGTGCACCTCGACCAGAACACCATCGGCACCCGCGGCAACACCGGCCCGCGCCAGCGGCGCGACCATGTAATTTTTCCCCGCCGCATGAGATGCATCGATCACCACCGGCAAGTGCGAGATTCGCCGAACCGCCGGAACCGCCGCCAAGTCCAGCGTGTTCCGGGTATGCAAAGCGAACGTCCGGACGCCGCGCTCGCACAAAATCACATTGTAATTCCCTTCCGACATCACGTACTCCGCAGCGAGGAGCCACTCGTCGAGCGTCGCGGCCATCCCGCGTTTCAATAGAACCGGCAACTTGGAACGCCCGGCCCGCCGGAGAAGCGAAAAGTTCTGCATGTTGCGGGCGCCGATCTGAATGATATCGCCGTATTGTTCCACCAGATCGACTCCGGCCACGTCGAGAGCTTCAGTGACGATCTTCAAACCGAATTGCTCGCGGACTTCGGCCATGATTTTGAGACCTTCTTCGCCGAGCCCGGGAAATTCGTAGGGAGAGCTGCGGGGCTTGAAGGCGCCGCCTCGAAAAAAACGAACGCCGCTCCGCTGCACACTCTCTGCCACCGCGAAGGCCTGGTCGCGGCTCTCGATTGCACAGGGCCCCGCTATGACCGCGAGCTCCTTGCCGCCAATCGTTGCATCCCCCACCCTCACGACCGTTTTATCGGGTTGGAGGTCGAGCGTGATCAGCTTGTATGGCTTGCTCACTCGAATCGCTTCGGCGACACCCGCCATGTTCTCGAAGCGGGCCGCGTCGACAGCCCCCTGGTTGCCGGTAATGCCGATCGCGGTGCGCGTCGCGCCCGGCATGACGTGCGGGCGGTAACCGAGTAGCTCGATTACTTTCACCACCTGGGCGATCTCGCCTTCGCCCGCGCCGGCTTTCATTACGATGAGCATGGTCGTTACCTTACATCGGATTTGCCCGTCGCGGACGATTCTCGCAGCCAGGCACTCGCGCGTGCGATTTCGTCGAACACGAGCTGGTGACCGGATTCCTCAAACCGATGGACGACGTCGGCGCCACCCTCCCGCAGAAGCGCGGCGAGGCCCTCGGCGTTATCGACCGGGATGATCTTGTCGCACCTGCCAGAGCAAATCAGAACGCGGACACCGGCCAGCCCTGGCAACTGCGGCGGCGTTAAAGGAACCATCGCCCGAAGAAGAATGGCGGATTTGAAAACAGCACCGTGCAAAAGGAGGACGGCGGCGGCAATGTTCGCTCCGTTCGAGTAGCCTACCGCAGTCATTCGGGCCGGATTGAAGTCGTAGCGAACCGCCGCCTCTCCGATGAAGTCGGCCAGTTCTTTTGCGCGCCGAACAATATCCTCTTCGTCAAAGACGCCTTCCGCGAAACGGCGGAAAAAACGCGGCATTCCGTTTTCCGACACGTTGCCCCGCAGACTGAGCAATCCGGCTTCCGGATCAAGATCGCGCCCCAGAGGGATCATATCGTTCTCATCGCCGCCCGTGCCGTGAAGCAGCAGGAGAACACGCCCGGAAGCGTTGGACTGAGGCGCAACAAATTGATGAATGAAAGTGGGGTCGCTCATGAATCGGGCGACACGATATACTGAACCAGCCTCATGTATATCTGGCGAAAACAGGCCACGGCCGAGTGGTTGCAAAGCAATGCGGAAGCGCTTCAACGGCTCGGCCCGGGGCTGGCGATTATTGAGCGTCCTGGAAAATCACGCGCTCTCGTCCAGGTCTACTGTCGGACTCAGCGGGAAACCTCAGCGCTGCAACGGCGGCTGGGTGGAACATGTGAGCGACTGCCCGCTGATTGGCAGGCGCGTTTTGCCCGCGCGTCCCTTGCCAGACCACTTCGGGTCGGAGGGCGGCTCATTGTCGTCTCTGATGCGGGCAAGACTGCAGGCAGCACCGAAACTATCGTTATCCCGGCTGAAGCCGCCTTCGGGACCGGGGAACACGCCACCACCGCGATGTGCCTGCGAATGTTGGAACGGGCCACCCGAAAGTCGGCACCGGGTTGGCGAATGCTCGACGCGGGCACTGGGAGCGGCATCCTCGCTATCGCCGCTCGCAGATTCGGCGCGCGGGACATTATCGCGATCGATAACGATCCCACCGCTTCGGCGACCGCGCGCCGGAATGCGGGTCGCAACGGCGCCAGGGGGATCGAGTTCCGGACCGGCGACGTTCTGCGAGCGAAATTGCTCGGTCGGTTCGATCTGATTACCGCGAACTTGTTCAGCGACCTTTTGATTACGACCCTGCCTTGCTGGCGCCGTCTGCTGTCGGAAAATGGGTGCCTGATTCTATCCGGGATTCTACGCGCTCAGGAACCAGCTCTCGTCGCTGCGTTAGGCCGAAATCGGTTCGTAGCGCAGGAGATCAGGCGACGGGGAAAATGGGTGGCGATCCTGGCCGCGCCCCGCCGGAAAAACAGTTGACGGAAGCCCTCCTCGAACGCAGTTTCTCCGACCCGTTCGCGGCTTCGATTTTCCTGCATTCACGCGGTTGATCTTTCCGAGCCGCGCCGGACACACCGCATGCCGAACGAACAGCTTTCTTACGTCATCATTACCCCGTATTCGATGCGCAAATCGAGGACGGGCGGGATCATTGCGCGTCTCATTTCGAGGACAGGACTCGACCTCGTGGCATCGCGGATGTTTGCTCCCAGCGCGGAACTCGCCCGGCGCTACTCGGATACGATCGTGACCGAAACCGACGCGCGCCACCGCGCGACCCAGGAGCTGATCCGCGAATACGTTCTCAAGAATTTTACCGGCACGGTCAATGGCCAACGTCCCCGGGTTTTGATGCTCGTCCTCCGCGGCGAGGACGCGGTCGATAAAGTGCACCACACGATTGGACACATCGTTCATGAGCGGACCAGCGGGGAAACAATCCGTGACACCTTCGGCGATTACATTACCGACGACTCGGGCAAGGCGGTTTATTTCGAGCCCGCCGCCCTCGCGGCCTTCGACCCGAAAGCAGTGGAAAGCGATCTGAAGCTCTGGGCGGAATTTTCCGATAGCGACGGGGGCATTCTCGACCAGGTGATCGAATTCCCGAAAGAAGCGACGGTCGAGAAATCGCTGGTCCTGATCAAACCGGACAATTTCAAGTTTCCAAGCCAGCGGCCGGGCGGCGTTATCGAAGTGTTCTCGCGAACGGGGCTCTTCATCGTCGGCTTCAAGGTCCATCGGATGAGCGTGGCACAGGCGGAAGAGTTTTACGGGCCGGTCCTGCCGGTGCTCGAAGAAAAACTGGGCGCTGAAAAAGGACGCAACGCCTGGGAGGATATCGTGGAATTCATGGCCGGCGGCCGGCCGAGCGCGACAACCGGAGACCAACGCAACGCGCCGGGTTCCGAAAAATGCATCGCGATCGTTTACCAGGGCGAAGATGCGGTCCGGAAAATCCGCGACGTACTCGGGCCAACCGATCCGGCCAAAGCCCCTCCGGGTTCGATCCGAAAGGAATTTGGCCAGACGATCATGATCAACGCCGCGCACGCCTCCGATTCCGCCGAAAACGCGAAACGCGAGATGGCGATCGTGCAGGTGGACGAGAATAACTTTAAACCTTTGATTGAAAGTTTCTACGCGCGCTCATAGCGTGCGTTCCCATTTTGAACACCCTCAACCCGAATTTGATAGCCATGGAAATCTCAGCGCGCGCCGCCCAATTATCCCCCTCCCTAACCCTCTCGATTGATAGCAAGGCGAAAGCGATGAAAGCCGAGGGGATCGACGTGTGCGGCTTTGGCGCGGGCGAGCCGGATTTCGATACGCCGGAGCACATCAAGGCGGCGGCTATTGCAGCGCTCGAGAGCGGTTTCACGAAGTACACGCCCACGTCTGGCCTGCCGGAATTGCGGCAGGCAATCGCCGAAAAACTCGAAGCGGATAACCAGCTCAGCTACCGCGCGAGCCAGATTGTGGTCAGCAGCGGCGCCAAGCATTCCTGTTACAACGCCATCCTCGCGACCTGCCAGCCGGGCGACGAAGTACTGATCCCCGCGCCTTACTGGGTTAGTTATCCGGACATGGTCCGACTGGCGGGGGCTGAACCCGTCATCGTCCAAACGAGCGAGCGCAACGGGTGGAAAATGCGCGCGGCCGATTTCGAAAATGCGATGACCCCGCGGACAAAGATGGTGATCCTCAATAGCCCGGGTAACCCGAGTGGTTCGGTTTATACGCGCGAAGAACTCGAGGGCATCGTCGAAGTCGCCTCCGAGGAAGACATTTATATTCTGTCCGACGAGATCTACGAAAAGCTGGTTTACGACGACACCAAACACGTCAGCATCGCGTCGCTCTCCAAGGAAGCGTACGACCTGACGATCACAGTAAACGGTTTCAGCAAAGCTTACGCGATGACGGGATGGCGCCTTGGCTACATGGCCGCGCCGGAGGCAGTCGCGAAAGCAGTCGATAACATTCAGAGCCACAGCACTTCGCATCCGTGTTCGTTCGCGCAAAAAGGAGCCCTCGCGGCTCTCAAGGGCGACCAGCAGGGCCTGGCCGATATGCGGGACGAATTCAGCATGCGCCGCGACTACATGTATGACCGGATCACGAAGATCCCGAACATCACTGCGGTTAAGCCGCAGGGCGCCTTTTACATTCTCGTAAATATTAGCCAGCTCGGCCTGAGCTCGCAGAATTTCGCCGACCGTCTTCTCAGCAAAGCCAACGTCGCGGTCGTTCCTGGCGCAGCTTTCGGCGACGATCGCACTGTCCGGCTAAGTTACGCGACCAGCATCGACATCATTAAAAAAGGCCTGGATCGTTTCCAGGACTTTTGCCGGACGCTCTAGTTATTTCAGATTGCAGATTGCAGATTTAAGATTGGGGCGACTGTGCTGTCCTTCCGCAATCTGAAATCGTCAGTCTGAAATCTGCAATGGCTACCGGCTACCTCGCGCTCGTTCTTCACGCGCATTTGCCGTTCGTCCGGCATCCGGAACACGAGGAATTCCTCGAGGAAGACTGGCTCTTTGAAGCGATAACGGAGAGCTACATCCCGCTGCTCGCCATGATGGAGCGGCTGGTGCGCGACGAGGTGCCGTTCAAGCTGACCATGACGGTCACGCCGACCCTGTCCGCGATGTTGCAGGACCAATTGCTCCGCGAACGCTACCTCCGTCATCTCGACCGATCCGTCGCGCTGGCCGAACGCGAAATCGACCGCAACCGTGCAGATGACCGGCTCCGCATGCTGGCCGAATTTTATCACAGGCATTTTAGCCAGACCCGCCATCGTTTCCTCGAGTGGAACGGCGACCTCATCGGGGTGTTCCGCCGATTGCACGCGGAAGGAGTCTTGGAACTAGCTGCCTCAGCCGCGACCCATGGTCTTTTGCCTTTGTTTCAACAATCGAACGAAGCAGTCAGGGCTCAGGTTCAGATCGGGTGCGACGCCTTCCGCAGCGCCTTCAATACTGAGCCGGCGGGATTCTGGCTCCCCGAATGCGGCTATTATCCGGGCCTCGAGAATATCCTGCGTGACGCGAACCTGCGGTGGTTCATCATAGACGCTCACGGCTTGATGCTCGGTGATCCTCGTCCGCGGCGGGCGATCTATGCGCCTTGCTTTACCCCGGCAGGCCCGGCCGTGTTCGCGCGTCATCGCGACTCGAGCCGCCGGGTGTGGAGCGCGTCCGATGGCTACCCGGGAAATCCAGCCTACCGTGAATTCTATCGCGACATCGGGTTTGAGCTGCCGCTCGAATATCTTTGGCCGGAAACGCGTTCACCGATCCGAAAATTCACAGGAATGAAATATCACCGGGTGACGGCGCGAGAGGGCGAGAAAGAACTTTATGACCCCACCGGGGCCGCGGCTGTAGCTGAAGAACATGCCGCCAGCTTTTTGGAGATGAGCAGGCAGAACCTGAACGGGCTTCGCGCGCTCGACTTCGACCCAATCGTCCTCGCTGCCTTCGATGCCGAGCTCTTTGGCCACTGGTGGTTCGAAGGGCCGCTATTCCTGGAATCGTTCATCAGGCAGGCGGCTCATGGCCAACAAAACTTGCGGCTGACCAGTCGCGAACAATTCGGCCGGGAAGATTTCCAGCTAACCTCGCCGGGCGATTTCCTGGCTGCCCATCCAACCCAACAAACCGTCTCGCCAGCGGCGTCGAGCTGGGGCGACAAGGGTTATCTGGGCGTCTGGCTGGACCAGACCAATTCGTGGATTCATCCGCACCTTCACGCGGCTGCGGAGCGGTTGACCCGGCTGGCCCGCGCGAACCGGAACGATCCGAGCCCTGATGTCGAGCGGGTCCTGAGGCAATTAGGCCGGGAGCTACTCCTCGCCCAAGCAAGCGACTGGCCATTCTTAATCAGGACCGGGACTGCCAAGCATTACGCAACAAAGCGAGTGACCGACCACCTGATGCGATTCAACCGCCTTTACGATCAGGCGAGCGCGGGCAACGTTGATGCAGGTTTCCTGGCTAATTGCGAATGGCGCGACAACATTTTTCCCGACATGGACTGGCGTTATTACCGATGAGTTGGGTGGCAAAATTGTGGGCTCTCGCCATCGTCCTGGCGGCTAACGTCCTGGCCCAGGATTCGCCTTCGCCTGCTCCCACGGCCTCGCCCCAGACACGAAACATCCGGGTCAGCTTTGTTCCGCCGCCGCTCGAAGGCACGATCAGCCTCGGCATTTACGACGCGACAGGGAAGCTCGTGCGGGTTTTGTTTCGCGAAGCGGACATCAATGAATTCAAGATCGGCAACGACGCCCTTTCCACCACCTGGGACGGTAAAAACGATGCCGGTGAGAATGTTCCGGCAGGAAAGTACAGCGCGCATGGGTTCGTTGTCGGGGATTTGAAGGTCGAAGGCGTCGGCTTTTTCTTCAACGACTGGATCACCGCACCGGATGCGCCGCGTTTTTCCAGGATTCGTTCTCTCGCACTGGACGGTTCGGCGCTCGTGCTCTCAGCTGACCTCGTTCCACCGGGATCGGGCCACGTCCTTTACGACATCAAAGATAAATCAATCCAACTTCGAGATGCCGATTCCGGCGAAGCTGCTCCCGCAATCAGTCCGGGAGCTCTCCCAGATGCCGGTCCGATCGCGACCGCCCCTGGACGCGATGGGTCCCGCTGGGTTATCGATCACGCTGAGAAGGGCTCGCGGGAGCTCGAAGTGAAGCAATACTCGGCTTCGGGCGAATTCCTGCGCCGCCTCCCGCCGTCTCCGACCGGTCCTCAACCCAAATCGATCGCCGCGGCGATGGACGATGACAGGATTTACCTGCTGGAAGAGGATGAGACTCTTCAACGGGTGCGTGGATTAAGCCTGGCCGCGACAAAAAATGAGGGCGCCGACCAAACCGTTTCGGAATGGAAAGTGGACTTCGAGAAATCAATCACAGCGCACAAGGGTTTTTCGGTCGTGGATGGGAAGCCGGTTGCCGCGCCGACCGATCCAACGCCCCCCGACAAAGTGAAGGTGAAACTCCAGGCAAACCCACTCCTTAATGACGACCGGGTAACGGTCGAACTTTGGATGGGGTCCGACGCGGATGGTAGTTTCCTCAAATCGGGGGACGGGTTGCCGCTTTGCACCGTCAGTGAAACTCAGAACATCGCGCGCGCACTTGTGGCCGGCCGCGGCGGCAACGCGTTGGATGTTTTTCAGGATGACGGCGCGGTCGTCGAACAGTTTCGCGTCACCGGGATCGATCAGATGATGAGCTTCGATTGCGGCGGATTTGAATTGAAATGACGCGGCCAGTTCGTTGAGATTCGACGATGCCGCGGGACATCGTTTATTTCGACCTGGAAACTCAACGGACCGCCAACGACGCCGGCGGTTGGGCGCGCAAAGGCGACATGCGGATGTCGGTCGGCGTGATTTATAGCACCGTGACCAGAGGCTATGAAGTCTTCGGTGAAGCGCAGGTGGATCGCCTGGTGGAGCGCCTTCGGCGGGCTGACCTCGTCGTTGGGTTCAACATCCTCAACTTCGATTACCAGGTGCTGATGGGTTACACGATCCTCGACCTGCTCGCGGAACTGCGTTCGGCGGACCTGATGGCCGACATGGAACAGCGGGTCGGCCATCGGGTAGGGCTCGATGCGATTGCGCACGCTACACTCGGCATTCAAAAAACAGCTGCGGGACTCGACGCTATCCGCTGGTGGCGTGAAGGCCGGATCATGGAGATAGCCGAATATTGTTGCTTTGACGTGAAAGTGACGCGCCTCATCCACGAGCACGGATGCCGCCACAAGGAGCTCTTTTATCACGATCGCTTCGCGCGGAAACACCGCGTCGAAATCGATTGGACCCACCTCGATCCGGAGACGGTGGGCGTGGCCGCCGTTGCGGCATGACGGGTTAAGGCATCTGATAGATCTCCACCAGGGCGACCCCGGTGGTATTTCCCACCCCTCGAACAATCGCGGTATAATTTCCCGGCGCGAGTGGCGCGGAAAGAATGGCCGCTTCCCGATCATCGCTCGGCCCGAGACCGGTCGCCGAGATCTGCGTTTCCTGGTTGGACTTCCAATTGTCATTTGTCGCCAACGTTGTGCCGGACGCATTGTGAAGCTCGAGGAAAGGATCCTGAAGCGCGTCGGGAACGCCGAGCGCAGTCAGCGACGGTCCGATGGCGCGGGCGAGGACCGTTCGGTTTTGGGAGCCGCCAACAATGAACCCGCCGATCATGACGTTGTCGCCTGTCTCCACGAAACCACGC
Source organism: Chthoniobacterales bacterium (assembly GCA_035536995.1). Taxonomy (GTDB): domain Bacteria; phylum Verrucomicrobiota; class Verrucomicrobiia; order Chthoniobacterales; family UBA10450; genus AV80. The sequence continues at coordinate 31,028 of DATLNB010000094.1, read as the reverse complement.
GTCGAAATGTTCCCGGGATTCGTCGGTGCCGGCTGATCGAGATCATACAGCTCGACAACGCCAATTCCGGTCGCCCCTCCGGTGCCGATCATAATGGCGGTATAACTCCCCGGCTGAAGCGTAGCAACGATGGCGGATTCTTTCGGATCGGTTGGAGGAATCGTGCTGTCGATGATCGCCTGCTTTTGCGCGCTCTGCATCCAGTCGTCATTCGTGAAGAGAGGCGCGCCGCTCGCATCGAACAGGGTAATTGCCGGGTCGCCAAGCCGCCCCGGGAGCGGTTGATTATTTGCCGTCAAAGAGGGCCCGATCGCGCGGAGAAGGATCTTCTTGGTGCTGCTTCCGGTGAGGATGAATCCACCGATCAAGACCTTGTCGCCGGTCTGGACGCGCAGACGAGTGGCAAGATTAACCAGCGCGGGAGAGGCCGGCGCGGCGACGATCTTCAGGACTCGCCCCGTATTTCCGGACGGTCCGATATTGCCACTGGCGAGCACATAGACGTTACCGTTGCCATCTGTTCCGAACGCTTTGAGAAACAGACCTAACGACCGTTCGTCATTCCCAAGTCGCAGTTCTCGGATCAGCCCCGAGGTCAGGTCGTCCATGTAAAAGAGCCGGCCGGTCGGCGTTACGAAGGACTGCGCGAGATCGCCGAAAACGTATTTGCCAGTGAGCGCCGAAACTTCGCCCGCGCGATAGAAGTACCCACCGAGGACCGCGATACCGTCTTCGTGGCTGTATTGCGCGACAGGATCCTTCAGCGCCGGATCCGGGGCCGTGTCGGCTGAAACGCCACCGGTCGCTGGATTGAAGAGAAACGTTCCCTCTTTGCGGTTCCAGCCGTAATTGTTCCCAGGCTCAACGATGTCGAGCTCTTCGACATTGTTCTGCCCCACGTCTCCGACAATCAGCCGGTCGTTCACGCCGTCGAACCCGAAACGAAACGGATTCCGGAAGCCATATGCGAAAATTTCCCGGACGCGCTCCGGAATTCCGCCCGTCGCGACGAACGGGTTGGACGCTGGAATACGATACTTGCCGTTGGCGCTGACGGGATCCGCGCTGCCGGGTTGTGCAGTTGGAGCAAGGGGATCGATCCGGAGGATTTTTCCGAGCACGTTGGTTGTGTCCTGACCGTTGCCGGTGGCCGGATTGTGTCCATTTCCGACATCGTTCGCTGCTCCGCCGTCGCCCAACCCGATGTAGAGGTATTTGTCGCTCGGGCGGAATGCCAACTGCCCGCCATTATGGTTCGATTGCGGCTGGTCGATCCGCATCACTTCCCGGCGGGTTGCAGGGTCGACTACGTCGGGATTGCCCGCGGAAACCTGCCATTCCGCCACCACGCTTTGATGATTAAAGGCAGCGGCATTCGGCACCGTAAAATCAGCGGCGCCTGCCACCGGCTCGCTGGTGTATGTGTAAAGTTTGCGAAAGCCCGGGCTGTTCGCGTCGCTGAACCCCGGATGGAAAGCCATGCCGAGAAGGCCCCGTTCGTCGTAGTTCGGAGAGAGTGTGACGAGCCGGCCCGTCACATCGAGAAACGGAGTCGCCAAAACCTGTCCATTCTTCATAACCAGGATCTGCCCGGTCTGATTAACAATGAAGAGCCGGCCACTCGCATCGTTCGGAGTTGCCAGATCGATCGGAGCCAACAGTCCGGTCGCGATGGGTTCCAGCTCGATCCGGACAGGGCCTTTGCCAATCCGCGGTAGCAACGGTGTCGCTGTCGGAGTCGGCGAAGGTGTCGCGGTAGGAGTGGGCGTGGGCGTAGGAGTCGGGTTTACCGGTGCCGTGACTTGGACGGACGCGTTCATTCCCGGCCCGTGAAAGGTGCAGTAATACGGGAAGTTTCCAGCGTTGGGAAAAGTGTGAGAGAAAGTATGAGGCGGATTATGGAGGCCGGAATCGAAGAGCCCATTGGGCTGACCGTTTCCGGAGGTGACGCTGTGAGCGGGCGAATCCCACACCCATTCAACCGTATCGCCAGCATTGATCGTAACCGGGTCGGGCGAATACGACATGCTGCCATTCGGCCCGACGTGGACCGTTACGGTTGCGGCGAATGCGTGCGTTAACAGAAAAGCGAAACTCAGGAACAGGCTCCGCAAAACAAGTTGGAGAATTGGGCGCGTCATAGGCTTGGTCGATGATTTCGCGGCCCGCCACGGCAGAGGGCCGTCGGTTCGATTTCACGAGACCAGACCGTGGCCGGCGAGTCGGGAAAAGTAACGGCGTTGTTACTTCAGCGACCCACGTATTTTCGCGGCCGGATACCGGCACTGGTCACCGGCGGCAATCTTTGTTTAGTTAAGCGCCTATGGCATCCGAGGCTCAGCAAACTCTCGCGCGCAGCGCGACCGTCAGTGGGACGTCCCTGCATACGGGCGCTAAAGTGACGTTGAAGCTGCAGCCCGCGCCCGTCGATTCCGGGATCAAATTCAAACGGCGCGATCTCCAGGACGAACCAACGATCGACGCGACGATTGCCAACCTGAAAACGGTGGAGCGGGCCACCACAATCGGAGAAGGGTCGGTCCGCGTTCACACCGTGGAACATATCCTTTCGTCACTCGCAGCCATGGGAGTGGACAACGCCGTGGTGGAAATGGACGCCAACGAACCGCCCATCGGCGACGGAAGCGCTCAACCCTACGTCGAGCTTATCAAGAAAGCCGGGATCGCCCCCCAGGAGGCGCCCCGCCGTTTTTTTGATGTCCGCGAGCCGCTCCACGTAGAAACGAAGAGCGGTTCCATGCTGGTCATCCTGCCCGATTCAAAGTTTCGAATCTCTTGTACCCAGGCAGGACCGAGCAACCAGTTCACCCAGTTCTTTTCCACGGAGATCACGCCGGCGATTTACGAGAAAGAGATTGCTCCCGCGCGGACCTTTGTTTTTTACGAAGATGTCCAGGCCCTGATGGACAAGAACCTGATCAAGGGCGGGAGTCTTGAAAACGCGATCGTGATTCGCGGCGACGCAGTGTTAAGCAAGGAGCCGCTTCGCTTCCCGGACGAATTCGTCCGCCACAAAATCCTCGATATCATAGGCGACCTTGCGCTGTTTGGTCCGCGCATTCGCGGCCATGTCATCGCGGTCAAGCCCGGCCACGGCGCAAACGCCGAGCTGGCCCGCGCCCTCGCCCGCGAGTTTGCGCGGTCGGCGCCGATCCTCGAGTCGCACGCCTTTCCACCGGGCGAAGGCGGCCTCGATATCAACCAGGTCATGCAGTTGCTCCCCCATCGTTATCCATTTTTGATGGTGGACCGGATCGCGCGTTTCGAGGGTGAGACACGTTGCGTCGGAGTGAAGTCGGTCTCGGTCAACGAGCCGTTCTTTGCCGGTCATTTCCCCAGTCATCCCGTCATGCCCGGGGTCTTGCAGCTCGAAGCCATGGCCCAGGTCGCAAGCATCCTGATGATGAAAATCACAAAAAGCACGGGAGGGCGGCTCGGTTATTTCGTAAGCGCGGATGAAGTGAAGTTCCGCAAGCCGGTTTATCCTGGCGACACAATCTTCATCTCGGCCGAGCTCACGAAATCGCGGGGGAAAAACATCGCGCGCTTGAAGTGCACTTGTTCGGTCAACGAGGCCATTGTTTCCGAAGCGGACCTGATGCTCACGTTCATGAATCAATGAGCGATGCTCAAATTCATGCGACCGCGATCGTCGATGCGAAGGCTGAGATCGGTCCGGGCACCGTCATTGGCCCTTACTGCATTGTAGCACCGGGGGTGGTCCTCGGCGCGGAGTGCTGGCTTCAGCATCACGTCACTTTATCCGGCCCAATGATCGCCGGCTCCGCGAACAAATTTTTCGCTTATTGTTCCATTGGCCAGCAAACCCAGGACCTGAAATACGAGGGCGAACCCACCTACCTCGAGATCGGCAACGACAACACGTTCCGTGAATTCGTGACCGTAAATCGGAGCACGACGGCCGCCGGCAAAACACGTATCGGAAATGGCGGGAATTTTCTCGCCTATAGCCACATTGGGCACGATTGCGCGGTCGGCGATTCAGTTGTGTTTTCGAACAACGGGACTTTGGCCGGGCACGTCGAAGTCGGGGATCATGCAATCATGGGAGGTCTTACTGCGGTTCATCAATTTTGCCGACTCGGCCGATTCGCGATCACCGGCGGTTGCTCGAAAATTGTCCAGGACGTGCCCCCTTTCATGATTGCCGACGGGAACCCAGCCCAGGTTCGCGGGGTGAATATCGTCGGGCTGGAACGCAACGGGGTTTCGGCGGAGACGATCAAGACCATCAAGGAAGCTTTTCGCCTGATTTATCGCTCAAAATACAACACCCGCCAGGCGATCGAGGCGATTCAACAAGAGTTGCCCGCTACGCCTGAGATCGGGCAGATCGTCGAATTCATCCGAACAACCGAGCGCGGAATCATTCGTTAGGTTGAAGGTTGGCGATCTCGGCGCTCGCTACCTCGACGGGGAACGCGGAGCAGGCGGCGCCGGTTTGATCGCTCGCAGTTCCCCCTCCATTTTTTTCAAGAGTGGCAGGGCCGGCGCATCGGATACGATACGGAGCACGCTCCGGATCAAGTCGAGTCCGCGTTTCGCCTTGTTTTGCTTCCCCAGCGCATCTGCTTCGTGGAGCACGGTCCGCAAGATATCGTCCCGTTTTGTGTAGGTTGTCCGGGCCAGATCGAAACATCCCGATGCGCCAACATAATTCTGCGCGGCCGCATCCAGCACACCAAAATCCTCGAGCATCACGGCATTGCGCGTCCGGGCGGCAATTTGTTTTCCCGCGGTGCGATAGGCAACCGGCTCCAGGGCCCCGTTCTTCGTCGCGAAATCATGATAGGCGCTCCACTCAGTGGAGACTGTCTCCCCTTCCGTCTTCCCGTCGAGGGACAGCCAGGCAGCGTAAGGCCGGTAAAGGGGATCGCCGATGATGACAGACATCCAGGAGATGGTCTGGAGCGACATGTAGGCGCTCTCGGCAAAGGTGAACCCGTGCAAAAGTCGGTCGTTGAATACATCCAAATGCGCCGTCAATTGCAGATAGGGCTCGTAAACGTTGCCGATCGTTCCAGCGGCGCCTCGCAGCAAGAGAGGTCCAGCCCAGTTCAGATTGTCGTCCCGCAGCGTGCTGGCGCTAAAAGAGTGGATATGGATTGCGATGGCGCCGGGTGTGAATCGGAACTCCGGCTGTGTAAAGGGACCGGCCAGGTTCGGCGCATACCAGCCGTAATAAAGAGCGCAATCGGTCATCGGATAACCGTCCGGAAAAATCTCCGGCGTATCGTCGTAGATCACAGGCACACCGACCTTGTGTAGCTGGTCCCGAGCATCGGCCAGCCAACGATCGCCGACGCCGAGCCCGCGCGACGAGTTGTGCGCGCCATCGATATAGGCGCGCCCCCAGAGGCCCCTTTTTTCCGTCTCAATCGCGTCGGTAATCATGCGCCGGACCGTGGCAACCTGCGGGGCGTCAAGCCGGCAAACCAAAAGCAGGGCTGAGTTCTCGACTTCGGCGATCGCTCGATAGCTTTGGAAATAGGGATTCGGCAGGGCGCCGGAGATTTGGTCGGAGAAAGCGCCGAGGGCGGCGATTTCCGAATCGACGGAGGCGTCATTGCGGTTGCCAATGGGCGGGCTGCCTGACTTGTCGCCGCGGTAATCTGTCACGCTGCGGATTTTCAGCGGGACCCCCCGAATAACGGCAACGAACCGAATCGAGTTGCTCGTAATAGTTACCTTACCGTCGCGCGGCTCACTCAGCGTCCACCACTGGCGCTCTTTGAAGACGGCACGGAGTGGATCGCGAATGGTCGTGTCGTACTCTTCGCGGCTGATTTCTTCGTTCTTGGAACAACTCAATCCGACGAGATGGTTGCGCTCGATCCCACGTTTCTCGGCATAAAATTTCGCGAGCTCGACAGATTCCGGGAGGTCCCTGTTGAAGATCACAATCGTGGCCGGGGCCAGCGGCTTCTCGGCCAGGGCAGTCGTGCCGGATATGGCAAACGCGCAGACAACGGCGAGATCGCGCAGGTACATTTACAGTTCGAGCTTGAGGCCGTCGTAGGCCAGGCCGACGCCCTGCGGCAGATCTTTTTCACTTGCCTGGGCCAACTCGTGACAGATGTGGGTAAAAAGCGTGCGCGCCGGCTGAACGGCCGCTGCAACTTCGAGGGCCTCGGCCACGCTCAAATGGGTGGGATGCGGCTTGTGCCGGAGCGCATCTATCACCAGGACTTTCACGTTCGAGATCTGCGCCACGATTTCCTCGGGCACAGCCGAGCAGTCACTAAGATAAGCGACGAGTTTATCGTGCCCGCGCGAGAAGAGATAGCCGTTCACCGTCGAGCGGCCGTGCGGCACGGGGAGCGGCGTGATTGTGGTTTGACCGAGCTGGAAGGGCCCGTCGACGATGTGAGGAACGGGCACAAGGTAACCCGGAAATCGGTTCAACCCGTTGAAGGCAAACTCGTAAACCCGGGCCAGGTCGCGCATCGTTTCTGCCGACGCATAAACCGGGATTGAGCCGAGATCGTAGGAATAACGGCGGAGATCGTCGAACCCCATGATGTGGTCGGTGTGAGAGTGCGTGAACACCACCGCGTCCAACCGGCGTATATTTTCCCGCAACGCCTGGGTCCTAAAATCCGTCCCGGTGTCCACAACCCAGGCGCACTCGGGCGTTTCCACGTAAACCGATGAGCGCAGCCTTTGGTCCCGGGGATCGCTGGAGTGACAGACCGCGCAGTCGCATCCGATCATGGGAACGCCCTGTGAAGTACCGGTCCCGAGGAAGGTGAGCCGAAGTTGAGAGTTGAGAGTTGGAAGGTCAGAGTTCAAAACTGAAAGGTCGGAGCCTTCTGTTTCTCAACTAATACTTCCCAACTCTCAACTTCCTTCCCCAATGCCTGCCAAGCTCGGACTTCTCCGAATTAAGAACCTCGCCCTCGTCGAAGACCTCGAGTGGCAGATCGGTCCGGGATTCACTGCCGTGACCGGCGAGACGGGGGCTGGAAAGTCGATCATTATCGGCGGCCTTCAGCTTCTCCTCGGTGAGCGAGCCGACAAAACGCTCATCCGGACGGGCGCTGATACGTGCACGGTCGAAGGGATGTTCGAGGGTCCGGAGCTGGGCCAACTCGATCCCCTTCTCGAAGAGTCCGGCGTCGAGGCCGGCCGGGGTGAGCTTATCGTAAAACGGACATTCACGAGCACAGGGATAAATCGCCAATTCATAAACGGGTCACCGACAACGCTCGGGGTCCTGAAGAAACTCGGGGATGAATTGGTGGACCTCCACGGACCGCACGATCACCAGTCCCTTCTCTCGGCCGAACGGCAATTGTCGTTACTCGATAGTTACGCCCACAACCAGGAGGCGCTCAGGCAGTTCGGGGTAGCCTTCGGAAAACTGCAGACGTTGCGCGACGAGTACGCCGTCCTCAACACCGCTGAAACCGCCCGTGCCCAGGAGACGGAATTGTTGCGGCACCAGGTTGGAGAGATTGAGAGCGCAAACCTGACACCCTCCGAAGAGGAAGAGATCGCGACGCGCTATCGGCTCGGGTCCAATAGCAAGCGCGTGCTGGAACTGGCTGGATCAATTACCCGGCGGCTCTCCGAAGCGGACGATTCCATTCTCGCGCAGCTCGCTGAGACTCAACGCTTACTGCGCGACCTGGAGAAGATCGACCCGGATAAGACAACCCTGGTGGAAGCGCACGCCGCTTGTGTGGTCGAGCTGACCGAGATTTCGCGTGTTTTGGACAGGTATGCGGAGGCGCTCGACCTGGATCCTGCCCAACTCGCTGCTCTCGAGGAACGCGTGAATTTGTTCGAAGCCTTGAAACGCAAATACGGGGGATCAATCGCGGATGTCATCGCCTTTGGAGAGCAGGCCGCCGAGCGGCTTCGAAAAATCGAAGGCCGCGATGCGGAGCTCGAGCGCCTGGCCAGGGAGATCGACGGCGCTTATCACGAGGTAGAACGCCTTGGGCGCGCCTTGCAAAAATCGCGCAATAAGGCAGCCCCCAAGCTCGGGGCAAGCATTCGCGCCAATCTGAAGGACCTGGGATTTCGCCAGTCGGAGTTCGACGTCAAATTATCGCCGCTCAGCGAGGCCGGGCGAACGGGGTTCGACACTGTGGAGCTGCTTTTCTCGCCCAATCCGGGCGAACCGCTCAAGCCTTTGCGCCTGATCGCGTCGAGCGGGGAGATTTCGCGCCTGATGTTGTCCATTAAATCGTCACTCGCCGCGCAGGATGCGATTCCGCTCCTCGTGTTCGATGAGATTGACGCCAATGTTGGCGGCGAAATTGCCAACGCCGTGGGCGATAAGATGCGAAAGCTCGCCCAAGATCACCAGGTTCTCTGCATCACCCATCTCCCGCAGGTCGCCGCGGCCGCCCTGAGGCAATTCGTTGTGACCAAGGAAGTGCTTCAAGGAAGGACGCATTCCCGGCTAACCGAGGTCAGTGGAAAAGCTCGCCAGGAAGAGATCGCCCGAATGCTCGGGGGGAGAAGCGATTCGGCCCTGAAGCATGCCGCTACCCTGCTGAAACCGGCCTCTTAGAAATCCCGCTGGGCCGGCGATTTTTTCCCTCGCCAGCGGCCTAACCGATTTCCTATCGTGCGCCTGCAATGATACAGCGCGATTACCTCATCATCGGCAGCGGCATCGGAGGCAGCAGTGCCTGCGAGAGCATCCGAAAATACGACAAGCGGGGCCAGGTCACGCTGATCGGCGGTGAAACGTTCCACCCTTACAAGCGCTGGATGCTCTCCAAGGCTTTTCTCCGCGACAAAGTTCCGCCTCTCAAAAAGATGCCGGTCCTTGAGCCGCACTGGTACGAAAAGCAGAAGATCGAAACCCGTCTCGCGGCCATGGTTACCCAGATCAATATCGATCGGCGGCTCGCTGTTCTTGGGAATGGCGAGACGATCGAGTTCAACAAGGCTTGCCTGGCGATGGGGAGCCGGCCAGTCCGGCCGCCGGTCGCCGGGGTCGGTCTCGGCAACGTTATTTATCTTCGGACGATCCGGGACGCTCTCGCCTTGCGCGAGATGGCTTCGCTGGAAAAAACGATCGTCGTGGTGGGCGGCGGACTGCTTGCGTGCGAAACGGCCGCCAGCCTGCGCCTGCTGAAATTCAAGGTCAGCATGATGCATCGGAACGCTTACCTGCTGAACCGGTACCTCGACCCCGAAACCGGTGCCTGGGTTACCTCCTATTTCGAAAAGCACGGAGTGACGCTGCTCCTGGGCGAAAGCTTGAATGGTTTCGAGGGCAAGACCGTTCTGCGAAACATCCAGACAAAAAGCGGCAACCGGATTGCCGCGGGAGTTGCCGTTGTGGCCTGCGGCGCAGAACCAAACCTGGAACTGGTCCGAAACACACCGTTATCGGGGCCGCATGGATCGCCAGTTAGCGAATATCTGGAGACGGAAGAGAAAGGTATCTACGCGATCGGCGATCTCGCTTTTTACCCCGACCGAATCATGGGAGGCGTGCGCCGGCAAACCCATTGGGAAAATGCTCGCGAACAGGGCCTGGTCGCCGGCGCGAACATGACCGGCAAAAAAAGGATTCGCTACGAGCAACTCCCCTATTTCTGGACGGAGATGTTTGACCTGAAGTTCGATTTCGTGGGCGACTTCAGCCTGCCCCCGACCCGGGTGGATTTGAAAGGCAGCTACGCGAAGAAGAAGTTTTTGGCTCGGTACTACCAGGGAGAAAAGCTCCGCGCCTTGCTTCTTTGCCAGGCTGCCCCTCGCGAAGTGGACGCCGCAAAAGCCGAGTTGCGCGCCGCCCTCGGCAAATAGCGGATTACTCGGGAACTTCCAACTCGGGGTTACGAACCGCGATCAATTTCCAATCCCACGGCCAGGTCGCGCCGCGCTTCCATTCGAGCTCGAAAGGCGCGTCGAGGTTATTGATCCGTGCCTGGACATAATCGGCAAATTCACCTGACGCCTGGAGGGTAATCTTCGCCGACCAGTAATTGTGATCGCTGTCCCGGTGGACCTTTCGCTGCGTCGCTTCGATCCGAGGATTCACCAGGATACGGGAGACCTGGCGCAACCGCTCGAGCAAACGCGCCCGGTCGTGGCCCCAGCGATCCTGATAGGCGGGACTGACCCTTTCAGCGAGGTTTTTCCAGTTCTTCTTCTCAATCTGTTCAAGCAAATGAACACTGTGAAGCTCGATTTGACGTTCGGGTTGCCACAGGCGGATCAGCCACGCCGCCCAGATCATGGCCGCGAAGATCCCGGCATAGAACCCCGTTCGAAAATTCATCCGTAGCATGCTCGCGACTTTTCGAGGGTCGCTCAACCTCACGAAAAACGAGGCGGGCGCCTCTCGATAAGGGTTGACTCACAGGCCAGAGAGGGGCATGAACCGTGCTGACCTCGAACTACTCTTCTCCATGCTTACAATAGGTTCTTTTGCGATCGCTGTTTTTTCAGTCCTGGCTGGCGTCTTTTGGGCCTGCCGGGATGATCGCGATCAGACCTAACCCCCCCGCCGGTTCCTATGCTCGATCAAGAGGATTTGAAGTGGATCGCCACTACTTCGACCGAGCTTAATTCCATGCTCCAGCAGATCTCGCGTTATTCGGATCTGGCCCGGCAGCACAAGGGCGATTACAACTATATCGAGATGCTCGGCGAGCGGGTCGAGCTGGCCACGAAAACAGCGCAGGCGTTATTTGATCGCGTCACTTCGCGCATCCTCGAAGGCAGCACCCATAAAGTAAAAAAAGGGCCGGACCCATCAAGGCCGCCTGAGTTTAAAGTCGTCCGCGCGCCAGGAGAATTAGCGCCCGCCCCGAAACCACGCGCTCCTGAAAAACCGGCGGCAAAAAAATCGGCGCCAATTGAAAGCAAACCGCTGCCAACCGATTTCTCCATGCCGGCTGACATCGAAGTCCTCAACCCCAAGGGAAGTCGTGAGCTCATCCTGCTGGTCGACGACGAAACCGAAATTGCCGAGCTCGCCTCGGCCATGTTAACCGAAGAAGGATATCGGGTGATCCTGGCGCGGGACGGCTTCGAAGCCTTGCGCATCTATCAACAGGTTGGGACGCAGATCGCCCTCGTCATTCTTGATTTCTTTCTCCCGGTAATGGACGGCGACGCAGTATTTGATGAATTGAGACTGCTGAATCCGGACATTGCCGTGGTCTTGAGCAGCGGATTTGCGGAGCAAAGTAAACTTGGAACGATGCTGGCGCAGGGATTGAAAGGTTTCATCCCAAAGCCCTACACATCGGAGAAGCTACTCGAGCAGGTCCGTTCGACGATTGACGCCGCGCGCAGCCCGGGAGGGTAGCCGCCCCGCCCATCGCGTAGACTCCCTTCCGAGGGTGAATCCCCGGGGTGGTGGCACCGATTTAGCTTTTAATCGGCGCGCCCATGGCCCGCATCGATTCATTCTTCAAGCTCATGGGAGAGCAGAAGGCTTCCGACCTTCATCTCTCCACTAACAATCCCCCCATGCTTCGCATCAACGGCGAGCTCGTCCGGGTCGATTATCCGCCGCTCCGGAACGACGAGCTCAAAGCGATGGTTTATGAGATCGCGCCGGAAGGAAAAATTAAGATCTTCGAAGAAACTTCCGACATCGATTTCGGCTACGAGGTTCCAGGAATGGCGCGTTACCGCGCGAACTTTTTCCAGCAGAAATACGGCATCTCCGCGGTGTTCCGATTGATCCCCTCGAACGTCCTGACCGTCGAAGACCTCGGGCTTCCTCCGGTTTTGAAGAAGTTTCCGATGTTGAAAAAAGGGCTTGTCCTGGTCACAGGGCCGACCGGGTCTGGTAAGTCGACCACCCTGGCCGCGATGATGGATTACGCGAACCTCCAGCGCCACGACCACATCATCACGGTGGAAGATCCGATCGAGTTCGTGCACCGGAGCCAGAATTGCCTCGTCCAGCATCGCGAAGTGGGAGTCCACACGCGATCGTTCGCCGCCGCCCTGCGCGGCGCGCTCCGCGAAGATCCGGATATCCTGCTCGTCGGCGAATTACGCGATCTGGAAACGATCGAGCTGGCCCTCACTGCCGCGGCGACGGGTCACCTTGTTTTTGGAACGCTCCACACTTCCAGCGCGTCGAAGGCGGTCGATCGAATTATCGACGTTTTCCCCACGAACCAGCAGAACCAGATTCGCGCGACGCTGGCCGAGTCGCTCAAAGGCGTTGTCGCTCAGAACTTGTTCAAACGAATCGACAAGCCCGGGCGCGTCGCCGCGCTAGAAATCCTCGTCGTGGACATGGCCATTGCGAACCTCGTTCGCGAGGGAAAAACCCATCAGATCCCGGGCATGATTCAGGTAGGCAAAAAGAAGGGCAACCAGCCATTGGACGACGCGATCATGGAACATTTGCGCCATGCGCGAATCTCTCCTGAAGAGGCTTACGATAAGGGGATCGATAAAAAGAAGTTCCGCCCGTTCCTGAAAGAACCGCCTTTGGACGGCGACGAATAGGAGCTGACCGAATGCGCATTCCCGACCTCGACAAGATCCTTTCCGCGATGCTCCAGACCTACGATGGCATCTCGGACCTAAATTTTTCTGTCGGCCATCCGATGCAGGTTGAAGACTTCGGAGAGCTCAAGCCCGTCTATGTCGATCCGCCAATCGAGGCGCTTACCCCCTATCAGACCGAGCAGATTGCGCTCACCCTGATGCAGGGCAACCGCCGCCTCATTTATGACTACCTGACGGGCGGATCCTGCGACTGCAGTTATTCACTCGGCAACGAAGCCCGCTTCCGCGTGAACATTTTCCGGCAGCAGGGGCATTTTTCGATTGTCCTCCGAAAGCTCGAAGGCGAAATCCCAACCGTCGACAGTCTGCATCTGCCTCAAATCATTAAGGAAATCGCGAAAGAAAAAACCGGGCTGGTCCTCCTGACCGGCGCGACGGGCAGCGGAAAAACCACGACACTGGCCGCGCTCTTGAACGAGATCAACGAGCAACAGGCAGTCCACATTGTTACCCTGGAAGACCCGATCGAATTCGTTCACCCGACTAAAAAGGCGACCTTCAACCAGCGCGAGCTCGGCCACGACTTTAACAATTATCCCAATGGATTACGCGCTGCGCTACGCCAAGCGCCGAAAGTCATTCTCGTCGGCGAAATGCGCGACCGCGCGACTGTTGAAGTCGCATTAATGGCCGCGGAGACTGGCCACCTTGTCCTGAGCACCCTCCACACGGTTGACGCCGGACAGGCCATCAACCGTATTCTCGGCCTCTTCTCACTCGGCGAAGAACAGCAACTTCGGATTCGCCTGGCAGATACACTTCGCTACATCGTCAGCCAGCGGCTCGCGCCAAAAGTCGGCGGCGGACGCCAGCTCCTGACCGAAATCCTGGGAAACAACCTGCGGACTCGCGAGACGATTGCGATCGGCGAAGGTGAGCATCGCAGCTTCTACGAAATCATTGAGGCCAGCGCGCCCTTTGGTTGGATGACGTTCGACCAGTCGATCCTAAACGCTTACGAAAACGACCTCGTCACCGAAGAAACCGCGCGGCTTTTTGCCACGCGCAAAGGACGAGTAACGCGCGGGATCGACCTGATCCAGAAAGCCCGCGGAGTCGATAACGATCTGGATTCGGGCCTGCGCCTCGACGTTCCGATCAACGCCTTCCGTTAGAACCATGGAAACGAACGACTCTTCCTTTTTCGACCTCGGGGACAATACCGCGCTGGTCTGTGTCGATCACCAGCAATACCAGAAAATGGTGGTGCCTCAGCTGATCGACATGACCTACAAGGTGCACCTCGGGTTGTTCGAAGAGGACGTTCTCCTCAAGCTGAAAACCTACAGCTACAACGTCGTCATCGTTTACGAAAACTTCAAAGGCTCGACTCCGCAAAACAATCCGATCCTGCAAGCCATGGTCCGGCGTCCTGGCGCGGAACGGCGGCAGCACTTCCTCGTCCTCCTTTCGACTCGCTATCCGACGAATGACGCGATGAGCGCCTTCGTCCAAAGCGTCGATCAGATTGTCAATATTGCCGACCTCGCGAATTTCAAGCCGGTGCTCCGCCGCGGCGTAGCCCAATACCGCGAGCTTTATGGCTCCTTCCACGAAACGTTGAAGGCGGTCCAGGCCATCTAGCGGCCGGCGCAGCGATTTTCGCCAAAAAAAAAGCGGCAGCCGGAGCCTCGGCGCGCGAAGCGTTTCCAGGAAGTAGAGTTGCGGCAACACTCGGCCGCGCGATACTACGGTCTCCCGCATGAAGCTGAGCAACTGGATCAAATTTACCTGGGACTTGGGCAAGCTTCCCGCCTTCGAAAACACTCTACCGGAGCATTACGAGATCGGGCCGGCGACAGCGGAAGACGAAAAGGAGCTGCGGAAAATTATCTCGAGCTCCTTTTTCCTCGACCCCGCCTGGAGCCCGGAAATGAACGAAGTCGCGGAACGGCTGGAACAGTGGCTCGACGGCGCGTTTGCTTCGGCCAGCTGCAAGTTTCTGGCGCTCCGACATGGCGCGCGCATCATCGGAGCTTCTGTGGTTTCCTCCGACCCGGACAGGGAGGTACATCTCATTCCCGGTCCCTGCATTTCGATCGAGTATCGTAACCGCGGGTTTGGCACCCGCTTGCTGGAACAATCGCTCAGCCTTCTTCGCGAGACCGGTTTGAGCCAGGCGGCCGGCCTTGCCAAGGAAAACTTGCCGGTCTCGAAGTTTCTCTACCCGAAATTCGACAGCTCGGCTACCCGGCACGACCCCGCGCCGTTGGTCGCCGCCTGATCTCCCGTTGCCCCCCCGGGCCGGGATTCGCCGAATATAAACGCGCAGCCGCCCCGCGCGCAGAGCATTCTCAGGCTCTGACAGCGAATCGATTACTCCGATTCTTGAATCCAACCGTGGTCGTCAGTGCATCCGACCCTATATGATTTACGATCTCAGGTTCGCCGTGCGGCAACTCTTCAAGTCGCCCGGCTTCACCGCCGCAGCCGTAATTGTTCTCGCCCTCGGCATCGGCGCGAATACCGCGGTTTTTAGCCTCGTTCACACGATGTTTTTTGCGCCGCCTCCCTACGCGAACCCACAGGAGGTCGTGCAGGTTTTCTCGCAGGATAAGAAAAGCCCCAAGACCTATCGCGGATTTTCCTATCCGACCTACACCGACATTCGCAGCCAGAACACGGTGTTCACCGACGTTATGGCCTACAACCTCGCGATGATCGGGCTCGGGCAAAAAGGCGACACGCGCCGGACTTTTGGCGCGATTGTCAGCTCAAACTATTTCTCCGTTCTGGGGGTTCCGCTGGCGCGCGGCCGGACCTTTTTACCGGAAGAAGAGGCGTTGGGGAAAAATGCGCCCGTTGCGGTGGTAAGCTATGCGTATTGGCAAAAACACAATCTCGACCCGGGCGTGCTCGGATCAGAGCTGCTGATTAATGGTCGCGCGTTCACGATTGTCGGGATTGCGCCTCGCGGGTTCACCGGGACAATGCAGGTTTTCTCAGTCGAAGTCTGGGTGCCGTTAAGCAATTACGACCGGATCGCAAACGACTTCGAGCAGGAGAACAAGACCGCGTTAGGCGACCGCACCGGACAACAATTGCTCGTGGTCGGACGACTCAAACCCGGCCTGACCGCAGCCGCCGCCAAGCCCTCGTTGGAAGGATTGGCGGCCAATCTGGAGAAAGCGTTTCCGGTTGAGCAAAAAGATCAGACTTTCACAACGGCGCCTATATCGCGTTTTTCGGTCAGCACATCGCCATCGGGTGATGGGGGGATGGCAACCATCGCGCCCATGCTGCTCGGCATGGCAATCGTGGTGTTGCTGGTCGCCTGCCTGAACCTGGCGAATATGCTTCTTGCTCGCGGGACAGCGCGGCGGAAAGAGATCGCAATCCGGCTCGCCCTGGGCGGAAGCCGCTCTCGCATCGTTCGCCAGCTGATGACAGAAGGATTCGTGCTGGCCGTGCTTGGCGGGGCCGGCGGACTAATTCTTGGTCTTTGGTCTTCCGATCTGCTGGTCATGTCCTTCGGAAAAATGATGCCGCTCGACATCGTCTGGCTGGCTGGGCCGAACCTGGCGATCCTTTCCGCGACTTTCGCTTTCTGCGTTGTTGGAACAATCGGGTTCGCTCTCGGGCCGGCTCTCAAGCTCTCGCGGACCGCTGTCGTCAGCGATCTGAAGGAGCAGGCTGGGGAGGACGTGGTCCGGCGCCGCTGGAGATTTCTGCCGCGCAACCCGCTCGTCGTCGTCCAAATTGCGTTTTCCCTCGCCCTTCTTACTGCTGCCGCCCTGTTCATTCGCGGCGCAAGCAAAGCCGCGTCGGTGGATACAGGGCTGAAGCCGGGCGCAAGCTTTCTGCTGGAAACTGACGCCAGTCTCGCTGGCTACGATCAAAAGCGAGCTCACGAACTTTACCGTAGTTTGGAGGAACGCCTGGCCGCCATTCCGGGGGTCGAACACGCCAGCATTTCTGCAACGGTGCCGTTCGGGGTGATTTCATTAGGCCGCAACGTGCAGCGGGCTGGGCTCACCTCTGCACCGGATGCGCGGCCGGCGACGGCCGCGGAAGGACTGGCTTTTAACGCGGCGTGGAACACGGTTGGCGCCGATTATTTCGCCACCGTTGCATTGCCGGTGATTCGCGGACGGGTGTTTACACAGGCTGAAGCAACCCAGTCGGCCGGCCCCATGGTTGCCATCATTGACGAGGTGCTCGCGAAAAAACTGTGGCCTGAGGGCGACGCGCTGGGCCAGCGGATTCAGTATGCCAGCGAAAATGCGCCGAAAGCGAAGAGCGGTTCGCGAGGCGTGGGCGTTACCGGTGACCTCAGCGGCGAGACAGCCAAGGAAACGATCGAAATCGTTGGGATCGTCCCCGCTACGAAACAACAGCTTTTCGAGAAGGAGCCGAGCGGCCAGATGTACGTCCCATTCGCTCGCGGATTTCAGAGCAACGTGTCATTCTTTGTCCGCTTCCGGACCTTGGGCAGCGGGAGTGAGGCAAGCACGGCGGACCTGCTTCGCCGCACTGTTCGTGAAGTGGACCCTGCGCTTCCAGTGTTGTCGCTGAAAACTTTCGACCAGCATATGGAGAGCAACTTCCAACTCTGGGTGGTTCGGGCCGGCGCTGCCATGTTCTCTGTTTTTGGAATCCTTGCCCTCGGCCTCGCGGTCGTCGGTCTTTATGGGGTGAAAGCTTATGCAGTAGCGCGGCGGACCCGGGAGATCGGTATCCGAATGGCCCTGGGCGCTCAACGTGGCGCCGTGCTCCGGATGATCATGGGAGAGGGCTCGATCATGTTGTTGTGCGGAATCGTTCTTGGACTGTTGCTCGCTGCCGGAACCGGCAAAATCCTCAGCGGCATGCTCTACGAAGTGGGCGCTCTGGATCCGGTTGCGTTCACCCTCGCACCCCTCACCCTTGCGGCGGCGGCTCTTCTCGCAACCTGGTTGCCTGCACGCCGCGCCACCCGCATCAGCCCCATGGCGGCGTTGCGGACAGAATAGGAGGGAACTATTTGGTCAGGTTCTCGGTGCCGACCCGCGTCGCGCCGACAACTGTCCAAGCCCCTTTTGCCTGGGACCCCTCGAAGCGATAGGCGGCAACGCCAAAGTGCTCCTTGTAGCCCCAGGCCACGAAAAGCGCGTCGTCACTCTTGATCCCCACCCCCTTGATCAGCCGATCGACGACTTCCCACTGGAGCTGGTACGTTTCACCTGTCTTTTCAATCGTGAGCCGCCCCTGGTAGCTGGTGGTGCCGTCCGGGTTCAATCCCTTCACGTCATAGGTCCCCTCCACCTTTCCCGGCGTTCCGCCAGTCGCGTTTTCCAGCCCATCGCGGTCGTTGGCGGAGAACGTCGAACCAGCCCAGCGCCCCTTGAGGGTTCCGTCCCCACCGATCCGGTAGATGACGACCCCATAATCCTCCGCGCTGTACGCGACGCAAAGTTGGTTCCCAGAGGCAAGGCCAATCCCCGACGCCGTGCTGACGGTCGAGTTCCACTTAATGTGGTAGCGCGACCCGCTGCTCGCGATCGCCACGGTTCCATCGTACGGCACGCCATTGAGCATGGCCGCGTCCGCGATCTTCCAGGTACCGACAAACGATTCCTTGTCCGGCGGTCGCGCCGTCGAGGGAGTACTGGCCATGTCCAGTGCGCTTGGAGGCGAGGTCGACACCGTGGCCCCTGAGGCGGAGGGATTTTGCAAGGGAGCGTGTTGAGCTTGAGAAGGAATCTGGGGAGCATTGTCCGTCCGCCGTTGGCTCCTCGAAAACAATAGAAATGCCGCGGCTAAAAGCAGTCCGAACGCGAGGACCACCCCTCCGATTATCCACGGAATCTTGCTTGCGGGGGCCGGAGCGGGCGCAGGCGGCAGAGGCACCGGCTGCGCCAACGGCACAGGCGGTGGTTCGATTCCCGAGACTTTGCGGATGGTACCGGCCAGCCGGTCGATGTGTTGGTCCAACGGCTTGGTAAGCGCGTCGAGCCAATGCGTCTTGGAAAGGTAATACGCGAGTCCCTTATCGAGCTCCACATCCTCGACCCGGAAAGGAATGATGACCTTTCCAAGACTGAACGCGCGATCAATTTCGCTCTTCACGTGCCGCGAAGCGTTCGATCCGCTGGAAAAAACCATCACCATGGCAGTCGAACGCTCCAGCGCATCGGCGATCTGGTTGCTGTAATCGGCCCCGGGGTGCACATCGCGGGGGGCGATCCAACACCGGATGTTTTGGTTTTCGAGCCGGGAACAGATCGCGTCTGCGATCAATTTGTCCCTCGACGCGTAAGAAAGGAAGATCAGCGGGTCCATGTAACCACACCGAACTATCACCAAATAAGGTGGCTGGGGAGGGAATTGAACCCCCGACACGAGGATTTTCAGTCCTCTGCTCTACCAACTGAGCTACCCAGCCGTCGCCGTGCGGATTCGAGCAAAACCGCGAGCGCTCACTATGCGGAATTCGAGGCGGGGGGCAAGGCGCGATTGCGCATTGAGGATACCGGATTTCGAAAAAGAAGAGTCTGAATTGGAGCGCGGCGGTCCTTCGTCTTCTTTAAGGAATCGAAATCCACAATCAGTCCGTGAAGCGCCGGGGCAGGTTCACGGCGGTGTTCAGGAGGTGCAGATATTTTGCGCGTGGAATTTCAAGAGCGCCGAATTGCTCGAGGTGCGGGGTAGTCCATTGCGTGTCGAGAAGAACAAAACGGCGGGCGCGCAAATGCTCGACCAGACCGAGGAGCGCGACTTTGGAGGCGTCGCGAACGCGGTGAAACATGGACTCGCCGAAAAAGGCGCCACCGATTGAAACGCCGTAAAGTCCCCCGGCAAGTTCGCCTTCTTTCCACGCTTCGATCGAGTGGGCGTAACCCATCTCGTGCAAACGGGTGTAGCTCTCGACGATTTCCTGGTTGATCCAAGTCTCAGGTCTTCCCGCGCATGCGTGCATGACCTCGCGGAACGACACGTCGAATCGAATCTCGAACTCCCTCTTCCGAGCAATCCGTTCCAAGCCATGCGGGACGTGGAACCGGTCGAGCGGCAGGATCGCGCGCGGGTCCGGCGAAAACCATTCGATCGAGCCATCCGCCATGGCCATCGGAAACACACCGATGCGGTAGCCTTCCAGGAGGATTTCCGGCTCAATCATTCGAAGGAAGTGACGCGTGACGTGTGACCGGTGACAAGTAAAGAAGTTCGCTGTGATGCCGGGTGCCGAAACCGTCACACGTCACTTGTCACTCGTCACTTTCTTAAGTATCCTTCGCGCTTGAAGGCCTACTCTATCGCTTTCTCCGTCGTCCTTTTCATGGCGGGATGCGCTGATCCGCTGGAACAACCGATGGTGCAGGAGGTCCCGGAAAAACTTCAGCGCGGCATCACCGGACAGGGAAGGCTGACTACCCCCGACCGATCAGAAGAGCGCGACATCGGGGGCAACCACCCGTAATGAAGACGACCGCGACCGCGCATTCGAAGATCCTGATCCTCGATTTCGGATCGCAATACACCCAGGTGATCGCGCGGCGGATTCGCGAATGCCAGGTCTATTCAGAGATCGTTCAGTTCAATATTTCCCCGGATGAGGTCCTCGCGCTCGCCCCGAAAGGGATCGTGCTTTCCGGCGGCCCGGCGAGCGTTTACGACGAACGGGCGCCCCACCTCGATCCGAAGATTTTTTCCCTGGGCATTCCGGTCCTCGGGATCTGTTACGGAATGCAGTTGATGGCGCACCACCTCGGAGGGGCGGTGGAATTCAGCGATCGGCGCGAGTACGGCCCCGGCATGCTCCACATCGCGAATGGATCGCGGCTTTTCGATGGCGTCGGCCCGCAAATCGACATTTGGAGCAGCCACGCCGACAAAATCACCGGCATGCCAGAAGGGTTTCGGAGCGCCGCTCACACCGAGAACTCCCCTTTTGCGGCCATGGAGGATCCGGCCCGGAAACTCTACGCACTCCAGTTTCATCCCGAGGTCGCGCATACGCCGCGAGGCCGTGAGATCATCCAGAACTTCGTCTTCCACATTTGCGGGTGCTCGATGGATTGGACGATGGGCTCGTTCATCGATGAAGCTTGCGACCGCGTCCGCCGGCAGGTCGGCGATCAGAAGGTGGTCCTCGGGCTCAGCGGCGGCGTCGATTCGTCGGTCGTCGCGGCCCTGCTTCACAAAGCGATCGGCGACCAGCTCACCTGCATCTTCGTCAATAACGGGCTGCTCCGTTCCCGCGAGGAGGAAATCGTCCAGCGGGTTTTCGAAGAGAACTTTCATATCCGGCTCAAGTATGTCGATGCCGCAGACCGTTTCCTGAAGTTGCTCGAGGGTATAACCGATCCGGAAGAGAAGCGGAAAATTATTGGCCGTGAGTTCGTGAAGGTGTTCGAGCACGCCACTGAAGAATTACTCGCGGAAGACGCTGCCAAGGGTTTAGGCGGGCACGGCGGCTATCATTTCCTTGCCCAGGGCACGCTCTATCCGGACGTAATCGAGAGCGTTGCGATCGGAGGGAATCCGGCGCATGTCATCAAGAGCCATCACAACGTCGGCGGGCTACCGGAAAAGATGCACTTCGAGCTGGTCGAGCCGGTGCGGCAGCTATTCAAGGATGAGGTCCGCCAGGCCGGGCTCCAGCTCGGATTACCGAAGGAAATCGTTTACCGGCAGCCGTTCCCGGGACCCGGGCTCGCGGTGCGCATCCTCGGTGAGGTCACGCCCGAGCGGCTCCGGATTTTGCGGGACGCGGATACGATTGTCGTGAGCGAAATGGAAGCGGCGGACTGGTACTACAAAGTGTGGCAATCGTTCGCCGTTCTCCTTCCGGTCCAATCGGTCGGCGTGATGGGCGACCAACGCACCTATGAGAACACGATCGCGCTCCGCATCGTCGAGAGCCAGGACGGGATGACCGCGGATTGGGTGCGCGTGCCCTATGAACTTCTGGCTCGGATATCGAATCGGATCGTGAACGAGGTGAAAGGCGTGAACCGCGTTTGTTACGACATCTCGACCAAGCCTCCGAGCACCATCGAGTGGGAGTGAGGCGAATTTTCGATTGCCGATTTTCGAATTTCGATTGCTAATCGGCTTTCGTGAATGCGGAGCAGCAGCGGCTCGCTGAGAACCAGAAGGACGAGCGCTGGTATCAGTGGGGGCCGTATCTGGCCGAGCGGGCGTGGGGCACCGTGCGCGAGGATTACAGCGCCGACGGCGACGCCTGGAATTATTTTTCGCACGATGCCGCGAGGTCGCGCGCTTATCGCTGGGGCGAAGATGGAATTGGCGGCATCTGCGATCTCAAACAGCGACTTTGCCTCGCGTTCGCGTTTTGGAACGGGCGCGATCCGTTTTTGAAGGAACGCCTGTTCGGCGTCACCGGGCCACAAGGATCGCACGGCGAAGATGTGAAAGAAGTTTACTTCTACACCGATTGCACGCCGACCCACAGTTACATGCGGATGTTGTATCGCTACCCGCAGGCGCGGTTTCCGTACGAAGAACTGGTGGCGGCAAATGAAGGCCGGGCCAAGAACGCGCCCGAACCGGAGCTATGGGACACTGCGATTTTTCGAGAGAATCGTTACTTCGATATCAATTTAGAATACGCGAAGATTGACGCGGAGAACCTGTTCATCCGCGTTACCGCGATCAACCGCGGGCCGGATCCCGCGGAGCTGCATGTTCTGCCGACGATCTGGTTCCGCAATACATGGTCATGGGGCAGAGACAACCGCGTGCCGAGTCTTCGCGCCAGCTCAGACGGTTTCAGTCGTTCTCCGGGGATCGTCGCGCGACATCACGCGCTCGGCGAATACAAGCTTTGTTGCGACGGAGGGCCGATGCTCCTGTTCACAGAGAACGAGACTAACACTGAGCGCCTGTTCGGTTCGCCTAACAACACCAGGTTCGTTAAGGACGGAATCAACGAGTGCGTCGTCCAAGGTCGGACAGACGCCGTAAACGGTGATCGGGTTGGAACGAAGGCCGCGGCGCATTATCGATTCACGATTCCGGCCGGGGGGAGCGAAACCGTGCGGCTTTCGCTTGGCCGAGTCGGGGCACCATCTCCTGACGCAGAGAGCGCTGCCGCACCCGAGGCGCGTCCGCGACCGGTTTGCCTGCCTGTAAGCGAAAATCAAGCGTTCGAAAATTTCGACGCGATTTTTCGGACGCGGCAACAGGAGGCGGACGAGTTTTACACGGCCCTGGAACCATCCTGTCTAAGCGACGAGCACCGGCTGATTCATCGGCAAGCGCTCGCTGGGATGCTCTGGTCAAAACAATTTTATTACTATGTCGTCGAGGAATGGCTGGAAGGCGATCCCGGCCAGCCGGTCCCACCACCGGAACGCAAAAAAGGCCGCAACTCCGAATGGCGGCACCTCTACAACGAGCGGGTCATGTCGATGCCGGATAAATGGGAATACCCCTGGTACGCCGCCTGGGACCTGGCGTTCCATTGTCTGCCGCTGGCGCTGGTCGACCCGCATTTCGCGAAGGGGCAGCTCGATATCATCCTGCGCGAATGGTATCAGCATCCCAACGGCCAGGTCCCCGCTTACGAATGGAACTTCGGCGACGTCAACCCGCCGGTAATTGGTTGGGCCGCCTGGCGCGTCTATAAGATCGAGGAAAAGCAAACCGGGAAAGGCGACCGCGTCTTTCTGGAGACCGTCTTCCACAAGCTGCTAATTGCTTTCACCTGGTGGGTGAACCGAAAGGACTCCGAAGGAAAAAACATTTTCCAGGGCGGATTTCTGGGACTCGATAATATCGGGGTCTTCGACCGCAGCGCCCCGCTTCCCGGCGGCGGCCACCTCGAGCAAAGCGATGGCACCGGCTGGATGGGGATGTTTTGCCTTAACCTGATGCGGATGGCGCTCGAGCTCGCGCGCCAGAATCCCGTTTACGAAAATATCGCCACGAAATTCTTCGAGCATTTCCTAGGGATCGCAGGCGCGATGAACAACCTGGGCGGGCGGGGAATCGGGCTGTGGGATGATGAGGACGAGTTCTATCACGACGTCCTCCACATGCCGCATGGGCGCTATCTTCCTTTGCGCGTGCGATCACTGGTTGGGCTAATGCCGTTGCTTGCCGTGGAAACGATTGAGCCCGAGCTGCTCGACGCCATGCCTGGGTTCAAGGAGCGCCTCGAATGGTATTTGGAAAACCGGCCGGACCTGGCCAGCCTCATTTCCCGGTGGCACGAACCGGGCACCGGAGATCGGCGCTTGATCGCCATCACGCGTGGCCACCGGATGAAACGTTTGCTCCGTCGAATGCTCGATCCGGGGGAGTTCCTAAGCGATTACGGCATCCGTTCGCTCAGCAAGTTTCACCACGAACGTCCCTACGTGCTCTACTGCGAGGATGGCACTCAGAGGGTAGTTCGTTACGATCCCGGCGAAGCGCAAACCAACATGTTCGGCGGCAATTCAAACTGGCGCGGACCCGTCTGGCTCCCGATCAATTACCTGCTGATCGAGTCGCTCCAGAAGTTTCACCATTATTATGGAGACGATTTCAAAGTCGAATGTCCAACCGGGTCCGGGCGGTATCTCACTCTTAATGAAATCGCGAACGATCTCTCGAATCGCCTGATTCGTCTCTGGCTCCGCGACGACAACGGCGCTCGTCCCTTTGAGCGTTCATGCGGAGACGCTCTCGGAGCGAACCACGACCGCAATCTTTACTGGTTTCACGAGTACTTTCACGGCGACACCGGCGCGGGCCTCGGTGCCTCGCATCAGACCGGTTGGACTGGCCTGGTCGCCAAGCTCATCCAGCAACAAGGCGAAGGTGGCACGATCGCAAAACGCGATCCGTTTACCGACCTGTAGCCCTGACATTGTTCCGCAAACGAGCGGCCTGATTCGCCACGCTGGGGATAACGGATTTCACTCGTTACGCCTCGTTTTCTAGCGAGCGGAACATGACGAAAGCATCGACAAATCCTTTTTCGGGATGCCGAAACACGCGGGGGAGCGTGCCCACGATCTTGAAGCCGAGGGCCTGCCAGAGATGGACGGCCGGTTCATTCGTTGAAACTACGAAATTGAATTGCATCGCGCGAAAACCGAGCCGACGTGCTTCGCTCAACGAGTGTTCGGCCATGGCGCGGCCGACGCCGCTGCCGCGAGCGGCGGGGTCAACCATGAAACCGGCGTTGGATACATGGTCCCCCAGACCCGGCTGGTTCGGCCGGAGAATGTAGCTCCCACGGATTTTGCCGTTCCGTTCGGCGACGTACGTCTGTACGCCTTTGGCAAACCAAGAGGCCATCGCTTCTTCGCGCGGCGTGGCCGGGTCATGGACAAAGCCGTCGCCCAGCGCAATCGTCGCGCGGAAAATCTGCCAGACGGCCTCGCGATCGCGCTCTTCCGCGTCGCGTATGGTCAGACCGCTGGCGCGGGTCGTTTCCACAGCAGGAGCAGCCCGGCGAGTAGCGCGAAATCCAGGACGAGATGCCAGGCGAAGCTCAGCGACTCGCTGGCGTGGCCGAAACATCCGCAGGTAATATCGAGTCCTCGCGCTTTGGAGATGATAGTAACGACAATGAAAAGGCTCATGAGCGCGGTGATAATGAGGACACTGCCTCGAAACAGGACACTCGTAATCAGGCCCAGCCCGCAGAGAATCTCGAGCCACGGCAGGTAGAGCGCGAGCCCGACGCTCAACTGCCAGGGCAGCATTTTGTAGTTGTCGATGTCCCGCGCGAACTCGACTGGATCGATCACCTTGACGGCGCCGGCATAAACGAACAGGCCCCCAATGAGGATGGCCACGACCCGCAAAACGATGGTTCGAGCGGTCATTTTTTCTCCAGCCACGCTTCCCACCCGCCTTTCAAGATTCGGATCTCGTTCGGCAGCTTGGCCTCTTCCCGCAACCGGCGAGCGACATCTTCCGCCAGGTTGCAGCTCGCAGCGCTGCAATAAACCACGATCTTCTTTTCCGGCGACCATTGCGTCCCGAGGAACTGCGGAAGCGTCTCCGACCACCGATCCTCGTTCAAGGAAACTGCGCCCGGGATATGGTCGCGCTCGAATTCATCCGACGGCCGGGCATCGATCCAGATGGCGCCGTCCCCCCACCCTTTGGCTACGTTAACTTCTACGAAATCTGATTCCGCGACGCGGGAGTGCCAGGGGATCTGGTCCCGAAGATAAAAGGCCTCGCCGGCCGCTGGAATCAGCGAGAGCGCGAGGAGAGCCAGGCCCTGCCGGAGAGGCAGCTTCACTGGCCTAACGAGTTGTGGTGGCGGGCCCGGGGACGACGCGGGCCTGGGCGTAATACGGCTTCACCGCTCCAGAGCCGGTGTCCGGCTTGATCGTGAGCGTCGCATTAAGGGGCTTCGCGGTGTCCTTTGGCTGAACGCTGATTTTGAATTCGCCCGGTCCGGAACCAGGCTCGACTTTGGCGGAAAACTCCGCACTCGAAGACGTGACGTCGAGTTTCTTGACCGTCGCGCCTTTCCCGGCCTTGGCGATGATCGTCTTAGGCTGCACGGCTTCGCCGGCCTGCCAGTAAACGAAGCTCGGCTGGAGCTCGAGGAACTGCGCGATGGTCGCTTTTAACGTCAAAACGGTCTGGGGCTGCTGAGCGTCATCAGTCTCGACCGTGATCGTCTTGGTCTGAGTGCCGGTGCGGTCGCCTATATTGAAGGTCGCTGTTATCTCGCCCTTTTCACCGGGCGCAACGTCATTCTTGGCCAGGGCCGCCGTCGTACAACCGCAGGAAGGCCGCACCGCTTTGATATGGATGGGATTGCTGCCTTTATTCTCGTACTTAAAGACTGCGATCGCGTTAGCGGCGCCCAGCTCGGGCTTCAGGTCGACCTCAGTTTTTTCGAAAATGAGCGCGGCCTGGGTGGTGACCGCCATCGCAACACTGAGGACACCAAGCAGCAAGACTCGTTTGCCATTCATGCCGAAAGCAAATGGAGAACCGGCCGGGTGTCAATGTTGGAGCGGCGCTCCGGACTCAGTCGAGTTGGTAAACTTCGACAGCCGCCACGCCCGCCGTTCCTCCGGCTCCGCGGACGATCGCAGTATACGAGCCCGGAGTGAGCGAGGCGACGATGGCCGATTCAGCATCGCGCGTTGGCGCCACGCCGGTCGCAATGATCGCGGCCTGTTGGGTCGAACGCCAATTATCATTCGCTGCCAGTAAGGCTCCACTCGCATCGCGCAGTTCCAGGGCCGGATCCGCCATCGCACCGCCCATGTTTAGTGAGGGCCCAAGCGCCCGGACGATCACGTTCGCCGAAGATTCGCCCACGACGATCAGGCCGCCGATCAGGACGTTGTCGCCAGACTGGACCGAGGCCCGCGTCGAGATGTTGGCCAGCTTCGAGCTGGCGCCGGAATCGAGATCGTAAACTTCGACAATCGCGGTCCCGGTCGTGTGGTTCGCCCCGCCCAGGACCGCGGTGTACGATCCCGGGGCCAGGCTGATGAGAATGGCGGACTCGCCAGGATTCGCAGGAGCGGCCCCGCTCCCGGAGATTTCCGCGCTGTTGGCTGCATCCCCCCAGTTATCGTTGTAAGAGATCGTGGCCCCCGCGCCATCGTGCAGTTCGAGCGTCGGATCCAGCAGCTTTCCGTTCAGGGGCAACGACGGGCCGATCGCGCGCACGATTACCTTTTTCCATTGGGTTCCGGTGATGATGAATCCACCGATCAACACGTCTGCGTTTGTCCCTACCGCAGCCCGGGTTGAAATATTGGCAAGCGTCGGCGGCGGCGCGGTGGGAGTTGCTGTTGGCGTCGCGGTGGGGGTGGCCGTCGGAGTAGGTGTCGGCGTCGGCGGGGACGTACCAGTCACGACGTAGTCGATCTTGGCGTTTTGGCCGCCGGTCACATTCGCATTTCTCTGGGTCGCGGGAGCACCGCCACCGCTGAATGTCGCGGTGTAACTTCCGTTCCCGGGGACCGGAACTGAATATCCGCCAGAGCTGGCCGTGACTGCGTAGTAATTCGAATTCGGAATAGTGACGGTCACGCCGGCAACACCTTCGCCGGGATCGTAGAATCCATTGTTATTGAGGTCGCGATACACGACACCGGTCACGAAAGGCAAAAGGCCCCCAACCGTGCCGAAGTCCTGGGTGACCAGCTGCGGGCCGACGGCGCCGTTGCTGCCCAAAACGACGCCGACACCGACTTCACGAAAACTGGCGTTATGAATGTTCTGGCGATGGCCAGGGGGCGATTGCATTCCGCCGGTCGCCGCAGTGCCGCCCCAATCCACCTCGAACCCGGCGTGGCCATACCAAACTGATTTGGAATAGGCGTAAACGTTTTCGCCTATCGACCAGCCATTGGCGCCTGACGTGTACGCGGCCAACCGGGCAGAGATAGAGCCGTCCGGACCACTGTGCCCCTGGTAATTGTTCTGGAGCATGTTCTGGCTGTGGGCCCGGGCCGCAGTCAGCAACGTCGGGTTCATTGAAAGCGGCGGGGTAGCCGGAATGAGGGCGAACTGCGCCTGCATCAGGGTGAGGTTCACGCCGAAGGCGGAGTAGGCCCCGAGAACGTTGCTATCTGTGGTGGTCAAGAGACGCAGGGCCTCCGCGACTGGATTCGCCCGGGCGCGGTTGATCAGCTCGAGATAATATTGCTCCTCATTAGTTGGGCTGCCGATCGAATAGAGCTGCGCGTTCGGGGCGCTTGGGAGTCCGGGCGAGGGAGCGGATGCGCCGGTGCCCTTGGCGGTTATGACTGGAGGGGCAGGCGGAGGCGCGACCTGGCCCAAGACGGCCTCGCACGACAAAAGGCCGAGAATAAGCCAGATATGCTTGAAGCGGGGGTTGAGTCCGTCCATCCGCCCACAAATAGCAGGTAAGGTGCCTTGGTCCGGGTCACGGCAGGGCGTAGACTTCCACGACCGCGATACCCGTTATGTCGTTGACCCCGCGCACGATAGCCGTGTAGCTGGCATTGTTCGCGGGCAACGTCGCAACGATGGCGGACTCAAGGTCGTTCCCCGGCGGGATCGTTGTTGCGATAATCTCCGCTTCCTGGCTGCTCCGCCAGTCGTCGTTCGTTTTCAACAGGCCACCGTTCTGGTCGCGCAGCTCCAAAGTCGGGTTTTCGAGTCTCCCCGCAACCGGCAGCGACGGTCCAATCGCGCGGATAAGCACCTTCTGCGTCCCCGATCCCAGGATGATCGTTCCGGCGATCAAGACATTGTTGCCCGTCTGGACGAGACCCCGGGTCGATATGTTCGCCAGCTTCGAATCAACCGTGCCATCCAGGTCGTACACTTCCACCAGCCCAACTCCGGTTCCGCCGCTCGCCCCGCGCACAATCGCCGTGTAGGATGCCCCGTTAGCCGGCGCAAGGCCTGTTACTGCCGACTCGAAATCGTTCCCCGGCGGGACCGTCGAATCGATGATTGCCTGCTTGTTCGGCGAATCCACCCAGTTGTCATTCGCTTCCAGGAGTGTGTTACCCTGATAAATCTCAAGGGTTGGGTTCTCCAATTTGTCAGGGAGCCCTAGTGACGGACCGATCGCCCGCACAATCAGCCTCTTCGGCTGCGTGCCCGTGACAATAAAACCGGCGAAAAGCGCGTTGTCGCCGGTCTCCACCCGCAGGCGCGTCGAGATGTTGGCGAGTCTCGCCGGAATAACATTGGCAACGCCCCAAAAGCCACTGGTCAGGGAATACGCGCCGCCGCTTGAAGCTCCCGCGTCCGGTTGCCCGATCGTCCCGCCCAGGCTGTAGTTGCCGCCGGTGGCGGAAGTAGTACCGCCACCATCGATCGTGTTCCAAGTCAGATCGTAGGCTCCGCCGCTCTGAGAAATGGCCTGCGGCACCACTCCCAGCAGGAGCAGCGCGGTCACGCACAGGAGCCGGCAGGCAACGTTTCTCGGTTGGTTGGGGGTGGTTTGCATAGGCTAGTTGCTCCGGGGGTGATCGCCTGGCCCTGTGGCTGGCGGTTCTTGCGCACCCGGCGCGGTCGCGGGTCGGGACGGATAGCCGATCTGCTTCTCTTCACCCGCGCCGAATCCAGCGGGAAATAAATACAGGCCCTGCTCCTCTGCCGGCTTGAATTGCTCGACCACGATCGGATTCGCTCGAGCATACGCATCCTGGCGAATGCCCGTGACTTGCCATGAAACTTTAACGCCGGGCTTGTCGGTGCGAATCTCGAAGCTGTTCCCAGCGATCTCCCGGGAAACAATCGCCTGCGCGAACTGGCCCAGGACGGTGAGTTGATAACGATAGTCGCCGTTGAGGGCCGCGAAGTAGTCCGGCAGGGTGACGGTGGCGCTGCCGCTCGCGTCGGTGGTAATATTGCCATTGTAGATGTTCATCATGTCCGGGGACTCGATGAACGAATGCGACAGGAACTTGTTCGCGGGATCCAGCGGGTGATCGATCCGGAAAGAGCCACCGTTTTTGAACAGAGCGCCTTGCACGGTCAGATTGCCCTCGACCAGCACAGGACCAGTGAACCGTCCCGCTAAGCCGCTGCCGGTGTTTTGGCCATAAATCGCCGAACCAGCCCCGGTGCTGCGTCCCCAGATGGCGGCTGAGTCCCTGTTGAGACCGAAAACACCCGCGCTATTTCCGGACTCAGCTTGGCCGTAAACGCCCGACCCGCTCCCACTGGTAGCTAATCCATAGACCCCCGCGAAGCCACCAAATGCGCGAAGAGCGGTTCCCGTGCTCGAGTCATTGACCAAGGTTAAGATACTCGGGAACAAATTACTTGAGAACTCCTGAGGAAAATTGGCCCTTATGAACGCGCCGGGGTACAGACTCAGCGCGTAGGGCACGGCGGTGAGGGGCTGGCGCGGATCAAGCGGAGTGAAGCCGTCATCTCCGCTGCACTGCACACTCGTCCCCAGCCAGCGCGCTTGGCCCGAAATGCGGGCCTCATTAAATAACGGATGCGGAAAGTCGATCTCCACGGTGAACAAGCCATTCACCACGGTGACGCTATTGATCGATTGCGTTCTGCCCTGTTGCGTCCCGGCGCTGGCCGCATCCCAGAGACTGAACTCGAAATTACAGGTGCCGTTATACGCCGCGCCGCTGCGCCGCAACTGTCCCTGGTAGGTGAAGGCAGTCCCCACTGGTGCGCCGAACGCCGCCAGGACGGTGAAGATGGAAAGGATGATGCAAAGGGCAGATAGAGTGCGTCTCATGGTAATTGCTCCTCGGTGTGCTGGGGTTACTTTGGTGGGATGCGCGGCGAGAGCTAGTGGCGGGGGTTATCGGCGCGGCGATGAAATTATGCTTCATCAGTTTTGCCTCGGACCGATTGGACAGGTCACCCGGGGAATAGTCAAAAGAAAAATCGGAGAGGGATTCGAAAGAAGGAAGCGAAGGTAACGATGGTAACCGAAGGGTGTAGCTATTGAGAGAGCCCGGTAGGGTAGGCATCTTGCCCGCCGAGCGAGGCATCCTGCGACGGCCTTTCGGTTTTCCCCCTGGAAGTTCGTTCCGGCGAGCCGGAACCGGCGGGCGAGACGGCCACCTACCGAGCATCGCCATACCTTGTAAACCTTT
>DATLNB010000093.1:0-34815 GCA_035536995.1 Chthoniobacterales bacterium | reverse complement strand
ACCTGAAAGATCCGAAATTCTACGCCCGCATCGCGGCGCACTGTCAGTCTGGCAGCCCCCAGCCCACGGATCTCCACTCCTTCAATCAGCGCCGGCAGGGCCGAGTTTAATCTGATCGTATAACGATCGGTCAACGGATCGTAGTTTGGATCCGAAGTGGAAAGCCCGAATTCGATTCCGTCCTCCCCAGGATGGAGATTTGCTGCCTCAATGGCCGCGCGAAGGGTGCACTGTTCGCCGGGGGTAGCGGGATCGGAATCACAAAAATTGCTCGAGCCGACCAGGGACGCGTCGCCCGTGTGAGTGACGACATAAAGAAGCCCGGCGCCTGTGGCAGCCCGCGCCGCGAGGCAGAGCGGAAGGATCCTGCCAAGGCCGAAGCGCGCGATTCGGGTCATGGCACCTTCCGTATGACGCCTTGCCCTGAACGCCGCAAGGGAATTCGCCCAACAATGAGTTATGGCGCCGCAAACCTGGACATCAATTCCGTTAAGGCGCGTTCGGTTAGGTTAGAGGAAGGGTGGATACGCACTACCCATCACGGCAGCGCGTAAATTTCGACGACGGCGATACCGGTAGTCCCGTTGACTCCGCGGACCACTGCGGTGTAGCTCGCTCCCGCCGCGGGCAGCGTCGCCAGAATTGCCGATTCCAAATCGCTCGCGGGCGGAATCGTCGTCGCCATGATTTCCGCTTCCTGGGTGGTCCTCCAGTTGTCGTTCCCCGCGATGAGTACGCCGTTGCTGTCGCGCAATTCCAGGATCGGATCGGCTAACGTCCCCGCGAAGGGCAACGTCGGCCCGATCGCGCGGACCAGGACTTTTTGCGGGGCGTTCCCCACTATGATCGTGCCGGCGATGAGAACATTGTCGCCCGTCTGGACCAGAGCGCGCGTCGCGATATTCGCCAGCTGAGAATTAACCAGCGGGTCGAGATCATAGGCTTCCACTACTCCGATGCCGGTGGTGTCACCAGCGCCGCGCAGGACCACGGTGTAGATCTCGCCGTTCGCCGGGAGCGTGGCCACGATCGCTGACTCGGCATCGACAGTGGGCGCCATGCCCGTCGCTTGGATCTCGGCTTGTTGCGTCTCTCTCCAGTCGTCGTTGAAGACGAGCAATCCGCTGGAGTCGTACAGCTCCAAAGTCGTGTCCTGTAGCGCTCCCTGGACGCCGGCTCCGGTCAACGACGGCCCGATTCCGCGCAACAGCATCTTCTTGGGCTGGGTGCCATTAATAATGAAGCCACCGATAAGAACGTTGTCGCCGGTTTCGACGCGCAGACGGGTCCCAACGTTGCCAAGCAAAGTTCGAAGTGATGCCGTCGGTTGAGGGGTGGGCGTTGGGGACGGGCTTGGAGTTGAAGTTGGTGTCGCTGTGGGTGTCGCGGTCGGGGTGGCTGTAGGCGTAGCGGTTGGTGTCGCTGTAGGGGTAGCAGTCGGCGTGGCAGTTGGTGTAGCCGATGGCGTGGCGATCGGCGTAGCCGTTGGTGTCGCTGTTGGCGTCGCCGTCGGGGTCGCAGTTGGTGTGGCGGTGGGTGTCGCCGTGGGCGTGGCAGTCGGCGTCGCTGTTGGTGTTGCCGTCGGCGTCGCCGTTGGTGTTGCCGTCGGCGTCGCCGTTGGCGTCGCAGTCGGAGTGGCCGTCGGCGTTGCGGTCGGTGTCGCTGTTGGCGTTACGGTCGGTGTCGCCGTGGGCGTGGCAGTCGGTGTCGCTGTTGGTGTTGCCGTCGGTGTTGCCGTCGGTGTTGCCGTCGCTGTTGCCGTCGGCGTTGCGGTCGGTGTCGGTGTCGGTGTCGGTGTCGGTGTTGGCGTGGCAGTTGGCGTCGCCGACGGTGACGGTGACGGTGACGGTGACGGTGACGGTGACGGTGTGGGGGTCGGCGTCGGATTAGGATCCGTGGCGCCCAATTCAAACGCGCCGATGTCATTCACGTCTGTGCGTAGATAACCGCGCTGGTCTGCCCCCGAGTCACCCGTGTCCTCGCCGGTGTTGATGGCGGGGCTGCCATTGAGGAGCGCGTGAGTCCAGGTCCGCCCGCCGTTGTCCTGGAGGGAAGCAAGGACCGGGTCGGTGTTTCTAACATCAGTCGCGTGATCGAGATATCCCCCGGGCCCGGTGCCGGCTGGGCCGGCAGTGGCATCGTCGCTCAGGTTATGGCCTAACGACATGATCGTCCCGTCTGCGTTAATAAAATTACCCCCCGTCGTGCCCGTTTTCAGGATGGTGTTGCGCAACGTCACAAGGGCCGCAACCGCACTGAAATTTCGGTTATAAATACCGCCTGCGCTCGGGGCGTTGTTGTCGCTAAGAGTACAATCCTCGAGGTCGATGCGGACTTCGCCCGACGTCTCGGCGTTATTGTAGATCCCGCCCCCTGAGCCGCCCAGGAATCCGGCAGAGGTGGCGCTGTTTCCGCTCAGCGTGCAGTTGCTCAGGAAGGATTGGGCAATGCTGCCAGAATCAAAGGCCTCGTTAAAGAGACCGCCTCCACGGCCGCCTGCGGCCGTGTTGCCGCTAAGGGTGCTGCGGCGGAGCGCGACCAACGCGATCCCAGAGCTCCGTTCCACGTTGCCGATCCCGCCCCCGTTCGTAGCCCGGTTCCCCGCAAGAGTGCTGTCCTCCACAATCAACCTGCCTTCAAAATTGAGGATACCGCCCCCGGCGTCGAACTCGGAAGCGAAGCTGCGATTGCCCGTAAGCACACAGTTCCTTACGTAAAGGATGCCGCGGTCGTTGAGAATTCCCCCGCCCGAGTCGTTAGGAAACAGGAGGAAGGGCGCCTGGCCATTGCTAATCGTCAGGCCGGAGATTTGAACGTCGGGCCCCTGGTTCGTCCCGTTACCGACCCGGAAAATACGATAATCGCCGCCGCCGCCGCGTCGCACCTCGAGAAGATCTGGCCCCGGTCCCTGCAAGGCAATGTTCGTACTCAGATCGGGCAGCACTTCCCCGAGCAGGATTGTACCGCTCACGGCCGGCGCAAAGGAGATGGTGCCACCGCCCGCCGCGTTTGCCGCGATGATCGCCTCGCGCAAGGTGCAATCCGGCGCCGTGCAGGCGCCGTCATCATGGTCCGCGGTCGTGGTCACGCTCAGGTTCAGCCCGGTCTCGACTGCGCCAATGTCTACGTGCGGTCCGTTCCGGCGCAGGAACCCCGGCCCGCGCTGATCTGTCGTTAGGCTGAGCGGCGGGTCGAGGACCGTATCGTCGCCGTGATCGATCGCCGCGCTGGGGGAAATCGGGGCATGCGTAAAAGTGAGCCCGCCGTTGTTTTGAAGAGGGCCGAGATTAGGACTGGTATTGCGAATGTCGCCCGACTCATCCAGGAAACCGCCCGGTGCCGTGCTCATATCTCCTCCGGCGGGATCGTTGCTCAGGTTGTAGCCGCTGCTCGTGACGGTGCCGCTCGGGTTGATGAGGTTGGCGCCGTTCGCGCCTGTTTGAAGGATCGTGCTGCGAATGAAGAGGGCGGCGCCATTGCCGGAGTTCGCGATCGCGCCACCAGTTTGGCCGTTGTTGCCGGAGAAGGTCGAGCTCTGCACCGTACTCGTGCCGCCGTTATGCAACCCTCCGCCGGAGCTGGTGGCGGTGTTACCGCTAAGCGTGCTGTTCTGCAGCGTCAGAGTGCCGATGTTGGTGATCCCCCCGCCCGACGTGCCGGTATTGCCGTTGATTGTGCAACGCTGCACCGTCGCTGTGACCGATGAGCTGATGCCGCCGCCGACAGGGGCGTGGTTCGTTTGGATGCGGCTGTCGACCAGGGTGAGCGCATCTTCATTCGTGATCGCGCCGCCTTGCAGGACCGCGGAATTGTCCTTCAACTCCGTGTTGGTCAGCGTAGCCGTGCCCCAGGTGTAAATGGCACCGCCGGACCGGGCAGCCTCGTTTTTAAGCAGGTTGCCACCGGACAGGGTGAGCGTGCCCTGGGAATTGTAAATCGCGCCGCCCTCCCCGCCGAAGCCGGTGACGGCATTCTTCGTCGCCTTGTTCTCCTCGAAGGTGGAGCCGGTGATGTCGAGCGGGCCGTAGTAATTGTAGATCGCGCCCCCGTATCGGCCGGAATTTTGCCGCAACGTGCAACCCGTCATGGTTAGGGAACCGAAATGATTTCTGATCGCGCCACCGAAAGCCTCGTCTCCGGCGTTGCCGGCAAATGTGCAATTCGTTAGAGCCACTGTCGCCGTGGCGTTCTGCTTTCCGCTGTAAATGCCGGCTCCGCCACCCTGGCCCAAACCGAGGGTCTTGTTGCCCAGGAAATGGCAGCCGGTCAGCGTGACGGTCGTCGGAAGATTGCCGCTGTTGCTGTAGATCGCGCCTCCGAGCGCCGGCTGGTTCGCCGAGCCGCCACCCCTCGCGCTATTCTCCAGGAAAGATGAACCCGAACCGGTCAGCTCACCTTCCACGCTGTAGATGCCGCCACCGTAATTCGCGAGGTTTTCGTTGATGGTGCAGTTATTCAACGTCACTGCACTGGCGATGCTGTAGATGCCGCCGCCCAGGAGCGCCGTATTCCCGCGCACCATGCAATTCGTGAGCGTCAGCGATCCGTTAGACAGAAAAATACCGGCCCCGCGGTCGCTCGGAAACACGGGGTTATCGAGCAATCCGTTTCTCAGCGTCAGGCTATCGCAGCTCAGGGACGCCTGGAAATTCAGCTGGAGCATGCGGAATGCGGGCGTGCCCGCCGCGTCGCTCCGCTCAATGGTCGCGCCGTTGCCATTGATCGTGAGATCCAAGCCGGCGACGTCGTTGTCCACCAAAGGCAGACCATTCGGACCGTTCAGGGAATTGTCAGGCGCGGTCAGGATGTAGGTGCCGTTCGTCGCCAGGTTGATGATGTCGGCCTCATCGTTGGCGTTGGCCGTGTTCATCGCACTTTTCAGCGCGGCGACGTCTCCGTCGGGAATATTGAACACAGCAGAGTGCGCTGCCGTCGCGATGAACGCGGCCAGCAAAGAACAAACAGTTCGGAGCAAAAGATTCTTAGACATAAATTGATTTCCTTCTGCCCCTCAAAGCGGGAAGTGGGAGTGAAACCCACCACGTCGCCCAAACTTTTTTTGCGGATGCAATCCGGCGGATGCAGACAGGACACAGGACGGACCGGCCATGCGGTAGTTGTTCAGTCACGCACCTCGGTCGGTGGAAGAGACGCGGGCCCGACTGGCCACACGGCCGTTGGCTTGGAACGGCGCCTGTAGCGCGTGCGTTGTCGATCGGAAGCGGCGCGCTTACGACCTAACGAGCAGTGACGGGCCTTCGCATTGCCGTCCATTCGACCAGATGCACGTTCACGGGCTGCTCGAAACCCTTTAACCGAAGCCCACCCAGCGGCCGGAAATTCAATTTTTTCCCTACGCAAAGCTCGGCGACCACGTTAGAGACCAGGATCTGGTCGGGCGCTGCCTGGGCACAAAGCCGGGCAGCCAGCTGGACGGTCGAACCGAAAATATCTTCGGCATGCCCGACCGGTTCTCCGGCGGCGGCGCCGATCCGCACCTTCAGATCATCTCGTCCCGCCTGCGCGAGCTCCTGTTGGATCTGCATCGCGCATCGGACGGCTCCGGCCGCGGAGAAGAACGTCGCCAGGATTCCGTCGCCCGTATGTTTGACTTCGCGCCCCTGAGTGGCGGCCAGGGCTTTGCGCACAACCGCGTCGTGAAGATGCAAAAGAGCCAGCGCTGTGTCATCTCCCAGGCGTTGCGTCAGCGAAGTGGAATCAACGATGTCGGTGAACAAAACAGTGCGGATCGCCGGATCCAGCGTACTTCCATTCCCTGGTACGAGGACCGCGCCTTCCGCGTTCGTTTCGCCGCCTCCAAGAAAAACCTCTGCCAGCTCCGGCTGGACCTCGATGATTTTTCCGGCGACGAGACCATGCGCCTCGCGGTGGACGCGCGCCGCTGCTTCGGCACTTGGCGCCTCGACCAGGCAGAAAGCCCGGCCACAGCGCTCGTTGACCCAATACTTGTGATATTCGACGCCGTACTTTTGTTGCGTCTCGAGGTCAGCCCGGTGGGCCCCGGCCACGTCGCCCGCGGTCTTTCCGGCGAGCTCGTGGATGTCCATGTAAAGCGGCATAAACAGAGAAGGCAAGCTGGCCTAACGAGCCTGTTCTTCGATGCGGGCGCGACAGGGAGAGGAGCAGGCTTCGTCACCGCGGACATTCAAGGCGGTGACGACAAGCAGGGCGATCAAGAGCGCCACCCGGATGAGGATCGCAATCCTTCGCGCACGCCGCTGCGCCCGCGGCACCGTCGCGGAACTCAGGTCGTAAGTTATTTCTGTAGTCGTAGTCATGGATGTTTTCCTTCACTGGCCTAATGCGGAATGCGGCCGGAAAACCCACCATGACCCCGAGCAAAATTTGGCGGATCGAGCGGACCGTCCCTCGATGGCGGCGGCTTTTCAGTCATCGCGCGAGGAGCGCATAAGCCGGTGGGGAGGGGGCGGTCCGCGGTCAGGAGTGGCGGAGCCCCTTTTCGCCTTCGTTTTTATCCGCGATTCGGTTTAACTCGAGTCCACGATGCCCGCGCCGGAGCAAAAAGAGGTCACGCAATTGTTGTCCGACTGGCGCGGGGGAGATTCTGCTGCGCTCGACAAACTCATCCCGCTCGTCCAACCGGTGCTCCAGCAGCTGGCCCATCGATATATGAGCCGGGAACGGCCTGGCCACACTTTGCAGACGACCGTCCTCGTCCACGACGCTTACCTTCAACTGGCCAACCAAAACCACCCCGACTGGCAGAACCGCGCTCACTTTTTCGCGGTAGCCGCGCAGCTGATGCGGCGAATCATGGTGGACCACGCGCGGCAGCGCCAGGCGCTGAAACGCGGCGGCGGGGCGCTCAAGGTCACGCTCGATGAAGCTGCTCATGCCGTGGAAGAGAGGGCCGTCGAATTGCTCGCGCTCGACGAAGCGCTCGAAAAACTGACTGCGTTCGATAAGCGCAAAGCCGATGTGGTCGAGATGCGCTACTTCGGCGGATTGACCATGGAGGAAATCGCCGACGTGCTGAAAGTCCATGTCAACACCGTGACCCGGGAATGGAGCGCCGCGCGGGCGTGGCTCTTTGCCACCCTGAGCGGCGAAAAGATGGATGCAATCTGAGGAGCGGCGCAATTGCACCGACATCTTTAACGCTGCGCTCGAACGCTCACCGGACGAACGCGCGGCATTCGTCGCCCAAAGCTGCGCCGGTGACGAGAGTCTCCGCCGCCAGGTCGAGCTTCTCCTCCGATACCACGATGAAGCCGGCGACTTCATGGCTTCGCCCGCAGTGGCCAGCGCTCCGGAGCTTCTGTCTGCCGATCCCGAAGCGCTCATCGGGCAACGTCTCGGGTCTTACCGAATCGATGCGGTGCTGGGCGCGGGGGGCATGGGGGTGGTTTACCTTGGGTATGACGAACGCCTTGGGCGCAAGGTCGGTTTGAAGCTGCTGCCGCGCGCGTTGGTCACCAATGAAGCGCAGCTCGAACGCCTGAAACTGGAAGCCCGCACGGCCTCGGCCCTGAACCATCCCAACATCGTGACTGTTCACGAAATCGGGCAGGTCGACGCGACCCACTATCTCGCGATCGAGTTCATCGAAGGGATGACCTTGCGCGAGCGAATCACGCGCGGGCCGGTGCCCCCGGAGGAAACGCTTGAGATCGCCCGCCAGGTCGCCGGCGCGCTCTGCGTGGCGCACCGCGCGGGAATCGTTCATCGGGACATCAAACCGGAAAACATCATGATCAGGCCGGACGCTCTGGTGAAGGTGCTCGACTTCGGGA
Organism: Chthoniobacterales bacterium; assembly: GCA_035536995.1. GTDB lineage: Bacteria > Verrucomicrobiota > Verrucomicrobiia > Chthoniobacterales > UBA10450 > AV80. Next base: position 27,040 of record DATLNB010000093.1, on the reverse strand, counting down.
TCGCCACATCAAGACAGGGCGACGGAGCGGAAGGTCCGCTTTTGACCGACGTAACGACGAACACCCGCACGGGGCTAGGACTTGTGCTGGGCACCCTCCGATACATGTCGCCGGAACAGGCGCGCGGGGATGCGGTCGATCCCCGAAGCGACATCTGGAGCGTTGGCGTTGTCCTTTATGAAATGCTCGCAGGGCGCGCTCCTTTCGACGGAAAGAGTGCGGACGAAATCCGGCGCGCTCTTCACGAGGAGGAAGCGCCGCCATTGAACGGAACCGGCGTTCCAGAAGCATTGCGCAAGGTCGTCGAGCAGTGCCTGCGGAAAAGGCGCCGCGACCGTTTCCAATCCTCCGAGGAATTGCTCGCGGCTTTGCGCGCAAGCCACGAAAAGAGCGGACCGCGCCGGTCGAGGCTTTCTCGAGCGCTCGCGCTGGCTGCGCTCGTCGTCGCCGGAACGATCGCCGGCCTGTTCTTTTACAACGCTTCGCGAGAGGGAACGAGCGGCCAGGGGCCGGACGATACGCCGCGCAAATCCATCGCCGTGCTTCCCTTCGCCGACCTCAGTCCGGAACGTGACCAGCAATATTTCTCCGATGGAATTGCCGAGGAAATCCTGAATGCGCTGGCCAACGTAAAGGACTTGAAGGTGGCCGGGCGAACTTCCTCGTTTTCGTTTCGGGGCAAGGACGGCGACCTCCGCGGAATCGGCACCACCCTCGGAGTGGCGCACGTTCTCGAGGGATCAGTCCGCAAACAGGGTGACAGGGTCCGAATTACCGCCCAGCTCATCCAGGTCTCGGATGGTTTTCATCTTTGGTCGCAGAGTTTCGATGGCGATCTGGGCGACGTGTTCAGCCTGCAGGAGCGAATCGCCCGAGCCATCACCGACCAGTTGGACGCTGTCCTGAACCGGGAACAGAAATCGCGGCTCGTTAAGGCTGCGACGACGAGCAGCGAGGCATACGCGCTTTTCCTCGAGGCCACTTCGATTTTTAATCGGCGCGATGGCGTGCGTTTCCGGGATGCGATTGCACAACTCCAGGAAGCCGTCCGGTTAGATCCGAAATTCGCGCGGGCCCACGCCCGTCTGGCCTCGCTTTCCTCGATCGCGCCCCAATACGACGTCCAGTTGGGAGAAGACGTCAGTGCCATCGTCACGCGAGAAGCGCGCCTGGCCATCGAGCTGGACCCGACCCTGGCTGAGCCACACGCGGCGATTGGACAAACTTTCTTCACCCAACGCCGCTTCAGTGAAGCCCGGGCTGCTTATGCCCGCGCCCTGGAGACCGATCCGGACGATCTGATCGCAAACTTCTGGCTCGGAACGCTGCTCAGCTCCGCCGGTTACGCGAAGGCCAGCGCCCCCGTGCTCGATAAAGTCCTGGCGAAAGATCCGATGTTGCCGAACGCGCTCCTGTGGCGTGGCTGGGTTTATTTGCAGCTGGGAGAAATCGACCAGGCGGAACGCTCCATCCGGCGCGCTGCCGACGCGGGCCTGAGTTCGGTTGGATTGGCGTTTGCCCACGTCGCCTTCGCGCGCGGCGACAAAGCTGCCCTTGTCGATTGGCTTGGGCGAGGTTTGGAAGCCTTCATCACCGATTTGCCGGCGGGAACTTCGCGCGTAATCGCAAACGGCACGGTCGGCGGGGAAACCGAGCGGACAGAAGCCATCGCGGTAATCGAACGCTACCTCGCGGCCCACCCGCCGATTATTTCAGGCGCGATTCCGCTCGCCTTGATCTGGCTCGGGCAACCAGAGCGCGCGTTGTCAGTTGCGCAGGTAAAGCCAACGCGAAACGACACGGTGTTCCTGCCGTCACTGTGGACAACTGCCGGACGCAACGTGCGGACGTTGTCCCAGTTTGCCGGCTTCGCGCGCCAAACCGGCTTGGCGGAATTCTGGGACAGAAGCGGCGCGCCCGATCTTTGTGCCAAAGACGACAAGGACGAATATATCTGTAGCGATCTGCGCCAAAGGGATGTGCGGCCAAGTTCCCTTCCCGCGACCCGGGCCACCGGAGTTACAATCGCGGCAGACGGAACAATTTACCTCGCCGATTTTTCCGAACACACGATCCGCCAGATCACGCCCGATGGGGGCATGAACGAATTCGCCGGCAACCATGGCGCTACGGGATCTAATGATGGGATCGGCGCGGTGGCGCGGTTCAACCATCCCGGCGCCGTGGCCCTCGATACCGAGGGAAATATCTATGTTGCCGACACGAACAATCACAGTGTCCGTAAAATCACGCCGGCGCGGTTTGTCACCACAGTGGCCGGCAAGGCCGGAGAGCCCGGCGGCGACGATGGCCCGGCGTCAGCTGCTCGTTTCAATTATCCAACCGGCGTGGCGGCGGACAATCAAGGCAACGTCTGGGTGGCTGATTTCGGGAACCACACGATTCGCAAGATCTCGGCGCAAGGAATCGTGACGACGATCGCCGGAGTCGCCGGCGAGATCGGCAACACCGATGGCGCGGGGCCAGCCGCGCGCTTCAACCAGGTCCACGGAGTTGCGCTCGACCCGGCAGGTAACGTGTATGCCGCCGATTTCGGCAATCACACCATTCGCAAAATCTCGGCCGATGGAACAGTTACTACTCTTGCGGGCCTGGCCGGCACCCCGGGGAGTAATGACGGCACAGCGGCGATGGCAAGATTTTGCGCCCCCTACGCCGTGGCGGTCGATGGCAGCGCGAATGTGTTTGTTGCTGACACCTCGAACCAGACGATCCGGAAGATCGCACCCGACGGGTTGGTCAGCACTGTTGCCGGTTCGCCAGGGAGTGTCGGCAGCATTGATGGGCCTGGCGCCGATGCTCGCTTCGCGATTCCCGCAGGCCTTGCCCTCGATCAGTCCGGCAATATTTACGTGGCCGATTTTGGCAACTACTCGATCCGCAAAATCGGCCCGGATGGAATGGTCAGCACGATCGCCGGAACTTCGATGAAGCCGGGGGACGACAAACAACCCGCCCCGCTGCCGCCATCGACCCGGAAGGAAGGTCCGCCGTAACCGGCGAACGATACCTGGAACTCCAGCGGCGCTTATTGCAGCGCGTCGCGCGGGAAAATGCGGCGACATAGCGCCGCGGCTATAACGCTGAGCGAGACTCCACCTATTGAAGGAAATAAAGCTCGACCACGCCAATGCCGGTCGTCTCGGGTTTGCCGCGCACCTGCGCGGTGTATTGGCCCGGAGCGAGCGTGACCACAAGGGCTGCTTCTCGAGGATCGCCCGGTTGCAGGCCAGTGCTTTCCAGTTCCGACTTTTGATCGCTTTCCCAGTCATCATTCTCCCGCACCATCGCTCCATTCACGTCTCGCAACTGAAGGGTGGTGTCAGGCAGCGCGTTATTAATCCCAAACCCACTCAACGAGGGTCCAATCGCACGTAACACCGCCCTCACGTCGCCGGACTGGGTGATGAAACCGGCGATCATCAATTGATCGCCCGGGCGAATTAAACCTCTTGTGGCGACGTTGGCCAACCGGGCCGGTGAGGCAGGGCTCAGATCGTAGGCGTCGACAATCCCGGTGCCCACGGTGTCACTCACGCCGCGCACCACCGCGGTGTAACTGCCCGGAACAAGGTTGGCAATGATCGCGGACTCGAAATCGTTCGTAGGCGCCAATCCGCTTCCCTCGATCTCGGCGGCCTGATCGCTGGTGATAATTCCCCCTACTTGCGTGTTCCTCCAGTCGTTATTCGTCGCGACTACGGTGTTCGTCCCATCACGAATCTCCAGGGTCGGATTGGCCAGCGCATCGTTAATTCCGAATTGGGTCAGGAATGGGCCAAGCGCGCGGACCATGATTTTTTTGGTCGAACCGTCCGGCCCTAGCACGATGAATCCTTCGATGAGCACGTTCTCGCCTGTGCCGACCGGAAGACGGGTGGAGACGTTGCCGACCAGGCCCGGTGCGGGAGTTGGCGTTGCTGTGGGAGAACCGCCAGGTGTGGGCGAAGGAGTCGGTGTCGCGTTCGGATCGTCGTTCGCCTGAATAGTCACGGTGGCGGACGTGGCGGCGCCAAGCGTCGCATTGCTTGGAGTATCCAATGAAACGGTGAAGGTCTCATCGCCTTCTTTTCCGGAGTCATTGGCAATGGTGACGGAAATATTCTTGCTCGTTTCCGCAGGAAGAAAAGTCAGGTCCCCCGAGACTCCGATGTAGTCATCACCCGCAATGGCGGTTCCATTAGCCGTCGTGAAATGAACGGTCGACGTCAGCTCAGTTCCCCCTGTCTTGGTGACAGTGATAAGAACAACTCCAACCTCTTCGCTCACGCTGTAGGTGGAAGGACTGAATTGGAGCGTCGGAGCGGGATCGTTGTCGTTGATTTGGAGGAAGGCAGCCGATGGCGCTTTTAGCGTGGCGTCCCCTGTCAGCGAGGCGAGATTCAGTTTAGCGTTCTCTGTGTTTTCGTCCAGCGCATCGTCCACGACCCCCAGGTCAATCTGCTTGCTTGTTGCATCTCCGGCCGGCCAGGTCACGACCAGATCTCCCTGGACGATTCGTGCGAGGCGGCTTCGCGCCACTCCCTGATAGGTGGTAAAAAGCCCGCCAATAATGATCCTGCCACCTGGTTCCACAGCGAATGCGTGGACGACGTCGTTGGCTCCAAGCCCCGGATCGAACGTTGAATCGACCGAGCCATCGCTGTTCAAGCGGACGAGGTGATTGCGAGTCACGCCGCTGAAGGCCGTGAAGGAACCGCCGATCAGCAGTTTGCCATCGGGCTGCAAAGTCCCGTTCAGGTTAATGATACTATTTGGCCCCCCGAAGTCGAAGGCGCTGACTGCGGGATTGAAGCTGAAATCGAGCTTTCCGTCGGGCTCGAGGCGAGCCACGCTCGTTCTGAAGCGATTTTGGATAGTCGTGAATCCTCCGATAATAAATAACTTCCCATCAGGCTGTTGGAGAATATCGGAGATGAATTGATCTGGACCCTCTCCGACGAAGCTTGTGTCCAGGCTCCCATCAGAGTTAAGTCGAGCCATTCGTTTACACGGAATTCCATTGTAGTTAAGGAACTCCCCGACAATAACGGCGCTGCCGTCGGCCCGTAAAACCGCTCCAAATATCGGGCCATCCGGGCCGGTCCCGGGATCGAACGTCGTATCGAGCGTCCCATTAGCGTTGAGGCGGGCGACTCCTTTGCGCGAAACGTTGTTAAACTTGGTGAATCGTCCGACGATAAGAATCTTACCGTCACTCTGAACCTCGCATTCCTCAATGCCCAGATCAGCTCCAACTCCCGGGTCAAAGGAAGTATCGAGACTTCCATTGGAATTGATGCGCACGATCCGATTTCGCGAAGTTCCGTTGTAGCTCGGGAACGTTCCTACCAGCAATATCTTACCATCAGGCTGCAGAGTTACTCCCAGAACTGTATCCCCTGGTCCGGTCCCCGGATTGAAAGTAGTGTCCAGGGAACCATCTGGGTGCACCCGAGCAATGTGGGTGCGCCCCACCCCGTTATAGACGAAGAAAAAACCACCAATAAGAATCTTATTATCCGGCTGCCGAACTACCGACGATATATGACCCCCGCCCAAACCTGTGCCTGGATTGAATGAAGGATCCAACGCAGCGCCCGTTCCAAGGTAATCCGACGGGCTGGTCGTCTGATCGGACAGCGCGATCGTGGCGTTTACCCGATTGTCCGTCCCTCCGCTTCTGGTTAACGAATAGCTCACAGCCCCGACCTGTTCCGGAGCTATATTGCTGATAATAAAAAAAGAGATTTCCCCGGGGGCGGTGGAAAGTCTTGCCAGACGAGGGCGCGAGATGCCGTTGTAAGTCAGGAACGAGCCGCCGATGAGGATCTTGCCGTCGGCGGGCTCGATAGCCACGGTATTCACGATGCCCGTTGTGCCACTACCGGGATTGAACGTGGTATCCAGGGATCCGTTCGAGTTTAAACGCGCGACGCGGTTCCGGGAAACCCCGTTGAAGCTCGTGAAAAAACCGACCAGGGCTATCTTGCCGTCCTCTTGCAAGGCCATCCCTGTAGTCCCGGCATTTGCGACCGTGCCTGGATCGAAAGTCGTGTCGAGCGTTCCGTTGGTGTTTAGCCGGGCTACGCCACCTCGCGCTACGCTGGCGTAACTCGAGAAGTCACCCCCGATAATGACCTTGCCATCCGGCTGGACCGCAACGCGTCGCACGACCGCGTTCGCTCCCGGGCTGGTATCGAACGTCAGGTCCTGTGTCCCATCGGAGTTGAGCCGGGCCACATTAGCAGCCGGACCCGTCGTATTATAGTTAGAGAAAAGACCACCGATTACGATCTTGCCGCCACTCGGCGTCAGGGCAATAGAATGAACGTCACCGTTTGGGCCGACGCCGCTGGGATTAAAGGTAGTGTCGAGCGTCCCATTCGCGTTCAATCGCGCCAGCTTCTGTCTCGCTACGTTATCGTAAGTGGTGAATTTACCGCCGATAATGATTTTCCCATCGGACTGCACGACCATGGCCAGGATTTCACCGTTCGCGCCTGCTACGGGAGCGAAGTTGTTGTCGATATCCCCGTTATCTTTCAGGCGCGCAATCCGCCCGCGCGCGGCGCCGTTGAAGGTGGTGAAGTTCCCCGCGATCAGAATGAACTCGATGTCGTTGAAGACGTCGGGCACTGCGACAATGGCGGATACATTGTCTGTCACGGATCCTGGAGAGCCGAAAATCTGATCGAAACCAAGATCCAGTTGCCCATTTGGGTGAAGACGGGCCAACCTCCCCCGCGCTGTCCCATCGTAGCTGGCAAAATTCCCGCCGATCAAAATCTTCCCATCAGGCTGGAAAGCGATGGCGCTGACCGTGGAATCGGGACCTGCTCCCGCCAGGAATGTCGGGTCGATGTCTCCGCCCGCCCCGAGAAGACTTTCCGGACAAAGCCAAAGAAGGCTAAGACAGGCCAGGCGCAGCTTGGCGGATTTAAAGAACGGAAAAAATTTGCCTGTCTTCGATTTCATAAGCGTCTCTCCCTGGCGATTTGGCCAGCAGACGCGCACGTGAAATTCCGCTCCAGCAATCGGCGGGAGGCCGCTAAAGCAGGCGCCCGGCTCCAATCACTGAAAGGATCTTTCCTCGTGCACGATCGCGTGAAGCGATGTCTCAGCGCACGTCCGAGCGAGGCAAGCTTGCCCTCCGGCATGCCTGATTTCGAAGATCCGATGAAACGTCAGGTGACGTAATCGCCGCCTTTCTAAGCAAAACAGCGAATGCCGTCAATTCTATTCACCGCTGCGAAAATTTCCCATCAAGGGGATGCTCTGCCTGAACCGCGTCACTGCCATTTGCGTAACGTGATAGCGAACCCTGTCATTCGCGCCGCGAACAATCGCGGTGTACCCAGACCCATTGGCGGGCAGCCGCGCGATGATGGCGGACTCCATGTCATTCGAAGAGGCCACAGTTGTGTCGATGATGGCCTGCTGTCCGGCGAGGTCTCCCAATCGTCATTAACCTGCAGCAATGTGCCGGAGGAATCACGGAGCTCGAGTGTCGGGTTCGCCAGCTTATCTGTTAACGTCAGCGATGGGACCGATCGCGCGTCGCCTTACAGCTGGCCAAGCAGAATTTCCCAGCCCGGAATTGTCGAAGCGAAAGGCCATGCACCGCTAGCCGCCGCTCTTCGTTCCGGCTACTGAAGTGCGTAAACTTCCACCACCGCGATGCCGGTCGTGTCATTCACGCCGCGCACGATTGCCGTGTAGTTCGCTGGAGAAAGAGTGCGCACGATCGCTGATTCCAGATTGTTCGTCGGTGGGATGCCGGTGTCGATGATGGCCTGCTTGTTCGCGCTATCGATCCAGTTATCGTTCGATTCCAGCAGGGCTCCGTTTCCGTCATGTAATTCCAGTTCCGGGTCTGCCATCTTCCCGTTCACTGGAACAGAGGGACCCAGCGCGCGGATAATTACTTTTTGAGACGTCGCTCCGAGAACGATGGTTCCGGCGAATAATACGTTATCCCCTGTTTGCACCAGGCCACGCGTCGCAATATTGGCCAGGCTGGAGTTTGCGGAACCGTCCAGGTCATACGCTTCCACGAGTCCAATACCGGTTCCATCGTTGGCCCCGCGAACAATGGCAGTGTACTGGGAATTGTTGGCCGGAAGAGTTACGACGATGGCAGCTTCCAAGTCATTAGTTGGAGGAACTCCGCTATCAATGATGGCCTGCTTATCCGCACTCTCCATCCAGTTATCATTAGAGGCGATCCGGGTATTGCCCTGATAAAGCTCCAGCATCGGATTAGCCAATTTGTCTGGCAACGGCAGGGAAGGTCCTATCGCGCGCAAGATCACCTTCTTGGGATGGGTGCCGGTAACAATAAATCCACCGATGAGAACGTTATCGCCGGCCTCGACCCGCAAGCGCGTGGAGAGATTAGCCAGAGTGTGCGGTAACCGATAGACGTAGGCGGCTCCCGCGCGCGGAGGTCCTCCGGTCGCACCCGCAGCGCGGGCGCCAACCAGAAGCGCGTCTTTGCTGAGGTCCACCGCGATACCGAAATTATCGAATGCGTTGCCATACAGTGCGGTCCGCTGCGTCCACGCACTGCCGCTCCGCGTAAAGACATAAACCGCGCCTGCATTGTCGCCGTTTCCGGTTATATCCCATTCGTTCGCGCCCACGGCGATGGTATCCCCTTCGATCGTGACGGCGTGAAGACTAAAATGGTCGCCCGCCCGGCCATCGCTGGCCGTGAGTTTCTGTTGCTGCGCCCAGCCGCCGGTGTTGACGTCGCGGATAAAGACATAAGCCGCCCCGGCGTCGAGTGCTATCCCATCATCGCCCGGCGCTCCGACGATTATCGTATTGCCGCTAACGCTTAAACTATCGCCAAAGGAATCGCCGTCGACGCGATTAGCGGGTCGAAAAACGTTGTATTGCCCGTGGTCGGAGTAATAGGCGATGCCGGAGTTATCGTAATAGCCGGGAGCCCCCATTATGATCTCATCGCCATAAAATGCGAGGCTTCTGCCCACCCACGCGTACTCTAAACCGTAACTAGTGAATGTCTTCTCGTAGGTAACGCCGTTACCTGATGGGCCAGCCTGGAAAAAGTAAACCTCTCCGGCTTCGGGAATTACGAAGGTCTCGTTTGTTATGGCCGTGTAGGTCACGGTCGAGTAGGGCGCACCGACGGCGATTTTGGTCCCGCTAATGGCGACAGAGTATCCGTATTGATCCTTAAGCTTGGGATTGCCGGACGGGGGAGCTAGCAAAGTGGCGTCACCGCCGCTGCCGAAAACACGGAGATACGCATTGCCAGTCTGGCCATAAGCCCCTGGGCATCCGTAGACCACCCGAGTCCCACTAATTGCGACACTCCAACCGCAGGAGTCGTTCGCTTCATTCCCGGAGTCGTTTCGCGAGGTCAGGCTCCAGGACGTTCCTGTTCGAGTAAAGGTGTAGACAACGCCAACGTCCGGCTGCGAACCGAAGTCCTCCCGCCAGGCGCCGACCACTGCCCGGTCGCCATCAATCGCCACGGCAAAGCCAAACCGCGCCTCTGCTTGCTGCGCTGTGAAAGCCTCGAGTTTTTGCTCCAGCGCAGCAACGATCGGGTCGATGACAATCGGGTAAACCGCAGCGCGATCATCTACTACCAAGCCAATCTCGCGGCCATCGCTGCTTGCCTCCATCCGCGCTGCCAGGTATTTGCCCTCGGCATCCAACGCGATCAGCTTGCTGTAACTCAAGGTCGCGGCGCCACGACCATTCACGAACTCGATCTCCTGTCCGCCCTCTTTCAGTTTCGCGTGGAGATCCCCTTCTACTCGAAACCAGATCCGGAATGGCTCATCCGCTCTCACGAAACCGGCGCGCGCCGGCCGCGTGTTCACGATAAAACCGTGCTCGATCCCTTCGGCCCGGTTCTCGTACCACTCGACAAAATCGGATCCGCGTTGGTATTCGATCCGGTTATCGACTACGCGACGCCCGGCGACCGGCGGCAGCGCCTCTAATTGCTCACCATAACCATAAGCTTTGGGCTCAAACCCAACACTCCAGGCCCGCTCCTTTTCCCCAGGCGGCAGAGTCGGTCGAATCGTCGCGCCCTTGTCGGTGAACCATCCATTCAAATTCTGGTCGTGGCTCAATCCTAGATACCCGCTCGTCATTCTACCCTCGCGAGGTTCCTGCTCCTGCCATTGCAAACCAAACCGTGCCGCGGTCACTGCCTGCATGAGTGACCTGCCATCGGCGGTTTCAACCAGGTAGCGCCGCGCCGCATCGTTTCCAGAGGGACTCACGGATCGCTGCTCCGACGCGGCTCCCTTTCGCATATCGTTCGCTCGAAAGCCGGTAAGGGCTATGGCCAGGGCGGCTCCGCCCAGAAGACAGGCGACGATTTTTTTCATAATGAATCGCTAGTTACCGAGAGCGTACACTTCGACCACGGCAATGCCGGTTGTGCCGTCCAGGCCGCGGACAATTGCGGTGTAGGAAGCACCATTAGCTGGAAGGCTTTCCACGATGGCAGACTCGAGGTCGTGCGTCGGCGGCACGGTTGAGGCAATGATCTCCGCTTCCTGGCCCCCGGCGCGCCAGTTGTCGTTCGCTCGGATTAGATCCCCGTCTGCGTTCCGCAATTCCAATGTCGGATCGGCCAGTTTTCCGTCGATAGGTAACGACGGGCCAATGGCCCGCACGATTACCTTCTGCGCACCCTGCCCGAGCACGATCGTTCCCGCGATCAGGATATTGTCCCCAGTCTGGACGAGTCCGCGGGTCGATATGTTAGCCAGCTTCGAATCAACGGAACGATCCAGGTCATAAACCTCCACTACTCCGATCCCGGTCGTGTTACTCTGACCGCGCACGACCGCGGTGTAAGCGGAGTTATTGGCAGGAAGCGTGGCGACGATCGCCGACTCCAAGTCGTTACCGGGAGGAACAGTGCTATCGATGATGGCTTGCTTGTTCGGGGAGTCGACCCAGTTATCGTTTGCGGCGATCAGTCCACCCGGTCCGTGTAGCTCCAGGATTGGGTTGGCCAGCTTATCGGCAAAGGGTAATGACGGTCCTATCGCGCGGACGATTACTTTCTTCGCTTGGGTGCCCGTTACGATGAAGCCGCCAATCAAAACATTGTCGTCAGTTTCAACACGCAAACGCGTCGAGATATTGGCCAGAGATGGGGCGTCCGCGATACCTGGGTCCACGCTCGTTATCGTCAGGACGACCCCGGCGTTGGTGACATCCGAGCGCACGGTGAAACCGGAGCTGTTGATCGTAGAAAAATTCCCCGTCGCGGAGCTGCTGGTGAGAATGGCAAAGGTCTGACCGACCACAGGACGGAAGCCGTTCACCAGATTCAGGTTCAAGGTGCCGCTGATGCTGGCGCTTCCACCTACTGCCACCTGGTCGAATCCAGTACCCGGCGTTGTTCCGCCAAGTTCCATGTTGAGGATGCCACCATTTTCCTGGGTGTAATTGCCCTGCACGGTTAGTTTCCCGGCCGAGTTGCCCGGCGCCAGCACGCCACCGCTTTTAATCGTGATGCCATTCACGATTCCAGTGCCACCGAGCGTGGCGTTCCCGTTCACGGTCACCGCGCTGGTAATGCTGCCATTCACAACGAGCTTGCCGAAGCTGACCGTCGTCGGTCCGGTGTAGGTGTTCGCGCCCGTCAACGTCAGTGTGCCAAGGCCGGAGCCAGTGAAGCTCCCAATTTTCGATAAACCACCCAGGCCGGAGATCACGCCGCTGAAGGTTGGATTAAAGCCGTTGGTTCGAACAAACACGCCGCCCGCGCCGATAGTGAAACCTTTCGCGAACGTGACGTTGTCGCTGGTCTCGATCGCGCCGCCTTCGACTGTGAGCGGTCCGTTGAGGGTCGCGTTTGAGCCTAACGACAGGATACCGGTGTTCCAAAGCGTGATTGTGCCCGCGCCAACCGTTCCTCCGTCGAAAATCCGCAGCTCTCCGCTGCCGCCAGGTCCGGCGCTGTTACCGCCAATGTAAAGATTATTGGCCATCGTCCAGGAAGACCCCGTGCCGCTAACCGTGGCGAGGCCGGCGCTGTTATTCGCAAAAGCCAGATAGCCATTGCCGTCGCCGGAAACGTTCCCGCCAGACAAAACTTCCAGCGTCCCGCTGCCGGAGTCGCCAACCCAGATCGAGCCCTTGGCCTTCCATTTGCCATAGACCACAACTGAGCCAACGCCGTTGGCGCTGAACCCGATAAATCCGCGGAAAGCTTGCAGTGCGCCGTCCTTGAAAATGACCATCTTCCCGGCGGTGTTGTCGCCGACCGCAAAAGAACCATTCGTCGCGCCGCCCGTTAAAGTTCCACCGCCGCCAAGGTCAACTCCCGAAGTGGCCGAGCTCCCGTTATCGACCCGCACAAACCCGTTCAAGAGCCTCAGTGCAGCAGTTGTGACTCGCCCCCCGCTCAGGACGTCGAGGGTGCTCGCTTTATCCGGGCCCGCGGTCCCCACGTGGATTCTCTCGGGGCTATACCAGGACGACCCGCTGCCCCTGATGGTAACAGAGCCGGCACCAATGTCCCCGACCAGGCTCCGGACGTACCCGCCATTTTCCACGACCAAAGTGCCGGTAGCATCACCCACCCCCAGGCTAAGGGGACCGTAAAAACAGGTCAGACTGGAGGCAGCACCCGAGACGTTCACAGAACCGACCCCGTGGCCCCCGCCCGCCGAACCATCACCGATCGCGATCCAGCCGTCGGGACTTGTCGATTGCACGAAGCCGCCCCCGGAAATATTCAGAGTGCCGGTGACGGCTGAGGGACTGGTGTAAAAATTCGTCCTTGGAATGGAAATGTGCTCCGCGTGGAGTGTGCCGATGGCGCCCGAGTTCGCCTTCGAGACAAGGAGGGTGCCGTTTCCTACCTTGTTCTCGAGGACAGCGACGCTGTCATAGTAACCCACCCAGAGATATCCGGCGGCGGCGTTGGGCGCGCTGATCAGGATGGTGCCGCCATTGTTAACCACGGCGTAGGTGTCTTGAGAAGGAACCCCCTCGTCCCAGTTGGTGCTGATGAACCAGTCTCCAACCGATGGATTTATCCAATAACTGGCGTAACCGGCACCTGCAAACAGAAGAAGCAAAAGGGAGGCACCGAGCCATTTGAAGCCTGCGAATCGAGATGATGGAATGGATACAGGCATCTTGCTCCTTTTCGGTGGTTCTTTTTTCGCGTTTTGTTATTTTTGTCGCTGAGCGACGCCTGCTTTTGCTCCAAGGCGCGGTAAAAGTCGTTAAGACCCCGGTGAAATTTTCTAAAACTTTCTAAAACTCCCCGAATGGAAGCTTCCCGATCGCCCGTTTATGAGTTCGGGGAGTTTCAGATCGACGCCCTAAAGCGCCGGTTGCAGAAGCGCGACGGATCGGTGGTCCCGGTGACCCCGCGGGTTTTCGAAACGCTCCTCTATCTGGTGGAGCACCACGGGGACCTCGTGGAAAGAGACCAGCTTATGGACGCCGTCTGGCCAGATGCGGTGGTCGAGGAGAACAACATTACTCAGAACGTCTCCACTTTGCGGAGGGTGTTGGGCGACAGCCAGGGTGCGAATCGGTTCATCGTTACGGTGCCGGGCCGGGGCTATCGCTTCGTGGCCGAAGTGAGGCCGGCCGACGTTGTAGCCGGGATCGCTGATCCCGGCCTTGAGCGCGATATCCCCGTCTCTCGGAGGCCGGGATCACCGATCCCGGCTACAACGGGCCGCCGCGTTGGCCCGCTCTTGCTGACCACAGCAGCGGTTCTCATCGTGGGCGTGATCGGTCTGTTGCTCTGGCGTGGTCGCATTCAGACACCGAGCCCAACCGCGAGCGCAAGCGAGGCGCGGCCAGCGGCTTTGGAGAAAAGCATCGCCGTCCTGCCCTTTGCAAACCTGAGCGGCGATGCCGATAACGCGTATTTCGCCGATGGAATCAAAGATGAAATTCTCGCCCGCCTGTCCCGGGTCGCCGCGCTGAAGGTGATTTCGCGCACGTCGACGGAGAAATACAAAAACGCGCCTGAAAACCTGCGTGAGATCGCACTGAACCTCGGCGTAGCCCACATCCTGGAAGGTAGCGTGCAAAAATCCGGCGAGACGGTGCGCGTAACAGTCCAGTTAATCCACGCGCCGACGGACACCCATCTGTGGGCTGAGACTTACGATCGGAAATTGACCGACATCTTCCAAGTCGAGACCGAGGTCGCCCAACGCATCGCCACGGCCCTCGAAGCCACCTTGACCGGTTCTGAGGCCAGGGCGTTAACCGCCAAACCAACCGCGAATGTGGAGGCCCATGAAGCTTATCTGAAGGGTCGTTATTTTTGGAACAAGCGAACGGTCGAAGGATTCAAACAAGCCACCGAATATTTCAGCCACGCTGTCGCCCTCGATCCGCGGTATGCGCAAGCCTGGGCAGGGTTGTCCGACGCGCTTCTTTTCCTTGGAGGTGAGAGTGCGCCCGAACAGGAGGATCTGCGTGCCCGGGGAAGAACGGCTTTGCAGAAGGCCCTGGAGATCGACGAAAGCCTGGCCGAGGCGCACGCTTCCCTGGGGTTACTCGCCATGAACTTCGATTGGGACTGGCCGCGAGCGGAAACCGAATTCAAACGCGCGATCGAATTGGATCCGAACTATGCCACCGCTCATCAATGGTATGGCGAATTCCTCGCGGACATGGGCCGGCCCGATGAAGGTATCTCAGAGATCCGCCATGCCCGCGAACTGGATCCACTCTCGGTTATCATTAACTCGGACGTGGCGAAGGTTTATTTCATCACTCGCCACTACGATGAGGCGGTCGAGCAGTTTAAGCGCACCCTCGAGTTGGACCCGGGGTTTGCCCAGGCGCACGGCCTTCTGGGGTTGACCTATTCCGCCCAGGGCCTGCATGACAAGGCGCTCGAACAAGTTGGCAAGATCAGGGGATGGGAAAGCGACCCAATGAGCGTTGCCTGGCTCGGATACATCTATGGAGCGTCGGGAAACAAAGTGGAGACAGAACAAACGTTGGGTCGCCTCCGAGACCTGGCTGCACACACGTATGTTTCACCCCTCTGGATGGCATTGGTCCACGCCGGTGCGGGGGAAAAAGATCAGGCGTTCGAATGGTTCGAAAAAGTGTTTCAGGAACGGTCTGTCGGTGGAGGCGTCGTCCTGAAAGCCAATCCTAATTTTGATAGCCTGCGCGCAGATCCCCGTTTCGCCGATCTTTTACGGCGTGCGAATCTCGCGCCGTGAGGCGGTGATTTCTATTCCCCGTCCTGAGTCTGTCGAGGATCTCTAACTATCTCTACGCCGTGGGCACTTTCGACGCGTCATCAATGCGGAGATAGTCAGTGATCCTTCTGCTTCGCTTGCGCTCCGCTCAGGATGACAACTACAAGCTTACTGCAAGGCGTAAATTTCCACCACCGCGATGCCGGTGCTGTCGTTCACCCCGCGGACAATGGCCGTGTAGGCGGCGTTACTAGCGGGCAAGGTTTGAACGATCGCGGACTCGAAGTCGTTCGACGGCGGAATGGTTGTGTCGATAATGGCCTGCTTATCCGGACTATCGACCCAGTTATCATTGGCCTGGATGAGTAAACCGTGCTGGTCACGAAGCTCCAGCGTCGGATCGTCGAGCTTGCCCGGAAGCGACAACGACGGGCCGATCGCGCGCACGATTACTTTCTGCGCGTACTTGCCCAGGACAATGGTTCCGGCGATCAGGATGTTGTCGCCCGTCTGGACGAGGCCGCGGGTGGAAATGTTCGCCAGTCGCGAGTCGGCCGTCCGATCCAAGTCGTAAACTTCCACCAGCGCCACGCCCGTCCCGTTGTTAACTCCGCGGACGATGGCCGTGTAAGCGGTGCCATTTGCCGTTGCATTCCCGACGACCGCTGATTCGAGGTCGTTGGACGGCGGAATCGTCGAATCAAGGATTGCCTGCTTGTTCGGTGAATCGACCCAGTTGTCGTTCGATTCGACAAGGGTTGACCCGGTGTAAATCTCGAGAATCGGATCAGCCAACGGTCCGGCAACCGTAAGCGATGGCCCCAACGCGCGGACAATGACTTTCTTCGGCTGCGTCCCGGTGACGATGAACCCGGCGAAGAGAGCATTGTCGCCCGTTTCGACTCGGAGCCGGGTGGAAATATTTCCAAGCACGGTCTCCGTAGCGAAGCCGGATTGGTGAGGTCCGCCGCATCCACTCGAGACGGGCGCGTTATGATCGCCGTCTCCGCTATAAGTGACGGACCACGTGTATTCGCCCGGCGCCGTCGGAGTGAAGGATCCGGAATTGTAATTGCCGTTCCCATTCACGGACACGACCGAGGTGAAGATCGGCGAGCCACCGCAACTGTTATCATTAGGCCCAAAAAGCTGGAAGGTCAGCGTGCCGCCGGGTGTGGCGCTGCCGGAAATGGTAGCAGTGATAAAAACCGGTTCGCCTACAGATCCCGACTGCGATGCCTGCGTGGTCAGCGTGGGTGTAAAGACATCGTCATCGGTGATCGTGAGGGTGGCCGTATTAGGCGTGCCTAGGAGGGCGCCTCCGGTCGCATTCTGGAGCCCCAACAAGATCGTTTCATCAAACTCGTCGCTGCCGTCGTTATTGAGCGGGATTTGGACGGTTTGCGAGGTGACGCCATTGCCGAAAGTCACCACCTGATCCGAATCCGTGTAATCCGCCCCGCTTAGCGCAGTGCCATCGCTCGTGGTGAACGCGACCGTTGCATCCCCTTCGCTCCCACCGATTCGATTAATCGTGATGGTCGCAACCGGGCCGCTTTCCCCCACCGAATAGCTGGGCGCGCTAAACTGAAACACGCCCACGGGGCCAACCGTCAACCCGCGTAGGAGATAGTTCGCCCCGATCGATCCGGTTCCGATCTGGGTGCAGACGCCGGTTGCGAGGTTGAGAGAATACAGGGTCGAGCTCGTGCCGTTTGTCGACAAAGCAGCGAAGCCCAGATTGGTTCCACCTGGAAGGGGATGAATGTCGAACCCGTTCGCGTCGGTAGGATCGATCCCCAGGAAACCAACCGTGTTCAGCGTTCCGGAGTTTGGGGGGTTCTGAATGACCAGGATATTGAGATTCGTGTCGATCCCGTAAAGCGTGGTGACGGTCGAGCCTGCGAAACTGTTCGTGTAGGCGGACGCTGTCACAGTCGGATTGGTCCCGCTGAAGGTGTCGATCGGGTCGCCATCGGCCGTCGTGTTGTCATACACGAGCGGCGAATCTGTGGCCGTCAAAGTGCCGTTACTCGGATTTAGTCGCAGGTTTTGATCGTTGTCGCTCACAACCCGAATGCGATCAGGGACGGGGTTGAAGTCGAAACCGAACGACGTACCGCTCAGAGTGAAGGCACCATCGTTTCCGCGCTGAGTCCCGGCTCCGGTGGTCCGGTTGATCGTATAAATCCGACTACCACTGCTCAAACCGAAGAGTTCCCCCGTGGCCGGGCGGAAATCGAGGCCGAGGATCGTATCACCCCCGACCAGGCCGGTGATGGGGACCGATGCCACGCTCAACGGGTCGGTATTGTCGAAGCGGACCAGGTTATTGTTCGCCTGATTGATCCCGTAAAAAACCAGGCGTTGGAGGGGCGTTGGGCCATAAATTTCCAGCAGGTGGCTGGCCGCCGTCGGCGTGTACCCGCCAGCCACCCCGATCACAGCGCCATCGGTATCGGCCGGGAAATTGCGGCGGCCGACGGTCATCGGAGGTCCGGTCCTCCATTGCCCGCTGGTTGGATTATAGATGTTCACTTCAGCCGAAGGATTGGGTGCCGTCCTTCCGCCCCCCAGGACCCACATCTCATTGCCGACATTGAGCGCGCGGGTTTCGCCGGTTACCCGGGGAATTTTCGTAATGGGAGAGATGGCGTCGGCGACCGGATTATAGACGAATGAATTATCGGTATCGGTCACGAGGCCGCCGGGGAAGGTGCTGCCGCCGGCCATGAAAATGAGGGAGCCGATGGTGGCGGTCGGGATGTAACCCATGGCGACGGGCAGGACGGTGCTCTTCAGGGCCCATTGCGAGCCCGGCGCGTTGGTCGGGTTAAACTCGTAAATCCGATTGCTCATCCCAACGTTGATGGTAAAGCCACCAAAGATATAGAGCTTGTTCTGAAAGACCGTGAAGCCGCCGGGCAAGGTGTTCGCCGCAGCCTCGGTCCACGCATCCAGGCCTGCGGTGGTGATGGCGTCCGTTATCGGATTATAGCGAAACACGCGATTGGTGGAGGTCGTGGCGGCGGCAGCCGAGCCGCCCACGCAATAGATGTAGGGCGTGCCGCTGACGGTCAAAACGCCGCACGCCATGTTGCTCCCCTGGTTGTCCGGGATCGTGGCGTTTTTCACCGTCCACGTATTAGTGCTTGCGTCGTATTCGTAAGGACGGGTCAATTCGGAGCCAGCTGCATCGCTCGTCCGGCCTCCCATCACGTAAAAACGCCCGTTAGCCGGAAAGTACACGCCGACTCCGCGGACGTGCGCAGCAGGCAGGGCGGTCCCTCGCGACCAGTCCGCGCCGTGAACGCCGGAGGAAAATCCAGGCGAATTCCACAGCAGCATCCCAAGGATTGCGACAACAACCCGAACGATTCGATATTTGGCAGGCGTCATAGATTTATTCCCCGATTGGTGAGCCCAACTCGATTCCCCACGGCCGGGGCCAAACAGGCGCGCCGCCGGTCGGCGGACGCACGTGAGTCGGACCCGTTCCCCGTGTCTCAGTGAAAAGGATTTTGTTGCGGCCCCACCCGGTGAGTAAAGCCTATTTTGCCGTGACCGATTCCGCGGCTACGCCTCAAGCTCGTTAGGGCAAGGCGTAGATTTCTACGACGGCGACACCCGTCGTGTCGTTGACGCCGCGCACTATTGCCGTGTATCCGGCGCCATTGGCCGGCAGTGTTTCGATGAGCGCGGACTCCATGTCGTGGGCCGGCGCTAGGCCGGACAACGTGATTTCAGCTTCCTGTCCGCCACTCCGCCAATCATCATTCGCCCGAATCAGGACGCCGTTACCGTCGCGCAACTCCAGCGTCGGGTTTTCCAGTTTCCCCGGCACGTTCAAGGAGGGGCCGATCGCGCGGACCTCGATCTTCTGCGGGCCCGGTCCTGTGATAATTGTCCCGGCAACTAGAATGGTATCGCCGGTCTGGACGCGGCCCCGGCTGGAGATGTTTGCCAGTCTCGCGTCGGTTCCTTGTTCGATGTCGTAGACCTCGACAACGCCGGTGCCGGTGTCGTGTCCGGTCTGCCGCACGATCGCAGTGTAACCGTTTCCGTTTGCCGGCAACCGGATCAGGATTGCGCACTCGAGGTCGTTAGGCGGGGCCAGGCCGGCGTCCATGATCGCCTGTTTATCCGGCGACTCTTTCCAATTCGCGTTGAACTGGAGCAGAGTCCCGGATGAATCGTGCACCGCGAGATTCGGATCCGGCAGGGGATCGGACGTCGCAACAGAAGGACCCAGGGCGCGCACAACAACTCTCTTGTCAGGCGAGCCGGTAATAATGAAACCGCCGAAGAGGGTGTTGTCACCGGGTTCGACGCGGAGGCGGCTGGAAATATTGGCGAGCAAGGTGGCGGGGCTCGGTGTCGGGGTCGGTGTCGGGGTTGGGCTGGCCGTTGGGGACGGCGACGGAGTCGGTGTTGGAGTCGGCGTCGGTGACGGCGTTGGGGTCGGAGTCGGCGTCGGGGTTGGAGTTGGAGTGGGAGTGGGAGTGGGAGTAGGACTCGGCGTCGGGGTCGGCGTTGGGGTCGGTGTCGGCGTCGGTGTGGGCGCCGGGGCTCCGTTCACCGCTGCTAACGCATCCACTCGCCCGTAGCCGAATGAGTTGTTCGGAATGTCGGTGGACAATGTGCCGCCGCACGCTTGCGGAGGGAGCACGGTGATCGATGGATTCGCGGTCGTGGTTAATACCTTCTTCGTCGCCGCGATATCGCGCACCAGGTGCGGCCGGGCCGACCAAAGCAACGCCACAACTCCCGCGACGTGCGGTGACGCCATCGAAGTGCCCTGGAGATTTCCAAAACTCGTATCGCTCGTCCGCGTGCTCGACCGGACCGCCACACCGGGCGCGGACAGGTTCGGCTTCAGCAGATTCGGCGTGTAAAACGTGCTCGGGCCGCGGCTACTGAAACTGGCGAGCTGGTTATTGATGTCGTATGCGCCGACGGCAAACGACGCTTCGTAAATTGCCGGCGGATCCACCACGGTCGAGCAGTTCGGTCCGTTATTACCGGCCGAGGTGACAACGAAAATACCCGATGCCTGGACATTGTTAACGATAGTTTCCAGCTCCGCGCGGGTCGTGCACCCTTCGCTCGCCGGGCAGCCCCATGAGTTGTTCAACACGTGCGGCCGCAACGCTGGGTCGGCGTTGTTTCCTGCCGAATCAGTCGGCGCCATCATGAATTGGAAGCACTCGGTGTACGTCGCCGGCGTTCCGTTGCCCTGGTCCATGTTTCGGCATCCAATCCATCTGGCGCCGGGAGCGACACCAATCTGGTTGCCCGCGCCATCGTCACCGACCGTTGTGCCGGCAGTGTGGGTGCCGTGCCCGTTATCGTCGCAAGGCGCAGTCGTATTCGATCCGCAAGTTCCGCCACCGGAATGGATCGAATCGTGCCAGTTATAATTGTGATCGGCCGCGACGCCGTTCCAGCCGCGATACTTGGGTTTTAGAGCGTTATGGGTCCAGCGGACACCCGTATCCTGTTCGCCGATGACCATCCCCGCGCCCGTAAACCCCAGAGCCCAGACCCCAGGCGCGTTTACGTTGCTTACGCCCCACTCTGCCGCCGTCGGTGCGTCCGGGCCGGCCAATCTCGAAGGCGTGACGGCTTCCGCTAATTCCGGCGGTTCGATCCAGCGGGCCGGATTATTGGAATCGATTCGCGCCACGTCGGCCCGCCCGGCCAACAATTCGATCAACGCCCGATCAGCCGTGGCCACGATCATGTTGGCCGCCCAAAACGTTTGGTAGGGAACGCCGCGAGCGTCGAGGTCCGCGCGGAGCGCCGTCTGGGTTCGCGCCGCGTGCTCGGTCAACGTCTTATAAACGAACCAGCCCCGCGCATCATGGTCCCTCATCTGGTGCGCCGCGGTGACGTCCGCCTGCTCGGCGAGAAAAATGACGATGTCCGCGATGCTCCCACCCGCCGTCTCCGCCAGCACTTCCGGCGCAATCTTCGACTCGACGGCCGACGGCCGATTCCCAGCTGAAGACCAGCCGACTGTAAGCAGCAGTATGCCTGCGAACCAAAGCGCGAAGCTCAGCGCCGCGCGCGCGGAAAAAAAACCGGTACAGGAAAGTTTCTTCATCGCTGCCCAAGGGCGTTTAACTATTTACGTTAATTAGAGACCCTGCGCAAAGAGTCATCCTATTTTCAAGGGCCCAGCGATCCTCTGTAAGGGCCGCCGGGATGCCCTTTGTAGGGCGTCTGTGTCAGACGCCTCCTCCTCAATTCCTGTCATCCTGAGCTTGGCGAAGGATCTTTGAATTTTTCTGCGCTGGATGCGCCACGCTCCACGCAAGCGCGCAGAAAAAGCCTGAGATCCTCCCGCCTGCAATCGTGCATTCGGCGGTCATAGACCGCCGCTACAGCTACTGCAACGCGTAAATCTCCACGAGCCCGATCCCGGTCCCGTTGTTCACCCCGCGGACGACCGCTGTGTAACTGGACCCGCCGGACAGCGTCTCCACCAGCGCCGATTCAAAATCGCTCGGCGGCGGAACACCTGAAGCAATGATCTCCCCTTCCTGCCCGCCCGTTCGCCAGTCATCGTTCGATCGCACGATATCGCCATTCGAATTCCGGAGCTCGAGGAATGGGTTCCCGAGCTTACCCGGCACCGTCAACGAAGGCCCGATCGCGCGGACGATCACTTTCTGCGTCCCGGGCCCGACAACGATCATGCCTGCGAACAGGACGGTGTTGCCCGTCTGGACAAAACCGCGGGTGGACATGTTGGCCAGTCTTGAATCGACCGACAGATCCAAATCGTAAATTTCGACCACTGCGATTCCAGTCGTGTTGTTGGCACCGCGCACGATCGCTGTGTAGCCCGCTCCATTGGCCGGCAGCGTCGCCACGATCGCCGACTCCAGATCGTTCGACGGCGGAA
This sequence comes from Chthoniobacterales bacterium, assembly GCA_035536995.1. GTDB lineage: Bacteria > Verrucomicrobiota > Verrucomicrobiia > Chthoniobacterales > UBA10450 > AV80. Next base: position 4,927 of record DATLNB010000093.1, on the reverse strand, counting down.
TCGTGCTGTCGATGATTGCCTGCTTGTCCGCCGGTGAGGAATTCATCCAGTCGTCGTTCGAAGCCAACAGAGCGCCTGAGCTGTTGCGCAATTCCAGAGTCGGGTTCGCCAGCTTCCCCGCCAGACTCAAAGACGGCCCGATGGCGCGGATGATAACTTTTTTGTTCTGCGTCCCGGTGAGGATGAAGCCGCCGATGAGAATGTTGTCGCCGGTTTCAACCCGGAGCCGCGTCGAAATATTTGCGAGAGCGGTTGGCCCGGTCGGTTGCCCGACCACAAAATCCGCCTTGGCATTGCGCAGGTTCGCAACATCGACTGTGGCCTGCGTGGTCGTCACCCCGCCGCCGCTAAAGGTTACGTTAAATGAACCATTGCCCGGTACCGGGACGGAATAGCCGCCGGAAGACGAGCTGATCGCGAAGAAATTTGCGCCCGCGACGTCCACTCGCACTCCGCCTCTGCCTTCGCCCGGATCATAAAAACCGTTCCCATTCGTGTCCTCATAAACGACCCCGGTGATGAACGGCGTGGACCCGGTCTGCGTTCCGAAGTTGTCCACGACGTAAAGCGAATCCCACGTCCGGGTCGTCCCCCCGCCATCCTGCCCAACGTCGGTCCCGGCGCTGATCCCGACTCCCATTTCCCGGAAAAACGCGAGCATCATAGTGCTGCGATGGCCGCGACCCGGCACAGACGTGTCGGTGAAGAGCGCGTTGTGATCGTTCAGGATTTCCGCGATTAACCTCGCGGCACTAAACGGGCCGCTCCCAAAGCTAACCGACTCGGCCACGTTCTCCGGCCCGGGAAATGCCCCGTTGTTTGTCGGCCCGTTGTAGGGCGCCATTGAATAACCGGTGTCAGCGATGCGGCTGTTCGGAGTGGACCCGCCCCAGGTGTGGGGCGATCCGCCTTTGAAAAATTGGTCGTCGGTGTTCAACCGGTTCGCGTGGTTTTGCGCCGCGGTCGCAAGAAGAGGGTTCCAGGAAAGGGGCTGAACAGAATTCTCAATCGTCCAGACCTGGCCGTTGACTGTCGGAGGGCCTTCCTGTAACCCGCCGGAAAAGGCAGGGCTGCCAAAGGTGCTGAAGCCTTGGAGTCTCGCCGCTTCCGCGCCGCCGTTCGCGCGAGCCCGATTCGTCAGCTCGAGCGTGTATTGCTGCTCGTTCGTCGGATTGCCGATCGAATACTGGGTTTGCGCAATCGCGCGTGGGAGCGCCACCGCTGCCAGGGCAAAGATGGAGGCAATCAACAACAACCGGAACCTGCGAATCATACCGCGAACCTTGCCCGGTCCGGGAGTAAATAGCAAAAACTGAAACGAAGATGTCTCGCACGCCCGCTCCGCGGCACTCCGGCGCCGGCCGCCGTGATAGAGCGCGTCGTGGAGGGCCAGCTATTGGAGCGCGTACACTTCCACGACCGCGATCCCGGTCGTGTCATTAACGCCACGGACGATGGCAGTGTAGGAAGCGTCATTCGCCCCGGCCTCATGGACGATGGCGGCTTCGAGGTCGCTCGCGGGTGGAATCGTTGTTGCAAGGATTTCGGCCTCCTGCCCGCCGGTGCGCCAGTTGTCATTTGCGCGAATCAGCCCGCCATTCGCGTCGCGCAATTCCAGCGTTGGGTCGGACAATTTGCCGGGGATGCTCAATGATGGGCCGATGGCCCGGACGAGGATTTTTTGTGATCCCGGGCCCGCGACGATGGTTCCGGCGATCAGGACGTTGTCTCCTGTCTGGACCAGGCCGCGCGTCGATACGTTAAGGAGGTGCGAACCGATTCCGCGGTCCAGGTCGAAAATCTCGATCAAACCGACGCCAGTGGTGTCGTCCGCGCCGCGCAAAACTGCTGTGTAAGCGACGCCCGTCTCGCTGGACGGCAGCTTCATTAGGATTACTGCTTCGGCGGGCGACGCCGGCGCGATACCTGTGTCGATAATCTCCTGTTGATTGGCATTGTCAGCCCAGTTGTCATTCCTCGCGATCGTGACCCCGGCGCTGTCGTGTAACTCGAGGACCGGATCAGCCAGCGCGTTAGCAATTCCGCTCGAGGCAAGGGACGGACCTGCGGCTCGAACCAGCACGCGCTTCGCGGGACCGCCGCGGACGATAAATCCGCTGACAAGGACATTATCGTCCTGACCCGCCGGGAGGCGTGAAGAGACGTTCGCCAGACGCGGCGAGGTTGGAATCGCGGCCGTCCGCGCGACGAACTCGAAACCACTTTGCGGCCAGATCGTGTTCGCGGAGGGTGCGGTGTCCTCCACCCCGCTTGTCGTGAGCCGATAGGTTTGATCTGCAGTCAGGGCTGAGACAGTCAGAATAACGGTGTCGGGCTCAGGACCCGCCACGGCCTGCGTAATGGTGATGCCCTGATCCAGGGAATAGTTCGAAGCCACGGTCGCGGTCGCCGGATTGATGTGACTGTTGAACCGGACGGCGAGCTGAGTGTTGTCCTGGTGGAGGTAAACAGAAAGGACTTCCAACGGACTCGCGATCCACTGGCGCAACGCCGCCATCGCCGTTTGGTGGACTATGTTTTTCGCGAGCGGCGGCATCTTGAGTTCATCGACCGCGTTGTCGCGCTGATGAAGGAGCGAGCCGCTGACATTACGGAACTTCACATAATTGTTGATCAGGTTCTGGTTTTCTAATGGCGTGTAAAACCGCCCATCATAACCCGGACCGAACCCGCCCGGCCTGTGGCAGTGGGAGCAATTCGCGTCGATCCACGATCGCATGCGGTACTGCACCGGCACACTGGTGTTACTGACCGGAACGGACTTGAGATAAGTGGCGAAGCTCGTCTCGCTCTGTGCCGGATTAAGCAGGCCGAGGTGATTCAGCGTCCGGAGCTGGTTGTCGGTCCGTCCGGTCTCGGGGTAAACCACGTCGCCATTCAATTGGTGCGTCTTCGGTCCCAGGACATAATTCGCCACCTGGTTGTGGCAAAAGAGGCAATTGGCGCGGCTGGGATAGGTATAGTTTTGGATCCGCGTCGCGCCGGAGGCGTCCGTGATGGTGAGTTTCTCCTCCAGCCCGTCCGGGAGCAGGTCGGCGTCGCTATTGTCGGAACGCCATTTGTAGGTGACGCCATAAACTCCTCCGTCGGCGTTCCGCACCAGAAATCGCGTCTCCAGCCGCCTTCGTTCGCCCGTCATCTCGTTGATGGTCATGTCGAACTGCTTCACGAAAACCGTTCCATTCGGGAAACTCCATTCGCCGACCGCCGTAAACCCGATCTGTTCGTTCACGCCGTAGGGAGCACCATCGTTCGGCACCGCCATCCACCGGCTCTTGAGGGCCCCGTCCGTCCACAACGGAGAGTTAACCGCGAAGGGCACCAATCCATCGGACGGCGCGAGCGTCTGGAGATCGCGGAACGCTCCCGTTGCGGAGAGCACAGGTGGAAAAGCGAATGCACCGTTTCTCGGCGGCATGACGTTGTTCAAGTACGGCCCGATCGGGGCCCTCGCATCCAGGCCGTACGGCGCCTGGGCGAAAGCTGCGCCGGCGGCGATCGCAAAAGCGACCGCCGCCCAGCTCATTCGCAGTCTCATTCCAAGCCGGCTCTGCGACATGGCCGCGATCCCTTATTGGAGGTGATAGACTTCGACCAGCGCGATGCCGGTAGTTCCTCCACTGCCCGCCACGATGGCCGTGTGCGGACCTGGCGAAAGCGTAGCGACGACCGCGGATTCCAAATCATTCTGGGGCGGAATCCCGGTGCTTTGAATCTCGGTTTGCTGGCTCTCTTTCCAATCGTTGTTCGCCCGGACGAGGACGCCGTTGCCGTCGCGCAGTTCCAGAGTCGGATTCTCGAGAACGCCGCTTAGACCTGCCTGGGCCAGCGAGGGGCCGAGGGCGCGGACGATGACTTTCGCGACGCCATTCGCCTTGCCGAGAATGAAGCCGCCTATCATCACGTCAGTCCCTGTTCCTACCACGCCGCGCGTGCTGATATTCGCCAGCTTCGAGTCGGCGCCCGGTTCGAGATCGTAAACCTCCACCAGAGCGACGCCCGTCGTTTCGTCCTTGCCTTCCACGATCGCGGTGTAATTGCCGGGGACGAGAGTCGCCACGACGGCGGATTCGCGATCGTCCGACGGCGGGATGGTGCTCGCCTGGATTTCAACCTGCTGGGTGTCCTTCCAGTTGTCGTTGCTGTTGATGACACCGGCCGAGCCGTTCAGCTGCACCTTTGGATCAGCGAGAAAACCGGCCACGCCGGAACTCCCCAGCGATGGGCCGATGGCGCGCACGATCACCTTTTTCGGTGCATTCCCCGTGATAATGAACCCGCCAATCATCGCGTTCTGGCCAGTCAGCACCCGCAGGCGAGTCGAAACGTTCAACGGCTGAGCCGATGGCGTAACCGCGCCCGCGACTTTCACCTCGCCTTCCATTCCCATGGAGTAATGGGGCCGGCAGAAGTACGGAAATCTCCCCGCATTTGGATAGGTGAATGAAAACGTCCCGGTGGTTTTGATCCCGGAATCGAACATATTGTCTTTGATGCCATCGGCGCCGGAGGTGACGCTGTGGGCAAACCCGCCCCCCGACCAGTTCCACTGGACTGTGTCCCCCGGCTGGATGTTGAGGATTGCTGGCTCGAAGTTCGGGCCCGATCCGCCGACCGACACTTGCCAGGTGGTGGCCAGGGCCGGACCGCACGTGGCCAGAAGAATGACTGCGAATAATGAGGCATAACGGGCCGGTCTCAAACTTCCGCCTGGGCGGCAGTGGTGTGGGCGGTTCCCCAGGATTTGGAGTGTGGTCTTTAGGTCGTTCATAATTGTTTTCGTTGGTTCTATGGTGGTCGTTCGGTTACTTTTCCCGCGGTTTTGATGACACCCGCGCTTGCTGACCAGCCTTGGCCCCGCCGGTCCTGAAAGTCTTTAAGCCGCGGTTGAAATTTTCCTGAAACT
>DATLNB010000092.1:0-32612 GCA_035536995.1 Chthoniobacterales bacterium | reverse complement strand
TGGACGAACATCATGATGGTGGGGATGCCGGTCCGAGCGACTTCGGCGGCGTCGTGGAGGGGGCCTGAGGGAAGCCGATGCGGTTTGGCGCCGGTCTCGGTGATGGACTCGTCGCAGAGTGCAATCAGGTCGTCGTTAAAGAGAATCGGCTCGATTTGCCAGAGGCGTTCCCAACTCACGGTGACCTTGCCTTCGGCGGCGAAGCGTTCGCTCGCTTCCTGCGCTTCAGCCAGCATGCGGGCGAGGGCAGGGGCGTCGAGGTGGCGCTGGTCGAGCGTGATCCGGCATTCTTCGACAACGCTGGTGACGATGCCGGGCTTGGTGGTGCAGGAGCCGATCGTGCAGACACCGCCATTGCGCTCCGTGATCTGATATATCTCTGACGCCATTTTGGCGGCGGCGAGGAAGGCGTCTTTCCGGCGATTCATCGGAGTGCTGCCGGAATGCGCAGCCTGGCCGCGGAACGTGATGGCGTGACGCTCGACGCCGAAGGTGCCGAGGACAGTGCCGAGTGGAAGATCGAGATCGAGAAGGACGGGGCCTTGTTCAATGTGAAGCTCGAGATACGCTGCGGCGTTTCGCAATTCGTTGCCGCATTCTTTCACTTTCTCGAAATCGATCCCGTGCTGTGCGAGCGCGACGGGAAGAGTGATGCCTTCCTTGTCTTTGAGCGCGCGTGCTTCGTCCATGTCGAGGTGACCCGAACAGGCTGACGAACCGAACAGGCTTTTTCCAAAGCGGGCGCCTTCTTCATCGGCCCAGTCAACCACGCGCACAGTGACCGGCGGACGACCGTTATATTGCTCGTTGATTCGGCGAAGGATTTCCACCCCGGCGATTGTGTTCAGGCAACCGTCGAGCCAGCCGCCGTTCGGGACGGAATCGATATGGCCGCCGATCAGGAGCGCCTGCTCGGATTCGCCGCGCAAAGTTGCCCAGAGATTGCCGGCCTCGTCGGTGTGGATCTCCGCGCCCGCCGTTTCCATTTTTTTCCGGAGCCAGGCGCGCGCTGTGGCCCAGGTCTCGGTAAAGGCGACGCGTTGCGCGCCGTATTCGTCGCCGGTCAGCTCGCGAAGTTCCTTCAAGTCTGCAATCACGCGTTCCGGCGCCGTCTTCATCGGGAACGAGGCTATGCGGCAGGGCTGGAAATCACAATCGCGGAGGAGGGGCGAAACAGGTCGGAGCAGAACGGCGAAACAGAGTTTCGAAGACAAGTGCGTTCCCAAACAGAGTTTGGGAACGAGGAGGGGAACAGAGTTTGGCAGCAAGGAGCTGACCGCGCAGCTGGGGCAGCGCGATCGGCTGTGGAGCGGGGAAAGAGCAGGGGACAACAGGCAAGATGCCTGTTGGCCGCACAGGCGGGACGCCCGTGCTCCGCTTACGCGAAAACCGATTTGAATTTACCGGGCACCGCGCCTCCACTAAAACCATCCATTCCATGACCGACCGCAATTACACCCAAGGACGAAAGCCGGACCGCGAGATTCCAGCGGACAAGATCGGGCACTTGCAGCAGCCGACGAAAGCGGAATCGGATGCACTGGCGACCGGTGAAGAAGCGGGCGGGCGGACGAGCCCGTTTTGGGTGAAGTGCTGGAGTTGTCACAAGTACCTGACGCGGCCTCTGTCACCGCCGAGCCAGCAGGCTTATACGTGTCCGAATTGCGGCGCGGTAAACATGCTTTAGGTGCGGGAGAAACCTGGAAGGGGAAGCGGGGAGGAATCTGGAAGCCAGGAAGCCAGGAAGGGGCGGGGGACGGGAGAATCAGGAAAGCAGGAAGGGATTTGGGATTTTGCGGTGCGGTAAAGATGCTTTGGGCGCTGGAGGAATCTGGACGGGGAAGCGGGGAGGAATCTGGAAGCCAGGAAACCAGGAAGGGGCGGGGGAGGGAAGAATCAGGAAAGCAGGAAAGCAGGAAGGGATTGTGGGAACTGTATGGATTCCTGGTTTCAGATTGGTTGGAACGACGTCGCGGGCGCTTCATCTGCATGATCTTTTCTTGGATCGTGGCTTCCAGATTGAGAACGGAGACGCGCGGTCCGGATTTTCCAGATCTTTTCCTGAGTTCCTGCTTTCCTGATTGTTTCCTGCCTTGTTCCTTCGTGGATTCCTGGTTTCCAGATTCGTTGGAACTGCGTCGCGGGCGCTCGCTCTGCACGATCTTTTCCTGAGTTCCTGCTTTCCTGATTGTTCCCTGCCTTGTTGCTTCGTGGATTCCTGGTTTCCAGATTCGTTGGAACTGCGTCGCGGGCGCTTCATCTTCCTGAGTTCCTGCTTTCCTGATTGTTTCCTGCCTTGCTTCTTCCTGGATTCCTGGCTTCCAGATTCGTTGGAACTGCGTCGCGGGCGCTCGCTCTGCATGATCTTTTCCTGAGTTCCTGCTTTCCTAATTGTTCCCTCCCTTGCTTCCTTCCTGGCTTCCTGGTTTCCAGATTTGTTGGAAGGGGTTGCGGGCGCTTCATCTTTTTTTTCCAAAGTTCCTGCTTTCCTGATTGAGTTGGGCCGCCGCGTATTTCGTTGCACGCCTTGGGCTGCCTTCGTAGAAAGGGCGGCATGGAATTCTGGGTTCATCGGAACGGACAATATGCGGGACGATTTGCCGAGCCCATTATCCGGGAAAAGGTAGCCGACGGAAGTTTCAGCCGAGGCGATCTGGTCTGGGACGAATCGAAATCTGCCTGGCAACCGATCTCGGAATTCCTTGACCAGCAAAAGGCGCCCGCAACTTCGAGCGCAGAAAAAATAGCGGAAGAAAACCCAGTCGCCGCGGCCGGACCCGAATCGCCTCTATCCGTGCCCGCGAAGGCCGGTCCTCCGCCATTGCCCGTTGTGACATCTGTCCCCGCGGCGGGACCGCCGCCCCTGCCGGTCCTCTCTTCGGCGGGCGCCATTCCCCCCGCCGCGCCGCCGGCCGGACGACCGCCCGAAGGCGAAACCATCTCGAGCCCGTATGTCGCGATCCTTTGGAGTTTCTTTCTCTCACCCGCGTTTGGTGGATTCATTGTCTGGCGCAACTGGCTGACGATGAACCGGCGGCGCCGCGCCATGATGGCGGCGCCGTGGTTCTGGATCGGGTTTCTCGTTGTTGCGCTGGCATTCTACGCGCCCAATACCGTCACCCTCCTGATCTGGATCGGGTACGTCCTCGCTTGGATCGCGTTCTCCGCCTTTCCACAGATCCGCTACGTTCACACCACTTATAAGAGAGAGCGGATGCGCTCGGGCCTGCCATTGCTGGCCGGTTTTGTTCTTTCGATCATCGGCTTCACCGCGTTCCATTTCGCTTCGCCGTCGCAAAAGCCCGCACTTGGGCCCGGCCCACAGGCACCGATCATCGCGACGACCCAGCTTTCGCAGTCGCACGACCGCGTGTTTACGCCGGACGAGCTGCGCGACATTTATAAGTCGTCAGTCCTCGAAGTCCGGGCGACGTGGAATGAACGCCGGTCCTTCAACAAAAAGGACAACGGGGCGAACGGAACTGGCGTTCTCTTATACAACGATGCCGAGTACGGCCTGGTGGCGACCAACTGGCACGTGGTCGAGCCGTCCGAGGGGATGACCGGTGATTACAAATGCGGGGTCCGGTTCTCGCACGACAAGGAATTCGCCGATTGCCTCGTAGTGGCGAAAGGAAAAAACGACATCGATCTCGCGCTGCTCCTGGTCCGTTTGGACGGGACGTGGGCGCCTAACCAATTTCCGGTTCGGGCCCTCGACCAGATAAAGGAAGGTGAAGCGTGCATCGCGATCGGGAACGCGCTCGGGGAAGGTCTGAGCATCACGGCGGGGATCATTTCGAAGTTCGACAAGGTGAAGGATCAGACGCTGATCCGGACCTCGACACCCGTAAGCCCGGGAAATAGCGGCGGGCCGTTGATCCTTTGCCGGGGTGGTTCGCTCGCCGGGATCGTCACTTTGCAGTCGCGGATCACCAACGTGCAGAACGTTAATTTCGCCACGCCTGCCCAGTACTTGTTGGACAAGAACATTTGGGAATTCGAGTCCGAACAGGACGAAGCCCAAAAGCTCTTGGATAAGGCAATCGCGCAGGCGACGGCGAAGTAGGGGCGTCGCGCGATTCCACGGTTGGATCAACGGCGATCCGTCACCCCTTTCGGGGTTTAATGTGTGCGGGGGGACTGTATTCCCGGAGTTCCGCTTCGCTCCACTCCGGGCTTTAATCCGGCGCACCTCCGGCGCTCTTAGCGAAGGCACGCTCTGCCACGCCGATCGCCGGCGTCGTCTGCGAGCGCTCCGAGAGCGCGTCGGAATAAAGCCGGGGGTGGAGCGTAGCGAAACCCCCCGGTCAACCGTCGCAAAAAAATCGAGCCCCGGAGGGGCGACGCCCTGGGCTTGCCCGCCGCTGACGCGAACGATTCGACGGAGCGCTGTGGCTACAGCGGAGCGGGAGCTAAGTCGTCCTGCAGCTTGGGACTTAGTGGAACTGGCTCGCCCCCGCGGCTGAGATAAAGGCGGTAGAGCTGTTTATGCAGATGGACCCAGCAAAAATAGGCGGGGACCGTGGCGAAATACATGCCGACGCATAAGAGCAACGCTCCCGCCGCGACGAGAAGGAAACTGGCGCACAGCTGAAAGAGAGAAGCCAGAATAGTCTCCTTCCAGGTCAGCGCCAGGAAGCGCTTCACAAAGGCGAAGTCGAAGGCGGCGCCAAATTCCTGGGTGATAGACGCTCGCAGGGTCAGCGGCGTTAACAGGATCATCAGGGTCACGACGACGATTACATAAACGAACAGAGTGAGAGCGAAGAGCGCGATCCCGGCGCAACTGCTCTCCGCCGAATTGCCCTGGGGCAGGACCAGCGTCATCAGCATGATAAGGGGCACAATAAAAACACACAGCACCAGGCTGAGAACAAGGCTGCTAACCAGCGTCACCAAGAACGGCCAGAGACCGCGCTCCAGGTATTTTCCGAAGTTATTGAAGTCGAATTCCGGGAACGTTTCCGGGCGCTCGTCCTGTCGTCCCCAGAACCCGGTGAGGAGCCAGCCTTTGATCACGATCGGCCCGACAAAAGGAATGAACACGCAGACGCCGGCCAGGAGGGTGTTCATGGCCCACTTGGGAATTTTGAAGTAATCGCTGACTGAAGCGGTGTAGTTCATATCAACAGCGGCACCTTATCCGTCTGGCCGGCAGATGCTGGTTGAGGGCCGCGGCCGATGTCAATTTGAAAAGACGCCGCGCCGTCTGTCTTCTGCGAAAACCGCGGCGTTGCCCGGATCGATTCTCTCCTTGCGCGGGCCATCTCTTCCGCAGATTCTCCGTTGTGCACAAAGACAAACCGCCAGGCATCTTCGACCTGAGCGAGCGCTCCCTTCGCTACGCGGCCGGCTTTTGTTTCGTCGTCGGATTTGTGATCAGCGTTATTGTCCGGATCGGAATTGTCCTGGCGCGCGAGCATCTTTCCCAGGGGTCCCCGTGGTCGGGGGTGTGATTCCGCGGCGGGCGCGATCGATCGATTTGGAAAAAATAATCGGCAGTTGCCTTCAGCACGCGAATCGCGCAATATGCCGCGTGTCGATCAAGTCTGCCGCGCCTTTCATTTTGACCGGGCGCCCTTCGGCAGATTCTCTGAACGACACTTGATTCCTGGTTGCGTGCCCCCGCAACGCTAGCCCCGGGACTACTCTCCGGAACGAAACTGCAAATCAATTTAAGCCAATATGATCCGAACCATTTTCTCCATAGCTATTCTCGCCAGTTTCACCGGAGCCGCGCTTCTCCATGCCGAGCCCCCGAGCAAGAAGCCCGCGGCCAAAACTCAGACTAAGAATGCTCCCCGGGTTCCCGCGGCGCCCCTGAAGACGGGCTGGTCGCTCGAGAACGGAGTCTGGACGCATCCCGACGGATACAAATTTGTCGGGGGCCAGGTGGTCCGGACGGGAACTCAGACGCATAAGAAACCACCGAAGCCGCCGACGAAGGCCGAGATGGATGCGGTGACGAAGAAGACCCGCGCGCCGCAAACGCCTGACGATATCAAGGCGGCCAGGAATGCTGAGAAGCAGCGTAATCTCCGGCCGATTCCTACCCGCCAGACGGGAACGAATTTGTAGCTGGTTTTCGCTGGCGGCTGGGCCCACCAGGATTCGAACCTGGGACCAAGGGATTATGAGTCCCCTGCTCTAACCGCTGAGCTATAGGCCCGTTTTCATAGGAGGAATCGTCAATGGCGGACGATTCTTGTTGCCGTTTTCACGGTCATATTCTACGGTCGAGCTGCAAACCGCCGCAAAACCATGAAATCCGACGCCACGAAAACCGCTCCGAAAACTTGGGAGAAAACCAGCCAACAAAACTTGGTGCGCCATAAGTCGGGCCGATATTATGCCCGCACGTTCGCCAACAACAAAGAGATTTGGAAGAGCCTCAGAACTTCTCACTTCTCGATAGCCAAAGCGAAGCTGGCCGAATTCCTTCGGGACCACAGGGCCAAGCAGGCCCTGGCTAACAATGACTCCGCGAACATGTCTTTTGCCGAGGCGCTCAAAATTCATCAGCAAAATCTCGCGGATAACGTCACGATCAAGCCGAGCACCCGGCATTACTGGAATCAGATTTTCGCGGCGATCCTGAAAAGCTGGCCGGGGCTGGCTGATCGGGAAATTCGACGGATCGGGAAAACGGACTGCGTGGAATGGGCGAGACGGTTTCGGAAGACCTCATCTCCCACCCGGTACAACAACGCGATTGCCGGTCTGCGGCACGTGTTCGAAGCGGCGATTGAGGCGGGCGTCATGTACGGCAATCCAGGGGCCAAGCTTGACCGTATGCCCGTTCGGCCCAAGCAACCGACCCTGCCGACCGCGGAGCAGTTCCAGGCGCTTCTAGAGGCCATTAGGAGCGCTGGCGCATGGTGCTCGCGTGATTGTGGCGATTTGGTTGAGGGATTGGCCGTGACAGGGGCACGTTTGGCCGAAGCAGGCGGAATCGAATGGCGCGACGTTGATTTCCGGGCCGGGGAAGTCGTTATACGAGGTCACGCGGAGACGGGCACAAAAAACTGGACGGTGTTGCGCGTGCCGATGATTCCAGCGGCGCACCAGCTTTTCGAGCGGATGCGATCGGAGAGGCCGGATGAGCCGCTAACGGCCAAGGTTTTCCGCGTTCGTGAAGCGCAAAAAGCAATCGACTCGGCTTGCAAGAAAATCGGTATCACGCGGATCACTCATCACGATTTGCGGCACCTGTTCGCCACGGTTTGCATTGAATCAGGCGTAGATATTCCGACCGTTAGCCGGTGGCTGAATCACAAGGACGGCGGCGCTCTTGCAATGCGGACCTACGGACATCTGCGGCGCGAGCATAGCCTTGCTCAAGCGCAACGGGTCACCTTCGTCCCGATGTCAAGCAATGGCGCTGATCTTGTTCCGTTTTCGATACCGGCGTGACGTGAATAAAAAAGACCATCAGCGGCTTGTGCGAGAGCACGCCGAACGCGACGCAGAGGCTCGTGTCGAGTCAAAAGACCGACAAGAAAAAATTAAAGTGCGATGGAACCTGCGCGAAGGTCAGTCCAAGGGAAGGAAGAATCGCGCGCAAGCAGTGCGCGAAGCCAAGGTAAAGAGAATCAGGGAATTGTTTGAACGTGTCCAGGATTTAACCAGTGGTGATGATCGAGAGGAATTGGAGGAATTGGTAGAGCTTGTGGCCCTACAGGATCGCGAAATCGAATATCTCTCAGGATTCCGCTCTGCATGGGAACGCGTCAAAACCCATTACCCAGCGCAGCTCAAGAACATGAGCGCCATGGCCCTATTCGCGGAGCTGAGGCCTCACATGGAAGCAATGCGCGTCAAACGCAAACCAAAGCAGACCTACGAAAGTAAGCGCAGTCAGTACAAGCTGGGAGAAAGCGGAGAAATTGAAAACGGATTTGGAAATACCTCTCCATGTGGGGTCGAAGCGTTCGATTTTGCCCTGCCAATTTACCAGGGACGGCTCGCCATGTGCCCTTGTCCCGTAATAGACGACATCCTTGCCGGAGGTGCCGTGAGTATGGCGAAACTGCAAAGGCTATTTGGGCTAAACCGGAATCGATTCCCTAAACGCCCGCCCTCCTTTAAGAAGGGCCGCGAAAGGTTATATGATTATCGAGCAGTGACGAAGATTATGAACTCGCTGTTGAGCGAGCAAACAGGGAGCTCTGGCGGTAATAGGCAAGGCAGGCCGAGGCGCGGTTGGCCATGCGATCCTGCAAAACGCACACTTATCTTGGCAGGCATAGTCGCCCGCTTGAAAGATACTGGTGCGCCAAAACACATCGCCGATGCGTTTACGCGCGTGATTCGTAAGCACGCTCCTGATTCGGCTAAAAAGTAGCCACCTCCGCGCGGTCTCAATCAGAAACACAGAAGGGAGCGAACCCTTCACGATTCGGTTAAAAAGTTCCGCTCTACATAGGGGTGAAGACAATGCACCACTATGAAAACACAAGACAACGGTAGCCAGCCGTCGCCAACCGTGGCGGCTTACACTCCAACTCAGTTCGCTCAACGTCTGGGCCGCTCGGCAACATACGGATACAGACTCCTGTATTCCGGCAAGGTGAAAGCTGTGACCGGATTCGGCAGGATATTGATTCCCGCGACTGAGCTAAATCGGGTGTTATCCCAGGCTGACACATACAATCCGTCCAAGCGTGAAGCTCGCCCGCTCGCCGCATGAGCCGTCAGGCAGTTCAATACAGACAACAGCCCGGGCCGGGGGGCGGGGGACGTATGGCAGCTAGCCACCCGTCAACTCGTGTATGCGTCCTACGCTCCCAAAATTTTACAACAAAAAGGGCAGATAAATGCCCGTTATGAACCATCAACCAAAAGAAAAACGGCCCGAAAGCTTGGCGGCGAATCGGACCGTTTTTTTGTTCCAGTGCAATGCAGACATTATCAGATCCTCTAACCCATAGCAAGACCTCCCCGGAAACGCCCATTGACGCGGCATCTCTCGAGAAACGTTGGCGGACAGAGGCGCAGCGTATTTACGACCAGTACCGGCGCACGGGTAACACGCTCCATTTGCAGGCGTTTCACGTTCACGAAAGAGCAATGAACGCCAGGCTCCGAGACTTGAAAGGCGACTCATAATGGACGCACAAGCCACGAAAGAAGCCTTGAACTGCCGGGCCGAAGAGTTTGCGCGGTGGTTGTTTCCGGCTGGTCGCAAAGAGGCCAACGAATGGCTGGTTGGATCACTAGAGGGTGAGCCCGGGAAGTCCCTTAAAATCCGAATCGAAGGGGATAAGGTTGGGGTGTTCAAGGATTTTGCTGACGGCATGGGAGGCGACAACTTGCTTGCGCTTTACATCGCGGCCAAGCGGGTGTCTTTCGCAGAGGCTTTGCGGGTCTGCCGTGAATGGTTGGGCGACTCGGCTATAACCTTAACCCCAGCCACGCAAACAAAGCGTCCCGCACGCACTCTGATTCGTCAGTGCAAGTCGGGCGCCGATGTTTACGACCTGAGCGACAGCGAATGCCGCACCGCGCTAAAAATGGCAGAAACGCTCCGTGACGACTTCAACCTTTGCGAACGGATCGCACGAGCACGGGGATGGAGGGCAGAGACCATTCGCCAGCTCGCCCAAGAGCTTCACCTGGGCTGGTGCGACGGGAAACTCGCTTTCATTTACGACAGCGGCGCAAAGCTTCGTTACCGAGAAAACGGAGAGCGAATTATTCGCTGGGCCTTTGGTAAACCGTGGCTATGGCGCGGAGCGTTCATTAAGCAATCGCAAACGCTTTACCTAAGCGAAGGCGAAAGCGATGCCATCACCCTCATTGATGCCGGAATTGAAAACGAGGCAGGCACGTCAGTCGTCGCTCTACCATCTGCCAGCACGTTCGACCAAAGCTGGAACGACTTGTTCCGAGAGAAAGATGTAATCCTGGCCTTTGACAACGACCGGGCCGGATCGGACGCAACGGCTCGGGTGTCGCGGCTGCTTCAACCTACTGCCAAAAGCCTTTGTCGCTTGAACTGGGAAGGGATGCAACATGCTATCGCAAGCTAACGGACAAGTCAGGGTGAAGGATATTAGCGACCTGCCAAGGGATCACCTGCGAGAACACATCGAGCAATACATCGTGCCGCTGGGATCGCCGAGAGACCCCGGCAAAAGTGATTTGTCGTGGAGCGATGCTTTGTCCAAAGCCGTAGTCAGTTCAAGCCAACTGGCTGGGCTCAATCTATCACCGCGTGCAAAATTGCTTGGGGATTGGTTTTGCGAGGGGGACTTAGGATTCATCTACGCTTTCCGGGGGGTTGGTAAAACATGGCTGGCTTTAGCGATGGCCAGGGCTTTAAGCGAGGGAACCGCTGTTGGAGATTGGAAAGCACACCAGCCTACTAACGTGCTCTACGTTGATGGCGAAATGCCGGCCGATTTAATGCGCGCTCGGGATAAAGGATTGGGGCGTGGCGAGGGGGAGATTCACTTTCTCAACCACGAAATTCTTTTCGACCGGACCCAGAAGGTTCTAAATATCGTTAATATTGAAGTTCAACAGGCCATCACAAGCTACTGCCTGAAGAACGGAATCCGTGTGGTCATCATCGACAACCTTTCAACCTGCGCCAGTGGGATGAAAGAGAATGACTCGGCGGAATGGGAGAAGGTAAACAACTGGCTGCTCCAGTTCCGACGCCATAAAATCGCTGTCATAATGGTTCATCATGCGGGGCGGAATGGCGAAGCCCGGGGGACCAGCAAACGCGAGGACGCAGCTTTTTGGGTGATTGCCCTGGATGACGCGAAAGGGCGCACCGACGACAAGCGAGGCGCGCGGTTTATATCCCGGTTCACAAAGCCTAGCCGCAACACGATCGAGGAAATTGCTGCCTATGAATGGCACGTCACGACGCCCCCGGGAGGCCACCAAATCGAAGTTACCCACAAGCCAGCACAATCACTGGATGTGTTCCGCCAGCTGATCGAGGACGGTGTTACCGATTGCGACCACATTGCGACCGAAATGAAGGTTTCGAAAGCAACCGTCAGCCGGATGGCAAAGAGAGCGATGGACACCGGATGGTTAACCAAAAAAGGCAGGGAGTACGCCTTGATCGAGGGGGGCGATTTGTGAAACGAGTGATATTACGTCGTTTCAGGCTCCGGGGGCGTAGTTCCGAGTTCGTTTCAGCCCTGTTTCATGTCGTTACGAGGAGAAAAGCCGCTCGTTTCATGGCCGTTTCAGGGCCGTTCCGCTGGCCTGCGCTTCGTTTCTCATTTCAAGCCTTAAGGGGGGAAACGTGAAACGAGCCGACGCCGTCACTATGAACGCTCTAGCCGTTTCGACGGGGCCTAACCAACTCCCCCCTCCATTGCTTGACCAAAGCGAGGGTAAGCTTTTGCTTCAAGAAGCCCGCGAGTACATTGCGGAACCGCCGCTGCCAACAAAAGAGGGCGAATCGTTACAGAACGGCAACGGCAAGCGTGCTGAATCTAAGAAGAAAATCAGCGGCTACACTGGCGACCGTCTATTTCGTGAGGAGCCGCGTCGTTACAAACTGATCGCCAGTATGCTGGCCGAGGGGACCGTGCCGCTTCGGGCGATAATGAGAACGTGCCTGTGTGACCGTAGGACGGTGGCCTCTGTGGAACGGCGCGAGGCCGAGACCATACCGATGATCAGGCAAAAGCTGACAAAACGCTATGGACGGATCGCCGCGATGACAGCCGAGCGCTTGGAAGAAGAAGTTCCCAAGATGAACCATTCCACTTTGGCAGTGTGTAGCGGAATCGCCACGGACAAGCTTCTAACTCTGACCGGAGACGCGAATAACAGAATTGATCTAACCATCCACCATCAAGGCCCTAACATTTTCGAGCGGATGGCCCAGCTTGCGGCAGAAATGGCCAAAGGCCCGACAAGGAGGGCTACTCAAGCCATTGTGATTGACCCTCCGGCTATGTCTAACTCTAACAGCGCGACTGCTGGAGCATGAACCCTATGACGATCGAACCTTCAGCAAAAATGGATGCGACCTTAGAGGCAAAAACCCACGCCATATTGCTACTGCGTCAACTTTGTCTTCCTCGCCTTGCCGATCGGGACGGACTCTGGAAGGGTTGCTTTACAACATCGGATCGCACCCGCCAACAATATCTCAGGCGCTTGTCGCCATGGCCTCTATCGGCCTCAACCAAGCCAGCCAAAGTTTTTATGCGGAATTGCACAACGATTCTGCTGAACTGGAACGGCATAAACGAACAGTCAGGGCGGCCCTCTCGGAATCAATTACAGCATATAATGAACACAACCCAAGCTGAAGCACTCGGCCCCGTGGATGAGCCGGTGAAACATTTACCAGTAGAGCTACTTTCCGACGCCGCTCTCATTCTATTTGAGGTGGGCCTTATGAAGGCCACCTTAGAAGAACGGAATCCGCAACTGTTGCCAGACCTTGAGCAGGTGCGAGTTGAACTCAAATCGCGAAACATTACGGACGGGATCGGACCCGACCGGCCCACAGAACCGCGGAGGGCTGGATAATGTTAGTCACGCCCGGGAAGCAGTTCGTTACAGATGAGCTGGTAACACTCGCGAAGCTCAACCAGCTTGGCAATCCCGTCGTTAAGTTGGATGACCGAGAAGTAAATCTATCGAATCTATCGGATACCCTCCAAAATATCCTGAGTTATGCGTCGATCACGAACGCATTAATGAATCCCCAGTTTGATTTCTCAACGCGACTGCCTGGGGATGGCCCATATACAACATTTTTAGGAGGAACTGTCCACATTTACAGTGTTGATCGCTGGGTGGTACCAAACAATACTGAATGGTCACGAGTCGCGTTCCCGGTCGGGCAAACCTCTGTGCCGGATTTTCCGCGTTACATGCTGCACATAAGACAGGCAGCGCCGATTGATCCCGCAATTAACCCTGCCTATTTAGGGCAACGGGTGATAGGGGTTCAAACTTTCGCAGGGAAGGAAGTTACATGGGCCATTTACGCTCGGGCTGATTCGGATATCACGGTTCAAATGCAGCTCTCTCAATTTTTCGGAACCGGAGGTTCTCCGTCTCCTACGAGAAACACGACGGCGCAAAGTTATGTTCTTCCAGCCGGTGAGTGGACCCAGCTCGTATACACGACCACGCTACCTTCAGTGTCTGGTAAAATCCTGGGCACAATCAACGATTGGGTGGAGGTCAGATGTATTCTCCCTCAGGGAGCGGTGTTTCAAATTGATTTTGCGCACGCCCAGTTTCAACTCGGCGGTGATGCATCTTATTTCCAATGGCGTCCACACGTGCTGGAAATTTCGCTATGTAATCTTTTTTACGAGCGTACTCAAGCAGTGCTGGCGAGTAGCGTGGCGACTCATTATCCGTGCTTCTACTTTAACACGCCAAAGCGGAATATTCCGTCGCTGATTTTGGGAACTCCCACAGCCGGGAGTGGCGCTACGATTTTACCGCTTTCTATCAACGGGTTTTACCAGAATACCGCCAACAGCGCGATTGGCATTTCGTCGGTCCAGGCCGATGCCGAACTTTATCCCTAATTATGCCGGACCCAATCAATAACGTCGGTTTATTTGGAACAACTGGAAATCTGCCAACGGGTGGTGACATGCCGATTGATCCACCCATCCTTACAGACGGCTATGTTGATCCTAGCCCGACTGTGCAAGTAAACTGGATTGGAAATGGTAGCGTCCCGTACTGGACTCAACCGGCCTCAACCAGTAGTTCGCCGCCGAATTTTGCATGGTTCAATCAAGCAGCGCCTGACTTGAATTATGGTTACATAAACAATCGCGGTGGATCGAGTCAAGGGCCGGGCAGTTTTCTCAACCGCTTGCTGTCTCACACGCCCGGAGGGTTTATTTACAACATGGTTACGGGCAATTATGACCGTATCCCCGCCGTGCGGTTGGCGCAGTCGATAGGTCGTCTATTCGGATCGAATAATCAACAGCGTCCAAACCCGCCAGGTGGCTCGTCTCAAATCGCGGGTGGCGCGCGAGGATTAACCTTTCAAGGCCCGCTCACAGTGCCAACCGGTGGGGCGTTGTTCGGGTATAATCCAGCACAAGGCGGCGGGACGACGCATTTTGATCCTGCTACTGGCAGGATGAGTGCGACCCCTTCGTTTAATCCTCTGTACACAACCCGGGGCGGCTGGGATTCGGTCGCAAATGCTCCGGCTAACATTCGGTGGCAACCGAATAGCGGGACCGGCAACTTTACCGCGAGTCAAACCACGGATCGATTTGTGGAAAAAGGCGGATACGCCGGGAAACCAAACCAGATGCGGCCCGACATTCCGAGCACCTTTGATCTTAGCACTGGTATAACCGGGTTTGTTAATCCTGAGTCTGGAACCGTGGACAGACGATACACCGGGCAGCCCGATCCAGCCGGGGTGTTTAACATGAGCGCCGAAGAGAGAGCCGGGGCACCACCTACTTACGGTAATCAGGCAAGCCAAGACGCGTATAACGCTTGGTTAATGGCGCAACCAGCGTATCAAAAATGGCAAACTGCCCATGGACTAGAACCTTTTGGGTGGATGACAGCCGGAAGAACCCCTGCCCCGGTTAGCGGGACAATCTCAGGGCGACCGCCTTTGCCAGACTGGTTGATGGGCGGATAAACTTTAACGAAAACGCACGCTATGCCATATCAACCCCATGCCCAATTCGATCCCAGCTTAATATTCCGGGGAATTACTGGTGCCGGTGAATCCCTCGGCGCTGGCATCGCTGATTTTAGGAAAAGGCGAGAACAGGCCGAGGCGCAACTGGCCGGGAGTTTTGCTCCCTTTACTACGTTAAGAAACGCAAACTTATTGTCTGATCAGGAGATAAGCGAGTTTAATAAAGGCAACGCGAATCAGCGGCACGCCCTTATTACGGCGGCTACTCCGCGCCTACTTCAAAACTTCCAGACGGAAAGGGAGCGCAATGACAACTCATATAAAAGCGGCCTCGTTAGCCACTATTCTAGGGGTTTTAAATATTGAGCATTCACCCAACCGTGGGCGGGATTGATGATTTCTTGCCAAATCGTGTCACCGTTGGCGACCCGGCCGGGCCCGCATCTAATGGGACTGGTCCCGGGGGTAAGTTTCCCGAGGATTTTATACTTCGCTCCTGGTCCTGAGCGCACGTTTAGAAATGGCGTGCTCTTAGGTAGCCCTTCTACACGGTAAACTTTGGTCGTATCCGCAGACGGGGTAACGGAGTCGGCAGAAGGATCCGTCGAAGAGGGAACCGTCGGTTCGGCGCCCGGGGATGGGGTGGGCGACGGTTTCCGCCGTGCTTCGGTTGCTAAACGCGCAGCCTCTTTTGCGCGTTTGCTGCCAGCGGCGTCGCCAGTAATCGCGAGAATGTAACTCAACGTTAGCAAATAGTCCGGATTACGAGGGGCGAGTTTCGCCGCCCGTTCAAAAGCTGTTTTCGCAGCAGTCCAGTCTTTCACTATTACCTGGCAATGCCCAAGACGTTCCCACGCATCTGCATTATCAGGAGCCAATTTCACCGCTTGCTTACTTGCTTTGATTGCTTCTGGACCGTGACCTAGTTGGCCCAACGCTAGTGCCATAGTCATCCATGCATATTCGTCTGTCGGCACATCACTAACAACCGTGCGAAGGATTTGCACGGCGTCGTCGTATAGTTCGAGTCCGCAATAGGTGCCTCCAATATGTACGCGAAGGGTGGGGCTCTCTGGGTACCGTCTGCGGGCAATGTTCAGATGTTTGAGCGCAGTAGTATAATCTAGTTTTTCTAACGCCTGCATTGCTAAAAGGAAATCTGGGTCGGACTCCACTTCTCTTTCTCTAGAAAGGGCGATCTCCTTGAGGGATTCGGGCCTCTTGTCTGATGCAATGCCCTTCAATAAGTCCGCTAAGTCCTGTGATGATCTGGCGAAGTTCAAACTTTGATTACGACCGCTTGAATTGAGCGTCGCGACGCCTACAACATGACCCGTTGTATCCAGCACAGGGGAGCCGCTAGAACCGGGCGATATAGGTGCCGTAATTTGCAGCCATCTGCCGGTATCGTCAGACCGAAGCGCAGAAACGATTCCTTCGGACAACGTGCCTTCCAGTGCAAGGGGACTGCCGATCACCGCAATTCGTGCCCCCGCGTCTGGTGTCGCGGCAGTTTCGAGTTCAAGATACGGCACTCGTTTCGCCTGCGCTTTCAACACGGCTAAATCCAGTGAAGCCGACCAAGCGAGAAATCCTTCGACATTGTAAATTGCACCGTCTTCGGTTTTCGCCTGGATGGAGTGAGTGTTTTGCACTACATGCCAATTCGTTACGACCCGCCCGTCATTTGAGATAAAAAAGCCTGACCCTGTTTGGGTCACTTTACCGGAAGCGTCCAGTCCCAGAATCAAAACGACTGCCGGTCTTGCCTGTCTGGCCAACTCCGGTAGATCAAATTTCGAGTTGGTAGGCAACTCAGCAATAGGGGAAGCAGTGGGTGTAGCGCGGACTGGACTTGGCGGAATCACTGGCGTCGGGCGAATTGCTCCGGGCGTTGTGACTGCTGTTACAGCCCCCGGCGGTGGAGTTGTAAAAACCCCCACGACTGTGAGTAAAATAAGAACAGCGGCCACTATCCAAAACACCCTCCACCATCCGACTTTCGACTGTGCTGCAGGGCGCGGCGCAGATTGAGGGGCCTGTGGGGACGGCTCTCGCGCAGCTGATTGCGGAGATTCGTCGCCGCGCATCTGGTCATACGTGGCTCTCTTTGCCGGGTCAGACAGCGTTGCGTACGCCTCATTAATGGCTCTCGTGCGCGCCTCGGCGGTCGCCCTTTCGTGCTCACTGGAGCCAGCAAACTTGTCGGGATGAAATGCCTTGAGGCTGAATTTCCACGCCGCCTTTATCTGTTCTTGGGAGGCAGTCGGGGACACACCCAAAATCTGGTAATACCGTCGCATAGGGGATTCAGTTCGAGGAGGTATCAAACCTCGACGTTAGACGCAATTCTCAATGGCCGTGGAAATTGATTGCGGCCAACAGCACTCTCAAATACGTTCGCCGCATCGCTGCGTGAACAGCGGTCGCCAACTCAGACCCCGGCCCAATCATCCGGTGGCGCAAACAACTGAGAGAACAAGCCTGTGTGGGGATAGCCGTTCCGGGTGATGCCGTGCGGTGAAAAGGTTCACGCCTTCCGCACACAGGCTTTTTTATTGACCATGAAAAAATCAATCACCCTTCAACTGACCCAAACCAAATGGGACAAAAATTGCGACCACGATACGCTCGGTCAGCTGCTCGAAAAAGCAGTGGAAGTTTTGACCCCGCCGGATGCGTTAACTTTATGTCCTAAAGGGAGAAACGGTCAAAGGTGGCTGTCGCGCTGGGCGATCCGTGCTTTCTGTGAGGAAATTATTCGCACCGGCAACATGTTTTGCCCGCCCGAAATATCATTCACAAAGTTTTGGTGCAAACGCGCCAAGGGATTCCGATTTCAAGCGAGCCGAAATTAGTCGCCTGACTCGTATTGTCTGCTGGCAACCCAGGCTTCTAGTTTTTCGTATTCTTTGGCTATTTCGCCGCTGGCTGCCGGATCCTTGAGAACTAATCGAACATCGACGTGACCTGTTTCGCCTTTGCGTATCGATTCAAGGGCCTTGTCAGTTTCGTCGCGGAATCTTTGAGGCAAGCTCTCCAGCTGCTCAATGGCGTCGGTTGGAATCGCCGCAATTAACGCCAGCAGTCGCGAAAATTCCGGATGTGCTTTCACGTCATTAAAATCAATTGCCCACTCCAGAAGTCGCCGGTGAATCAGCGCCAATCTCTGCGCAACGTAAGCAATCTGTTCCGCATTGCCTGGAACTCCTAGCCCACCGAGCGCGTCTTGAATTGCAGCGTTGAAAAGACTGGAAAACGAATCGACGAGCGCGCTTGCGTCCGCGAGTTTTTGGGAAACCAACCTATTCGTTGCGGCAACATCGTACTGAAACTCCCCGCTCGTGAAATCCCGGGTCGCGCCGCTCTTGAGCGCGTATTTTGCGTCCCATTTCAGTGCAGTATTTTTCGAAAACTCCTCGTCGAGGACAGAGGCAAAAAAAGAAAATTCCCACGTTGTAGGCTTCTCCATCAATAAGCGCAGGGACGGCCCAGACAGCGCGCTTAAGCGATCGGATAAACGCAAATCTTTGACCCGGGCACGGAGTGCCAGCGATTCCATGAACAGATACGCGAATTGCTTTTGTAGCGTCTCTTCGATGTGAGCTGCTTCCTCGAATTCGAACATCCAATGCTCTTTCGTATCGCGCACGTTTTCGATGAATTGAAAAAGTTGAGCGGTATCGACGACGCTTGTAAAATCGCCCTCCGGGTTCGCCTTCCAAAGTGGGAGGGCGTGCAGAACCCGTTTCGACACGAATACATAAATTGGAATGCCCTTCGCTTTGGCTTCCAGATATTCCAAGTTGGTCACGGACCTCCCGGTTTCGGTTACTGATCCGTAACGCGCACCAATAATCAGCACGAAAATGTCTGCGCGGTCTTTAACAACCCGAATGCAGTTTTCGATTACGGTTGCACTTGGATTTACAGGAAAGGCGATGCTTTCTGAAATGACCGCGTCCAATCCCAAACGATTTATAGCTCGCTCCAGGTCGGCACGGATTTGCGACAAATCGTAGCACGTTGAACTTACGAAAACCGAAGGGAGGTAGCTCTCTGGCATTTCTGAATCGCGAGTGTAGGGAATGCTTTATGAGCGAAGTTGACTGAAATAGCAATCGCGGCTCACAAGACCTCTGCCGTCAGACAGGTGGCCGGGCGGGTGATTATCGCAAGCCTAGCCCCATCCCCCCGTCCGTTCCTGCTTCGCTAAACGTTCCAATTCTATCAGTCGCTTCCGATACGAGCCCGAGTCCCGTCCACCCGGCAGCGGCGTGCGTGTGCCGTAGATCCGCGCAAGGCCGTTTCTAACGAGCAATTCGGCCAAGTCGGTTCCGTCTGCAGTAATCACCAAACGCGAGAGCGCGCGGGCAGTGAAGGCTTTTGCCTGTTTGCCGAGCTCAACGGCTGCCTCCCGACTGATCCCGAAATATGCGGCCTGCTCATCTGAACGAGTCGAGTGCGACCGTGATTCGGTCGTGTCTACGAAATAGAGCCGAAACGTTTCCAAGCGTCCATCGGGCAAGCGCACGCGGAAACTGTCACCATCGGTCCATTCGTCCGGCTCCAGGGCTCAATTCGGTTTGGCCCGATCCCCCGTCAAAATTGGGTGTCCCTCGGGCGTTCGGCCCTCGCCATTCCAATAACCGCCCGGATGTGCCCACGGGGCAAAAAGGTGCTGAAAAGTGTCGAATTATGCTGTGGGAGCGCCCGGAAAGTGCTGAATAAAGCCGTGATTCGACTCGACAATCAATCGGTTATATCGATATTGGCTGCACGAAACGAAACGATCCGATGAAAGCACATTACTACGATCTCTCGATTCGCGTTCTGATCTATCGAGAAAGCACCAAATTCGTTGCTCATGCTCTCGATTTAGACATTCTCGGATATGGCGATACAGAAAATGCCGCCAAGAAAGAATTAGAGGGATTAGTGAACAATCAGCTCAGTTTTGCGGCGTGTATGGGTTCACCAGAGAGCGTCAATTTTCCTGCTCCTAAAGAGTTTTTTGAGCGCTGGGAAAAGGCGCGGCAAGGGCAATTGCAGGGTATTCGAGTCGCTGAAAAATCGACAGGGTTTAATACAAAGGCCACCGTTTTGGTTTACACGCCTGAGGAGCTTAAAAAGCTGCGAGCCCCAGCGCGGAAACGCGATTTCGAGAAGGCTGTCGATCATCAGGATTTGGCAGCGGTCGCTTAACCGAAAATATTATCCGGCAGCGCGAAGCGGCGAATTATGGCCTTGAGCATTCCTTTCCCAATGTCTTGCCCTTTGTGGAAGGTGATTGGGTAGCATTCTGCGCGACCATTAACATTTGGGTGCTTAATCATCCGTTCTGATCCCTTGCCGCGCTTCGCATGAACTTCGAATCGGGGGTCGTGGTCGAGAAGGATACGTAAAACATCCTGGGGTTTTTTAGGTCTAGGCATTGGAGATAATTTCCATCGCCAAGCCCGAAGCGGTCAAATTTTATCCTATGATAATCTCGCCACGGGTGTCAGGGAGGGAGCTGTCTAGACTCAATCTGAGCCTGTACGCACAGCACGCGATCTGTACGTCTTGTCCGCTTTTAGGGACCAGACAGTCTTGTTGCGGAAAACAACAGGACTTTTATTGACGCGAATAAAAGTGGCGGGATGCGGCATTCACTGGAGGTCCACGCACCCCTTTCTTTCAAGGGCACGGTTTTGCGTTTCGGGGCCAAACAGAGGAATTATTAAACGATCTTAATAACCTCACCCCGAGCGCCTTGTACACGAAAAAGAAGGTTCTGTTGAGCCTCGCCTAACAGAGCGGTTAACGGGCGCTCTCGTGCTCTTGATGGCGATTCTGCGCCTACGCCTAAACCAAAGTGTCCTGAGGCCGCTGGCCGGAAGCGTTGGAGCCCTGGTCCTTGCTGGTGGGCGTGAACTGCGCGTCCCCGGATGCGTAACGAGCCGAAAGAGAAATCCCGCAAAAGGGTTTGGCCGATGAGCGGGGTGGTCGGCTCCATTTTCACGGTTCCTTTCTACGGTCGAATTGTTTCCCGGCGCTAAGCCCTGCAAAGCACTGCAAGCCTTTCCGCAGAATGATCGGGTTTCTGCCCTATTAACCGCCCAATTCTGCAACGCTGCGAAAGCCCCTGCAAAACCGCTCAAAACAGCTTGTTTCAATTATGAGTCCCCTGCTCTAACCGCTGAGCTATAGGCCCGCCGTGCTGACGAATTAATCATGACCGATGGCGGATGACCAACGCGGAATGGCGGCCACGCCGGGCGGCGCGAATTTGTTTCGAGTTTCGGTATTCGGAGTTTTCCTTTAGAACGGCGAGGTGTGTCGTGTCCTCATCGCAATTGCGGAAATCCTTCTTTTTTCCGCCCTCATCCTCGCCAGTCGGTGCGCGAATTTCCGCGAGGTCTTCGTCGGCGGCGACGTCTATTTCACCGACGCCGATTGTTACTCGCGGATGACTCGGGCGCGGATTTGCCTGGAGGATCCGGGCACGATCCTGCGCCACCATTCATTTGAGAATTTTCCGGCCGGCACAACGCCGCACACGACTGCGCCCCTTGATTATTTGCTCGCTGGCCTGGCCGCCGCGCTCAAGCCTTTTACATCGCGGGCCCTGGACATGGCCGGGGCGATCGCGTCCCCTATTTTAGGATTAACCACCGGGTGGTTTCTCTGGTGGTGGTCGCGGCGTGCCCGGATACGACATCGCTTTGCGCTCCTGTTGTTGTATGCGGCGAGTCCGATCCTGGCCCATGCGACTCAGCTTGGCCGTCCGGATCATCAGGCGCTTTTGCTGGCGCTCATGGCCTTCGCGCTTTGCGCTGAATTTAGTTTGATCAATGAGTCGTCGCGCAGGTGGAGCGTCGTTAGCGGGTGCTCGTGGGGGCTGGCGCTTTGGGTCTCGCTCTATGAGCCGTTGATCCTCCTCGGGGCCGTGGCCCTCGCTCAACTTCTGATTGCGCGAAAAAGTTTCACCGCCTCGCATCGCATTCCTGGATGGATAGTCCTCGGCGTGATTGTCCTGGTCGCGTTCGCCGTCGAACGGCGGATGCCCGAGTGGCCGCGAAACAGCGAACTCTTCTTCAACTGGGCCCGTACGATTGGCGAGCTCAGCCCGGTGCCGATTTCGGATCCAGTATGGCTGCGCTGGGCCGGGTTGCTCATCCTCGCCGCGCCGGCCCTGTTCTGGATCGCGGTGGCGAAGCGGCGGGCTCTCCCGGTTTTTCTCGCGGCCGCCCTTTGCGTCACCTTCGCGCTAACCGTGTGGCAGGCGCGGTGGGCGTGCTTTTTTGTTTTGATGTTTTCCCTGGCGCTGCCGTTCCTGCTCGAGTTGGTCGCCAATCGGTTGGCTGCGGGAGTGATCGCAGTCGTGTCGCTTTATCCGATCCTGCAGGATTGGGATGAACGCATCTGGCCGTCCGAAGAGCGCCAGGCGCTCCTGAACGAGCAACGGGTCGAGCGGGTCGCATTTCGGGAGATAGCGCGCGGGATTGACGGGCCGTTTCTCGCGCCGTGGTGGTGGAGTCCGGCGCTGGCCTACTGGACAGGCCAGCCGGGAACAGGCGGATCGTCCCACGAAGCGCTCGACGGCATTGAGCGGAGCGCTCGGCTTTACCTGGCCGCCGATCCCGCGCAGGCGCGGGCCATTCTCCAGGAAACGCGGGTGAAGTGGGTGGTGGCGTACGACGCCGGCCGCGTTCTCGCGAACTCGGCCGAACTTCTCGGAGTTCCCGTGCCGCAAAATGCGCTCGGACAGGTCCTCGACCGCGCTCCTTCGCAGGCTCCGCCCGACTTTCAGCTCGCCGCCCAAAACTCAGCGGCGAAGCTCTTTCTGGTCAGATTTTTTCGAGAAAAATAGAATTTCCACCGCTAATCCATTGACAGTCTGAAACGCTCTAACCATAATGCGCCGTGCTGAAGAAATTCATTCCGCAAAAGCCCATGTCGTCGATCGGAGAAGGATCGTTAAGCGCGGGCACTGAGGAGAACAACAATGGTCTCGCTCCGCGCGAAGAACCACGGACAACACCACCAACAATCGATCCAAAAAAATATATGGCTGAACATTCTGGCAAGGACATCCTCTCGAGCGACGTCGAAATCGAAGGCTCGATCAAGTTTCAAAAAGAACTCCTCATCGACGGCAAAGTTAAGGGCGAAATCATTTCCGACGGCATCCTGACGATTGGCGAAAACGCCAATATCAACGGCGAAATCAAAACCAAATCGATCACCGTTTACGGCAAGGTCCTGGGCAACATCACTGTCGCGGAACGCTGCGAGCTCAAGTCGCGTTGCACGCTTCAGGGCGACCTGAAGGCTGCCCGCCTGGTGATTGAAGAAGGCGCCACCTTTGTCGGCAAATCCGAGGTGACCAGCGGCGGGGCGAACAAGCCCGCGGCCACCACCCCGGCCCGTCCCGAAATCGTTCGAAATGAAGAGCCGGCCGCGCCGGCGAAATCAGCTTTCGGCGCTCGAGTCTAAGGAGTTCACCTTCCGCTAGAGCCCCACAGTGGCAAAGTCGTCGCCTGCAAAAGTCAGTGTGGATTGTCCACACTGTGGCTTTAAGCAGATGGAGTATGCCGCGGCGAAGAGCACGATGTGCCGCCAGTGCGGCTCCCACTTCGCGCCGTCCGCTCCGAAGCAGGAAGTGCGTCTGCGGCCCCGCGAAGAGCGGGTTGAAGCCGCGGCGCCGGCCAGCAGCGACTCCTCGTTGTTCCAGAAATTCGAGGGGCTTTGGAACAAGCACCACAGTTCCGAGATCGAGTGCTTCGAGTGCAAAGCCAAACACGAAGTCAGCTCCGCTGCCGACTCCAGTTTTTGTCCGAAATGCAGCACGCACGTTGACCTGCGCGATTACAAGATCACGACGAGCTTCAGCCGCTCGATCAAGACCCAGGGCGAGATTCACGTCACGCCGAAAGGCGACCTGAGCAGCACCAACGTGACCTGCCGCGTCGCCCTCATCGAAGGCAAGATGCGCGGCAATATGAATTGCGTCGGCACCGCCACGATCAATTTCGTCGGAAAAATACCGGGGCGTCTGACAGCCGACAACGTGGTGGTGGATCGCAAGTCCGACGTCCATTTTTTCCGGCGGGTCCGCGTCAAATCGATCGAGATTCGCGGGCGGATGACGGGGGAGATCATCGCGGAAGGCGCGGTCGTGATTCATCGCAACGCGTTGCTGGATGGGAACGTGACGGCAAAATCAATCTCGGTTGAAAAGGGTGGCATCTTCATGGGCCAGCTCACCATTGGCACTTCGGGTTTGTCCCAGGCCGAGTTGCTGCCGGAAACGGCCGGCGCAACGCCGGCGAAGGAAGAGGTCTCGCCCCTGGCCGTTCCCCACGCTCTGCCCGCCACTTAGCCGGGCGCAATGCAAAAACTGCGACCACGCAGTCCCTACGATCGGTTGGGCGGATACGTGCATCTGCCGCGCCTGATCGACAAGGCGAAGCTCCACCGCAAGGGACTGCTCGACGGCTACAATTATAAGACGGTCGGGTTCGACAAGCATCTGCTCGCGTTTCTTCAGCTCGACCCCGATGCTTTTGAGGAAGCGGCTAACCGGCTGGATAACGACGATGCGATCCTCGAGTGGGTGAAAGCCAATGGCGCCCGGCATTCGCCCGAGGCGATCGATCATTGGAACGAGACGATGATTGCGCGTCATCCCGATACGGCTGCGAAGCGCGCCCGGTTCCTTCATTTCCTGAAGGAGGCGGGCGGCGACGGTCGGAAAGACATTAAGACGTATTTCGACCTGATTGAGTTCGACGAGGGCCGTCTCAAGTAAAATGTAGAGGCGCTTGTGCCAAGCGCCTGGACGCTTGCGCGACGTTTCCAGCAAGGCGCACAAGCGCCTGAGTGCTTTCGCGACGTTCGATAAAGGCGCTTGGCACAAGCGCCTCTACATTCCAAGGAGCGGCGATTTCCGAATCGCCGTCTTGTTTGATTTTCGTTTCGTTCGGCGATTTGGAAATCGCCGCTCCTTGGTTCGGCAGCGGGCGCTTGCCAGGCGGACGGCGCAGCGCGCCGTCCCTACCTGAACTCCGCGAAAATCTTGTTCGCTTCTTCGAGCGTTTCTTTGCTCCCGATATCGAACCACGTTCCGCTGATCTGGAACGTCTTCACCGGCTTGCGCTGGTAAAGCCACTGAATGAACCGGCCCGGCTGGTCCGGATTGTTTCCGGCGGCGATGTACGTTGTGAACATACCCACCGTTTCCTTCGCAAAATAATAAAGCGCAATGCCCGCAACGGTGTTCGCGGGTTTCGGCGGCTTCTCCTCGAAGCGCGTGATCACGCCATTCGAATCCGTCGTGATGCTGCTGTATTTCTTGATCGCCTCGAGGTCGCCAACGTCGTAGGTGGCGAGGGTCGCTTCCGATTCTTTCGCGGCCCGCGCAAACTCCGCCAGGGGCTCGCTGAAAAGATTGTCGCCCGCGACAATAATCAGGTCGTCGTTCGCAAGATCATGCCGGCTGACTGCCAGGCAAATGTCGCCAATCGCGCCGAGCTTATCCGAATCGTTGGTCGAACCGTCATCGATGATCTCAATCTGGAACCGCGGCTTCTTCTGCCGGTAAGCGTCCGCCCATTCCTGAAAATCTTTTGCGAACTTGTGATTCGTCACCACATAAACGCGATCGAGATCGGGGACGGGCGCGAGATTATCGAGCACCCAGTCGATCATCGGTTTGCCCGCGACCTCGAGGAGCGGCTTGGCTTTGGTCAAAGTGAGCGGATAAAGGCGAGTGGCGTAACCGGCGGCAAGGATCAGGGCGTTCATGATGTTGGAGAATCGCGGAAGCTAGACGGAAAGATTCGCGCGGCCAGCTCGATTTGGTTCGGTCCGATTGTCCGAGGGTCCGAGAGCGGCGCGCTGGAGGCGCTCGAGGAGGCCGGCGATCCGGGTTGAATCGGTGATCTTCCCGCGGGTATTGCGATCGGCAACGTAGAACGTGTCGATCGCCGCCCCTTTCTCGGTGGAGATGCGCGACAAGGCTATGGAGACGTTTACCTGGCCGAACGCGGTCAGCAAATCGTAGAGCAAACCGAGCCGGTCCGGGGTTTGGATTTGCACCAGGGTGTAAGCCGGATGGGTTTTGTTCTCGACCGTGACCCGGGTGGGAAAATCGAGGCCGTGCTGGCTGCGACGAGTGAGACGCCGCCGGGCCCGCTCCAGGAGTGGCGCGAAATCAAATGCGGGGTCGGCCAGCGCGGCCCGCAAGGTTGTTTCAACCAGCGCGCGGTCTCTTTCATCGCTGACGGCGCGGAACCGGGTGTCGCAAACGCGGAAGATATCGAGGACTACGTTGTCGCCCCGCGTGTAGATGTCCGCGCTCAGGATGTTGAGCGGGACGATTGCGAACGAGCCCGCGATCTTCGCCAGGAATTCCTGTCCGTCCCAGGCGCAGAACGACGCGATGCTGTGGCCCTGCTCGGGGAAAGCCTGCCAGGCGACGGCGGGAGCCAGCGGCGGCTCATTCCGCACGTAGAGGTTTTCGAGAAAACGCCGGAACAATTTCAGGTGCGATACGATCTCTTCGACGGTGAACGCGCGGAAATAATTGTCCGGCATCACTTCGAAATGCGCTTCCACTTCCTCCGCGAATTCGGCGCCGAGCTGCGCGGTGACACTTCCCTGCAACGCTTCGCGCTCGATCTTGGTTTGTTCGTAAAACGCCTCCTGGTCGGACAGATACCGCGAGGTTGATTGATGCAGCTGCCAGACAAGGGTTTCCTTCCAGTCCGACCAAGCGTCGGCGCTCGTTCCCTGGCCGTCAGCGAGGGTCAGGAGCATGAGCGCATCGAGATTCGACTGGTCGCGGACGATCCGGCCGAACTCGACCGCCGTCTCCGGGTCGTCGAGATTGCGCTGCTGGGCCATGTTCGAAAGCGTGAGGTGATGATCCACCAGGAGGAGGAGGGAGCGCCTTTGCGGCGCGGAAAGGCCGAGTCGAGTGGCCGCGCCCTGGGCGAAAAGTGCGCTCGCTTCCGAATGCGGCCGGGCGCCGACCGCGCGGCCGGTGTCGTGCAGAAGAAGGGCCAGGTAGAGAACGTACGGGTCCTGGAGTCTTTCGAAAAGCGCGCGGTAGGAACGGAGCTTCGGGTTCTCCGTCCGCACGACTTCATCGAGCTTGTCGATGCAAACGAGAGTGTGCTCATCCGCGGTATAACGATGAAAAAATTCATGCTGCACCAGACAGGTGAGCTGGCCGAACTCGGGCACGTATCGGCCGAGAAAATCGACCCGGTGCATCATCCGCAGGACCCGGCCGACCTCGCCTTTGCGTGACATGATCCGGCGGAAGATTTCCCGCAGGCTTTTGCTCGCGCGAAAGGTCCCCGTGACCAGCCCGAGGTTTCTCGTGAACAGGTCCGAGAGGTCCGGGCTGAGCTCGAGCTGACGATCCTGGGCCAGCTCGAACACTTCCATCATTGCCTCGGGAGCTCTCTCAAATATGTCCGGGCTCTCGGCGAAGAGCTGGCGATTCTGGATAATGAAGTGGCCGGCTTTTTCCTCGGGATACTGCACTTCGGGGAGGAACCCGAAGAGTGAGTCGCCGGCGGCTGGCGATGTTCCCCGGGCGAACTGTTCGCTGATCCGTTCGGTTACGCGAAAGATGTTGCGGGTGTGCCCGTAGTAATCCTTCATCAGCGCCTCCTGCCGGAGGGTGCCGCGTTTATGGACGTAGCCGAGGCGCTGCGCGACCTGGTCCTGAACCGTGAAATGAAGCGTATCGGTAGCGCGGCCGGTGGCGTAATGCAGGTCGGTCCGGAGCCGGAGAAGAAAATCGTAAGCCGCCTCAATCCGGCGCCGGTCGGATTCGCTCAACCAATCTTTCCCGACCAGATGGGTCGTGGTGAGCGCGCCCTCGTGGAAGAACGTCATCCACAAAAGATTCTGATAATCGCGCAGGCCCCCGCATCCGCTCTTCAGGTTGGGTTCCTGGACGTAAACACTGTTCCCGGACTTCGCATGCCGCGCAGCCTGGTCCTGCATCCGGCGCTCCACGTATTCCCGCTCATGGCCGACAACGCAATGTTCGCGGAACGCAGTCCGAAAAAGCGTGGCGAGATTACCGTCACCCACCAGCGGGCGTGACTCGAGCATGGCGGTCTTGGTCAACATGTCGGCATTGGCCAGCTCGATCGCCTGGCTAACGGAGCGGGTTGAATGGCCGACCTTGAAACCGACGTCCCAAAGAAGATACAGCACCTGTTCGATCACCTGGGCCGCCGACGCGGAGACGCTGCCGTCCGCTTCGTTATGGAGGAACATAATATCGACGTCGCTATACGGGTTGAGCTCGCGGCGTCCGTAACCGCCGAGCGCGACCATGGTCAACGGGGAAGGGGAATCCGTTCCGGAACCGCCCGCGTTCGCGGTCGCCGTAGCGAAGATTTGTTTGAGAAGCACGTCCACGAGCGCGACGCGCAACCCGCAAACCTCACGGCCACCTCCGCCATACTGGTGCCGGAGGCGAAGGCGATGCTCCTCGATCCTGAGGAACTTCTTATAAATCCTGAGCGATTCAGCCGGCCGGAGCGCTCCCGCGGCGGTCAGCTCGCGCTCAGCGTGAGCCAGGACTTTTCCAAGGTGGCGGGCGGCGGGCACCTTGGATTGTAGATTTCAGATTGCAGATTGTCGATTGGAGCGGGAACGAAGCCGCTGGTCCTGCCTGTTCAATCTGCAATCTACCTTCTGAAATCTGCAATCACTCACAGCTCGATCGCGTAACGCTTCATCTTGTTATAGAGCGTCGGGCGCTGGATCCCGAGAACCTGGGCGGCTTTCTTCTTGTTGCCGTGGCATTGGGCGAGGGCCTGGATGATGGCGTTGCGCTCGAGGTCGTCAAGATTTTGGACCCCGCCATTGGTGCCGCGCTCGACCTGCTGAAGCGCGGCCGGGAGCTGCACCTCAGCGGGCAACTCTTTCACGCTGATAGATTCCTTCCGGGCCAGGACGACTGCATATTCCATCGCGTTTTGAAGCTCGCGCACGTTCCCCGGCCACGCGTAATCGAGCAGTTTCTGGAACGCTTCCGGCGCAATCACCGGCTCCGTCTTGCCGAGCTCATCGGCGAAACGCTTGAGAAAGCTGGCCACGAGCGGGGGAATATCTTCCTTCCTTTCGCGCAAAGGCGGGATCTCGATCTGGAAGGTGTTGAGCCGGTAATAAAGATCGGCCCGGAGCCGGTTCTCGGCGAGGGCGCTGGAAATCCGGCGGTTCGTCGCCGCAATGACGCGGAAATCGGCTTTCATGGTTTTGGTGCTGCCCAGCGGCCGATATTCGCGTTCCTGCAAAACCCGGAGGAACCGGGTCTGAAGATCGGCCGGCATCTCCGAAATTTCGTCGAGGAAAAGGGTGCTCCCGGCGGCGGCCGCGATCATCCCGGGGAAATCGTTCATGGCCCCGGTGAACGCCCCGCGAACATACCCGAACAACTCCGACTCGATCATGGCCTGCGGGAAAGCCGCGCAATTCAACTTGATCATCGGCTTCTCCGCCCGCCGGCTCCGGCCGTGGATCACGTTCGCGATCACTTCCTTGCCCACGCCACTTTCGCCGGTGATCAGGACATTCGCTTCCGACGGCGCCATCGCGTCGATCAGCTCCTGGATTTCCTGCATCGCCTTGCTCTTGAAAACTGGAGCGAGCTTCGTCTCGGCAATCTCGAGCCGTTTCTCGAGTTGCTTCGTCTTTTTGCGAAGCTGTTCGGTTTCCCGGAGGAGCGACTGCTTCTCGAGCGCTTTCTCGATCAGGCTCAGGAGCTCTTCGGGCGCGTACGGTTTGCTGATGAAATGGTAAGCCCCGCGCTTGATGGATTCGATCGCGTTGTTCAGCGAATCGTGCGCCGTCAGGATGATGACCTGGGTGTCGGGATGCTCGGTCTTGATCTGGGCCAGCATCTCGAGCCCTTCGGCGTCGGGTAACTGGAGATCGAGGAGCACGACCGCGGGCGGATCTTCCTTCAGCCGGCGCAGGCCGTAGGAGGCGGTGGCCGCGGTTTCCGGCGTGTAACCGTGACGGCCGAGCAGAGCTTCGAGAGTGAGCAGAATCGGGCGCTCATCGTCGATGATCAGGATGCGTCGATTCTCAGCGGTCATAGTTCCCAGCGTGGCCATTGTCCGGCGAGGGCGCGCAAACGGAAAGAGCATTCGACGGCAGGGGCGGCCTTTTCATTCAGCAAAAACCACTCCGTCCGCGTATCAAGTCGAGGCTGCTGCTGCAATCGGCAGGCTCACCCGGGTGATCAGGGCGGACGCCGCTTCGTCGTGGCGGGCGGCGAATTCTCCACCGTGAGCTTCCACGATCGCGCGGGTCCGGTGAAGGCCGAGGCCGTAATGGCCTTGGCCCAGAGCCTGGAGTGGCTCCCGGCCCCAGTTTTCGGTCGAACGGGTGAACTCTTTTTTCGGTTCAGACAGGGTGAAGACGTAACTGTTGTTCTCCGGGCGGGCCGACATCGTGATCGCCCCGTCACCGCGCCCGTGGCGGAAGGCGTTCCCGAACAACTCGAGCAACGCGGGCAAGAGGAGCTGGGGATCGATGTTCAAAGTTGCGTCGCTTTCAGCGGCGTCCCATTCCACTTTGGCCGCTTCTTCCGGATGCGCGCTGGCGAGCTTTTCCCGAAGGTCCTCCAGCAGGTCTTTCGCGCTGTATTCCATTTGAGTAAGGCGGGGCTGGCTCAGCGCAGTGGTCAGCTGCTGAAGGTTCGTGCCGACCTGCGCGATCATTCCGCGGAGCCGCTTTATTTCATCGCGCACCTCATTGTTCTCAGCAATCTCAGCCAGGTAGGCCGACTGAAGCTCGGCGGCGTTGAGATGATTGCGAAGGTCGTGCGCCAGTTGGCGGACGAATTTTACCACCTGAGGCATGGAGACCTGAATGGGCGGTTGCGCGGGATTAGGCTCGGGAGACGCAGTCATGGAAGCTCGAACTGTAGCGGTAAGCGGCGACTCTTCCAGTTTTTGGGGAATGAGTTATGGGGGCCGCGCTGGTGACACGCAAGGCTACAGCGGGCTCCCTGCATTCGCATTCATGCTCATGCTCCCGGTCCGACGGGTTCGAACAAGATCATGAGTAGGATCATGATCAGGAGCATGAAAACCGCGCGAGCTGACCGGTTCCCCACGGTGCAGGAGTGATCCGCGTCCGCGTTTGCATCGCCGCGTCGCCCAGGATGTTTTGACCGCCGAAAGGGACGGGCAGAACGGAGACCTGAATGGGGTTGCGCCCGGAGCGTCATTGAGATTCCCGGTTCGCGATGAGATGCCGGACAATATGAAAAACGTCTTCGGCGTCGGCGCCGAGCTCAGCTGCGATTTCGTCCGGCGTTTTGTTCGGGCTCGCCGCGAGGACTTCCTTCACCCCGCGCTGCAATTCGAGAATTCGGGTGGCCGCTTTTTTGCCGGCCTCAACCCCGGGCTGATGATACGCATTGATGTTGACCAACGATGCATAAAAGCCGACCGCGCGTTCGTAGAGGGCGATCAGCGCCCCGACGTAAAATGGATCAACCTGCGGAATGGTGATGGTGATGGATTCGCGGCCGCTTTCATAAAGAGCCGACCGAGTCCCGCGCAAAAATCCCTGGAGATAATCGCCGCTGGTTACCCCGGGCTCGACTTCGAAGGGCGGCGAGCTCCGGTCTTTTTGCACTTCGATGAACGTGACGAAGAAATTAAGCACGCCGTCGCGAAGCTGCTGCACGTAGGCGTGCTGATCGGTCGAGCCTTTGTTCCCATAAACCGCGATCCCCTGGTGGACGACGTTGCCATCGAGGTCCTGCTCTTTTCCGAGCGATTCCATGACGAGCTGTTGCAGATATTTGCTGAACAACATGAGGCGATCTTTGTAGGGGAGGATCACCATGTCCTTTTCGCCCCGGCCGTTCCCCGCGTATTGCCACATCAATGCGAGCAGCATGGCCGCGTTCTGTTTTGGCTCGGCCGCTCGTGTTTTCTGGTCCATCGCCGCGGCGCCGGCGAGAAAGCGATCGATATCGAAACCCTGCAGCGCCGCTGGCAAAAGCCCGACCGCGCTCATCACCGAGGTCCGCCCTCCGACCCAATCGTGCATGGGGAAACGCGCGAGCCAGCCATTCGTTGCCGCGAGCTTGTCCAGCTCGCTATCGATGCCAGTCACCGCGACCGCATGTTTCCCGAAGCTCAACCCGGCCTTCTCGTATCGAGCCGCGGCTTCGAGCATGCCGTTCCGGGTTTCCTTCGTGCCGCCTGACTTGGAGATGACAATCGTCAGGGTGTGGGAGAGGTGATCGCCAATCCGCGCGAGAACGCGGTCGAATCCATCCGGATCTGTGTTGTCGAAAAAATGGATATCGAGCGGATCGCCCGCCCCGCCGAGCGCGTCCGCGATAAACTGCGGCCCGAGGGCCGAGCCGCCAATGCCGACGAGGAGCACGTGCTTGAAGCGTTCTCCCTTTTCCGGCGCGATTTCGCCGGCGTGGACGGCCGCGGCGAATTGTTTGATGCGCGCATTGGTTTCATCGATGTCGGCGCGTAGCTCCGGGGTCGGGGCCAGGCTCGAGTTGCGGAGCCAGTAATGGCCGACCATCCGGTTTTCGTCGGGATTCGCGATGGCGCCCGCTTCCAGCGCTGCCATGGCGTCGAGGGCTTTTGCGATCCGCGGTTGCATCGTTTCGAAAAAGCCCTCCGCAAAACGCATCCGGCTGATATCGATCGAGAAATCGAGATCGTCGTAGCGGAGGAAATACTTTTGGAAACGGGGCCAGAGTGACGAGGAAGCCATGTGTTGTACCTAACAGAAGGGGAAGCGGGATTCGAACAGGATTGTGCGTGGGAAGCCGCCGGGCGCAGGAAAGCTGTAGGCACGGCGCTCTGTCGCCGTAATGCGCGTCTCGTCGAGTGTGAGCAGACGAAGCAGAGCTTCGGGGACAAGTGCGTTACCAAGCTGCCGCCTTCGCCAGGCTTCGGCGTGCTGAGGGAGCTTG
>DATLNB010000091.1:0-43245 GCA_035536995.1 Chthoniobacterales bacterium | reverse complement strand
ATATTCCTTGCAACACCAGTCGCGGCCCCAGAGGTAGAATATATCGGTTTAGCTTAGGCTCCTTTTGCGACAACGGAACCAATCCAACATCAGCGATTGGCATGTCTATAGGGGACTTACATATCACCCATTTTGTGTGCCGGTATAATGCGCACTCGTCGCCGAATCGCCTGCGAAATTGATGACGGTATATTAACTGAAGTGCGTTGTCGGCTTCGATGATTACACGATTACCGGAC
This sequence comes from Chthoniobacterales bacterium, assembly GCA_035536995.1. GTDB lineage: Bacteria > Verrucomicrobiota > Verrucomicrobiia > Chthoniobacterales > UBA10450 > AV80. The sequence goes on along the minus strand of DATLNB010000091.1, from coordinate 43,006 downwards.
AGGACAGCCGGCTTCCAATTCGCTATGATTGCTTCGGGAATCTGGAGCTCGCGCAGTAAGCGCCGCTGTCCAATCTCGATTTCGAGATTCAGATTATAGACAAAATTAACCACGGCGCTCGCCTTTGCAGCAATCGACGACAGCGTTAGGAATGCACAATACTGACATAAGTCAGTGAATGCTTGAGCCGGAAGATCTGCGCTTCCACTCTCTGCAATTCGCTCCAACAAGCGTAATGCTTTCGGAATGCGACTTTCTACTTTCGAAAATTCATCTTCAAGGGTGTCATCGATTCCATCAGATGTTATCAGCTGGTTGTATCCGCTATCCGCACACGCTCTCGCAACGCTCTTCGGTTTCCATTTTCCGAGAGCGATGTCGTAGCATTCGAGAGGATGATCAGGCAACTTAAAGCGCTTTAGGAGAAGGCGAGAAACGTAGTGCTGGTTCACTGGTCGCGGATTGAACATTCGGATCGAAGGGCAGAATATCAGAGTCGGCAAAGCCAGCTCAACAGGCCGTAACCCATATGCTCACACCGACCGACGTCCACTACATCGTCGGCTTTCTGTCGCTCTCCGCGGGACCCGAGAACGTCGAGATTGAACTCGGAGATTTCGTCTATGACGAAGCGTCGCGCACGCGGCGCGATGTTGATGTAACCATTACGTGTCGGAACAGCGACGGCTCTCGCGCGGCTTTCAGGGGCTTGGAGGTGAAGGCGCACAAACGACGATTAGGCTCCGAACACGTCGAACAACTTGCTCAGAAACTCGCCGACATGCCTTCAATCACCAGTCGGGCGATCGTCTCAGCAAGCGGATATTCGAAACCCGCTATCCGAAAAGCGGAGTACCACGGGATCGATCTTTACGAATTAAGGGACTGGGACCCGGCCACCGGATACGAACACTTCAAAGCGGAAACGGTTCCTGCCGCTCGCGAGAGTTATGGCTGGGTCGGTAATCTGAACGTACGCGTCAATCCGCACCGTGAACACACTCTCGAAGAGAGGCTCATCCTCAACAGCGACCCAGAAATGGTTTTCGAGAGTTCCCCAGAATCGAAATATAAACTGAAGGCTTGGCTCGCGGACATTAGCAAGTTGGCGGCGAAAGAGGCGGCGAGCCGTGCCGGACCCATCGCGACGGAAGGGCGGCACGAGAAGAATGCGACCGTCACAGTTCAGTTCACCGACAAAGCGATCGCGGTCCAAAATGGGCAACGCGTTCCAGTCACGAGTGTGAGATTCAGTGGAACGCTGGAACGCCGGCTCGAACAACTTCCCTCAGTCATGAAAGCCCTCTATAAGCTCGGCTCCGTTCAGCCAATCGCTGGCTGCGCGATCAGTGACTTCGGCGGTGAATGGGGATTGGTCGCGCTTATTATCTCAGATCGCCGCACGCTTGAACTTGCGCGCGTGCCAATCGCCGATCGAAACAAGCGCAAAATAATCGGTCAACACCTGCGCCGCGCACCTGAAGACGCGCACGCCCGGTGACTTGGCGACGTGTGATGAAGGGTTTCCGAGCCCCCACTGCTCTTTGGGGAAAGCGTTCGGCGCGTTATCTCGCCACCGGGATTTAATCGTTGGAGGATTCGTCGGGTTACCGTGCCGCAACGCTTGATTGTAAGATCACACTCCCAGACGCGAATAACCGTCCAACCCAGTTTTCGAAGAGTTCGCGTCACAAGCACGTCACGCCCTCGATTTCGGGCGAGCTTAGCCGCCCACCATTCGGCACGATTTTTCGGCATTGGAGCATGCTTCGGCTTTGGGCAACCGTGCCAGAAACATCCGTCTACAAAGACGGCTAGGCGCTCGCGGCGGAATACAAAGTCCGGTTTACCAAATAGTCTCTGATTGCGCCGCCAGCCTCGAATGCGGTTCTGCCGGAACAGCGTAATCATCCGCATTTCAGTGTCGCGATTGCCGCTGGCGCGGATGCGCGACATGACGGCGGAGCGCTTCTCCGGCGTGAACACATCAGCGCTCACAAGCCTAACAGTGCGCGGAAGAAACCGAGATTGGGTCGCTCCGGCGTACCAACAAGCAACGCGCGATCCAAGATACGATTCCCTTCCTCGCAGGATGTCTCGGGCAGCAACGCGCACCCGTGACACGCTGCAAGGTTTGCATTATCCGCTCCCTGGCCAGTGGTCTCGATGCAAACAGGGTCGGATGAGCACCACGCTGCATGGTTGATGGCTCGCCTAAGAGTCGATTCAAGCCGCCCCGGTTTTCCCTGCCTGACGAGCCCCCCCATTGTGCCCTCGGAGTCGCCGGAGGCGGTGTAGATAAGCAGACCTTGCATTGGCTTTTTCGGATCGGCGAAATCGCAATAAAGTCGCTCGCGAAGCGAGGCGCTGCCGTAACCACAGTCGAAGCTGAGCTGGTTGATCAAGACGTGCGCCAGTGTGTGCAGGAGTACGAACTTCGCCGTGATGTTTCGCTGCGGTTGACCGCGCAAGGTGCGAACCGCATTGTAGTGCTTTACAAGCGGCTCGATGCGTTTCGCAATTCCTGGCTCCTGCTGAAGCCAACGATTTACTGCGGCCATATCGAGTTCCACGAAAATGCCCTCACCGTAGACTTTGATCGCAGGCAGCCAGTCGATGCCCCCTTCATCGAGTTTCAATTTTTGCAGCCGATCACTTGAGAGGCTTCCGTCTGGCGGCAGTAACCGCGTGAATCCTGCCAAAGCGCGCGTTTCGCGAAGCTTGTGGACGAGCCGGATTCGTGAAAAAGACTGAGCGACCTCCTGTTTGTAGTCGGCGAGCACGGCAGTTTCCACGAAGAGATCGGAACGCCTATCGCCCCGACCTTCACACAGCGCCTTAAATTCTGAGCGGCGAAAATCTTCCTCGTCGTTGCCGGCGCTTTCATTCGCCGTTGCCGCCGCACCCATGAATTTTCGCTGTGCAGCAACATGGAGTTTGGCCGCGTCGAGACGTAGCGCGCCAGCGATCACTTCGCACCGCATCGGGTCGATCTGTCCATTCACCGTCCCTTGTGAGAGCATCGCCCACGTAGGCGCATCTTCGAGAGCCCTGATCACATCGCGGTCTGTTTGCTCAGCCCACAAAGGGAGATAGATCGCGCTAACGACTTGAGGAAAATAGACATTGGACGCGCCCCGCTGCACCGCCCTAAGGTGTTCGCCACAAGGCGTTGATGCCGTATCGGCCTCGCCCAACCAAGGGCGGAGTCCTTTGCAAAAACAACGTACTTCGTCGCTGCTGAGCGGCCCGCTATTCTTCGCCTTGTCGAATTCGAAGGCGTTGCCGAGAGACTGGATCTCACCGCAGGAGCATTCGATCTTGATCCCGGAAAGCCCGGCGGATGACCGACCCGCGCGCATTCTCAGCGTGTGAGTTTCATAATCGAACGGCTTTCCACGATGCACCCATTCCATAAACGGGAAATCCTGGATGTGGCCCTTTTGACAGACTGTGACGAAGCGGACCGGAATCAAAAAGGGGCGCCGTTTTTCGGGTCTACCATGACAACTCTGCTGTGCGTACTGCCTTCCGGTACAGCGTTGCCGCGTGCCCGAAAAGATTGAAACAAACTCCATTCCGCCGCAGTGATGGCAGTAGCACCAGCGGGGGAAGCGGACGAAAGGCACATCCACATTAGCGCAGCTCACGCCCCGATCTGCATCGCGATGATCCGGCGGAAGCCGCAGATGCGTTACCCCGAGGCGCGCTTCAAGCCGCTCCTCGCGCACAAGCCAGCCGCTTTCCGGCGGACACGCTTGCTTCGCTGAAGGCCACGCATCGAGACCTGCGGGCATGAGCGATTCGTCCTTCGGGAAATCGACCATCGCACCAATGCCGAATGGCGAAATGAGCTGGCTGCGGCGGACAGGTCTATAAGCAGGCATCGTGTCAGGGTTGTGGGAATTGCATAACGACTTCGGCGTCGCAGCCGGCGTCCACGTTGCGCATCGAACTTGGCGTCGCCTTTGAGCGATCCCCCCACAACGGGCGCGGCTGGGTACCACTCGGATACATGAGCGGCGTCTCTTCCGGTGGAGACCCGAAGTGGCCGTAGATGGCCGGCTGGACTCGCGCCCACCGCGAAACGATTTCCTCGAACATCTCCTCGGCCGCCGCCGCTTCTTCATCATCCACAGCGCGAACTCGCGCAAACACCGCTTCACGCAACCGATCAATGAGATCGCTGGACGGAGGCGGCTGCGGTCGTTCACGCAGCGCTTCCGAACCCCAATAGCGAGCAAGCGTGATAATTTGCGCGTGCAATGCTCGCTCTCGGACGGGCACGGCAAACGGCGTCACGCTCGTCGGCTCAACCCACCGATAGATACTCTGATGATACGATTGAAAGTGCTCAAAGTGCGAGCGGTCGCGGGGTTTCGCGGCATTGTAGACTGTCACGACCAGTCCTGGTCCACGCTCGCCCCGACCGACACGGCTGGTCGCCTGAATGTATTCCGAAGTTGTCTTTGGCTGGCCAACGACAGTCATCAATCCGAGCCGTGGCACGTCCAGTCCCACTTGGATCATGTTCGTAGCGATACAGACATCCACAGCCCTGTGCGCAAGACGGCCATCCTCATCGCGCGCATCGCTATAACGATTGAAGAGATCCTGCAGGACCTCCGTAATCTGGCTGCTCTGAATGCGGCTGGTGAGCTCGAGATCGCGGTTGATAAAGCGGCGACGATCGGTAGCACCCGATCCGTCTACGGGCCGTCGAATGTTCATCCTGTCCCACATCGCATTGAGATACTCCCTAATGTCTGCGCGGATCAGCGTCGCGGCGTGTCCCAGCTCGCGCAGGCTGTTGAAATAGGCCATCAGCGTCCAATAAGGATCAAGGAGATCTGCCGCACCGGCTACGCATTTGACGGCCTGTAGCAGCGCCGACATCACCCGCACTTGGGCCGTAACGTGTGAACCGAGTGCTGAACCGAAGACACCGACATAAAGCCGGCCAGCAACATCGTTCGCCTCATGCGCAAAAAAAGAATCACCAGCGCGCAAACCTTGCGGCGGAAATAGGAAAACATCTCGCGCGTAAAGCGCGTGCACCTGCTCGGGCGCTCGACAGATTGTTGCGGTAGACGCAATGATTTTCGCCGGGACGCGCTTCGAGCCCTGCCGATGCCAACAAAGTGCGTCGATTGTACCCTCGTAGATGCCGACCATGGAGCCGAGCGCTCCCGAGATGAGATGCAGTTCATCTTGAATGATGAGGTCCGGCGGCGAGAGCCGGTCCTCGGACTCCAAGCCAAAAAGTCGGCGCGCCTCCGAGTTCCAAGGCAGCATCGCAAATTTGTCCACCGTGCCGATGAGCAGTGTCGGCCGTTGCTCATAGATTGCTTCATCCACGACATGCAACGGCAGTCCGTCGTCGTGACGGAAGTCGCATGCGGGATCTTCGCAGCGAAAAACCACCCGCCCGGTAACCCGTTTGTAACCAGGTGTCTTGTAAGCGCGTTCAAAATTCACCGCTCCCATTTCTGCTCCGCACCACGGGCAGGTGAGCACGACAAAAGGATTGTCCTTGCCGTGGGCAAGCAGTGAGTTAAGCGCCGCGACTGAATCAGTATGTCTGTTCGGCGTAACGCCTTGGCCGACCCAGAGCCCGATCGAAATGCGATCAGCGCCAAGCCGCTCCGAGTTTTCGCGCCGGATCAACTCACAGGCGCAGATCAGGGAAGCGGCACGCTGAAATTGCTGCGTCGTCAGCAACCGCAGCGTGTAGCGCATTAGTACTGTTGTGCCTGCATTCTCTGCGTCCTCCAAGCGACGCCAAAAAACCGCGAAGGCCGTTAACCCAAGGTATGCCTCGGTCTTACCGCCGCCGGTTGGAAACCAGATCAGATCGACGATACTGCGATCATCACTCTCGCGCTCAGTAATGGCGCGGATGTTCATAAGAATGAACGCGAGCTGAAAGGGGCGCCAACGGCCTTTACCTGGCGGCGGCTGATCTGTATTTGGCGCGACGTACGGGGTCTTTAATCTAAGTTCGCGGCCGACAGTTTCCCATTCGCGACGCTGATTGGCCGCGAGGTCATAATGCAATTGCTGCTCAAGCATTGCGCGGTTCATCCACGCGAAAGCCTGCCGCGCGTCAACATCACTGCGCAGCAACTCAACTCCATCCACAATCCGCCGATGACAAGTGCGACAAAGTTCAATATGCCTCAGCGCCGCGGCTCGATGGTCTGCCGGGAATTCTCCGAGCCCCACTTCCGCCGCTTTTTCCTCAATCCAGGTGCGGTATGCTTCCGCAAGGCGGGAGCACTCGTCAATTTCCGTTAACTCTTGCGCGGCATCAGAAAAGCGACGCATCAACAGGTCCAACCCGGGAATTTCGCGCGGAAGAATTGGTTTGATTTCGTAGCGCGGCAGAGTCTCCGCCCAAATTCGGCCAACCGCATCGGCATCACCTTCCGGCCACGCGGCAGCGCATCCGTGGCCAATCGCAAATGTCCGGCGGTGACGATAGAGGAGCCTCAAGGAAGCCTCCTCGTCTTCCTCCAAGCCCTGGCGCTCTGGGTAATCCAAAAAGCAGTTGCCGCCCTCCGCATCCTCGATCATCAGGCCGCACTGAAAGAAGCACTGCCCATCACGAGGAAGATCGCTCTCGGGCGAAGTGCGATTGATGAGAGTGAACGTCACGATCCGGTCGCGTTTCTTGTCTTTGGCCTGGGCGTAAGGCCGGCTGAATAGGTGCAACTCCAGTTTCAAATTCGGGTTGCCTATTTCGATCCATATCCCCGGTTTGCCGATGCACGGGCCATCTTTAAGGAATTGTGCGCAATCTATGACTTGTGAATCTTCGATCGGAAAGCGCCACCAGTGCGGTTGCCATTTGCCCTCTTTGTCCTGCCTTCCGACATCCTCCTGAATGTTCTTTTCGTAACGACCGGCGCGCACCTTCACGCGAAACCGCTTCGGCAAATGAACGAGTGCCGTCAGACCCATGGCACTGGGCAGGAATTCATTTGCACGATTCACCTCGTGCTCAACATTCGTGTCCGCGTCGCCGCCACCTCCGCCGGGCGTGAGGTCTTCCGGCTCTTCTCCTTCCGCCGGTCCGGATTCGGCGACCTCGGCCTCCTCGCGTGTCGCGCTCTCCGCCTGCTCCACAGAAACTCGCATTGGGAAAAGCACTCCCGCGCTGTAACGGAGCCGCGGTGGATCTTGCGGACGAAGGATTTCCTCTCCCCCGTTTAGGTGTGACAGTTCCGGACGAGGGTCTGGGCCAATCAGTTCCCGGTGAAGAAAATCGACAATTCCATCCCGAATTCCGCCTGCTCCGTTCATAAATTTTTTAACATTTCCAAGCGACGCCTAAGGCACTCCCTGATTAATGGGCGAGCTTGCTCATCAACGAGCACAGTGAGCTGCGACCGGGCACGAGACATCGCCACATAAAGTATTGCCTGCGGCTCACTCTCGCTCACCTGCGACACATCACACAAGACAACCACGGGGCTCTCCATTCCCTTAAATGCCTGAACCGTCGCAAACCGCACGACTGGGATGCGCGAACGCCCCACATCTGAGACCTCCGCGAGCTTGAAATCCGTGCCGCCGTCAATTCCAGCTATCCCGGAATTCGCGAACCGGTTCCGGGACAGAACAACAATATCGGGTGCCTTCACGCCATCTGCCAGCAACCGTCGAAGCACGTCGGCGAGCGTAAGGCGCTGATCCGCCGGTGAATTGTAATATCGGTAATCGACGGCCAGACCGGCAACGTGACCGACGCGATATGGAAGCGAGGCGAACCCCGAAAGAAGTGCGGTTTCTTCGCCGATGCTTTTCGTATTTCGGCAGTTCTGCCGGAGCCGCCCGTTAGCAAAATGTGGCGCTCGCTCGACGAGCAACGCCTTCATTTGATCTGCGCTCCGCGAACCGAAGATAGCCTGCCGCTGGAAGTCGCCGAAGATTGCCCAACGCCCCCCGGCAAGCCCACCGGTCAGCCACGAGCTGAAGCAATCAAGCGCGCTCGGGCGCAACAAATCCTGCGCCTCATCAACGACGAGAACATCAAATGTTTCTCCGATTTCCTCGATCGCAAGGCTTCCAAAATCGCCATAGACGCGCTCGTAAAGGTCCGGGCCCTGTTCCACCCGTTCTTTTTCAGTGAACTCGTCCGCAATCGACGACCGGATGATCCTTTCACGAAGCAATTTGAAGTGTCGTCCCGCCGTCAAATATGCTTCGATTCTCGACCCGGAGACTTGCTTCTCCAGCCAGTCGCCGAGCAGCCGATTAAAACACACGAGCAATGTGCGCAGACCCGACTGCGCCGACCGACGCGCGTATTCGAGCGCGAGCATTGTCTTGCCCGTCCCCGCCGCGCCGTCGAAGAGGCACCGCGGGTTGTCGGCAAGAAGGTCGAGCGCATCGAACTGCTCCTGCGTGAGCTGGAGCAGGCGCTCCTCCGTTTGCTCGATTTGCGTGCCGCGTGTCACCACAGCATCAAAATCCGGTCGAAGAAGCTGCGTGAGAATCCCGATGTTCGCGGTTGTCGGCTGCGTGTCCGTCGAAGGAACATTCAGGAGTCTTCGTTGTTCCAGCGCGAGTCTTTTCACAGAAGTAGAAACCGGCTTCCGTAGTGCGTCTCGGTCGATAATTTGGTGTGGTTCCCACTCGGGCGATTGGGCCGTGAAGGGCACATCGGACATCACGACCGCGTAGCCAAAAACAATCCCGCTGGGAAAGCCAAGTGGCGCGCGATTGAGCACCGCATCGCGCAAGGCGAACATTCCTTCCCGCGCCTGAGCAAAAGGACTGCGCTTCAGTGCATGGACCGATCCATGACGATCCACCGTTTGCCAGACGCCGCTATGGCAGGATACGCCACCGCCCTTTACTTCAAGACAGAATACGCCAGCGCCGGGAATCATGGCCACGAAGTCAATCTCGCCAAAGGGCTTCCGGCCCCGCCTTGCCAAACCCAAGGAATGGAGGACCGTCCAACCCGCGGTGTCCGGATCGTGTTTAATGAGATCGAAAAAACGCCGCTCCGCTGTGCTCGCTGTCGCCTCATCAACCTCGCTCGGAATCATCTTGGCCATACGCCCTTGATCAGCGGTCATCCCACAACAAGCGATCGACCTGGCTCCGCGGCTCTTCGGTGAAGTCCGGCGCTATTGAATCGACCTGCACAACCCACGCTGCCCCCAGATTCGGAACTTCGATACGCGAGCCGTTCTCCTCGATTTTTGGCAGTGCTTCACGGAGCTGCTGCAGAACGGCATCCCGCAATACGGAGCCGGCGCCGAGATGATTTGATCTCAAAAAAGAGATCGCCTCCCAGACCTCGGCAGCGGATTTGTCGAGTTCAACCGATTCTGTAACCACTACAATCAAGTCCAAGTCTTCACGTTCGCCCGGCCCGATTTGAGCGTCATCGTAAAACCAGTTTCGGATCGTCAAGATGTGGCGCGTATGACCATAGGTTACTGCCTGCGCTAGAAATTGTTCCGGAGACAATCCGGACGAGAGCAGCGCTTCCCGCCACAGGCGTGAACGCTTCCGTACGGCCGGAGCGCTTGTACCAATCAAGCGATCGGCAATCTGTGCGATTACCGCCTTTTGTCCTCCCTCCGGAAACACGACCAAATCCCCTGATTTGAGATCGCCGACGACGCGCTCAGGAAGTGATTTTAACCCGCTCTGTTTCGCTCCTAACAGACGCGTCGCGACCGGCACCTTGTGCCACGGAGTCAGGAACGCATAGCTCTCGCCGACGAAACTGACGTATTTTGCACGCTCCGTTGCACCGGCTGGAGCATCAGCGCGACCTCCTTTTCGAATCGACTTTAATCGCTGTTCGTAACTCCAGACATCAAAGGTCGGTGTTTCGGTGGACACATTCGTTGACGGTGGCTTGGTCTCCACCGACTCTGGCCACTGGAGATCAGTTTTGCCTCCACCGATCAAAGAGGTTTTTTCTTTCGTACTAATAGGTGTGAGAGCGGCGCGCTGGGATAGCCGGCGCTGACATTGTTTAAGCCACCGCGCCTCAAAGCCGTAAGAGACGGCAATTATGTCCGGTGTGATGAGTTTGCCCACGATCCGTCGAAACGCTTCGCCGCCAGGCCACGATGCGACGATGAGCCTATCAAAGCTCGCGTTCTCAGGAATGGTGGCGAGACTGAATACCGGCACCTTAAGACCAGTTGAGAAAAGCCATTCTTCGATCGAACGGGCCTGGCCTTCCGTTCTAGTCAGTACCGCAACTTGGGACGCAGTGGCCGCATTCGCTGCTTCGATCGCCTGGCGGAGCGCGATCCCCTTGTTTAGACCAAGTTGCGAGCCGACTTCGAACAAGGACCGGAATGAATCGAGAATGTTTAGCAGTGAAGTTACCGTGGCGGGCGACAGCCAGAAGGACCCCGCGTCCAGTTCGCTACGCAGCCCCGAGAGTTCATCGGAAAAACGACTGCCTTCAACCGTTGATGGCTCGTGGCAAAACGCCGCGGCTTCGTTGAGCATGCGCCAGAGCCGCTGAACAAGCCGACCAAGTCTGCCGTTTGGATTTGTTTCCGCTTCTGCCTCAACCTGCGGGCGAAGCTCTTCAAGCGTAAGAGCAATCGCATCGAGAGGCCGGCTCTCGCACGACGCCGGCTGAATACACAACCGAGCGAGGTTACGTGCCCGATGAACAATGCTTCCGAAAGGACCGCGCTTTTGGTGAAGGCTCTCCTCCGATTTGCTGTACGAAAAAAATTCGCGTTCACCGAAGACCCAGAAACGACAGCCGCGCGCCTCCAACTCTTTCATTCTCTCTTCGTCATCATGATCGGCGAAAAGCACGGTTCGCTGTGATGCGGAGATGTCGTCAAACGCCTGAGGGTTCGAAATGACTCGCAGGCCGTTTACGATTACAACTTTCGTTTGCTTCGGAACGGCGCCGCAAAATGCCGCGAGACGTTCGCTTGAGGAGGTCACAGCAACCAACGGCTCAGCGCGCGGATATCGCGTGCTCCAGTTTTCGAATGTCGGGACGCTTCCGGCAACGCCATCACGAAGCCAGGCGAAAGGAAGCAGCTCCGCCAAACTCAGCACGGCCTCAAGGTCTTCCCTTTGGAGACGATGATCGCCGGCAAATTCGGCAAAGCGGGTCTGTTCATCGAGACACAGCACGCGGTTTCTAAACAGGCTGAGATTACCGAAAATTGGAATGCCAAGAACTTCGTCGAGAGGCGTTGTCTCAGGGGTCAGGATATTTGTATCCAGCCGACCTTGCGGCGTTACGAGTTTGGTGGGTTCGAGTCTGAGCACATCATTTGCAGGAAACGTTCGACTACCCGAACCATCGAGAGTGCCCAGTCGAAATTTGTCAGGCTGATTAGGCCAAAATCCCCGGAACTCGTAAACATGCCTGCTCGGATGAACCCGAACTCTTTGCCCCTCTTCAAATGTCTGGTCGGCATATTCTCGCGCGAGAGCATTGAATTCCCGCCGGAACACCGACAATCCGTAGACCGTCGCGGCGAGTCGGGCCATCTCGCCGCGTCGAGGAAGAACAAAACAACACGGCGCACCTTCCCTGTCATCGAGGGCTGCAAGAAACAACCCGAAGAAAAGGGGAAAGGCCTCAGCGTTTTCTTCCCCCAGTGAGTGAACAACTACTCGCTCTAAAAGTGGATATCTCTCCTGCAACTGCCGCCAGATTTCCGCCATCAGGCCCGTGGCCGAGTTCATCATGGGGGAATCCATCCATTTCGCGTCTCAAGCCGCGATTTTGACCCTCCGCCCGATTTGCTGCTCAGCCATCCGTGGGTTGCGAAAGCACATCCCGGCTATCTGCGCATCCGAGCAATAGAATTCGTCGTCGCTAAGTTCGCCGTGCCGGTACCGCCTCCATGCCTCTTTCGCAATCGAAGTGAGAATCATCGGCCAGCCACTCCGCTCATAACATGGCGAGAGCAAACGTGGATCGTCGTGTCTCGCGATCACGCGGCCTTGGATTTCGCTCACAAAGGTTTTCCCATGATCGAGTGCCCCGTCCGGGTGAAGGCTCGGGTACAAAAACGCAATCGCGTACCACGCTCGTCTAAAGTCGCCTGGCGCTACCCTGCGGAGCACGTGCGGTTTCTTATCGAGGAGTGGCAACAACCACTCACCCGCGTGGATGTCGGTTGTCGGTAGGGGACTGAGTTTGAAATGGGACAGTGACTGATTCGCTGCACTACACAAGAATTGACGAATTTCCAATCCGACAGCTTCGCCAACGAGAGGAGGGACGGCATTTCCAATTATCCGGAACTGGTGGGTCCTCGAAACCGAGAATTCGAACCAGTCTGGAAAGGTTTGCACCCGTGCTGCTTCGCGTGGGGTAAGCGACCGATTCTGTGTCGGATGAATGAACATCAGCCCGTCCTTGCTCAAATGCGCGACAACGGTGGAACAGAGTTCTTCGCGGTGTTGTCGCTTGAAACGGTCTTTGAAACATTCCCGATCATAAGTGAATTCCATTGCCTCGCCGCGAGCGATAGCCTCCGCGGAATGCTCGCCCTCGCGAAGGCGGGAAAAATCCCGCAAGTCCTGACCATTGTGCGGCCGGGCGCGATGCGCCGTCAGCTTTGCTGCCTGGCTCACTTCGGCAATATGCTTGAGGTAATGAGCTCCGCGAGACCCGCGCACGGCGAGAAATCTTTCGCGTTGGTCCAGATCATATTCGCGTTCCTCTTCGCCACCCCCGGCGTTGAGTCCGGGTAAATCACCGATTGCATCCCCCAGCGTCGAAACATCTTCGGGAACATCCTGATTGAACCAGGCACGATCTGGCGGCAGGAGCCGCGTTGGAAAATATCCCGGCACATCCGCGCGGACGCCGATGATCAGCTGGCGTCGACGCTTTTGGGGCACGCCCAGCGTCCACGCCTCTTCCACTTGGGGGTGGACGCGATATCCAAGAGCGCGCGCTTCAGCCTGCACTGCGGTGAAAAATTTGCCCTTGGCCGCGCTCTGAATGCCCAGCACATTTTCCATCACAAAGACTTTGGGACGGAAATACTCCACATAACGAAGAAACGCGCGATACAGATATCTGCGCTTGTCACGTCTCACGCGCGAACCGTGGTTCGACGAGTCGACTTTACGGACATTACTAAAGCCTTGGCATGGTGGCCCACCGACAATCACATCGACCTTTTTGCAATCTGTTAGTGTCGCCAGCTTATCAGGCCCAAATTGTGCGAGATCCTTCTCGAGTACATGTGGAACATCGGAAAAATTCGCCTCGAAAACGGCAATCGCTTCAGAATTATTGTCGATAGCCGCCACGCATCGAAACCCGGCTCTTTGCATTCCGAGCGTGAATCCCCCGCAACCACAAAAAAGATCAATAAACGTCAACGGCTCCGACAGGGTTGCATTTGTTGCGCGCGAACTCATTCGCGCACCCCTTCGCAAAGCTTTGCAAGAGGAACTTCAAGAGCTCTTGCGATCCTTGAGATGATCAAAAGGCTTGGGTTCCGAACGCCTCGTTCGATGCCGCTGATATAAGTCGGATCGAGATCGGCTTTGTCCCCCAGGCGCTCCTGCGTTAATCCAGACGCGCCGCGCATCTTTTTGACATTCTGTCCGAAGGAGGTGAGGGAACGGGCGCGCCTTGACATTGTTGAAACCACCGACAGCATAGACGATAAGTCTATGGACTATAAGTCAAGTGGAGCCGCAGGGATCCAAGGCGCCCGTGTATTGATCCTGACGGGCCCATTTCAGGGTCAGGAGGGTGTGTGCTTGGGGAAAGAGGCGAAGGGAGGGAGATGGGCTATCTCCCCGACCGAAAGCGATCAGATCTTGTCATTGGTGTTCGAAAGGATTTTGCGTTGCTGATTGACCTGAGCGGCGACCCCCGCCGCAACTAAAAGGTTTAAAATGAAAAGCAGCGCATTTTCAGCAATGTTGGCGCTCTGCATTGCCTTTTCGCTGGGACAATGTCCCGCAAAGCAGAGGCACGACGGCTCACGTAACCCTTTGCATACATGATCCTGACAAAACGGCGCATCGAGGAAGAAGTCGCGGCGGGCGAGATCACCCTCGAACCGTTCCGAGCGGAGCAGCTAAATCCGAATAGTTATAATTATCGACTCGGCCATCGAATCGCGGCGTCAGATAACCCTGGCGCCGGACACGCCGCGTGGCACCGCACCGAAATTCCTGTGAGCGGCATAACCCTCCAGCCGGGGGTCGTATATTTGTCGGTCACCGAAGAGGTGATTGGAAGTCGACGCTATGCCATGACGCTCATCGGCCGTTCGTCTCTCGCGCGGCTCGGACTCTTCCTTACAATCACGGCAGACCTGGGTCACGTTGGTTCAGCCTGTCGATGGACCCTTGAATTGACGGTTGTCCAGCCTCTTCGTGTGTATCCAGGTATGCAAATCGGTCAGGTGGCGTTCTGGGTTTGCGAGGGTCCCGTCCATGTCTACCAAGGACGCTACCATCGCGACACATGCGTGAGCCCGAGCCGCGACGAATCGCTTATTAAGCCGGGCGGCGGTGCCTAGTTATGATCCTCACTGGTGCTGCGATCGCTGATGCGGTCAAAGAGGGCTCGATTATTATCGACCCCTTTGAAATCGCGCATCTCGGGCCGAATTCGTACGATTTCCGACTGGGCAATCGGTGTCGCAGGTACGTTGTGCGGGAGTTGGACTGCGCGAAAGACAATCCAAGCGAGGTTTTTGAAATAGGCGCAGACGGACTGCTACTCGAGCCTGCACGCATTTATCTTTTCAACACGTTTGAGCGAATGGGCAGCACCGCTTTCGTTCCGATAATTCGTGGTCGTTCCTCCGTTGGCCGCCTTGGCATCTTTATTAATATCACCGCTGACTTGATCGACATTGGCTCAATCAATCAGTGGACACTCCAACTGCACGCAGTTGCCCCGATCCGGGTGTATCCCGGAATGCTTATTGGCCAGGTTACGTTTTGGGTGCCATATGGAGAGATTGAATTATATTCAGGCAAATACGGAAAACTCGTCAGCCCCGTAGCCTCGCTCTCCTATCAAGACTTCGTTCGCCCGTCGGAATGAAAGCCACCTTTTCTCGCGACCCGCATTCTGCATTGGAGCCGATTCAGGATCCAATTCACGGGCCAATTAACCTTGGTGCCGGTTTGCACAATGCCAGTGATCTCATTCGCCGGCTCCTGAAAACGGAGATGCTCACACGTCTTCGCCATGTGCGGCAGTTGGGATTTGCGTCAATTGGCTTTCCGGCAGCCGACCATATGCGGTTTTCGCACGCATTAGGGTCCATGCAAATGATGCGTGAGCTTCTCGAGAAAGTCCTCGACGGGGAACATTTTGCGGAGGCGGCCGGCGCGGTACGATCACATTTTCCGGACTTCAAAAAGCTCGGAAATTGGGGCCGCAGCGAGCATTTTGAAGATCGGCTTTACAACCACATGCTGGTTGCAGCGCTTTTAGAGGACGTTGGCGAATTGCCATTCGCGAAGGCAACGGAATTGGGATTTCTACCGCACCCAGCGGATCGCGTTGTCGTGGAGACGGCAACGCGTTGCAGGACCGGTTCTTGGGGTTCCAAAGAATTCTTTACGATGGCGCTTATCAATCGCGCCATCCAAGCGGATAAAGATTTGGCGCAGGACCTCAACATCGAGCTTCTTGCACTACTGATAACCAAAAACATGCCGGGCGGCGGCACGATCCCGCCAGCATTGAAGCGACTGTGTCACTTAGTCGACGGCGTTGTCGACGCTGACCGGCTCGATTACGTCTTTCGCGATGCGTATCACACAGGCGGCACGTATGGCTCTCCTTCAGCCGTTATCCAAAGTTTACTTTTTTACGACGATATTGGCCCCGTCTTTTCCGATCCAGAGCCCGTGGGCGGGTTCCTGACGGCTTATGCAAATCTCTGGAGTACGGTGTACTTCTCGCCTCAAAACCGTTTTCGGGTTGTAGTTCTCGCGACGTTGCTACAGCAAATTAGGAGGAATCCGGAGTTGGCCGAAACAACCAAACTCACCACGGTTCTTAATGAAGGGATGCGGGTTCAGGAATTCCTGCAGTTTGATGATCGTTGGCTCTTCGAGCGGATCGGCTCGCTACGGGATTCTCAATCGGGTCGCAAGCTTGTTCGCGTCGATGCCACACTCAAGATCCTCCTAGACGAGGAAGATCGGCCTGATTACGACGCTCTCTGGGTGGTGCCAGGTACCAAAGCTGGACCGGCTCCCTCTCCTGATGAGTTGTTTAACGGGCAATTTTTCTTCGACACGTTTTTTAACGCGCATGAGCACACGCTGTATTCAGTCGAGAAACCGGTTCGAATCCGCTCGGCATTATATTCCGCCGATAATAGCGAACTTTCACTCGAGCGTTGCGAAGGTCCTTTTGCGAGACTGCTCGACGTCAAATGGACGTTCACGAAACGAAAGGATGGAACGCTCGTATTTTTTCCAGCAGATCACAGTCGAAAAAATTTGGCTGCCATCAACAAAGCCACAACGCTGCGTGGCTTCGATACCGCAATGTGCAACGCTGATCCGCTGCAACGCGCATATCCGTCAGATGCGCGGCGTGAAGAATTTCATCCGCCAGCGCTCTTCATCTCGTATGCGACGGTAGACGCCCCGTTTCTCGATCGTATTTGTGAACAGTTGTTCCATCAGCAACAGCGTTACCATTATCTGGCCAGCGACGATTGCACTGCCAGTGCTCCCACCCGGACCGCCAGTATTAAAATGGCGCGAGCGGCCGAAGCCGCACTGGTGCTGTTGTCGGAAACGTATTTGGCTCATTACCATAATGGTGCCAAGAAGCATGACGGAAATATCTGGGAAGAAGTTAAAGTGCTGGTTGAACGCGCGAAACGCGAAGGCCTGCAAATTCGCTTTCTTTCGGTCGATGACTACACCGACTTGAAACCGCATTTGGGAGCTTTTCCACTGGCTCAGCTGACAGGTCAAAGCCCAAAGCGCTTCACGCCCACAAAGATACCGTCTCTGGGAAAGTCGGTGCGAAACGCAACCGCAGCCGAAATAGCCAAAATGGTAAGCATGATTTTGGAGGGATTGCACGCTACATGACCGGCATTGAAAAAATTGGGACTGGAGGGATTGGACCAACAATCTCTGCTTTCGGTGAAAAGCGTTTGATCTCCGAATTCATTCGCCCCCTCTTTAACCGCGAAAACAGTATCGGCGGAGTTGGAGACGATTGTGCCATGCTGGATCTCGGGGACAACCGTCTGCTATTGCTTTCAACTGATCGAGTGCCGGCCGATTTGACAGCTTTTCGGTTGGGCATCCTTGACTACCGCGGCTTGGGCCGATATCTCGCCTGCTTAAATCTTAGCGACATCGCTGCATGCGGTGGCAAACCGCAAGCGTTGTTGCTGAACCTGGGAATGCCGGGCGATCTTCGCTACCCGGATTTTCAAGAACTCTGCCGCGGTTTCGGCGATCTCGCGGCCGAGTTCGATTGCCGAGTATTGGGCGGAGATATAACTCACAGCGATGCTTTGAGCATCTCTGCAACATGTGTTGGCCAAGTCCAGGCGAACCAGGTTTTGACACGGCGCGGAGGGCGGCCGGGTGATTCCATATTTCTTTCCGCACCGCTAGGGCTGACCCCGGCTGCATTTGCCGCATTCCTGCGGACGACACCGGACGAATGCGGCTTGAAACAAGTCGAAGTCGAAACACTACGGCGGCAGTTTACCGCGATTCGACCGAGATTTGATCTTTCTCGTCGCCTTGTCGAAACGAATGCTTGTTCGTCCTGCATGGACAACACGGACGGAATCGGACAGTCGTTGTCTGAACTGGCTGCAGAAAGCGGCGCTGCTTTCGTCGTGGATGCGGCGGGTCTGCAGATCCCACCTCTCGTCAAGACGATCGCGGCGGCAACTGGCGATGATCCTCTTCGGTTGGCTTTTGGCTCCGGGGCGGATTTTTCGCTGGTTGGCACTTTGCGCGGCGCCTGGAGCGCAAGCGACTTGGATGCCCTCGGTTTTGACAGTCCGCTACAGCTTATCGGGTCGGTGGAGGCCGGTAGTGGCGTGTGGCTAAGGAAAGATGGAGTTCAAGAGCCCCTGAAGTTCTCGGGCTGGAATTATTTCGAGCCTCCCGCCGCGACGCCCTCCCGCAAGGATCTCACCAGTTTGAGCGCGGCAAGCGACGCCCAGACACAGCATGGCTCTCACTTAGAGGACGGTGCATTAATATTAGTTAGGTCGTAACTTTGTTGTTCGACCCGGAACCACTCAGCGGTTAACAATCTTGGATATGAAAGAGCTTGGGGATGCGCTTCGCTCTATTTTAGACAAGCTATCGCAGTTCCTGGACTTGTTTGACCTGTCCTTTTTGCTGTCCGGGGCAGCGACGGGTAGTGCCATTTGCTACCTGGCGCATAGATCCGGGATCCCATTCCCCATTCCCTCTGCGGGATGGCAGCAGGTCGCGGCTGTTGTGGTGTTTTCTTATGTTTCGGGCCTCGCCTCTTTCGCTCTTGGGAGGTGGCCTCGAACTGTTGGAAAGCGAAGAGAAAAGTCCTTCGACGCACTATTTTTAGTGGTTCTCGGGGCACATGGGCTATCAGATGTTCCAAGCTTCAAAGCGTATTTGGACCAAGTCGCGGTGCGAGGTTCTTGGCGGCTATATGTCCGGCTTTGGGCCGAAATACGGGTTTTGACCTCAGCCGCGCCAACTCTGGCACTTTTGAACCGGTACTGGGTAATGGCGGCGATGTATGACGGGCTGTTTGTGGCGGCGATTCTTTGGATCGGCGCGATCGCCAGTGGAACCTTCTGGTTGCGCCATGATTTTGACTATGTCACGGGAACTGGTGTGTGCGTCGCGCTACTGCTCGTGGCGTGGGGCTCATATCGGGAAGCTGGTCGATATTTTCATTATCAGATCGAAGAACTGGTAGCGGCGGTGGCCACCGCTAGGCAAAAGCACTCATTGCTCGCGCTCTGATGCCGTCATTTTGTAGAGGGTTGCGGGCAAAATAAGCGCTCTCTGCGCTCTTGTTTCGTTCGGAGGTCACAGTTTCCGTGATCAACATTCAGAAGATGCTGGCGCCGAAAACGGCCGCCAAGGGGACGGAGTCCAACGCCATCGTCACCGTCCACGAAATTCCCATCGGATTCTGCCGATGCAGAAATCAGAAAGTCAGATCAATGAGTGGCTTTCCATCGGCGCGTTTGTACGCGCGGCTCGTCAAGAAACGTGTGAGTTCCAGCACCGTCGTCACCGGACTTTGATTCAGCGTCCTGAGGTCGACGCTGCGTTGCGTTTCTGCGCGCACTTCCATGGAGCGCACAAGTTCGCTTATTCTTCTGTCCCGCGAGTCTTGGCGATAGCTGAACGAAGCAGTCACTTTAACGGGCTCTCGTGTGACCGGCGCTTCCTGCGCGAGACACACCGTGCCAATGCTCGCCGATAGCATGCAGGCTGCTGCGACTAATGCGCGCATACACTTACTCGGCCCGAAGGGCCTCGATCGGATTGATCTTCGCTGCTCGGTATGCAGGAAGCAGACACGCGAGCACCGCGATTCCACCTAGTACGATCGTAATCGTCGCGAGGGTGATTGGATCATATGGACTCGTCTCGAACAGCATCGACGTGAGAACGCGCCCCGCCACAAGTGTGCTGATCAAGCCAGCAAGCAAGCCAATCAAAACAAGCTTGGCTCCCTGCCGCAACACAAGCCTCAACACATCACGGCGCTGTGCGCCGATCGCCATGCGGATGCCGAATTCGCCAGTGCGCTGAACGGCGGTGTACGCAGTCACGCCGTAAATCCCGACGGAGGCAATCACAAGGGCCGCGGACGAGAGAATCGCCAGCAGCAGCACGGCGAAGCGCGGCGTGGCCATGTGGTCGTCGAGAAGTGTGTCGAGTGTCCGAACGTGCGGGACAGGCTGATCCTTGTCGATGGAATAGACAGCAGCGCGCAGCGATGGGACTAACGCCGCAGTCGACTCTCCACTGCGCACTAACAAATTAAGAGTCCGATGCGGATTTTGAGCGAATGGCTCATACACCTGATTGTCACCGCGCTGCTTAATCCCACCTGCCCGGATGTTGGCCACCACACCGACGATCTCGCGCCACTTCTCGAGCTCGTTAATCGCAATCCGTTTCCCGAGTGGATTCTGATCGCCGAAGCAACGCCGCGCCAGAGTCTCGTTGATGATGGCGACGCGCGGGGCATCCGGGCCATCTTCTGCGGAAAACACTCGCCCCCGAACCAACCGGGCGCCAAGAGCAGGGAAGTAATCAGGTGTGACAGCGTAGTAGCTACTATTTGGCAGCTCACTCTCCGGAACCGGAGGTCGGCCCTCGAGATTGAAGGGGAAAGTCCAGCCCGGGAAGAATGGGAAAGGTTGAGCGACCGCGGCCCTCTCCACTCCCGGAAGCGCACGGACACGCTCGAGCAGCTTGTCGGCAAACGCGACCTGCTGCTCCGGCTGCGGATACTTCTTTTCGGGCAATGTGAAACGCAGGACGACCGCCCCCCCGGGGGTGAAGCCTGGGTCGACCCTTGTGAGTCGCGCAAAGCTACGCGTCAGCAGACCGGCGCCCGCAAGCAGCGTCAGGGCGAGGGCCACTTGGATGATGACGAGCAGCCCGCGCAAGCGTCCGCGACTCCGGTTCTCGGTCGTCCCGCGGGCGCCGGCCTTTAGCGCGCTCGTGATGTCGACACGCGAGGCTAGCCACGCGGGTGCGAGACCAAAGAGCAGCCCTGTCGAGACGCTCAGCGCAAGGCAAACCGCGAGGACAGTCCCATCGAGCCGAATCTCAAACGTGCGCGGAAGCACTGCTGGAGCGAGCACGAGGAGTCCCTGCAAGCTCCAGTGCGCGAGCAGGACGCCGGCGGCGCCACCCGCGAGCGCCAGCAACAGAGTCTCGGTCATGAGTTGGCGGACGAGGCGACCGCGCGTGGCGCCCAGCGCAGCCCGGACCGAAAACTCGCGGTGCCGCGAGATCGCGCGCGCCAGGAGCAGGTTGGCGACATTTGCACAGGCGATGAGCAACACGAATCCGACTGCTCCGAGCAGCGTATAAAGCAGCAACCGCACATCTTGGACCCAGTAGTCGAGAAGCGGCATCACGAACGCGCTCCAGCCCTTGTTCGTTTCGGGATACTGCGCCGCGAGCTGCGCCGCGATCAATTTCAACTCGGCGTCCGCCTCTGCGACCGAGACGCCAGGCCTCAGCCGAGCCACCGTGATAACCTTGTGCATACCGCGGTTCTGATTGGTTGTTTCATCGGGCCGAAATGCCATCGGAATGAACGCATCCATGTTTGGTGCAACCCCGTAACCAAAGCCCGCGGGTATCACGCCCACGACCGTGTACATCTCGTCGTTGAGTTTCAGCTGCCGGCCCAGAATGCCTGAAGTGCCGCCGAAGAGACGTTCGCACGCGGGCTCGGTCAGGAGCACGACGTGGTGCTTGCCGGGTGTGTCCTCCTCAGGGTTAAACGTACGACCGATTGTCGGCTGAACCTGCAACACATCGAAGAAATGCGCGGTGACCTTGATGGCACGCAGCTGCTGAGGCTCTCCGGCATTCGTAAAGTTGAGCGGCGCCCCGACAAAAGCAGCGATGTGACTAAACGATTTTGCCTGTTGCTGCCAATCCAGGAAATTGGGGACGGAAGCGTAGACGTCCGGCAACCCAGGTAACTGAGTCTCCTTGATTGTGACCACGCGATCTGGCGCGGGGTAGTTCAACGGCCGGAGCAGAACGCCGTTGATGACGGAGAAGATCGCGGTGCATGCACCGATGCCGAGCGCAAGCGTGAGGATCACCACGGTGGTGAAGCCGCGCGATTTTTTGACGAGCTGGCGCACTGCATAGCGGAAATCTATAAACAGGTCCTCCAAGAATGACAGGCCGCCTTCGGCTCGATAGTCTTCGCGAACTGCCTGCATGGTTCCAAACTTCAGGGCTGCCTGCCGGCGTGCTTCCAGAGGAGCCACGCCGGCTCGGAGGTTCTCTTCCGTTTGCGCCGCGAGATGAGATTCTATCTCCTCTCGGAGCCGTTCATCGTGACGGCGTCTGGTCGCGAAATTTGAAATGCGTTTGAACAAACGGCGCAGCGACCTCATGCCAGATCCTCCGCGTTCACGTCAAAGAACCGCGCAATAATCGCCGCCGTTTGCTCCCAATCGCGTTTCTCGGTGGCGAGGAGTTTGTGGCCCGCACGCGTCAGTCGATAGAACCGCGCCCTTCGATTGTTTTCCGATGGACCCCAATCCGATGCGATGGCACCCTCTTGCTCCAGCCGTAGCAGGACGGGATACAGTGTGCCTTGATTAACCGTGAGGAGGTCACCACTGATCTGTTCAATCCGTCGTGCAACGCCGTAGCCGTGCAGCGGCCCCATAACGTCGAGAGTCTTCAGAATCATCAATGCCAGTGTTCCTTGTTGGACATCCTTTTTCTGTTTCATCCTGTACTGCCCGCGCTTTCTATGGGTTACCCACAGGAGACTGTCGCAAGTCTATTGGGAAAACAACAGGTAATTTTTAGGCCATTCGGCGATCAAGAACCGGCATGCGAGCCGCTGTGCCTCGCTCTACCTGCCGGCCCGAGGGTTTTCAGCCGGTAAGAGGCGCACGATATCGCGGTCCAATCGCGCCGCGTCCCTAAATAATAACGCACGCCATCCAACCTGTTTCGCCCTTCTGACGTTTAAACGCGTGTCGTCGACGAGAAGGCACTCCGACATTCGAAGGTTCAGCGCGGTCGCCACGAAAGAGAATGACGCTTCCTCGGGTTTCGCGCACTCCATCAGATGGGAAGCAAACACATGATGGAAAATTCCAAGAGAAGGATATTCACCAGTTGAACCCAGTTTTTCCCAATGCAGAGCAATCGTGTTCGACATAACGCAGCAGATTAAGCCGGCTTGTTTTAGTCGCGCGACGATCGCGAAAACATCCGGGCGCTCCTTCCCCACCACTGAGAGGCGATTAGCCCTAAGTCCGCTCAAATCCTTAACGCTACAATTCCCCAAGAAAGCGTCCAGGTAATCCGAAGTGCCCGCTTTCCCAATCATTGCCATCTCGGTGATACTTCTTGGATCCGATTCAAAGCTCGAGCGTGTAAGACGAGCAAAGCGTTGCGATGGGAGGCCAAAATCCCGTATCAATTCGCGTTTCGCGGCCTCAGCGTGCAAATCAATCAGCACGCCACCCAGATCGAAGATGACGGCCTTAATGGGGAGACGCTTTGCCATCTTTTGTCCTAATCACATTTGCTTTGCCCATTTCTCGATCGACTGCCTATATCCTGGCGGAAGGTTGAGCTCCGATAGTCGCTCGACGGGCCACAGGCAGTATTCGGTATGCTCATCGCTTACCGCAGGTTTAAACTCGCCCGAAAGCGTGCAGCCGTATGTAGCAATAAACACATTGTGCCCGGGAATAACTTCAAACAGATAGGAATCGACAAAATCGGCGATGAAAACGTCAATGCGAAGTTCCTCCTGAAACTCGCGCGCCAACGTTCGAGCATGGTCCTCCCCCTTGTCGCTGCGCCCTCCGGGCAATTCCCACTCATTCCGGGCGTTCTTTACGAGCATCACTTGTCCGTCGAGAAGCAACACTCCCTTCACCGATGTCGGGGATGTCATCAGCTAGGCAAAGAGTAAAACGGGGTCATCATCTTTCGATTTGGGTCAGTAGTTTGATGAATATTGCGCGCAAAAACGACCTAAAAACACCCGGCGATTCACCTTGAACTGAAAGCGGCGAAATTCTGCCGTCAGCGCGACTAAAAAAGGCGTCGGGCTCACCACCAGAGTTAGAAATTTCTTTGTTTTTGGTCTTGCCGTTCATGTCAGGCGGCGAAAAAGGCGACACAAGAAGGGGTCATGAATGATGACACTTCACCGCAATCAGCCTCGGAAGAGGAAAAACCGCGAAATACGAGAAGGAGACCGGCCCAACCAATTCGGCCCATTCATCCCGATGAGGTAAAGAGCGCACCTTTGATACCGGTGCGTTTGGCCGCAAAGCTGTCCGGCATCGGCGATTCAACCATCCGCCGCGCGGTGGCCGTAACCCGTGTCGGAAGCGCCGACTACGTTCGCTGGCAGACATTGAACCAAACGTTCTTCGGACTGGAGGGTGCGCAATGACGCTATATCTAGGCCGCCACATACGCTTCGACGGGGAGGTTTCCTCATGGCGGTAGACTGCGAAATTTTTCTGCCGTTTGACGCGTGTCTTCACCACGTAGCTGAAACGCTTGGCCGACTGGCTGGACTAAGGCCCGAGAAACCGAATGATCCTCCGTGGAAGTGGGGGATTACCGTGGAGGAACGCGGATGCCCGGGCGCCGTATGGATCATTCTTCGCGGCGATCTCGTGGATGGCGAAACAGAACACAGCGTCATGTATTCATTTCAGTCTCACTTACCTGATCCAAACCATGGAAGGCTCTTGGCGCCCCGATCCACCGCTTTTTGGATCGCGGCCGGCGTGCGCCTCGTCAGCTTTTTCGGCGGGGCGTTGGATTGCAGGGAGGACAATGCGTCGGGGTTCGATCTGGAGTTCGTCCGACCCCGCGCGAGAAATAATCCTCAAGACGACCCCGAATACGCGGAACTAAAAACTGCAATCGCTCAAATATCGCCGTTGACGGCCGCGGAACTCCATTCTGCTGCTACGCACGCATACTATTCTCGCTCCGAATGAACGAGAACAGTCGCCCCGGGGCGACTGTCGCTGGCATTCCCGTGCGGTGTGGGGGTCTGAGCGCTTTCAAAAAGAGTTAAGAATTCTGAAAATATCGCTTTTGGGGAATTGCTTTAGTTCCCAGAAGAGAAACGGGGCCCTCAACGGGTGCCCCCGGGGAATTAACTCTTATGAAAAACTTAGCAATGCACAAAAGCAGTCCGGTAAAGGGCGACTGCGACCCGTCTCGCCAAACCCCAAACTCGGAGCCCAACCCGGCTGATTTTCCAAAACCGTCCAGCGACCTTTCGACCGGGAAAGCGCAAACCACCCTTCCGATCGTAGGGCAGTCCGGCCAACCAAGTCGAATCACGATCCCCAGCGTCGATCCACTTCAATGCGCAACGGGAGCAACCGCCAACATAAAAAACGTGATGGCATCGAAAACGGCGACTAAGGGAGCGGAATCCAACTCGCTGGCCACCATCCACGACATACCGGTCCACGCGTTCAACGTCTGTGGCCATGACACCCGGCAGTTACTCGAAGTGCTCTCCGTCGAGACTCAACCAACGGGCGATCGATTGTCAGCGGAAGAAAAGCGACAACAGGAAGATCTCGAATTGCAAATCTCTGCGCATGCCAAGGCAGATTTCGAGCGCAAGTTGGCTTTTCTGATTATTCGTGAGCGCAAACTGTATCGGGAAGCGTTCGGAACATTTGCTCAATATTGCGAACGGCGATGGGCGATAGGCCGACAACAAGGACATCGGCACGCGAGCGATGCAGAAGTCCTGCTCCAACTAGGTGCCGCCGGCTTCGGCCATGAGCTCCCCCCGGCCAAGGCCCTTCCCAAGATCCACACCATTCCGGCCCGACATCGGCCGCAATTTTGGAAATGGTTCCTAAGCAACCACACGGACGCCAAACGAACGATGCGCCAGATTGCCGAAGCATGCGCAATTTATCGCCGCAACCTCGGAATTCAAAGCCCCTCCCTGGCTCGCTTGACGGATAAGCAGGACACACAAAGGGGGATTCTTCACGATTGTTTACGTCAGCAGTTGCCAAAGGGGGTTTCCAACGAAATCCAACAAGTGCTGCCGCGCGTTCCCGTTTCGGAGGTTCTCCGGCGAGCCGTTCGCTGGTCATTTAATGAAGTCATGCGCGGCCGCTCCGACAAGAAGCGAAAAACGGCCCCCAGCCTGACCTTGAAGGAGATGCTGGAAATGGCTCCGGATCCAAAGACTCGGTCGTTGATGGAAAATTACGCTGCGGAAGCACTGCGCAATCAGGCGATCAAAGGAACCGCGCTGTACGTCGCGAAGACGCGGAAGACGCATAAGAAAAAACGGGTTACCAAAACCGGCCCCTAGCCTCATTGGATCACCGAAAAACCCCGTACCTTTTTTTCAAGAACGGGCTGAAGCACGTGCGCGTAGACAGAAAGGAGCAACTTGCCGTTGTCCTTGTGACCGGCCAACTGCGCCACTTCCGCCGCGGAAAGACCTTCGCTCAGTCCAACCGAACAAAAATAATGCCGGAGAGCATGCAGATAGTCGATCTCGAGGTTGAATGCTTTGCACCATTTGCGAAGCAGCGCCGAAGCACGCTTTGCCTTTCGATCTGAGAAGCCCCAAATCTGTTGCTCAGGCGTCGTGTTCCCGTTCCGCTCACGAGCAAGTTCCTCGAGAAGGCGCACTGCTTCTTCTGAGATGAACAACCATTTAACAAAATTCCCTTTCAGGGTCACTCGAATACGGTGATTGCTCAGGTCGACATCGCTCCATGAAATTCCCAAAGCTCCGCGCCTTTCCCGGGGATCGGAATGCCACCTGCCTCGACGCTGCCCAGTCATCGCGACGAACTTGAGAAACCGCCCAAGCTCGGGGTTCTCAAGATCAATCTGGCAAAAGAGCTCTCTGATCTGTTCCTTTGATGGGATTTCCGGGTGGCGCGGGTTGACTTTGAGGTTCTTGATTTCGGCAAGTGTCTCGAGTACGCGCGACGGCAGCCATTGCTGCTTCACAAACCAAGGCACCAGTTTCCGAAGGTACCACCTCAATTGGTTGGGAGCGGACACCAAATCGGGAGCCTTCTTATCAACGTCCTTGTTCCCGTCCGCACCCCTGTGCTCTTTGTACCGTTTCCAAATCAGTTGAGGATCAAAACCCGACCAGTTCGCGCACAACGCGAGAACAACTTTTTTCATCTGCCGCGCTGACCTTTCAGTGTCGGCGCTGCTAAATGATTGCCGCTCAAAATGCAGCTCCACCGCTTCGCAAAACGATGGCCGCGAGCCATTGTGCTTTTCGGGAGGCTGCGGTTCGAGGCTAGCCATCGCCGGAGCCGGAACAGACGAAGCACTACATCGCCCAAATTCCTGCTCAGCGAATCGGGCCCAATCCATGTCTAGCGACCGCAAACGTTCGACCCGGTCTCGGGCATGCGCCTCCGTCGTGGTCCGGAGGCTCTTCATGATTTGCCGGCCTTTGGATCCGTTCAGGGTGCTCTCGCGCCAAAGCGCGTAGAACCCCCCATTTCCGTGGAGGAACAGATTTCGTGCAATGTGCTTCATCCTCAGCTTTCTGTGTCAATGCCGGCGTGGCGACAGACAGAAAGTGAGAAGAGTTAGAAAATTCCGATCTTCTAACTCCCGGGAAATCCGGAAGCAGATCGAGAAGGGCGCATTACGCTCGCGCCCAAGCGTTTATTAAAAGCCGGCAATCGGGCTCGAACCGATGACCTGCTGATTACAAATCAGCTGCTCTACCAGCTGAGCTATGCCGGCGACAACGCGCGGCAGTGTAGCGCACGCCACCTCGTGCGACAAGGGCGGTGCCCCGGCTACATCCGCGAGCGGATATCGACCGAGAGCGGCTCCGCGGTTTCCAGCGTTTTGATCACTGTGCTCAGGTAAACCGACTCCGGATAGTACGCTTTGTATTTGGTAATCTCGGCCCGGTTCAAAACCTTGAATCCGTAACGCTCGAACATTTTTTCACCGCGGCGGTTCTGGAAGGTGACGATCTGTCCATACACGTGTTTTTCGCCGCTCCGATAAAGATAACTCAGATACGCGCTCATCAGCGCGCGGGTGGTGGACATTTTGCGGGCGTCCGGCAGCAGATTGATATGGAAATGCGGGGTGCGGCGCGGGGCGGCCGGGACTTCACGCCAGCCGTGGCTGATCATCCAGCGAATAAATCGGCGAGAGCGTTTGTCGTAGCGCGGATACCGCCAGAGAGCGCGGAGGAAGAGCCGGATGTTCTGGCGAAAGGAATAAAACTGGTTCCAGAGCGGCTTGCGGGATCCAAGAAGATAGCCGCGGATCTCGCCGTCAATCTCCAGCACGAAGGACGATTCCGGCTCCTTGTCCGTATAATAAGTGGTGAGAAAATCGGCGAAAAGCTCGTGGTCCTGATAGACCGGATCGATCGGGTCCCCGAGGAATCCAGTCTGGCAACAGAGCCGCCGGACTGCGCCGCGATCGGTCGGGCGATAACTGCGAATGGTGAATTCCTTTTCCGACTTCATGACCTTGATCTTGTGTAGATTGCGCAGACCTCGCGGTAAATGCAAAACAGTCGATCGAAAACCCGTGGCCACGCGTATTCGCTGGCCGCCCGTGCCGCTGACGTTCGGCCGAGGCCTCCCAAGTCGAGCTGACTAAACCGCTCGATCGCCGCGGCCAGGGCTTCCGGATCGTTCGCGTCCGCCCAGGCATTTTGGTCGTGCAGAATGATCCCATCGAGCCGCGAGCCACGAATCCCAACCACTGGCGTCCCACAGGCCTGGCTTTCGAGCGCCACCAACCCGAATGTTTCCTGCGTTCCGGGATGAACCAGCACATCGGCGGCTCGGTAATAGCGCGCCAGCTCAGCCGGGTCGGTGCAATACTGGATCCATTCCATCCCCTCCGTCCTACCCTGGACTTCGTGAAGGGCTGACCGCTCCGGGCCGTCGCCAATCACAAGTAGTTGGAAATCACCCGGCCGCCGGACCGAAAGATGGTCGAACGCCTGGAAAAGAACGCGGGTGTTCTTCTCTGGAGCGAGCCGCCCGACATACAAAAGCAAGGTCCGCCCAGCCGGAACACGGAGCGAGCTACGCGTCTCGGCAGCGTCATCCGGCTCCGGTCGGAAAACACCAGTGTTAACGCCCAACGGAACGAGCCGGGTGTTCCGGACGCCCCATTCGATGAGGACGCGCTGCAAAGGCTCGGAAGGAACGAGCGTAGCCGCGAACCGGTTATACATCTTGCGAACGTAACGCTGGGCCGCGGCCATGAGCGATTCGCCGGCACGACTCCCTAGCCACCGGGAAGCACCGCGGAGATACGCTTCGGGAAAATGAGAATGATAGAACGCGACCACGGGGACGGAGGCGGTGCGGCCGAACGAAATCGCTTTCCACCCCACCTGGTAGGGGTCGCTCGATTCGATTATGTCCGGGCGTTCGCGCTCCAGCACTTCGCTCACCGCCCGCAGATCGAGCAGGGCCCGGTAACGCGCTGACCGCGAGATCAAAGGCGATCGGATCGAGTAAGTGCGACATCGCTCGTCGCCCTTCCGCTCGGTTTTCGCTCCGGGAACGATCAATACATGCTCGTCGCTCGTCTGATCACGAATGAAGCTCGCCTTTTCGTGGACGTAGCGTTTGACGCCGCCGCTCAGCGGCGAATAAAACTGCGTGAGATCGCAGATTTTCAAGTGCGTGTCATTCTGAGCGAAGTAACGCGAAGCGGAACATAGTCGAAGAATCTCTGACCATTTCGGGTCGTCTTCGCGCGGAAATTGTCAGCGATGCTTCGCTCTGCCCGGCATGACAGTAACGGAATGCGTCTCCCTATTTCCCTCGGGCGGCCAAATATTTCTCCGCTTCCATGGCCGCGGCGCAGCCGGACCCCGCAGCGGTGATCGCCTGCTTGTAAACGCGGTCTGCGACGTCGCCGGCGATGAACACTCCGGGATGCTTGCTCTCCGCCAGGTGTTTCGCGATCAGGTAGCCATCCGGATCGGTCTCGAGTTTTCCCTGGAAAGCCTTTGTGTTGGGATCGTGACCGATGGCTACAAAAACGCAGGCGACAGGAAGTTCCTTTTCCTCGTGGGTATTTACGTCGCGCAAGAGGACGGCGCGCATTTCGTTTTTCTCGTCGGGAATGTAACGGGTCACGACTGTGTTCCAGATCGGCTCGATCTGGGCACACGCCAAAACCCGGTCGACCATGATCTTGGACGCGCGCAGTTTGTCGCGGCGATGGATCAGGTAAACTTTCGAGGCAAACCGGGTCAGGAAAAGCGCTTCCTCGGCTGCTGAATCGCCGCCGCCGATCACGCAGACCGGCACATTCTTGTAAAAGGCGCCGTCGCAAGTTGCGCACGAGGTGAGTCCATGGCCGACGAGCTTCTCTTCGTTCTCGAGACCGAGCCAGCGAGCCGACGCGCCGCTGGCGATGATCAGGGCGCGGGTCTCCAGCCATTCGTCGTCCGCTTTAATTCGAACATGTTCCGATGAGGCGTCGAAATCCGTGACTTCGGAATAGGCAAACCGGGCGCCGAATTTCTCGGCCTGGCTGTGCATGTTCATGATGAGCTGCGGTCCATCCACTCCGTCCGGGAATCCGGGGAAATTTTCTACCAGTGTGGTGGTCGAAAGCTGTCCGCCGGGTTGCCGCCCCTCCAGCACCAGCGGGCTCAGGTTTGCGCGCGCAGCGTAAATCGCCGCGGTCAGGCCGGCGCAACCGCTCCCGACAATGATCACCTTTTCCATCGCTGAAACGTAGCACAATCTCTCCCTCGGAGGGACGTGCTTCTGCACGTCCTGTCTCTCCGGCGAAAGCGTCCGCTCGCGAAAGTGGGACGTGCAGAAGCACGTCCCTCCGACAATGGTAGTCCATGCCCGAGCTGGCCGAAGTCGAATTCTATCGCCGGCAATGGGACCCGGGCTTGCGCCAGAAGATCCTGCGTGTCCAGGTCCACGCGGCGAAACGGATCTTCCGAGGATCAAATCCGCGCGGCCTGGTCCGCGAGCTCACGGGGCAGAAACTTTTGCGCTCCTCCTCATGGGGAAAGCAAATGCTCTTCGAATTTTCCGGTGGAAATTGGCTGGGCATCCACTTGGGGATGACAGGCACTCTCCGGGTTGAGTCTCGGGGAGTCGCGCCCGAAAAGCACGATCACCTCGTTCTCCACCAGGCGAAGCGCGCCCTGGTTCTTCGCGACGCGCGGCTCTTTGGCCGAGTCCGGTTCCACCGGGGCAAATCGTCGCCCGAGTGGTGGCGAACAGGGGCGCCAGATATCGGCTCGGAGTCGTTCGACCGAGAATTTTTCGACACTTTTTTAAAGCGGCACTCGCGCGCCCCAATCAAGGCGGTGCTGCTTCTGCAGAACGGATTTGCCGGAATCGGCAATTGGATGGCCGACGAAATTTTGTGGCGCGCGAAGGTCGCGCCGCTCATTGGGGCGGGTGAGCTCGGGCCGCGGCACCGGCAGCGCGTGTTCGAGGAGACGCGATTCGTCGCGAGCGAGTCGCTGCGGTTGATCGCGCCCGAGTTCGGGGACGCGCCGCCTGATTGGTTGATCCACCAAAAATGGAAGCAGAAGGGCGTCTGCCCGCGCCACCAAACGCCCCTGCGGAAAGCAATGATCGGCGGCCGGACGACCGCCTGGTGTCCGCGGTGCCAGAAGTGACTAGACGACGTGGACCCGAATCTTGTGGAAACCGGTTACCCCTGATTTAAACGGCCGTTGTTCGTCCCACGTCTGCACGATGCCCTCGCCGTCAGTCGCGCGGACGACGAGGATGTAATCCCGCGCTTCGGCCGGGCGCCAGTCGAAACTCCAGATCGCCCAGGTCAGCTTAGTTCCAGGGTAATCGAGCCGTGCGTCCCCCCAGGTTTTGCCGTCGTCCAAACTCACTTCCACACGCGAAACCCCGCGACTCCCGCCAAACGCGACCCCGCGCACAGCGACGCCATTTGCGGCGATCGCGCCCGGAATTGTCGAGTCATGATCCGGTTCATCGAAGCGCGAGCGCGTTGGGATGATGAAGTCGGGCCCCCAGCCCTGTTTCTCGTAGAAACCGACAGCGGTTTCGTCGGCGACTTCGATCCGCGTGATCCATTTCACGTGCTTTTCGCCGAAGTAACCAGGAACGATGACCCTGGCCGGAAAGCCGTGACGGTCCGGCAACTTTTCGCCATTCATCTCGTACGCGACGAGCGTGGTCGGATCCATCGTTTTCGCGAAGGGGATCGTGTCCGTGTAATTATCAACCCCATGAAGGCGAACCTTGGTCACGCCGGCCAGCGGAGATGCGGCGCTCAACAGAACCTTCATCGGGACGCCTTTCCATTTCGCGTTACTCATCAGTCCGGCATCTAGGCCGTTGCTGATGCACATCAGGGTGGTTTCCTGTTCCACCGCCGGGAGCGATTTTAGTCGATCGAACCGGTACGTCTGTTTCGTCTGGACGAGCCCCGTGACCTCGAGGCGCCAGAGGTTCGGGTTCACTTTCGGATCGACCACGTTTTTGGTCACGCAATAGAACTGGTCGTTAGGCGTGATGGGGCGAACGACGCGGCCTTTGTATTGGGTCCCGTCGTAGCTGAACGTGGCGAGCTCGTAGAGCCGCCGAAGCAACCCTGCGCCCCCACCCGCCGCAAACAGGGCGACGCCGCTCACGAGCAAGGCCCGGCGCCCGATCGGCGGACTGAAGTCCTGGTCGTTGATCCGCGTTCGGAGCTGAGTGAGCGCGTGGAAGGCCAGAACGAGAGCGCGCTCAAACACGACAAAAGCGACGAATAGCCCGACAACGGTCAGGACCGTGGCGCGGTTGATCGGCAGACCGTGATAATGGGTTCCGAGCACCGGCCAGAGGAACGCGGTCACGGCGAGAAGCGGCAGAAGAATGAAAATAAGACCGGTAACGCTGAGCCGGTTTCGCGGCCGCCGGCGCATGACGAAGCCGTAGATAATTCCCGCGAGCGTCCCAACCGCAATCTGCCCGGTCATGACCGAAGCAACTCCGAGCTGCTTCATGTTGTTGTAGCCGCCGAGCCGGCCCATAAGCGCGAGAAAGTCGTCCGCCGGAATGAAGACGGAGATGCGATCGCCAAAAATTACGGGCGGCGTCGCAACGCCAAAGAGCCAGGCGAGGAACAGCATTGTTGCGGTCATCAGAAGGCTCGCTGTTAACCCGGCGAGGAATCCCGCGCCGAATGCCCGACGACGTGTCATGACGGCAGGTTACGAAATCCTGAGCGTGGAGAAATCACAATCCTGGATGGGTCGCGCGTCGAGTGCAGGCGTAACCGGGGGATCTGCGCGCGCCTCCCTTGCAGGCATTCGCAGAGACGGCGGTTACGAGAGCGGCGTTACCGTTCCATTGCGACCCGAACCAGGGTTGCGATGATCCGCGTGCCCGCCACAAATGTTCCGCGCAACGTCCCGGACACTTTCGATTCGCCTCCGGTCCGGCAACGATGGTTGACCGGCACCTCGATAACGCGAAGACGGGCGCGGGCGGCGCGCATCTGCATCTCGAGGTTCCATCCGTAGGTCGCCTCTTTCATCCCAAGCGTCTCCAGGGCATCGCGGCGGATCGCGCGAAATGGACACATGTCGGTATAACTGACTCCGTATAGTAACCGCAAAAGCCACCCAGCGGCACGCCCGGCGAACACTTGCTGGAAATTCATGCTCCCGCGCTCGCGTTGGCCCCGCGTCCGCGACCCGATCACGAAATCCTGTTCGCCCCGCCGGATTGGATCAACCAGCTGCGGCATGAATTCAGGACAATCACTCCCATCGCCGTCAAGAAAGACTACGATGTCGCACTCAGGCGAAATCGCGCGCAGACCGGTCGCGCAGGCCCGGCCATATCCCGGCGTGGGCTCGGCGACGACTTTCGCGCCGGCTGCATTCGCTCGTTCTGCGGTTCGATCAGTACTGCCATTATCAACCACGATGACTTCGCCGGGCAGACCGGTCGTGAAGCAGTCGCGCACGACCGCGGCAATCGGCTCCTCCTCGTTCAACGCGGGGATGACGACGGATATCGAACTGCTCATGCATGCGCAGCGTAGCACATGCCCGCTCGTCGTGACGCCTGCGGGACCCTTACTGATTACGAACTGACCAAAACGCGGACATCGAGCCTGGTCGCGCGCAAGGCCGGCACAAGACTGGCCAACTGGGTTAAAAGCAGAACACCGAGGGCCACGCCCGCAAATTCAAGAATCCCGGACGGCTCGAAGCTCGTCAGCCGCGATTGCAGCCATCGGCTCGCCATCCAGGCACCGACGCTCCCCAGGACCGTGCCGGCAATGCCAAGTCGCGCGTTTTGCCAGAGGACGAGACGGAGAAGACTCGGCGCCGTTGCCCCAAGAGCGCCGCGAATGGATAGCTCTCGTTTCCGGGCGGCGAAAAGCTGACTCATCACCCCGTAGGTCCCGAACGCGGTGATACCGACCGCGATGAGCGCGAAGACCGTGAGAAGAACCACTTGGAGGCGCGGCAGCGCCGTGGTTTGCCGGCTAAGGGTTTGCAAGGTCGCGACGTTGAATGCCGCTACCTCGGGACCGGCAGCGCGCAACGCCCGCCGGGTCGCGGCGACTACGTCCGTCATCGAGCCCCGCCCCTGCACGACCGCGGATGCGCGCCGCAGTGAATGCTGGCTAAAAGGAACATAAACCGTCTCGGTCGTCTTGACCTGACCGCTCTCGTGCACATTGCCAACGACCCCAACGATCTCCACGATCGGTGCCGCCTGGGTAGTGTTGGCGCGGCGCAATTTGCGTCCGATCGCCGACTGCCCGGGCCAATATTTTTGCGCGAGCGCCTGGCTGACAACGGCTACTGCGAGGGTGTCAGGGCGATCCCGCTCCTCAAGGCCGCGACCGTCAATGACCGGGATGCCCATTGTTCGCAAATATCCGGGCGAGACTCTGCGGTAATGAAAGACCACGGGGTCTGGCAGCCACTCACCCGTCGCCAGTTGTGGTTGGAGGGAAGCACCCCAGCCACCATCGCCGGCCGGCAACGTCGAGGTGAGCCCGTAGCTGACGATGCTCGGTTCTTGCGCAAGTTTTTGCTCGAACGCATCAACGAACTGGACGCGTTTCTCGTGAGAGGCCATTGCCGGTTCAGGGAAACCGATCCGCAGGGCGACGCGATCGCGTGTTTCATACCCGAGTTTGATCCGATTGAGTTTCGCCAACCCGAGACCTGCCACCGCTGTGCAGGCAAGAATGAGGACAGAGATCGCCGCTTGAAATACGACCATGGCTTGCTGCCACCGAATGGATTTCCCGCTGGCGCTGCCGCCGCGAGTCTCACTTCGCAACGTCTCGTTCAACGATGCCGCACGCGTCTGGCGCGCCGGGATCAACCCGACCAGAACTCCGGTGACGACGATAAGGATGAACGCGAACGACGCGGTCGTCGGATCGAACCGGACATTCCTCAGCAATGCCGCCAACCCTGGGTCTGGATCGAGACGCT
This sequence comes from Chthoniobacterales bacterium, assembly GCA_035536995.1. Taxonomy (GTDB): domain Bacteria; phylum Verrucomicrobiota; class Verrucomicrobiia; order Chthoniobacterales; family UBA10450; genus AV80. The sequence goes on along the minus strand of DATLNB010000091.1, from coordinate 7,818 downwards.
GCAGGGCCGGGATCGCAAACCAGGTGATGCCGATGCCAATCGCTCCCCCGGTGCCCACGAGGATGATGCTCTGGATAAGGAATTGCCGGACGATCCGCCATGTGCTCGCGCCGAGGGCGAGACGAACGGCGGTTTCGCGTTGGCGCTCCGCGGCCCACGCCATCAGCAACGACGTCAGGTTACAAATCGCCAGGAGCAGCAAAACCGCCGCCCCGCCCTGCACGAGCAGAACGACGTTATCGGAACCGCTCAGCAGAACTTGCTTTAACGGTTGCGCCCGCCATCCCCAGTCCTTGTTCTCAGGACTGGCCGCGGTGGCGTGGGAAGCAAAATTCGCGAGCTCCCGGTCAGCCGCCTCGACGGTTACGCCTGGCGCCAGGCGCGCGTAGGTGGCGCATTGCCGTGCCCCCGTGACTTTCGTCCACATCTCTTTCGGCAAATCGAAGGGCACCCAGACATCGGTATCGGTTGGCTGATCGAACCCGGCCGGCAACACTCCAATGATCGTGTGTGGAACGCCGTTCAACCGAATGCTCTGCCCGATCGCATCCGCAGCGCCGGCAAAAGAATTCCGCCAAAGAGCCTGGCTGATCAACACGACTGGTGCCGCATTTGGACCTTCTTCTTGCTCACCGAAAAGCCGGCCCATTAGCGGACGTGTGCGCAGGACATCGAAAAACGAAGCCGTGACCCGGGCGCCCTGGAGACGGCGGGTATCCTCCTTTTGTTCCCAGTTCGCGTCCATTGGGACCGATTGTCCGAGATCGGAAAACGAGTGCGTGAGCTGGCGGAGCAGGAGGTAATTGGAACGGGTGTCCACGAAATCGACGCGCCCGCTGCCCGGTTGCATTTTCGTTGTCCAAACGACGACCACCCGGTCGGGCTCCGGGATGGCGAGATTCGAGAAGAGGAATGAATGGAGGACCGCGAAGACGGTCGTGTTCGCGGCGAGGGCCAGTGCCATTGTCACGACGATCACGGTTAAGGCAGCCTTCCGGCGGGCGAAGAAGCGGAGGGCGGTGGTAACATCGAGAAGGACCGATTGCATGGGCTGGAGATACAGTGAGCTCGTTGTTGAATGAAATTAAAAGAGTGCAAGTAGTCGTTGATATTCGTTCAACATGCCCGCCGATCTTCTTCGCTATATTTCATTTGAAATGCGACACCTTCGCCTCGTCCTGGCCGTCGCCGAGGAACGCAGCCTGACCCGCGCGGCCGGGCGGCTGCGGCTGACCACCTCCGCGCTCAGTCATCAGCTCCGCCAGCTGGAAGAGCTCGCCGGCACATCGATGTTTTTCCGGGATGGTCGCAGCATGCGGCCAACTCCCGCTGGTGAGACCCTGGCGGAAGCGGCGCGGAACGCTTTAACGGTCGTGCAGAACGCGGAAGAGCGTCTGCGTCGGGGCGCCGAACAGCAACCTCAGGTCGTCCGGCTCTGCACTCACTGTTTTACGGGCTACTCCTGGCTGCCGGCGATAATTTCAAAATTCACCGAGCGAAGCCGCGGCCGGGTCGAGGTTCACATTTCGGTCGAGTCAACCAGGCAGCCGTTCGACGCTTTACGCGAGCGAACGGTCGATCTCGCGCTTACCCTCAACCGCCCAACCGAACCGGACTTTGCCGTCCGCTCCCTGGCTGAAGATGAAATGGTGCTCCTCGTCGCACGGACCCATCGCCTGGCGAAACAATCGTGGGTCACAGTTTCCGAATTCGCGCACGAGCATCTCATTTTGCATCCGGCGGATATCCAGGAGTCCCAATTCTTTCGCGAACATCTCGCGCCCCACGGCGTGCGGCCGAAGCGGTTTACCGGGATCATGTTGACCGAGGCGATCATCGAAATGGTCAAAGCCGGGCTAGGCGTCACCGTTCTGCCCCGCTGGACGGCGGCTAATTTTCTCTCCGATCGCGGTTTGGTCGCGCTGCGGGTGACACGCGGCGGCATCTTCCGGAACTGGTATGCCGTTACCCTGAAGAGGCCGGATAACCCGCAGTTGATAGCGGATTTGATTGCCGAGGTCGCCGGCGCGATTGGGGAGAAGAAAGACGCACCCGTGCCGGGTAAGCGGCGCCTCGCTTCGGGGCGGCGGCGTCAGAAGGTCGGGCGCCGGAGCCGCGGTCAGGCGGGCAAAAAAATCTAATACCCCGCAGGTTACTGCGCCGGTTTCACCCGGTGCACGATGCCCTTGCTGCGGAGAATGTTTGCAGCTTCGCTGAAGTAATCGCGGACGTCGGCCTGCTGCCGGATCCAATCGAGATAGCGGCGAATCCCCGTGGCAAGATCGACCTGCGGTGCGTATCCGGCGGCGCGTATTCTCTCGGTGTCGCTCGTGAGATGGCGCATCTCCCCCGGACGAAATTCCCCGTTTATTTCGGGAGCGATCCGAATGTCCAGCGCCTCCGAAACTTGTTCCGCAATCGTGCGAATACTGACCCCGGCGCCACTGCCGACGTTGACCGGCAAGCCGTCGAGCTCGTCGCTCTCGGCGGCGAGCAGGTTGGCCCGCGCGATGTCTTCGACGAATGAAAAGTCACGGGTCTGCTCGCCATCTTCATAAAGAACCGGTGGCAAATTGTTGATTAATCGGGTGCAGAAAATCGCGATCACACCGGTGTAGGGATTGAAGATCGATTGGCGCGGGCCGTAGGTGCAGGAGTACCGGAGCGCGACAGTGGGGATGCCTATCTGTTTACCCCAGAGCAGGACCAGCTTCTCCTGGTCGACTTTGGTCAGTCCGTACACTGTCTCGCCTCCGACAGGCGCGCGTTCGGGTGTCGGCGCGCTTTTGATGCGGGTGTCGCATATCGGGCATTTGACCGACCAATCGCCTGCCTCGAGCTCCTTGACCCGCCGCACTTCCGGAAAGACGAGACCGTGCTCGGCGCATGTCCCGGCGCCCTCGCTATAAACCGCCTGCGACGATGCCACGATAATCTTTTTAACCGGCAGATTTTGCTCGCGGATGACCTCGAGCATCTGGGCGGTCCCGAAGCTATTGACGTGAACGTATTTGGCGATCTCCGGCATGTAGCCGCCATAGGCTGCCTGATGAAAAACGACGTCGATGTCCTGGAGCGCCGCCGTAATGGTCGCGCGATCAGTGACGTCGCCCTCGATAAATTCGTTGTCGGCGCCGACCCAGGCAGGCTTGCCTTTGCGATGCGTCTGCGGCTCGAGGTTATCCAGCACTCGAACTGTCCAGCCTTTCCCTCGCAACAGGTCGGCGACATGCGATCCGATCAGCCCCGCGCCGCCAGTGACGAGCGCTCGTTTTCCGTGCCCCGTCATGATGTCGACACCTCCGGCCAGATCCGGCTTCGCCCTTCCTGCTCGATCAACGCGTTCAGGTAATCGCGGGTGCTTGGAGCGCCGCCCGCTGCCATCCCTCTGCCATTTTCGCCGAACAATTCTGCACACAGCCGGCCAAGAGTTGTTCGATCGTCCACGTCATACCAGTTCGGCAAAAGGTGCACCGGCAGCCCCGCATCTTCCGCGCGCTGCTTTGTCTGTTCAAGGACTCGCTCTGTACTCCAGTCAATGTCCGCAAACACTTCACGGTGCAGTTCCTTCAAGCCGATCAGGTAATATCCGCCGTCATCCGACGGCCCCAGGACGATGCGGTCCCCCGGCTCGCGAAGAGCTTCGACCGCCTCGGTGAATACTTCGGCCGGAACTGTCGGGCTGTCAGAATCTATCAGGCAAACTGATGCGAACCCTATGGCCAGGAGATCTTCCGTCGCGCAAACCAGACGTTCGTCGAATTTGTCTCCGCGCTGCGGCAATAAGGCAAAGTGGTTCGGCAAGATTCCATCGTAGGCCCCTTCCGCGCCGACCGGTGTGTAAACCCCGATTCCTCTCGATCTCCCGTCCGCTGTGGCAGCCGTTATCGCCGCTGCCGTGTCGCGCAGAAAACAGGTATTCAACGCGGCCGCCTCGTCCGGCGTAAGCGGCGGCGTCAGCCGGGTCTTCACTCGCCCGGCTTGCGGCGCCTTGGTCATCACCGCGAGCGCGCACAACCCGGCTGGAACCTGGCCCCGTCTCGCCGGATCAAAGACGTGATGCGTCACCATGATTCGGCTGCTCTTTCCGGCCGACGCGCCGCCGGTCAGGCTTTCTCGCACAGAGCGTATTGATAACGCCCTTCCCGCCAGGTCTCGACCTTCCGCCAGGGCTGGCTCCCAAAAAGCCGGTTCATTTCGCGCAACGACAAAACCCGAGCCCGGGTCGGCTCGCGGTAACCATTTTTGTAATGTGTTAATCCCGCGAGGAGCCACATGGTGAAAAGCGGGATCGACGCCCAGAAGGCCCAGCGTGGCTCCGCAATGAAGCAGCGGCCGCCTGGTTTTAAGACTCGATGAATCTCCGCGACGGCCCGGCGCCGGTTTGGCAGGACCGTAAACAACCGCGACGCAATGACCGTGTCGAAGCTCTCGTCCGGCAGCGACAATTCCAACACGTTGTCGCTCTTGAACCGGCAGTTGGTCAGCCCTTTGGCCGTCCGTTTGTCCCGCGCCCATGCCAGTTGTTTCGCCGACCGGTCGACACCCAGGACCTGGAGCTCGGGAAAACGTTCGGCGAGCCGGCACGAATAAAATCCGGGACCGCAGCCCAGCTCGATCAGTTTTGCCCCAGCCTCCGGGCTCACCCCCCGGGACCAGAGGGCCTTTATCATCCGCTCGGTGTCGTCACGGAAAAGTCGTTCCCGGCAAAAGATATAGAGCCAGGAGAAGTGCTCGAACAGACTATCCGAAGAGGCATCCGTTTCCTCGTCGAGCGATGGCACCGCGACACGCGAGAGCCGCTCCGCAGGCGCTGTTTGCGCGAGCGGCAAAACCGCTGGCTGGGCAAGGGTACCGGGGTCTGATGAAAAACTTTTTAACACTGTCTTTAAGAATTAAATTTTAACTGCAGGCTCTTTCTTAATCTTATCGGTGCGAACAACTGGATTGGACTCTTGATTCAGCCTCTCAAAGACCCGCCTAAAGTTCCTGTTGATAACATCGTCGCCGGGTTCCGACAAATCGGACCGGGAGGGAAGGAGACGAAAAGTATTGGGCGTTATTCGAACTTGTTGGCTTCTTGTTGTTGGATCGTTTAACAACGCCCCATGAGGAACGTAAGAATCGTTCTTTTCCTCGGCCTTTTGATTGGCGGGCCGGCAATGGTCCGGGCCGCTGAGCCGACCCTGCTCGAAATTCAGAAGATGCTTGCGACGAAACGGTTCGTCGACCTGACCCATGCTTTTGCCCCCGGAATTCCGAAGTGGCAGGGCTTTCCCGATGAAAAACGCGAGACCGCCTACTGGTATGAGAAAGGGCGAGGCACGCTGGGCGCCGGGTTTTTCACGGAGCTATATACGCTCGTCGGACAGTGGGGAACGCATGTCGATCCGCCCGCGCATTTTATCCAGGGGTTGCGGACCGTGGACCAGATCGAACTGAAGGAGATGGTTCTGCCGCTCGTAGTCATAGACGTGCACGACGAAGCCTCCAGGAACGCTGATTACACCCTGACGATCGAGCGCATTAAGAAGTGGGAAGCTGACCACGGGCGTATTCCGCAAGGCGCGTTCGTCGCCATGCGCACAGACTGGTCGAAACGGTGGCCCGACCCCAAAGCGATGGAGAACAAGGACGGGGCCGGGGTTTCGCACTATCCGGGTTGGAGCTTGCCCGCGCTGAAATACCTTTACGAGGAATGCAAAATCACGGCATCCGGCCACGAGACAACTGACACCGATCCGGGAATCGCCACGTCGAAAGAGGATTACTCTCTCGAGACATACATCCTAAAGACAAACCATTATCAGATCGAGCTCCTGACCAATCTCGACCAGGTGCCGGAGAGCGGCGCGCTCGTGGTCGCGACTTTTCCAAAACCGAAAGGCGGGTCCGGTTTTCCGGCGCGCGTCTTCGCGATCTGTCCCCCATAACAGGCCGCCGGCGGAGCGATGGATTTCCTCGACGAAGCGGAGACGGGGATTCTGTGTGGCGACGGGGCGATGGGAACGCTCCTGCTCGACGCCGGCTTCGCGCTCGATGATTGCCTTGAAGCGCTTTGCCTCTCCGATCCGGCGCAGATTCGCCGGGTTCATGACCGTTACATCGCGGCCGGCGCCCGCGTTATCGAGACGAACACATTCGGGGCAAACGCAGTCCGGCTTGCGCGGTTTGGACTGGAACACCAGGTCGCCGAGATTAATCGGGCCGGGGCCGCGATTGCCCGGGACGCCGCGAGTGGCGAGCGAGTTTATGTGGCCGGAAGCGTTGGACCACTCGGCATTTCTGCCACCGAAGCCGCGAACCGAGGGATCGACCGCGCGGGGTGTTTTCGCGAGCAAATCAGCAGCCTGATCGACGCTGGGGTTAGCCTGATTGTTTTAGAGACGTTTACGAGCGTTGAGGAGATGGAAGTCGCGTTTCGGGCGAAGCTGTCGTTAGGCCAGACCCCAACGGTTTGCTCGTTTTCGTGTGGGCCGGCTGGCATTCTTCACTGCGGGACTGAGATAGGAGACGCGATAACGAGGATTCAACAAATTGGGCCGGCCCTGTTCGGTGTGAACTGTATGAACGATCCCGCTGCTACCCTGGAGCTGATCAGGCGTATTCCTCGCCAGGATCGTTTCGCTGCCTACCCTGCGGCCGGTTATCCTCAGCAGCGCGATAGCCGCTACCATTATCCGGTGGAGCCTGCCCAATTCGCCAGCGTTGTGCCGGACCTTATCGCGGAAGGTGTGCGACTTATCGGCGGCTGTTGCGGCACGACGCCTGCCCACATTGCCGCGGTCGCTTCCGCCGTTGCGCGATGCGAGTGAAGCGCTGAGTGTTGCCCGATGCTCCAGATTCGGCGCGCGATCATAGTTCAATTGGCGGGGTTACTCGTCGTCGCGATTGCCTTGTTCGTCCTGAGCCGGCTCTTCCCCCTAGTCGATATCCTGGCGAACATTCAGCAACACGTGATGCAATGGGGCGCCTGGAGCGCGATCTGGTACCCGCTTCTCTACGCCTGTTGCAACGTACTGCTGCTGCCCGGCGGCGTGCTCAGTGTAGGCGCCGGGTTTTTCTTCGGGCTTTGGTGGGGGTTTTTCATCGCCCTCGCTGGCAACGTGAGCGGCGCCGCCATCTCCTTTTTCATTAGTCGGACAATCGGGCGGCAATGGCTGAAGAGGCGGCTGCTGCGCAATGCGACGATCAGCGCGCTGGAACCGGCGGTTGAAAAAGAGGGGTGGAAAATAATCCTGTTGAGTCAGTTGCATCCGCTGTTTCCCACCAGCCTGCTTAATTACCTGTACGGATTAACCCAGATCCGCTTCCGGACGTGCATGCTGTGGGTGGCGATCGGCCAGGCGCCGGGGCTGTTTCTCTACTCGTATTTAGGGACGCTCGGCCAGTTGGGGCTCAATCTGGCTCGAGGCAAGACCCATCCTCACCCGCTCGAATACTGGATTTGGATAGGCGGCTTTGTTAGCGCTGCCGTAATATTAATCATGCTTGGTAGGATAGCCTTACGACTATTACAGAAGGCCCAATCCGATGTTACTGAGCAGGCTGCCATTCCGTCGTTGGTCTCTCATCGTGAGTTGCGATCTGCGGCGCTCGTCTCCGTCCATGAAAAATGATCTCCACCAGATCGCCTTGGACGCTCGGCTAAAGGCATACGCGCCTTACTCCCGCTTTTCGGTGGGCGCGGCTCTGCTGACGGAGTCGGGAGAAGTGTTCTCGGGATGCAACGTCGAGAACGTTTCGTTCGGGCTGACGATGTGCGCGGAGCGCGTGGCTGTGGGCAAGGCCATTGCTGCTGGGCAAAGTGCGTTAAAG
>DATLNB010000090.1:0-28641 GCA_035536995.1 Chthoniobacterales bacterium | reverse complement strand
ATGCGCACGATCTTGCCGCGCTCATGGTCACCTACCCTTCTACGCACGGTGTTTTCGAGCCCGGGATTCGCGATGTTTGCGAGATCGTCCACTCGCACGGTGGACAGGTTTACATGGACGGCGCGAACATGAACGCACAAGTCGGACTTTGCCGCCCTGGCGACTTCGGTCCGGACGTCTGCCACTTGAATCTGCACAAGACTTTCTGCATTCCGCACGGCGGCGGCGGACCAGGCATGGGGCCGATCGGCGTAGCTGCTCATCTCGTGCCGTTCCTGCCGGCTAACCCGCGGATTGACCACGCGGCCGAACCGAACCAAAGCAGCGGCCCGGTTTCCGCGGCGCCGTATGGCAGCGCAAGCATCCTGACCATCTCCTGGATGTACATCCGCATGATGGGAGCGCAGGGACTCACGGAAGCGACGAAGGTCGCGATCCTGAATGCGAATTACATCGCGAAGCGGCTCGATGGATATTTCCCGGTCCTCTACAAAGGCAAGCACGGCACGGTCGCGCACGAGTGCATCGTTGACCTGCGCCAGTTCAAGGCTGCGGGCGTTGAGGTGGAAGACGTCGCCAAGCGGCTGATGGATTACGGCTTTCATGCCCCGACGGTTTCGTTCCCGGTCGCGGGAACTCTCATGATCGAGCCGACCGAGAGCGAATCGAAGGGGGAGCTGGATCGGTTTTGTGAAGCGATGATTTTGATCCACGCCGAAATCGAAGCCGTTGTTTCCGGAACGGCCGACAAGAAAAACAACCCGCTCAAGAACGCGCCGCACACTGCGCAGCAGGTCATCGCCGACAATTGGGACCGGCCCTATTCGCGGGAACAAGCCGCCTATCCGGCGCCTTGGACACGCGAGCACAAGTTCTGGCCGGCCGTTGCCCGGATCGACAGCGTTTACGGAGACCGGAACCTGTTCTGCACCTGCCCGCCGATGGACGAGGCGGAATCCTGATTTCTGTAGCGGCGGTCTATGACCGCCGACCGGATTGCAATCGAGCGCGCCCGTCGGCGGTCATAGACCGTCGCTACAGAAGAGAGAAGACTACGTCTGCTCGGGTGCCAGCTCGGGGGTCGGGGTGACGCGCGTCGGCACGTCGCGCAATGCGGTACCGTTCGTCTTTTCCACGGCGGCTTCGCCCGCTTCGTGGTATTCGGCGTCGCTGTTCACGTCCCAGAGATCGTAGAGCTTCGTGTCGGCCAGGATGTTTTCCACGCACAACATCGCGGTCATCATGGCGTGGTCCTGGTTGTTGTATTTGTGCATCCCGTTGCGCCCAACCAGGTGAAGGTTCGGATAACGGGTCTCGAGTTCCTCCCGGATGGTGTCGACGTGGGTCGCGTAATGGTCATCGTAAACCGGATATGCCTTCTTTTGCCGGACGACCGTGCCGTCCAGGACGTCCCCGGATTTTGCGAGGCCGATCTGGAGAAGCTCGCGTTCGGCAAGCTTGATCAGCTCTTCGTCTTTCGCATCCCAAACTCCATCGTGCTCAAAGCAGAAATATTCGAGGCCATAACACGCCTTGTCCGCGTCTGGGACCATCTCTGGCGACCAGGAACGGAAGTTCTGGATCCGGCCCACTTTGACGTTCGGATCGTGGATATAAATCCAGTTGTCGTTGAACGCGTCCCGGTTCTTGACGATCAACATGACAGTGAGGAAGTCGCGGTACTTCAGCGAATCCGCCGCAGTCTTGGCCGCTTCCGAAACTTCCGGACGAATCCCTCGGACTAACTCGCGCATCGGCGCGGACGAAATCACATGCTCGGCTTCGAGCGTCTCGGTATCGCCCTGCGGATTCTTGTAGGAAACGATCCAGGTTTCGTTCGTGGCGTCGTAATCCAGGCCCACCACCTTGGAACCCATTTCAATTTGTCCGCCCATCGCCTTCGTTTTCTCGGCGCAGGCTTCCCACATCATGCCGGGACCTTTCCGCGGGTATTTGAAGCAATTGATCAGGGTCTTGATCACGTTGCTGCTGTCCTTGGATTGTTTCGCAGGCAGCAGTGCATTCCTGATCGCGCTGCCTAACGACAGGCCCTTGATTCGCTGCGCCGCCCAATCCGCTGAGATCTCCTTGCAGCTCATTCCCCAGACCTTCTCCGTGTAAGTCTTGAAGAAAGTGTTGAACAGCCGTTTCCCGAACTGATTCGTCACCCAATCCTCGAAGTTCTTCGGGTTCGGGACCGGAAACATCCTTGCCTTGAAATAAGAGAGTACGCACAGGGTTGAGCGGACCACGCCGAGCTTGATCAGGGCCTCGAACGCCCGGAGCGGGTAGGCAAAAAATTTGCCGTTATAAAAAATGCGCGAAGAGCGCGGCCGATCGAGCATGTCGTCCGGCAGGATCTCGGTCCAGAAATCGTTAACCTCCTTGGACTTGGAGAAAAAGCGATGCCCGCCAATGTCGAAATGGAAACCTTTGTAGGTGGCGGTCCGGGAAATTCCGCCGACATAAACTGGGTCGGCCTCGAGGACTGTGACCGGTACGTTGTTCTTGGAAAGAAGATACGCCGCCGTCAGACCCGCGGGTCCCGCGCCAATAATCGCTACGTTAGTTTTCATTGATTGTTAAGCTACCCAGTTGCCCCTCGTAAAATTCCAGACGTACCACCCTTGGACGCTGAGCCCGGCCGCACTGAGCAACGCGACGGCCGCCATGCCGAATACGCGCGCCATCAGTGGCGGGGCCGGTAATTGATGCAAAAAATGCAAAATAGCCAGCACGATTAACGCGTGGACGCAAAATTGATAACGCAGCATGCTCTCCATCTGGACCGAGGCCACGCCGCTAACCGAGATGTAATAAATGACTGCGGCGCAGAAATATAGGCCGATCCGTTTCTGCCAGCCGAACCGGCGCCGGACGCTCGGTAGCAGCTCTCCGAGCATCACAAGAAGCAAGACCAGACCCCCCAGAGTCATCGTCATCTGGCTCGCTTCCGTCGGGTTATTCAAGGCCGGAATAAGCCAACGATAACTGGACAGTTTAAATACGGCGAGATAGTCCGGACTGATGGCCCAGCCGGATTGCTGGGTTAACATGTACAAGTCCCACCGGCCCCACCGGACCTGACAATAAACGAAGAACGCCGCAGCACCCATCGTCGCGCCGAACATGAGCAGGGCCGCCGTCCCGTACCGAGACCACCAGGAACGCACGTCGGTCAGTCCGCGCCATCCGTTCCGGAACAATGCCCGAACCACCGGAAATGCAGCGCACGGAATCCCGACGATTCGCGTCGCGGACATGAGAGAGCCGTGGAGCACGGCCAAGGCCTTCGCTGCCCTACCCTCAACCGTGCTCCAGTACATGAACCCGAACAGCCCCATCATGAAGAGCGATTCGGAATATCCGGCGACCAGAAAGAACGCCGTCGGATGCGCGATGATCGATAACGCGCCAAAAAATTGCAGGAGCGGCGAGATGTTCCACCGCTCACAATAGAGAAAGAAATAACTCCAGAAACCCCAGGCGGCGGCCTGGGCTGTGACGAGGAGCGCGTCGGAAATGCTCAGCCGCAATCCATAATGAAAGATGGCGGCGATGGCGGGATATGCGGGGAAGAAAGCGACGTTGGAAACCTCCATCATTTTGTGGCTGATGGGCGGCACAGTCGTCTCGTAGCCACGGTCGATGATGTTGGCGAACCAGTACGAGTCGTGTTGGACCAGGGTGTTGTATCGGTAGGAGAGCGGCCCTTCCGGCGCGATCAGGACAACCGCGACGAACACCTGAACGAGCGTGACGAACAATCCTAAAACCCACGGTCTGAGCAGAATTGGCTTCGTCGAATTCATCACGACCGGTTTCGGAAGCGCCGAGGAGACACGAAACGCGTGATCAAGACAAGGCTGAGTCGGGCGCTCCGTCTGCACCGGAGAAAAGCGCAGGGGGGTGAGTGTTTGGATGCCCGTTTCCATTTTCGAGCAAACTTTGACGAGGTGGTGGGGTCTTTATTCGGTCCTCCGTCGCGATTGCAATTTAGCGCGCATCAGAGCAACAACCGTGGTCGCCGAAACTCCAAATCCCAAGCTCCAAGCTCCAAAGAAATCCCAAATCGCAAGCTCCAAAACGGCGCGAGCAAACGCGCTGCTGCCTTGGCCGGTCCGGCCAAGTTTGCTCTTTGGCGCCTCTTTGGAGTTCGTCAGCCGCTGCGGGCCTCAGTGTCCGCCGGTGACGGTGTAACCTTCGTTCCGCAAATCCTCGGCGAGCTCCAACTCCATTTGGAGCGCGGCCTCATAAGGCATCGGATTTAAATGGGCATACAACTCAGGCAACAACCTGACACCATATTTCTCCACCACCCAGGCCGCTTTGTATCCGTGCTTGTGATTCTCGAACCGATGCTCCGGGGGCAACCCGCTCATCCCGACATAGACGCACGGTTTCGTGGGATCGCGCTTCGGGTTCACCCGCAAAATTGACCGATTTCGGGCGACCTTGGGATCGAGCAGGATCACATAAACGTTGTGATGAAAGCCCGGCCCGTTTCCCTCGAGTTCAGCATCCGATTTGTAACGGAGACGCGCCATCGCCGCCATCCTATGCGATGTAGAGGCGCTTGTGCCAAGCGCCGTCCGTTTTAATGAGGCGCTTGGCACAAGCGCCTCTACTTATTGGAGGTTATAGGCTTCGACGAGTCCGACGCCGGTTGTGTTGTTCTTGCCCCGCACGACGGCTGTATAATTTCCGGGCACCAACGTCGCCACGATTGCCGGCTCAGCGTTTTTGGTCGGCGGAATCGTGGTCGCGATGATCTCGGTTTCCTGCGTCTCGCGCCAGTCGTCGTTGCTTATCGTGCTTCCGTTGGAATCGTGCAGCTCCAGGGTCGGATCAGCGAGCGCGCCGGGGACCCCGAAGTCGGTCAGCGTCGGCCCCACCACGCGCACCAGGATTTTTGCAGGCGTGGTTCCGCCGACAATGAAGCCGCCGATCATGACGTCGTCTCCGGTGTTAATGAAACCGCGCGTGGCGATGTTTGCGAGCTGGGCCGGCGACGCCGGGTCCAGATCGTAAACTTCCGCGATGCCTACGCCGGTTTCGCCATGCGCCCCTTTCAAGACAGCGCTGTAACTGCCGGGCGTCAAGGTGACCACGATTGCCGATTCGCGGGAATCCCCGGGCGCGAAGCCATTTGGAATCTGCGTGGTGTCCCCCTGCTGCCAGTTATCGTTGGTTACCGTTCCGTCGCTCTTGTGCAGTTCCAGGAGCGGATCGGAAAGCGTTCCTGCAAGACCGAATTGCGCGAGGCTGGGCCCAATCCCGCGGATCAGGACTTTCTTGGTCGAGCCGCTCGGCCCGCTCACAATAAACCCTGCGATCAGCACGTTATCCCCCGCCTGAACGCCCATCCGGGTGGCGATGTTCAAGGGCTGACCTGTTTTAGGATTCGGTTTATTGGGATCGAGGATGGCAATCACACCCGTCGGATTTACCGCGAACTGAATATTCGAACTTACTTTTGCGAAGGTTCCGGTGACGGAAGCGTAGCTCACCGGGTTAAAAGGGTCGTCGGGTAACGGCACATAGCCGTTGATGGTGCGAAACTCGAGAGCACCCCCGAGCGCGGCGGTGCCGCGGACCTGAAGCCGATCGAACCGACCCGGCTCCGCGCCGAGTACTTCCATTACCAGGGTGCCATTCGCGGCCTGTTGGAAGTTGCCGAGCACCGTGAGCGTGCCGGGCGAATGACCGGGCGAGATGAAGCCGCCGTTGTTGGTCAGGTTGCCGGCCACGATGCCGCTACCGGAAAGAACGCCGGCATCTATTGTCACCGGTCCTTCGAGGACGATACCGGTGAGATCGACTTCGCCGCCAGAAATCACTAATCCGGTGGAGCTACTGGCAGCCTGTGCGTTGCGCGAGGCCCGGCCTGTCGGCGATGCGATCTTGAATCCGCCGCCGTCGTTGGAGATGAGGCTCCCGCCGTCGTGTGAGATGAGGCTGCCGCCGTCATTTGAGATCACACTTCCGCCGTCGTGCGAGATCAGGCTCCCGCCGTCATTGGAGATCACGCCGCTGGAATTCTCGCCGAGGATGCCGCCGCCATCGTTAGAGATGAGGCCACTGGCGTTTTCGCCGAGGATGCCTGCGCCGCCGGGCGAAATCAAAGCGCCGCCGGGATTGCTCACTAACCGGCCGCTCGTCGGCGCGATCAACGGGGTGCTATTCGGCGTCAGCAGCTTCACGGCCGGGCCAACGAACGATTGGCCGACCTTGCCGCTGAGGTTGATGTTCGTCGCCTCGATGGCGCGCAGGCCGAGCGGCAGATTCGCCGCGATCTGTTCCGACGACAGTAGTACCTTTTGGAACGTCACCGTGCCGGTGTTCAGAAAATCGCTGATCCCGGTTAGCCCGCGCGCCCCATGGACATTCATCGTCCCGCGATTCTGCAACAACCCATCGACCTTCACGTCGCCCGCATTATTGAGCTGACAGACCGCGCCGGCTTTAATTGTGAGATTCACAAAGGAATCGAACGAGCCGCCGTTGATCGTCAGCATGTTGTTGATCTGGAGTTGTCCCGGGCCAATGATGCGGCCACCGTTGATTGACATCGCGTAAACCGCCGCGGAATGCAGCACGACGGAAGAGCTGCCGATCGCGACGAAGTCGGCGGCGCCGGGGATTCCGGGATTCCCGCGCGAGTCTTTCCACGTGCTTGAATCATCCCAGTCGCCGCCCGACTTGGCGACGGTGAACAATTCGTGCCGGACGGCCACGTCGTTCGCGGTCCTGTCCGCAGCGCTTGCCGCTTCCGGAGATGTCGCAATTGGCGGACCGATGCGGATGTACTGAGCTGTCGCAGCGCGCCCGGCAACCCCATGGTCGTCGAAGGCGATGGCTTCGATAACGTGGTCGCCGCTCCGATCGGTTTGATAGTTAACGGTGTAGAGTTCTCCGGAGGGCGCGTTGTTGTAAGTGCCGATAATGTTTCCATCAAAGGCGACACTCAGCGTCTTGATGGGGTATGTGTTGGCGGTCGCGCGGACACTGATGCTGACCACCGCGGTGCCGTCCGCATTCTGGTCCAGTCCGGCAGGATTCGCGGGATCGGCCCCGTTAGTCGGTGTGACGATCGTTACCTGCGGCGGAGTCGCCGCGATGAGGTTGTAGGGTCCAACGATGTTCGAGAGCGAATCAACATATCCGTTGGCGGCACCGACAGCCCGGAAGTAAACCCCGCTCGCCGCTTTGATGTTGTTCATCGCGAGCGAGAAATGCATCGCGTCATCGGACTTCATGCCACTTGCGTCCGAGCCACTCGTGTTGGTGATGTCAACCCACGAGCCTTCAGTTCCGGGCGAGTAGCTCGCTTGCACGCGGAGAGCCACACCGGGAGCAGGCGAGATTTGCGTGGCACGAAAGTCGTAGTCGGCGCGCAAGCCGTTGCGCACCACGCGAAACACGGTCTGGCCCGCCCGTCCTTTGCTGCTGGCGAGATTGAACGGACCGACTTCGTTCGAGAACACATCCGCGCGGCTCGGCACCACCACCCGCACGCGGAAGCGCACTGCGCTCTCCTGCGGGTAGCTCGTCGTGTTCAAGACATAGCGATCCTGCGACGCATCGAAGGTCATGAACCCCGCCAGACCCGTGGCCAAATCATTCCACGCGCTTCCATCCGTGGACGCCTGGAGGGTTACTTTCTGTCCGGCCAAACGGCCCGCGTAATCAGCCGTGAATTGCAGCGGCTTATCGATCACCGCCTCACCGGTTGGTTTGTCGGCACCGTTCACCCGGAACACCGGCGCGCCTGCGCTGATCGTGAGCCGCAGAGTGCCGGTGGCCGTCTCCGTGCCATCGGTAGCTTGGACCTCGATTAAGAACGGCGTGGTCGTCTCGCTCCCGGGCCGCGCCACGCCATAGATGATGCCGGTGTTCGGATCAATCGCGAACCCTGCGGGCAAGCCCGTCGCGCTGTAAGTGAGCGTTTTCCCTTCGTCGAAGAATGCCGCCACAACCTGAACCCCAAAATGCTGGTTGATGATCGCCTCGGCGGTTGGCGCAGAGATGATACGAGGACCCGAGGCCTGGATTTGTAAGTTCGGCTGATAGGGCGCTTCAAAGGTGCCAGGATCGAGGACGGCAAACTGCGGGCCGGGACTGGTCACGGCAGCGTAGGTGTAGTCCGGGTCTTTGAAGGCAGTGAACTCCGTCGCTGCTTGGGATGACCCAGAAAGCGTAAAAGAGCTGAGCGTGTGGTCGATCATCCGTCCCGCGAAGTTGCGAATCTTGCGATTTGCATCGGTCTTTCCCACCCACCAGTCGGGCTGTTCGGCCAGGACGCCGGTGTTGTAGCTCCGCGTCGCGATGGTGAAGGCATATCCGCCGTCACTGGCAGGGATGGCAAACCCGGTTCCTTCACGAATGTTGGCCGAATAGTCTCCCTCGCCTTTTGGTCCGCCGAGCAGGCTAACGAACTCAAGCGCGCCAACGGCGCTGACTTTCATCAGCATGTTGTCGTCGGCTGTTCCGTAAACGGAGGTGTGCCCCCCGATGAGAAAGCCCCCGTCGGCGGTTTGCGCAAGGCTGCTGCCGATAAGCGCGGCGTACGAGCCATTGGAATTCGGAGTTACGTTGATCAACCTGGCCAGCGAAGCGGCGGAAGCATCGGCGTTAAACTTCCGCAACATCAGGCCCGTCCCGGCCGCGCCACGGATCGAGAGCGAGGCGAATCCACCATCCGCGGTGGTGACGAGCGACACAGGCGTTTCTCCCTCGTTCTCAACCAAAGACGGGAAGCCGTGTTGTGCGATGAGATTCCCGCCCGCATCGTAAACAAGAAGCATCGTCCCATTTACAGCGCCTACCTGCGGGTTCGTCGTGACCGGATAGGCAATGGCCATGACATACCGCGAGCCGTCGCGCGACTGGACCGCTGGGCCAACACTGGGATATTGCTGCGGCCCTTCAATCACCTTGTAGAAAGCAAGTGACCCATCGCCATTGAATTTTGCCAGGCCGTACGTGGCATACGCGCTGTTTGGTCGCTGCTGATACAGAGGCAGCAGGACGCCGCCATCGTTTGTAAGGCTCATAAATCCGACCGGCGCCGCGCCCGCTTCGTAATCTCGCAGCCCAAAGTATTCTGCCTTCCCCGTTGTCTTCGGTAAGCCGTTCTGCCAAACGAGATCTCCCGCTGGAGAAAATTTCGCGACAAACGGGACCTGGCCGCCGTTATCAACGTTCCCTTTCCCGCCCGCTATGAAGATGTTCCCCGAGGCATCAGTCTTCACGTTATACACAAAGCCCGGCGCTCCCCGGTCGGACCGGTCGTTTAACTGGTGCAGGTCGCGCTGCCACAGGATGGCACCGTCAGCCGCAAATCGAACCACGCAGCCTTCGGTGTTCCCTTCCGTTTGCAGCCGCGGAAACTTAACCTGGCCGACGACCACAAAACCGCCGTCGGGCATCTGCGCCATCTCCCGCGGGACGTCGGCCCCGGACGATGATTGCCCCGCCGTTCCCGGCTTGCCGGCACTGTCGTAAGCGCCGACGCCGTAGCTTTCCGCCCAGGTTTTCGGGGTTGCGGCGAAGCCGCTGCTCGCGAGAGCCACGGTGGTGAGGCCGATCAGGAGAGAGCTGAAGATGCGTGTCTTGTTCATGGATTTTCCTAAATGCCGTCCATCATTTGGCGCCGGGCGAGGACGGGGCGCAGTTGGTCACAGCCGAGACGCAGAAAATCGGGGACAAAGGTGCCAAATGATTTCGATGGAAACGGCAGGCGGTCTTAACGAAGAAAGCAAGGATCGGCGGGCCATATCTCGGCGAGGATTTGCTGGCGCATTTCCACAATCCCAGTAAAACCTCGGACCCGTGAGTGCCGATGCCACATCCGAGGAGGCCGAAAAGCTTGCGTGCATTGAAGCGACACTCGCGGATCTTCAGCTTCCCAATGCGCGAACGGATGCTGTCTCCCTCATGGGAATGGTGTCGGCTGTCTACGACGATCTCAGGGGCATGGCCGGCGGCTATCTGCGGGGAGAACGCGCCGGTCACACTCTGCAACCGACCGCTCTCGTCCACGAGGCCTATGTGCGCCTGTCGGAACAAGACCGCATGACCTGGCAGAACCGCGCGCACTTCCTCTGCATCGCCGCGCGGATGATGCGGCGCGTTCTGACGAATCATGCCACCGCCCGCACCGCGGAAAAGCGCGGCGGCGAAGACCTTGTCCGCTTCACGCTCGACGAGACCATGGATTTTTATCAGGAGCGCGATATGAGCCTGCAACTGGTGGACGAGGCGCTGGGCCGCTTGGAAACACTCGATGCCCGGCAGGCCAGGATCGTAGAGCTCCGATTTTTTGGCGGCCTCACCGTCGAGGAGATCGGCGAAGTCCTCGACCTTTCGCCCCGAACAGTGAAGCGCGAATGGTCTACGGCGAAGCATTGGCTGCGGCGCGAGATCACCGCCGCGGCCTAAGGAAAGCATGACCGCGGAGCGTTGGAAGCGGGTAAAAACCATCCTGGCCGATGCTTTGGAGATGCCATCCGATGAACGACGCACGAAGTTTGTCCGGCAGTCGTGCAATGGCGACACCACTCTCGAGCGCGAGGTGGAGGCGCTGCTCGCCCAAGAAACCAGGCTGATCGAAGAATGCGCGGCGAACCGGGCGACCAGCGCGCCGCCCGACGGCCAATCACGAATCAGCGAACGAGTTGGATCGTACAGCGTCGTGCGCGAGCTGGGGCGCGGTGGAATGGGCGCCGTCTACCTGGCTGACCGCGTCGGCGGCGAGTTCGACAAGCAAGTCGCGGTAAAACTATTGAAGCGCGGGACCGACACCGACGAAGTCTTAAGGCGATTTCACGCCGAACGCCGGATTCTTGCGCAACTCGATCATCCGAATATCGCGCGACTCCTCGATGCAGGGAGCACCGATGAGGGAACGCCCTACTTCGTCATGGAATACGTGGCGGGCACGCCGATCACTGAATTCGCGCGAGAACGTGAGCTTACTATCAAGGAGCGAATTCGATTGTTCCTTAAAATCTGCGATGCGGTCCAGTTCGCCCACCAGAATCTGGTCGTGCATCGGGATTTGAAACCCAACAACATTCTGGTGACTGACGGCGGTGAACCGAAGCTGCTCGATTTCGGCATCGCCAAGCTGCTTGGTGGCTCGGAAGAGTTGGATCTCACGCTGACTCAGGAGCGAAGATTCACTCCGCTCTGCGCTTCGCCCGAACAGGCGCGGGGCGAGTCTGTGACCACAAGTTCTGACGTGTATGCGCTTGGGGCGCTGCTTTACGAGTTGCTGAGCGACGCGCCGCCACACCGTTTTCCGAGCAAGAACCCGACTTCAGAGGAAGTGACGCGTGTGATCTGCGAGCACGAGCCGGTCAAGCCAAGTTTGGCGGGTTCACGGCCAGAACGGCAAAGAGAGCTACGGGGCGATCTCGACAACATCATCCTGCGCGCAATGGCAAAGGATCCGCAGCGCCGATACAGCAGTGCGACTGCCTTACGCGACGATCTCCGGCGTCACCTGGAAGGGCGTCCGGTCCGGGCGCGGGCGGACACGCTGGGGTACCGCACCGGAAAGTTTATCGGGAGAAATAAGACCGGTCTTGTGATCGGCGCGCTCATGCTCGCCGCACTCAGTTTTGCCGGGGTGATTGCCCTTGTCCAAGCCCGCACGGCGAAGCAGGAAGCCGCTCGCGCACAACATCGCTTCGCTGATGTGCGTGAGCTGGCCCACAGCTTTCTCTTCGAGTTCCACGACCAGATCCGCGACCTGCCCGGTTCCACCCCGGCGCGCCGTCTCCTCGTCACCCGCGCCTTACGTTACCTCGAACAGCTGGCGCAGGAATCGGGCGACGATCTCGGTCTCCGGCGCGAACTAGTCGCCGCCTTCATCCAGGTGGGCGACGTCCAGGGCCGGCCAAATTTTCCTAACCTTGGCGACAGCTCGGGTGCGCTGATCTCCTATACGCGGGCGGCAGCTCTCGCGGAATTACTTCCCTCGGATGCTGAAGGTGAATCCTTGCGAGCGGACGCATGGGACGCGCTGGCAAATCTGCTCCTGCAGACGGGGAAGCGCGATGAGGCCTTCGCGCTCGCGCAACGGAGCTTCGCCATCCGTGAAAGACTCCTGGCGGAATCTCCAGAAAATCGCGAGCGCCAGCGTGCTGTCGCCACCAGCCTTCTCACACTCGGCGACATCGCGCTGCACAGCACGGTCGCCGTCTGGGATAAACCGGCGCGCGAACCAGAGGCGGTCGAATTCTACAGGCGCGCAGCGGACATGCGCGAAACTCTCCACGCAGCTTATCCCGCGGATGCGGGGGACACACGAGAACTGGCCCGGGTGCATTATCGCCTCGGGAACGCAGTTCACGTCATCGGGCGGCGGGAGCCAATGGACATGCCCTTGCTGAAAAGCGGACTTGTCCATCATCTGCGTTCGGTCCTCCTGCGGGAGGAGAACTTAGCGGCCCATCCAAATAGCGGATCAGCCCGCCGCGATTTGGCCGACGGGCTTTCCATGAAGTCGGAACTTCAGACCCTGCTCGGCGAGACCGACGCTGCCCTGGCTGATAGCCAGCGCGCCATAGCGCTCTTCGAAGGCCTTGTCGCGGCCGATCCGGAGAACAAGGACGCGAAATCCGATCTCGCCTTTGCCTTATATTGTTTGTCCGTTCCACAGCAAGCGCTCGGGGATCTGGCCGCAGCGCGGGCGAGCCTGGATCGCGGTATCGCGATTTATGAGGAACTCGCGGCGGCTGATGCGGATAATCTTACGACGACGGCGCATCTTGACAGCTTCATGCGGAGGCGAACGGAACTATGCGAACTCATTGGCGACGTCGCCGGACGTCGCAAAAGTGCCCAGCTTTGGGCCGCCTACGCCGCCCGATTAGTCGCTGCGAATCCGGGCGACGTAGCGCATCGCACCGATCTTGCGCGCGCCGAAAAGGTAGTCTCCGAAACGACAGCAACGTCGCCTTAGCGTTTACTCCTCGCGGCTGCGTCCGCCTTCGCCCGACTGACGACATCGCACGGCTCTGCGCTTGGAGCCACGAAGGCGTTCGTTGAACCAATCGGAGCTCCCCGCGGGATTCGTCCGGTTAGGGCAGACGATAAACTTCGACCAGCGCCACCCCGGTCGTGCCGCCTTTGCCCCGTACGATGGCAGTGTAACTACCAGGATCGAGCGTCGCACGGACCGCACTCTCGCGCGTATCTCCCGGCGGAATGGTCGTTTCCTCGATTTCAGCCTGCTGCGAAACGCCCGAGCCGTCGCGCGTCTGCCAGTCGTCGTTTGAAACAATGAGGTTGCCATTGAAATCGCGAAGCTCGAGCTGCGGATCATCGAGCGCGTTCGGCACGCCGGCCCCGATCAGCGAAGGACCGATTGCCCGCACGATTACCCGGGTCGGATTGGGTTGAAGCACGATTATCCCGCCGATCATCACATCATCGCCCGTCTCCACTCGACCCCGCGTCGAGATGTTAGCGATTCGCGCCGCCGACGTAGGATCAATGTCGTACACTTCCACAAGGCCGATTCCGGTCGCGCCCCCTGCCCCGCGCGCGATCGCTGTGTGGCTGCCCGGCGATACGGTCGCAATGATCGCCGACTCCAGGTCATTCGACGGCGGAACGCCCGTTGCCTCGATCTCCGTCCGCTGCGAGACCTGGCCCGGGTCTGCCGTCTTCCAGTTGTTGTTCGTGTAAACTTTCCCGGCGCTGTCGTGCACTTCCAACGTCGTGTCGGCCAGCGCCCCTGACACGCCGGCCTGAAGCAGAGAGGGTCCAATCGCCCGGATCAGCACTTTCTTCGTCGTGCCCGGCGAGCCCGTGACGATGAAGCCACCAAAAAGCACGTTGTCATTTCCTCCCACGCGGACCCGGGTGGAAATGTTGGCCAGTGATCCTGCGGCAGCGACAACGGACGGATTACTCAGCTCGGTAACAGCGACTTCCTTGTTATTTGTCGCCAGCACGTCCACGAATGTCGGCTTGTTAGTCGACGACGGCAGAGTGAAATGATTCGTGCCGTCCGGGAGCGGCTTCACAAACTGAAGGTCGCCCGCATCGGAGTATTTGATCAGGGCTGGTGTTCCGGCGCCGGTGGGAATCGAGATGGAACCCTTGGCGTAGACATTGCCGCTAGGATCAACCCGAAACGAAGCCATGAAATCGAAGGCGCCGTAGTTCGGGTCCGAGGCCGAAGCCTGATACAGCCGGTGCCAGACCAGACGCCCATCGTCCGCAGCGTAGCGGCCGGTTTCCCAATGGTTGTCCTGCTGCGAGGCGCCGGTGCCGGCCTCGATCCATGATCCGCCAACGGTAATCTGCCCGTTGGCGGCATTGCCATTCGAGAGCCGCACATCCACGACCTCAACTCTCGCCTGACCGGAAAACTTTCCCTTCGCCTGTGGGCCGAGTCTTTTCCAGGCGGGCGTCAGGTCCGGGTTGAACTTCAGGACGAGCTGGTTCGCGTCGCCCTGGTCCGGACCGCTCGTCGATGGTCGTAAGCGAAAGCGGTCCCCCCCGACGTAGAGGTTACCGGCGGCATCAGCTTGGGCCGCACTCCACGTTTCCTTCGGATAGGCGCTGCCATTATTCGGGTCGAACCCGGGATAGAGCGGCTCATCCTGCTCCTTTTGGAACTGCCCCGTCGAACTCAGCTTCCGGATGACGTTCACATATTGAGCGAACGAGGGCTGGGTGTAAGGACTCGGCGATTCGGAGCTGACCACGTAGAGATTACCAGACCCGTCCTCAGTCAAAGCGATAGGCGTTGAGAGGAACCCAATTTCACCGGGAGCGGTCGCATCATAGCCATAATTATTGGCGAAAATGCGCGTGCCCTCAGCGGCCACTTTAATGGCCACAGTCTGGTGATAGTTGTTCGCGTCGGCCGTAAAGTTGTCCACCAGGACCAGGGACGAAGCGTCAGCGGACAAGGCGAAGGATTTGACGACGCTGGCCGTGTAAAAGGGCGGGATGTTCGACAGATCCGTGATGTCTTCCGGGGTGGCGCGACGCCAGAGAAAATGGCCGGTCGCGTCAAACTTGGCGACCATTGTCACCGGGCTGCGCGCTAAGCCCGCGCATCCCGGAGTGCTGCAATCCGGCTGGAAGCTGTTGTAAACCGCGAAAACGTTGTCCTGATTGTCCACCGCAAGGCCGGCTATTTCGAGCGAGAGGAGCCCGGTGCCGCCCAGCGCGGGCTTTGCCGCCTGACCGTCACCCCACTCTTCATAGTAGCCGGTGCTGTCCGAGGTCACGGTGCGTTCGCGCGACCACATCAAATTGTTACTTCGGTCGTACTTGCGAACCAGGGAGCGAATCGTGGTGCGCTGGTCGCCGAACGGAATCGGGACCCGGCTCAGGATCACGCCGACGATCTGGTTCCCGGCGGAATCCGTCGCCACTACCCGGGCAACCGGCGTCTCACCCGTGTCGACCCCGATTGAAAAACGAACGACCTGCTCGGCTGTAACGGTAGCAGGATCAATCGTCCCGGCGCCGCCCTGGTCCGCGGGCACCGCGGCCCAACCCACGGGATTGGAAAAGAGAAGACAGGTGAACAGACAGAAGATTGCTTTCATAAGGCGCAATGATGGTCTGTCAGTTCTCGCGGGAAATGTCGATAAATTGGCTCACGAGATTTCGGGAACCGCGATGCTCGACAGTCGGAGGGGGCTGACTAAGTTTTTCGCGTGAAACGTTCCGACTCGTTCCCCGGCACCGGGTAATCCGTTAAGCCGCGACACTGGCTCCCGCCGGACGGGCCAACTCTGTGTAAAGGCTTTCGTAGTTCTCGGCTGCTTCCGCCCACGAGAAGTCGCGCGCCATGGCGCGTTCCATCAGGGTCGTCCAGGTGGACTGGTCGTGGAAAACTTCGCGGGCGCGTTTGATGGAATCCCAGAAGGCGTCCGGCGTTGTTTCGTAACAAAGAAACCCGAACCCGGAGTCCATCGATGGATCGTAATCTTCGATGATCTCCTGGATACCGCCGGTGGCGCGGGCCACCGGGAGTGCGCCATACTTCAGGCTATACATGGCGCTTATCCCGCTCGGTTCAATCTTCGATGGGATGAGCGCGATATCCATTCCGGCCTCGATCAGGTGCGCGAGGCGTTCATCGTAGTGGTTGCGATAGGCAAACTTCGCCGGGTATTTCCGCGCCGCGATCGCCAGCGCCGTTTCATATCCGGCATCGCCTTCGCCGAGAATGATGAGGCGGACGTCGTCCGAAAGGAGCCGATCGAGAAGTGGCATCAGCAGATCGAATCCCTTTTCCGGCACGAGCCGCGTGACCATTCCAAAAACCGGTCCGCGCGGGGCGGCGGCCAGCCCGAGTTCATCAAGAAGCAGATCCCGGCACACCCTTTTTCCCTCGAGATTTCGGGGGCCGAACTGTCGCGGCAATAGATCGTCCGTTTCCGGGTTCCACCGTTTGTAATCAGCGCCGTTCAAAATGCTGATGAGGCGATGGGCATGCTCGCGCAGGAAAGGATCGAGCCCCGAGCCACCCTCGGCGGTAAGCATCTCCCGCCGATACCGTTCGCTCACCGTCGTCACTTTGTCGGCGAACAGAATTCCTCCTTTGAGGAGATTGAGGCGGCCGAAATATTCCACTCCGGTCGGCTTGAAATAGCGCTCGGGTAAATTCGTCAGGGCGAAGTCCAGGCCCCAGAAGCTCCCCTGTTCCGCGAGGTGATGAATCGTCAGGACCGTGCTGAACGGCAGACGCTGGTCCGCGACCAATACCGGGACCGGCGCGGCGGCCCAATCGTGGCAATGGAGGATCTCCGGGGTCGGCGTCATCCGTCGCGCCATTTCGAGCGCGGCTTTCGCAAAGAAAATGAAGCGGGCGGCGTTGTCTTCGTAAGAGACGCCGTGCTCACCGTAGATGCTGGCACGGTCGAAAAACGCGTCGCATCGAACGAAGAAAGTCTGGACGCCGCCAGCGGTCCGGCCTTCAACGAATTCTGCCACGTAATTTTTCGGCCCTAACGGGACATCAACCGTGATCCCGGTATCGCGGAGATCGACAGCGAGGTTCTCGCTGATCTCACGATAGAAAGGCATGGCGATGCCCACCTCATGTTTGCGCGCCCGCAATTCGCGCGGCAACGCCTCGAGGACGTCGACGAGAGCGGTCGCCCGGGCGAGCGGCGGCCCTTCGGCGCTGATCATGAGGATACGCATGGCGGTTGAGGGGTTGATAGGTTGAGAGGTTGAGAAGATCAAGTCGCCGCCCAACAAAACCTCTCAACCTCTCAACCCCTCAACTTCCTTGAAATTGTCGTCGAAGCTTTGCTTCGAAACCGCCGCGTGTTTCAGACCGCGATGCTTCGCGAAGCAAAGCTTCGCCAGTCAAACGCACATCCGTGTTTCATCCGTGTCCATCGGTGGCCAGGAATTCCTCCTTCACTGACTCCAGCGCACGGCCTACTCGACCCGGTCGTAATCCCCTTCGAGGAAGGGCACGAAGCGTTTCACGATTTGTTCCACCCATTTATCGTATTTTGCGTTCTGCGCGTGCGGATAGGTGATCGCCAGTTCAACCCAGTTGCCCCGTTTCGCGAATAACTTGTGGTAGTACTCGGTTCCCTCCTTCGTCACCCCGGAAACTACGTACCAGTCCTTTGCTTTCTTTTTGTAGGTGATCGTAACGCCGGGCGTGTTGAGCTCCTCGTTCCAGTTCGATTCAAAGGTGTTACCGCTATCCGGCGAGAAGAAATGGCCCTGCGCGGAAAGGCTGAACGCCTTGTCCGCCGTGTGGAACTCGCGCCCGGCGCCGTTCTCTGGGACTCGACCAGCGATCAGGGTCGAGGGATAACTCAGCACAAAACCGAAACGCCCGTTTTTATACTCGCGCCACTTCAGATCTTCCGCCCCGGCCGTCGCGCCAAGGACAACGACCGTGAGAATGATTGCCGCTACTTGGTTGATTGCCGGGTTTCGCACACTCCAGTTTGGCCTCATGTCATCAGCATACGCATACGGTCAGGAATCTAGCCACGGATTAACACGGATTTTCACGGATTGCCAAAACGTTGCCAGAGTACGCTCTGGTGCCTCTCGTTCCCAAGCTCCAGCTTGGGAATGAAATTGTCTCCGAAGCTCTGCTTCGAAACCGCGCGTCTTAGAGGGCCATGCTTCGCGAAGCAAAGCTTCGAAGACACGTGCGTTCCCAAGCTGGAGCTTGGGAACGAGGGCTAAGGACCGCGCTCGACGTTGCAACCCTAAATCCGTGTTTCATCTGTGTTCATCCGTGGCCAAAAATTCCTTTCTTACCCACTCGAGCGCTTCCTCCCGATCCTTGAGCGCGCCTTCCAGCTGTCGCGTCTCCACCGCCTCCAGGATTTCCCCGAATTGCCGCCCCGGTTTCAGGCCCAGCGCTATCAAATCATCTCCCCGGACCAGCGGGGCCGGAATGATTGGCTCGTTCGAAAATTCCTCCCTTTTCTTCAAAAGGAATTCGTAGTTATCCAGCATCCCGTGGCTGCTCGCGCAATCCACCCGATGCAGCTCGAGCTCATCTTGAAAGGTCGGGCGGACCATGAACCGTTTCAGTTTTGCCACTCGCATGTTCGGCACGTCCTTGAAAACCATGTGCTGGCGGACGGCTTCCACGGTGGCGTCGATCTCCACGCGCGAAAACCGGAGCCGCTCCATGATCGCCTCAGTCATTTCCGCCCCGATGCGATCATGACCGTTAAACCGAATCCGGCCATCATCATCGACGGTCGCAGTCGGCGGCTTCGCGACATCGTGGAAGAGGACGCTGAACACTAACGGCACTGACACTTTCGCCGGCAGCAGCTCCAGCATGATGCGGGTATGCTTGAAGACGTCGCCTTCCGGATGGAACTGCGGGGGCTGCTCGCACCCCTTCATGGCCTCCATCTCCGGAAGGATTTGTTTCATCAATCCGCTCGAGTCGAGTAAATCCCAGCCGCGGACACGATTCGGCGACAGGAATATTTTTACCAGTTCCTCCCGGATCCGCTCGGCGCTGATCTGAGTGATTGATGGGGCGCTCGCGGCGACTGCGTCCCAGGTCGCCTGATCAATTTCAAATCCGAGCACCGTCGCGAACCGGACCGCTCGGAGCATCCGCAGCCGGTCCTCGGCGAAACGTTGCGCCGGATCACCGATTGCCCGGATCAGCTTCTTCTCGAGATCCTTTCGCCCATTAACAAAATCAATGACCTCGTTCTTCTCGGGATCGAAAAACATTCCGTTGATCGTGAAATCGCGCCGGGCCGCGTCTTCTTCCGCGGTCGCGAAATGGACTTCGACCGGCCGGCGGCCGTCGAGATACGCGCCGTCGGATCGAAAGGTCGCGACCTCGAATTGGAAATCATTTTCCACGACCACCACGACGCCGAAGTGCGCCCCGACGGCGTAGGTTCGAGGGAAAAGTTTCTGCACCGCTTCCGGCCGCGCGTCCGTGGCGATGTCGACGTCCTTGGGCACCGTGCCGCTGAGGACGTCCCGCACGCAGCCACCGGCGAAATACGCAACGTGGCCGCATTCGCGCAAACGGCCGGCGACGCGGCGCGCGGTGGATTCCATCGGTGTCTGCGTGCTCATGGCTTCCGCTCACGAACAAACGCGGGCAGAGCCCTTCTGTCACTCCGAAAGAGCGTCACACGCCGGCCGCCTTTTCTCGGTCCTGTTATCGCAGGTTGTAAATCTCGACGAGCGCTATTCCGGTGCCACCGTTCTTGCCGCTGACAATGGCTGTAAACGGTCCCGGCGGGAGGGAGGTGAAGATCCCCGCTTCCAGCGCGTCGGACAGTCCAAGGCCATTTGCCGAGAGCTGCGCCGCCATGGTTCCGTCGTCCTGCCAGTTGTCGTTCGAGATCATCACTGTGCCGTTGGCGTTGTGCAGATCCAGAGTCGGATCGGCCAGGACCGATCCAAGACCGAAGCTGGCCAGCGAAGGCCCGACTCCGCGCACTGCTATCCGCGCCGGATTCGGATTTCCACCGAGAGTGAACCCGCCAATCATGACTTCGTCGCCTGTCTGGACGAAGCCGCGCGTGCTGATGTTGGCGAGGTCGGAATCGAAGCTCTGGTTATTGTCGTAGATTTCCACCACGCCGACGCCGGTCGATCCCCCCGATCCAGCAAGGACCGCGGTGTAATTTTCCGGCACAAGGGTCGCGAGGATGACGGATTCGCGGTCGTCCGATGGTTGGAAGACGGTGCCTTCGATGAGGGACCGCTGCGGACTCTCCTTCCAATTATCGTTACTCGTGATCAGCGCGCCACTGGAGCCGTGAAGCTCAAGTCGCGGATCGCTCAGAACGAGGGCGGGCGGCACGCCGGAATTGACCAGAGACGGGCCGAGCGCCCGCAGGACGACGGGCTTGGGCACGTTCCCCCTGATTATGAAGCCGCCGATGATGACGCGATCGCCTCCCGACATGCGGAGTCGGGTCGAGATGTTCAACGCCTGAGCCGGGGTGCCGGACGGAGTAGGTGATGGAGTTGGGGTAGCCGATGCCCCTGGGGTTGGAGTCGGAGTTGGGGTCGGAGTGGGAGTAGCCGATGCACCCGGGCTTGGAGTCGGAGTCGGGGTTGGGGTGGCCGACGCCCCGGGGGTAGGAGTTGGGGTAGCCGATGCACCCGGGCTCGGAGCCGGGGTCGGGGTTGGGGTGGCTGACGCGCCGGGCGTTGGAGTTGGGGTAGCTGTTGGTGAGGGAGTTGGCGTTGCTCCAGGGCTCGGGGTTGGAGTTGGCGTGGGCGTTGGGCTCGCCCCCGGACCTGGGGTCGGCGTTGGAGTAGGTGTTGCCGTTGCTCCGGGGCTCGGGGTTGGCGTCGGCGTAGGAGTTGGGCTCGCCCCGGGACTTGGAGTTGGCGTTGGCGTAGGTGTTGCCGTCGCCCCAGGGCTGGGTGTCGGCGTTGGCGTTGGAGTCGGAGTTGGGTCAGGTGGTGTCGGCGTTGGCGTCGGCGTAGCTATTGGTGTCGGACTCGGTGTAGCAGTCGGCGTAGGCGACGGCGTTGGAGTAGGAGGTATTGGAGTGGGCGTCGGTGTCGCTGTAGGCGTCGCAGTGGGGGTGGGTGTTGGCGTCGCTGTCGGGGTTGGCGTCGCTGTTGGAGTTGGCGTCGCTGTAGGAGTAGCAGTCGGGGTAGGCGTGGGTGTTGCAATCGGGCACTTGCCCGCGGAGCCCGCGTTGTAGATGTCCAAGATCTCCGACGACAGCAGAGCACGATCGAAAACCTCGACTTCATCGATCTGCCCACTGAAATTCAGGTCACCCTGCCGCCCGCCAATATCGAAGGGCGCGTTAGAGCCGGCGATGGCGCCGCTCCAACTGTCCTGACTTACCTGGACACCGTTTGCATAGATCTTAATAAACGATCCGTCGTAGGTCAGCGTAAGATGGGTCCATTGACCAACCGGCGGCGCATAGTAGACGGTGTTCGTCGGATAGTCGGCGAACGCCCGCACCAGCTTCTCGCCTGCGCTGGTCTTAACGATCGCGCTCACTGATGGCGCGCCCGTATCAAAGTAAAGCAGGTAGTCGTTAGCGCCGGTAAGAGTCTTGCCAAAATAAACCGCGTCAGCGTTCGATGCCGGGTTGATCCAGCCATCGATCGAGACCTCGCTACCCGTAATATTTAGTGGCCCCGAATTGGCCGGCACAGTGACGAAACCCGCTCCGGTAAAGGTGAACGCCTGTTTTACCTCCCCGGCCGCGAACGTAACACTGCCGCTGGCAGACCCAGTTTCCAAACTTGGTCCGGCAGAATCATCGAAGTTACCTTCAGCGGCATACCACGCCAGCATGTTCGGCGGGGCTGGGGCGCAGGTAGGAACGGGAGTCGGTGTGGGGGTCGGAGTCGGTGTAGGGGTAGGCGTCGGCGTAGCGGTTGGTGCCGGGGTTGGGGTCGGAGTCGGTGTTGGGGAAGGCGCGGCGGTCACCACCACCGTGAACATGCGCGAGAACGTGTCGACGCCGCCGTTGGCGATCCCGCCATTGTCCTTAACAGTGACCGTAATCTGCGCGGAACCGGATTGCCCCGCTACAGGTGTGTAGCTCAACGATCCAGTGGCGTTGGGGCTGGTGTAAGTCACGCTCGGATTGGGGATCAGCCCTGGATTGTTCGACACCGCGGTTACGGTGATTGTTTGCGCCGACTCATTAGCGGGACCGGCAGTGATTCCCGAGAGATTTACGGTCTGCTGACCGGCATCCTGCGGGATTGGAGCTGGATCCGGAATAACGTTCAAGGTCGGTGCGTCGTTTACCGCGGTAACGTTGATGTTGAAGGTCTGAACCGCGGAAGTGTCGACTCCGCTATTGGCGGTTCCACCGTCGTCATGGATTTTCACCGACACGATCGCCGTGCCGTTCGCATTCGCTGCCGGTGTATACGTCAGGTCTCCTGTGGCCGAGACCGCGGGCTGGCTGGAGAACAACGCATTGTTGTTATTCGTGACGATGAAATCAACCACCTGTCCCGATTCATTCGCTGGACCAGCCGAGATCGCAGTAGCCCAGCCGGTGACGGTCTGGGCGCCGGCATCTTCCAACACCGTTTGATCCGCTCCCTTGGTGAAGCTTGGGACGTCGTTGACGGAGTTAACGGTGATATTCGCAGTCGCATCGGCCGTTGCGAAGAGCGTGCCGTCGGAAGCGTTCCAGTTAAAGCTGTCGGGGCCATTGTAATCTGCATCCGGTTTGTAGGTGAGGGTTGCCAGGCTGCCGCGCGGGATCACGTCATTCACCGCCACCGGGTTCGCCCCTAACTTAAGGACGCCGTGAGCGGGCAATGAGGTGATTTTCACGCTCTGCAGCGTGTCGCCGGCGTTTGGATCGGCGAAGGCAGAATCAAAACTCGTCGCAGTGAAGGCCAGCGTCCCATCTTCGTTTACACTCGGCAGCGAGAACGTGCTTACTACCGGTGGTTGCTCGACCAGAGTCACGGTTGGATCGGCGGAGCCGCCCACGGTCGGATCGTCGGTCTGCACTGAGAACCCGGTCCCACTCACCGTGCCCTGGTTGGAAATAAAGGTCGCAGTGGTCGGGTTATCGATCACGACAGTGAACTTCACCACCACCGATTTCCCGGGAGGCAACGTGCCGATGGCGACAGGCGAGTTCAGGAAATGGCTGCCGGCTACGGCACCGGGGATTGCCCCGAGGGCCTGGTCCTTCACCGGTAGGCGCCGCTCACCCTTGGTCAGGAATCCATACATCAGGCTATCACGATCTTTCTCCGCATATGAGTCGGGTAAGCCAATGGCGTGTCCCATTTCATGCAAGATCGTGGTAAGCAGGTCGACGCGATCAGTCGAGCTCTCGACAAGCGCCCAGCCGTGGCCGCCCGCGTCGCGATCTACTGCCACGCGATTGTTCTCAGCTAAACCGAGCTGCCCCCCTGGCAGGTTAGCCAGCTCGAAGCGCAAGGCGCGCAAAGTGGCGCGCTGTGCCGGTGAAATTCCTGATGCTTCCCAGCGTCCAATAGCGTCGTTGACGGCGGCCGCGAGCTGTTCAGCGCTCAGATTCTCTAATGGCATCGCAGCAACCGGCCGCCTTGCTTCTTCCCGCGCGATCTCCGCTTGCGGTTCGCCTGCCACCGGGGCTGAGAGGTCAGACGCGGCTGCGACGACCGCCGGCGCGCACTGCATCTGTGGCATCTCTACCGGCAGGGACGCGGAAAGCATCAATGGCTGAGCAATTGTCGGCGGCGGCGCACAAGTGGTACCGAATGAAGGGCTCCCGCTCAACACGCTAGCTGTCGAGCCGGGGTTCGCGGCGGCGAGAGCTGCGAGACTAGCCTGTTCTACGTTGAGGACGCCTTGGATTTCTGCCAGGTTGATATCGTCGGCACCAGACAACGCAGTGAGCGAATTGCCGCTGGCGTCGAGGCAAACGGTTGCGTTAGCGCCGGCACTGAAGTTCACGTCGGCACGCAGCGCGTTCGAGGTCGAGGAGTTGCTGGTGTTGACCGTGTTGTTCGATACGGTAGCGCTGAGCGTGGCAGAGTTCTCCGCGCGAATGAAGATGCCGGAGCCGTTGAGACTGCTGCCCGCCGCGCCGTTGCCGTTATAGACGAGATTATTCTGAACCAGGATATTCAGGTTCTTCGCGTTCGTGCTGCGGTTCTCGATGCGAATGCCCGACTCACCGCCCCCGCTTAGCGCCGTGCCAATGCCGACGCGGTCAATCGTGTTATCGGCCCGAATGCCAATCCGGTTGTTGATGATTTTCGCGGTGTAGTCCGAGCCGTTATAGACGCTGCCGGAGTCGAAGATGATTCCGTTCCGCCTCACGTTTGTGATTACATTGCCGGAGATAAGGATGGCGTCGTCTGCGTCCGCCGCCGCGGAAGTGTCGTTTCCGACGTAGCCGTTGTCGTCAATGAAGACATCGATCGCGCGCTTGCCATCACACGGGAGCGCGCTTCCGCTCGTGCACTGGAGGCTTGTGCCGATGTTTTTGATGATGTTGTTGGTAATGGTGAAGTGCATGAAGGCGCCATTGGCGCCGGCATTCGCATCTGTCGCGTCTGTACCTAGGTCGATGACTCCGGAGGTGTCGGCGAGTGTCATGCCGACGCCGTCGAAAGTGTTGCCGGAGATCACGGTGATGGCCTTGCCCGTGCCAGCATTGCGCGAGGAGACGCTGTTCTGTCCCGTACCCGCGCTCAGGCCAGGCCCAGGGGGAGCTACCCCGGTGAAATTGTTATTGATCACATTAAGGTCAGCCCGCGGCGACGTGCCGGCGGTATTGCCACCCGCGTTATGGGTGATGGCCGCCCCGTAAACGTTGAGGAAGTTACAGGGTTCGCCAGCAGAAGCGCCGCCGACGTTGAGTGTCATTACCGTGCCGTTGCCATCGCCGACGTAGAGGATGGCATTGGAGCCGTTTTCCGAATTGGAAAACGTCGACCCATGGATTGTCAGGGTCGATGTGCCACCGGCGTTGTTCCAGTAGCGGAGACCATCACGGGCAGCTTTCTCCCAGTTCGTGATTGTGCAGGTCGTCATCGTGTTTGTGCCGGTAAGATTGTAAGCCGCAATGCCATGGCCTCCCTCGCCTGACGCATGTGTTCCGTCCGAATCGACCCCTGGATTGTTAATAGTCACGCCGGTCAGAGCGACATTGCTGACCGCGCGGATGTCGATGCAATCGTTCCCGCAATTGGAAAGGGTGCTCGGCCCATTAAGCGTGAATGAACCGGTGTTAGTCTTGAGGAAAATCGCGTCGCCGTCGCCGTCTGTTTCAGGGATACCGTTTTGATCGCCGTCAGCCTGACGGGTGACTTCGTTCGGATCGGAGATCGTCGCTTTGGCGACCGTCACGTTCGCAGAAGAACCATCAACGCGAATGCCATGGCCTGCGGCCCCGTTTTGGTTCGGAATAGTTACCGCGCCAAGGGTGACAGTCCCCGCCACTCCGGAGAGCAGAATTCCAGTATTACCGCGGCGTTGAATGTCAACGGTTCCAAAGGTGATCCCGCCATCATGATTCGTGATCGAAATAGCTGTCCCGGTAGGACCGGTTCCCCCGGCGGAGCCAAGCGCAGTCGTCCCGCTCACGCTAAAGATCCCGGAGGCGCCTGTGTTGAGAAGGAGAATGCCATTCGTCGGGTTGGCCGTGACCGCGATGCTGGCAAATTTCAGCCCAGCAGCACCGATAATGGTGTTCTGAACATTTAGCGCCGCGCCGGACGTCGTGCTGATAGTGCTCGAAGTGTTGCTCGCGCTGACGGTCCCACCGCCCGTCGCCGTAAACGCCGGACTGGCTCCGGTGGTGAGAGAAAGGTTGCCGACGAAGTTGATCGTCGCGTTTGTGTTTGTGGTCAGCAAGATCCCAGTGCCCGCCGTCGCTTCGCTAATTGCCTGGCCAAACGTTACTGTGCCGCCAGTTCGACCGGTGATGGAAACCGAGTGGCCAGTCGTGGTCGTAATTGGCGCGTTAATCGAAAAAGTTCCGTTGCCATTAGTAAGCGAAACCGCGCCGCCACTGGTGCCGGAGCTGCCGATGGTAACGTCGCTGGTGGTGGCATTGCCGATGGTGCCGGCGTTCTTGCCGCTTCCGACGATGGCGAACTTACCTGCACCGCCACTATTTCCGATGGCCACACCGAGGATTGTGTTAGCTTCGCCGAGCGTAATTGTGTCGCCCGCTGAATTCGTGATACTCGGTTTGGTCGCGTTATTGATCGAGGGGCGCGCAGTTGTTGTGTCCGCTGGGGGGCTTATTCCCATCAGCGTATCGAAGTTGGGTCCTGCAGCCCCTTGGCCGACGAGCCAGCCGTTGTCTTTTAGGATGAAATTGCCGCTCTGCGCCGGGCCGCCGCTGTAAATGAAGATGCGGTGGCCAGTGTTGGCGCCGATGGCAGTGATCGCCGAAGCGAGATTATTGAAGGGATTGGCTAACGAACCGTCCCCATTGGAACCGTTATTCGGGTTTACATACCAAATGACCGGCCCGACCACCGTCAGGTTTACTGTGCCGGTTACGCTCGCTGCGTTCCCGCCTGCAACACCGTTGCTGATCGTGTAAGTGAAGCTGTCGCTCCCAGTATAGCCCGGCGTGGGCGTGTAAGTGAATTTGCCGGCGTCGGCGCCGCTCGTCACCAGGTTGACCGTTCCATGCGCCGGCCCGGTCCCCACCGCCACCGTTATGCCCGAGATCGTCACCGGGTTGCCACCGGAATACCCAAGGTAATCGTTGGTTATGGCGCTGAACTCAGAGCTGTTGTTTGTATTAACGCTGGTGTTCGCGAGCACCTGTGGCGTGTAGGTATCGTCAATCGCAACCGGGGTCGCGGTCAGCGTGCCGGCCACATCCATTGTGTGATCGGGCGTGTTGTCCAAAAGCTGCACGTTCAGCGCGTCGGTGGTCCCAACCGCATTGCTGTTCCCAATGCTGATCGTATAGGTGATCTGCTCACCAGGATTCTTCTTCGTTCCCGCGGGGACGCCATCGTCCTTGGTGGCACTCACTGCGGGCGCCGCAATGCCGAACGAAGGCAAGGGGAGCAGCCCGGAGAGTGCAAGCGCAGGCAACAGCAAAGAGATCGAGTGGGGGGTGCCCCAAGGTCTGGTTTTCAAAGAGGTCGTGGATTCAGGCACGTTGGGGGCCGGCCCGCGGTCGTTTTTACCGGTGTAACAGGAACGTGTCGAGAGCTTTTTGCTGGCAGCAGGCGGTTGTTGGCTCCGGGCTGGTTCGCTTTAATCCATGCACCCAATTTGTTGCCTTTCGCGGCGAAACGCGCGAGACAGTTCCTCTCCGCACAGGATATCGTGAACTTGAAACCATCACTGAACTGGCTGCTTGCTCTGGTTCCCGTCGCGATCGCGCTCCGCTTCTGGCCGGCGATCTCGAATCCGACGGCGCTCTTTATTTGCTCGGCCATCGCAATTGTTCCAGTCGCCGGCTGGATCGGGCGGGCGACCGAGGCGCTGGCTTCGAGGATGGGCGAGGGCTGGGGCGGTTTGCTCAACGCAACTTTTGGGAATGCCGCGGAGCTCATTATCGCGGGGATAGCGCTTTCCAAAGGCCTGACCAATGTGGTCAAGGCTTCGATCACCGGTTCGATCATCGGCAATATTCTCCTCGTGCTTGGGCTCTCGATTCTACTGGGCGGCGCGAAGCACAAAGAACAGCGCTTTAACAAGACCGGTGCCCGGACTTCGGTGATCTCACTCTCCCTCGCTGCAATCGCCCTGATTATCCCGACTGTTTTTCACATGGCCGCGACCGCAAGCCCGGAAGGCTGGAGCCCGGCAGTCGAGCGGCAGCTGTCGTTAGGCATCGCCATCGTTCTCTTCCTCACCTATCTCTGCATGCTCTGGTTCACCCTTGGTACTCATAAGCACTTCTTCATCGGCGGCGAAGACGAGCTGGACGAACATGTCGTGCCCTGGAGCCAAACAACCGCCACGATCGTCCTGGTCGTCGCGACCGGAGTGGTTTCTGTGCTCTCCGAGTTTCTTGTCGGAACAATCGAAAGCGTTCGAACGTCCTTTGGCGTCACGGAAGTTTTCGTCGGTGTGATTGTCGTGGCAATCGTCGGGAATGCGGCCGAGCACTCGACCGCGATCGTCATGGCGATGAAAAATAAGATGGATCTCAGCGTGGGCATCGCGATCGGGTCGAGCCTGCAGATCGCGCTGTTCGTTGCGCCGCTCCTGGTTTTTCTCTCCTACCTTTTCGGCCGGCCGATGGACCTGGAGTTCACGCTCCCCGAGATTTTCGCTGTCGTCGCCTCAATTTACATCATCTTCCAGATAAGCGGGGACGGCGAAACGAACTGGATCGAAGGCGTCCAGCTCCTTTCGGTTTACCTGATCCTCGGGATCCTGTTTTTCTATCTCCCCGAACCGCACCTCGGCTCGGACGCGCCGCATTGAGGTGTAGCGGCGGGTGTCTCACCCGCGGTGCTCTCAGGTTTGGGGGGGTGGGACACCCGCCGCTACAGGAACACGATCCCTCTCGATCACTTCAAGTTGTAGATTTCGACGAGGCCGATCCCGATACCGCCGTTCTTTCCGGCCAGGATCACGGTAAATTGACCCGGCGGCAAGGTAGTGAAAATCCCCGCTTCTTTCGGATCCTTTAGCTCCAGACCATTGATCGTCAGCTGCGCGGCCGATGCTGGATCGTCGGTCCAGTTATCGTT
>DATLNB010000089.1:0-7071 GCA_035536995.1 Chthoniobacterales bacterium | reverse complement strand
TCGGCGCGCTTCGCCTGCCTCGGGATCACCGCGTGTCACTGGCCGTTAGGAAATCCCCACGCCCGTTTCACCCTCCACGTGCGATCCATACTAGCGCCACCTTCTCGGTGGCGCTTCCTGTCATGAAACAAATTTGGAAACGAAAATGGTTTTGGCCCGTCGTGGTCGTTCTGGTGGCGATCGTGGTCGTGCGGCTAATGCTCTCGATCTGGGTCCGCGATTACGTCAATCGCAAGCTCAATGAAATGGAGGACTACCGCGGTCATGTCGCGGCCGTGGACCTTCACTTGTGGCGCGGCGCTTACACGATCCACCAGGTCAAAATCGAAAAAACAACCGGCAAAGTCCCGGTCCCATTCTTCTCCGCACCGGCGGTTGATCTCTCGGTGGAATGGGGAGCGCTCTGGCACGGCGCGGTCGTCGGCGAGATCGAATTTTACCGGCCAAAGATGAACTTCGTTAACGGCGCCAGCAAAGCGTCTAGCCAATTCGGGGTCGATAAACCGTGGACGGAAAAGATCAGGGAACTGTTCCCGGTGAAGATCAATCGGTTCGCCGTCCACGATGGCGAGATCCATTACCGCGATTTCAGCGCGAGTCCCGACGTCGATGTGGTATTCGACCGCGTCCAAATGGTGGGAACCAATTTTACCAACAGCAAGAAACTGTCGAAGAGCCTCATCGCGGAGATCGATATGCAGGGCCGCCCTCTAAGGAGCGGCGAGATTCGGTGCGAGGTAAAGCTCGATCCCTACGCGCGCAAGCCGACCTTCGACACGAAGCTCGAAATGTCGGAAGTGCCGCTGACGAAGTTGAACGACTTCGCAAAAGCCTACGGCAAATTCACTTTCGAAGGCGGCACCTTAAAAGTGGCCACTGAGCTAAATGCAAAGAACGGCGCATTTACCGGTTACGTCGAACCCGTCTTCGATAAGATGTCGATCTTCGATCCCGCCCACGATAGCGAGAATCCGCTCGACTTTATCTGGCAGGGAATTGTCGGCGGCCTGACCCGGATCATTCGCAATCATCCGAAAGACCGTTTCGGGACCCGGGTTCCGCTTTCCGGCAGTTTCGACGATCCGGCCCCGGAAGTGATGAGTACCGTAATGAATGTCTTCAAGAACGCATTTATCAAGGCGTTCGAAGGCAAGCTTAGCGATGACAACATCGAAGTGCCGGCGGTTGACAAAGAGAAGCACTGAGCGAGCAACCCGCGCAAAACTCGGGGAATAACGGAGCGGCGAATCGGGATGAACCCCGATTGGCGCTCACGTCCGTCATTGCGAATTTACGCGGCGTGAATCAGCAAACCGTCGATCCCGACGAAAAACTCAAGTTGTTGCAACGGCTCGACGGGTTCCGGATCTGGCGCAGTACGCGCGACCGGCGACTTTGCCTGGGGTGCGGCAAGCTTATCAGCGGGACGCAAATCCGGCTGGATCGGACCCTGGGCGGTTTGGGATTACTGCGGTTATCCTGTCCGACGCCTGACTGCACCGCCGGACCGATGGATTGGCTCCACCCCCGGGAATGACGCCACGAACCTAATCGACGTGGTGAGGCGCGTCGTCCACCCCCGGTGGCTTTGAACCCCAAATGTATTGGCGTTCAATATTCGGCAGCGGCTTGGACCCGGGCGACGGGCGCTTCCGCACAGTGTCGCGCGAATTGGCGCATCCCACGGATTCGGCCAACGCGACGATAAGGCCAAGGCGGTAAAAGAAACGAAGTCCTTTCACAAACGTAGCCTGTCGCAGGCTGCCGGGGAGAATTATCGCTGCACGTCGCCGCGGTCGCCCTGGCCTTTTTTGACCTTCGTCTTGGCCGAGCGTTTCCGGTCCGCGGCCAGCGACTTCCCAACCTTCACTTCCTTCTTGAACTCGCCTTTCTTGTTGCGACGGACGTACCTGCGGTCGCCCTTTTTCGGTTCAATGACGGTGCGCTTGCTCGTTTTGCTTTTTGTTTTGCTTTTCGTTTTGGTTGCCATTTTGTCGTCGGTTTACACCTAGCATCGAAACCACAGCGCGCGCTGGCTGTGTGAACTTCGGCACGCGAACGCGCGCTATTCGTTCCAGAGGCTCGCTTCGCCGGTGCGCAAACGGGTGCGGCCCGATGGAGCGCAGGCATTGCCCTGGTAAAACCAATCGCTTGGCTCGGAGCAGCAATCGGGTGTCGGACAATGAACGGAAACTTTCCCGCCCGGCTCCTTCCGGATTTCAATTTGACGACCTGTGATCGCGCGATCGCACAGAACGCAGACGCGCTGATCGTCGAGTGAGTACCATCGCCGCCGCGTGTCCGTGGTCTGGAGGATGGCTAGTTTTTCTTCGGGCAGGAGGGCCATGACAACAGCGGCGATTAAATCCGAAAGAAGCGGAGTTTGGGAATCGGCGCGGAGGCGGACTCCGCCATAAGTGAAAACCCTACACCACCTTCGTTCTCCCCTATCTCCCCGGGCAACCTGTGTCGGGTTTTCCCTTACCGACCGTTACGCCCGGGTGCCGATAGCCTACGGCGCCGTCACGTTCGAAGTATCGGTAACATGGCAATCTTTCCCGAAATACTACCTCAACTGGACGGCTCGGCTTCTTTCACCTGCGATGAAATGCTCATGGAAGAGATCACTCAACGCCGGCAGACCGCCCTCAAGGAACTTTACTCGCGCTACGGCCGTTCCCTCCGCGCCCTCATCGGGAGCGTAGTCCATGAGGAGTCCGAGGCCGACGACGTTCTCCAGGAATCATTTCTCCAAATCTGGCGCGAAGCGCATCACTATTCTCCCAAAGCGGGTAAGCCCCTCGGTTGGGTGATCACGATCGCGCGCCGGCGCGCAATCGATCGCGTCCGCCGTCGGGATAGTTATCGCAGGGCGAAACAGCGCTTTGAGGACGAGGTGAAGCCGACGACCCAAACGGTCCGAACTGCGGGCACGGCTTCCGAAGTCGCGCAGAGCGATCTGCGGCGCTTTCTCGGGCAACAGATGCAGACGCTGCCGCGCGTCCAGCGGGAAGCCGTCGAGCTGGCGTATTTCCAGGGTTTAAGCCAGCGCGAGATCGCAGCCACGACCAATACGCCATTGGGCACGGTGAAGACACGGCTCCAGCTGGGTCTGCGAAAACTGACTCAGTGCGTGCGCCCGATGCGCAACAAAATCTGACCCGTTTGTTCAGCCGCCGGAGTTCCGAAGCAGGGTGTTGGGCTCGGAACTCCGGCACTCCTTCCCCTCCTGCTCTTAATCCTGATCCTGATCCTGATCGTGTTCAGGTTTCACCAAAGATCATGAGCACGATCATGATCAGGAGTAGGAAAGTAGGCCATTAAACCAAATCGCAGGCGTCGGCGGGCATCCAATGGGCGTCCCGGCCTTCCCATTTCACATTGCACCCGATCGGATTAGTGACCGGAACGCCGATTGCCTTTCCGGCGAGATGTTCCTCCAGAGCACGGTCGAGGTCGTGGGTTGAGGAGCGCTCCGCCTGGCGCGGATTATCCACGGCCCGGCCGGTGTAGATCAGTTTCCGGTCGCGGTCGAAGACATAAAAATGCGGGGTCCGCAAAGCCCCGTAGGCGCGCGCGATTTCCTGGGTCGCGTCGTGCAGATAGAGCCACGGAAACTTCTCCTGCTCCATCCGCGTAACCATGTGAGGGAAATCGTCCTCCGCATATGTGTTCGGGCTGTTCGAATTGATTCCGACAAACCGCACTCCTCGATCGGCAAATGTTTGCACCGTCCGCCGGGTCGATTCATCCGAGCCGGTCACGTAGGGACAATGGTTGCAGGTAAAAAAGATGACCAGCACCGGATCGGCCGCGAAATCCGCGAGGGCGTAGGTTTTTCCATCGGTAGCCGGCAATCGAAAATCGGGCGCGGCCTGGCCGATCTGCAGGGTAAAGCTCATCCGTTTCCTTAGCGCCACGAAGAGCGAATGCAAACCGCCCGACGCATGCTAGGTTCCCGGAATGGATACGCCCAAGATTACCGCTTACCTCAAGACCAGCTGCGGCTGGAGCAGCGGCGTGCGCGCCGTGCTCGCCAAATACAATCTTCCCTTCACCGAAAAAGACATCATCCAGAACCCGGCCTTCCGCTGGGAGATGGAGACCAAGACCGGCCAGCCGCTCTCTCCGTGCGTCGAGATCAACGATAAGATGCTGGCCGATGTGAGCGGCGATGAAGTCGAGCAATACCTGGTCGAAAATAATCTCGTCCAGGCCAATGCCAGGGATGCCGGGGTGCCGACCAACGCGCCTTGCGCCAACGAGCAGCACGACACCGCGGTGCAGATGCGGCTGTAGCCGGCGTTGAACCGTTGAAGCGTTGAACAGTTGAAGGGGTGTGGCTATCTAATGCTGCAACCCTTTAACTCCTTAACGCTTTAACGATCCAACCCATGAAGCTGCTCGCCCGCGTCGCGCCCCGGAAAAAAGCCGGGGGCAAGACTCGTATCCCGTGGAAGCTCGCGCTCCTCGGGCTGCCGGTCGTCGCGGTCTTTGGAATCCTGTTTTTCTACGCGATCTGGGCCCAGACCTTCGACCTGAAGAACGTCGGGGAAATGCCCGAACGGAACACGGTCTTCGACGTCGATGGGAAAATCTATAGCCGGTTGGCCGGGGCCAACCGCGTCCGGGTCGCGCTGAATGAAGTTTCGCCGCACTTTGTAGACGCGCTTCTCGCGCGGGAGGATACTCGTTTCTTCGAGCACGGCGGGATCGACTGGCGCGGCATCGCCCGCGCGCTCGTCCGCGACATTATGAGCGCCTCTGCGAAAGAGGGGGCGAGCAGCATTACCCAGCAGCTGGCCCGCAACAGTCTCCCACTGGGCGGACGAACCCTGAGCCGAAAGATCTTGGAAGCGATGGTCGCCCTCCGGATCGAGCGCGATTTCACCAAGCAGCAGATCCTCGAGCTTTATGTGAACCGGATCTATTTCGGGTCCGGTTGCTACGGCGTCCAGACCGCTTCGCTGGCTTACTTCGGGAAAGACGCGTCCAAGTTAAACCTGTCGGAGTCCGCGACCCTTGCTGGTTTGATCCGCAGCCCGAACCGATTCTCGCCCCTGAGAAATCCAGAGGGCGCCGCGGCCCAGCGCGACACGGTTCTGGACCGGCTGGTTGACCTGAAAAAGATCAGCCGCGGCCAGGCCGAAGAAGCGAAAGCGCTCAAGGTGACGTCGCATCCCAAGCGCATGCCGTTAATCCAGGAGAACTACGCGATGGACGCGGTCCAGCGCGATTTGAACCTCCTTCTGACTCCCGACCAAATCGACAACGGTGGCCTCTTTATCTACACGACGCTCGACCCGGTGGTGCAGAACGTAGCGACCCAGGCCATGGAAGCCCAATTGGCCAAGATCGAGCGCCAATCGGGTTTCAAGCACCCGGTGAAAGCCAACTACCGCCCGCCAGAGGATGGCGAGGATTCATCAATGCCCTATCTCCAGGGCGCCCTCGTCGCGATCGATAATTCGAGCGGCGGAATTCGGGCGCTGGTCGGCGGCCGCGATTACGGGCAGAGCAAGTTCAACCGTGCCTTGTCGCCGGCGAATCGCCAGATCGGGTCCTCCTTCAAGCCTTTCGTTTATACCGTTGCCTTCATGCATGGGTTGCTGCCAGGGGCCGCGGTGAACGATGGCCCCATCGAGCCGGGCGAGATCGAGGGCGCGGGGACCTGGGCGCCGGGAAATTCCGACGGGACCTTCAATGGAATTCAGCCGGTTTCGTACGGCCTCATCCATTCGCGTAACACCATGAGTGTGCGCATCGGCCAGATCGCCGGGCTCGACGACGTCCAGAAAACCGCTACCACCCTAGGCCTCGGTGAAAATATCCCCCACGGCCCCGCTATTTATATCGGGTCTTTCGAGACTAACCTGAAGGACCTGACCGCGGCTTACAGCGTTTTCCCGAACAGCGGCGTTCGAAAGCAGGCTTACATCATCGAGCGGATCGACGACGCGGACCACAATCCGATTTATCGCGCGGCTCACGTCACGGTCCCGGCACTTGACCCGGGCGCGACCTGGATGACCTCGCAGCTCATGGAACAAGTCA
This sequence comes from Chthoniobacterales bacterium, assembly GCA_035536995.1. Classification (GTDB taxonomy): domain Bacteria; phylum Verrucomicrobiota; class Verrucomicrobiia; order Chthoniobacterales; family UBA10450; genus AV80. Next base: position 1,017 of record DATLNB010000089.1, on the reverse strand, counting down.
TGGTCAGCGGAACCGCAGCCAGCGCGAAGTCGTTAGGCTTTAAGCTCCCGGCGGCCGGGAAAACCGGGACTACCAACGACTACAAGGACGCGTGGTTTGTCGGCTACACGAACGCAATCACCTGCGGCGTCTGGGTTGGGTTCGATCAGCCGCAGACAATCATTTCCCGCGGGTATGGTTCTGCCCTGGCGTTGCCGATCTGGACCCAGGTGATGACCAAGGCGGCACAGCGTTACCCGGCGCAGCCGTTCCAGGCCCCAATGCCGCTCGCCCAGGCAGCGGTTTGTTCCATCTCGAACCACCTTGCCACCACCGGTTGCAACGCCGCCGGCACTGCCTACGACATCACACTTCCCGTCGATAAGGTCCCGAACGTGGCTTGCGAAATTCACGGTGGCACCCAGACCCAGTTCGCGCAGAAACTTCAGGACCTCGAACAAAAGGCCGCGACAATTCCGAACCGGCTCTTCCAATCGTTCCGTAAATTTTTCGGCGGAAAATGAGCCGGATCGCGTTATTGCGGATCGCGGCCACGTTCTGTTTTCTGGCGGTCGCGCTGGGTGCATTCGGCGCCCATGCCTTGAAAGATTCGCTCAAGGCGAAGGGGCTGCTGGAGGCGTGGAACACGGCGGTGCTTTATCACCTTCTTCACGGCGTGGCATTGGTCGCGCTCGCCCTTCATGGTGCGAGTCATCGGGCCGCGTTTTTTCTGTTAACGGCCGGCATCGTTCTGTTTAGCGGAAGCCTTTACACGATGGCGCTGACCAATGTCAGGTGGCTCGGTGCGATCACGCCGCTCGGGGGCCTGTGTTTTCTGGCGGGCTGGGCGTGGCTGGTGATCTCGCCGCGGCTGTAGGCATGGCGGGATCAAATGACTAATGACGAATGTCCAATGACGAATGAAGTCCGAATGACAAATGACTAAGGGCGCCGGCTCCCGGTTCGGATTTCGTGCTTCGTCATTCTTTCCTCATTCGTCATTGGTCATTCGTCATTAGCCGTTCGTCATTCGTCATT
>DATLNB010000088.1:0-40632 GCA_035536995.1 Chthoniobacterales bacterium | reverse complement strand
AGAACTCTCCGACGGCTTCGGAGGAGAGGGAGAGGTATTCCTTGAGTTCGGTGGTGGATAGGCTGGTGAGCCATTCGTCGCCGGCGCGGACGATTTGGTCGGCTAGGGCGATTTTGTCCGTCAGCAGCTTGTCGACGCGTTCTTCCATGGTGCCGACGCAGATGTATTTGTGGACCTGGACCTTGCGGGTTTGGCCGATGCGGTAGGCGCGGTCGGTGGCCTGGGCTTCGACGGCGGGGTTCCACCACGGGTCGAAATGGATCACGGTGTCGGCGGCGGAAAGATTCAGCCCCACGCCGCCGGCTTTCAGACTAATCAGGAAGACCGGAATCGCCGGGTCATTCTGGAAGCGATTCACCTCTTCCTGGCGCTGTTTGGTCGAGCCGTCGAGGTAACAATAGGCGAGTTTGCGCTCTGCGAGCCGATCACGGACCAGATGGAGCATCGAAACGAACTGGCTGAAAACGAGGACGCGGTGGTCGCCGTCGATCGCTTCGCCGAGAAGCTCGTCGAGCAACTCGAGCTTGGCGGAGGGATCTTCTTTTTCGAGGCCAACCAGGCGGAGATCGCAGCAGACCTGGCGTAACCGGAGCAATCCGGTCAGCATCTTCATCCGTTGCGCGCCGGCGTTAGCCTTTGCGCTGGAACCGCCGAGCCCGCTCTGGATTTCGCGGAGAAGCGCGTCGTAGGCGCTGCGCTGGCTGGCCGTCAGACTGCATGGGACAACTTGCTCGATCTTCTCGGGCAGATCTTTGGCGACGTCGCGTTTCCGGCGGCGGAGGAGGAACGGCTGCAGACGGCGGGACAAGCGGCGCTGCACGTCGGGTGCGGCGCCGCGCGCGAGCGGCAGCTCGTAGCGCTCGCGGAAATCCTTATGCGGCCCGAGGTAACCGGGCAGCGCGAAATTCATGATCGACCACAAATCGCGCACCGAATTTTCCATCGGCGTGCCGGTCAGGACAAAACGATGCGTTGCGCGGAGCGCGAAAGCCGACTGTGCATTCTGGGTCTCGGGATTCTTGATGTGCTGCGCTTCATCGAGGACGGCGGTGGAGAACTGGGACTTTCGGAGGTCATCGATATCGCGTCGCAGCAGCGCGTAACTGGTGATGACGATATCAGCGGCATCGATCGAACTGAAAAGCGCCGCGCGGTTCGCTCCTTCGAGCACGAGCGTCTTCAACTCCGGCGTAAACTTTTGGGCTTCGTTCTCCCAATTGGTGAGCAGCGAGGTCGGGCAAACGATCAGGGCCGGACCGTTGCCCCGGTGGGCCCGGAGAAAGGCAAGGGTTTGCACGGTTTTGCCGAGCCCCATCTCATCCGCGAGGATGCCGCCAAGATTGTTCGCCGCCAGCCGGGTGAGCCACTCGAACCCGGTGACCTGATATTCGCGCAACGTCGTTGCCAGCGGGCCGAGTTTGTTCCTGACGTCGCCCACCGGGGCCGTTGCTCCGGTGATGAACTTCCTCAACGTCTCTCGCCGATCGGCGATGGCCGAGCCCAGCTCTCGAGCGGTTTCTTCAACGTATGGCGCGTGGGCGCGATTGATCCGGTAAAGGCCCGGCTGGGTCTGGGCCGGATCGCAATCGCGGATGACTTGCTCGAAATCTTCGAGCCCGGCGGTGTCGATAACGGCGAGTCGCCCATTCCGTAGCCGTGTCTGGTTTCGGCCCGACCGGAGGAGCTGCTGGATTTCGGCGTTGGAAAATTCCTGGCCGCCGGGGGTGACGAGTGAATAGCGAACTTCGAACCAGTCCACGCCTGACCCGGCGATCTCGAGTTTGGGCGTGACCCGCTCGATCTCACTCGTCCATTTCTCGACCTGCGCGGTCAGGGTGACATTCCAGTCCCGTTGAAATTTCGGGTGATCGCTCGCGAAAAAGCGGACGACCTCCAGTTGGCCATGGAGGACGAACCCGCCGGCATCGGTCCGCGCGAACCCAACTCGCTCGAGGCGCGCGACAGCGGCTCGTTCGGCCGGAATGTTGCGAAGCAGAATCCGATCGGGATTCTGCGGATCACGGAAAGCGAACTGGTCCGCTTCGTTGGCCAGGGCTTTGAACGCAGGACGCTCGCCGTAGGTGCAGAGCAACTCCGCAGTAATGCTATTCAGCGTGCCCGCCAGGCGCAGCGCGAACGCGGGCGTGGCGAAAGTCACCTCAGGCAGCCGGAGGCCTTCTCCCGCGCTGATGTCGAACGCATCGCGCAGCCGCGGTAAATCGAACGCGAGAAATTGCATCGCGCGGTCGCCTGAGAGTTCGAGAGGCGACCCGAGGAGATGCGTGGCGCCGGCGGGCAAGCTTTCACCGCACCGGACGAATTCGTTGTTCCGTAATAACCACGCGTCGGTCGCGTTCCAAAGCATCATCGTGTTCGGCATCGTCTTCGCCTTCACTGTGACGCCGCCATTTGCGCGCTGCTTCACTTCGATCTCGGGCCTAACGACAGCCGTTGTAACGGCTACCCGCGCCGTTTTCCCGAACGTCACGCGCGGATGATCCTGGAGAGCGGGAAGGAGCCGCAAGAACGCATCACGTGAGGCGGATGCCATGCCGCTGGCGAAGATCGCTGTGAAATTCCGCAAGCTCTCGATCAGCGCGAGATCCGATTCGTCGCACGCGAACGCCCCCTTCTTCGGCAAGGCGGAAACCAGAGTACGGTTTCCGCCCACCTCCGCCTCCGCGACCAGCATGACCTGCCCCTTCGCCCAGGCGGAAGTGAAATTCGGCGGGAGAATCAGATGCAGCTTCGCGGGCCTGGCGCCTTCCGTCCCGACCGGAACGAACGTCGGAGCGGGCACAGGTTCCTCGGCCGCGGGGGCTTCAGGAACGATGGCGGGAACCGGCCGGAGAAGCGCTAGCCCGACGGCGACGGAATGGCCGCAGATCTTACCGCTCGAACGCGATTCCCAGCACGTGCACAGGTTCTCGACGTCGGCCGCGCTCTTGATCCGGAGGCCGGACCGGAAATTCTTCACCCCTTCGCGCACGAAGCCGGTCAACAACGGCGGTTCGTAACGAGGCTCTGTGACGCGATCGGCTTTTACGATATCGCGGGCGGCTTTCATCGCGGGCCAGCCGCCGGCGTTGATCAGGAGCCTTTCGGTTAAGGGAATAGCGGTCGACACGGGAGAGGGAGCTTCACCCTCCAGGCAGCGAGTTCAACCGGCACAGCGCTCTAATGCCAAGGCTCGTCCGCTTCCAAACGACGCCAGCGTTACTAATCGCGGTTCAGCTTCTCGAGCGTTTGGCCGTCTCCGCCTGCAGCGAATTGCCCTCATCTGCGAGGTTAAGGACCACGTGGTCGGTTTCGGCGCGAACGATCGCCGGGGATCCGTCGACCAGCCGATACGCCCATTTCTTGTCGGGCGACAAATTCGCCTTCTCATCTTCGTCTTGCGCCGAGGCAACCGCCGCGAGCGCGCACCCCAGGATCATGAGCAAAACTTTCCGCATGCCCGTCTTCTAATTGGGTCAACGGCGCCCTGTCGAGCCTCAGCGGGCTCGAGCCAGAGCCGATGCAGGTAACAGCCCCGTTACGTTTGGGAAATCGCGCCGCGAATTTGCTGCCGCTACTCTCCCGCACTTCGATGCGCTCACGTCTCACAAAAATCGCCTTTTGCTTTTCGTTTGTCTGTCTGGCGGTGACTCCCCGGATGGATGGAGCCCGCCGTTATTCCGTTACTGATCTCGGCGATTTCGCGGGCGGCGAAGATTACAGCCAGGCTCTTGATATCAACGCATCAAGCCAGGTGGTCGGGGTTGGCCGAAACAGCACCCGTTTCCGCGCCTTTTTGTCATCGATCGCCCCGGAAGGAAATGCTGTGCTGGTTGACCTCGGCGCGTTGCCCCAGCTTCCGTCCACGCGGGCGAATGGCATCAATGCGTCGGGCCAGATCGTGGGGTCCAGCAGCGACGGCGACAAGAGCCGCGCATTCCTGTGGCAGCCGGCCGCTGCCAACAGCGCTGAAGGATCGATGACCGAGCTGCCGGGGTTGCCGGGCGAACGCAACAGCGCCAGCGCAACCAGCATCAACGGAGCTGGTCAGGTGGTCGGGTACAGCCGCGGGCACGCCTGGCTGTGGACGCCGAACGTTACTAATGGAACTACAGGGACAGCGATCGATTTGGGCGGGCTGCCGGAGGCGACGGGGAGTCTCGCCATCGATATTAATGACTCGGGACAGGTCGCCGGTATCTCCTTCGTCGGTGCCGAACACGCGTTTCGGTGGACGCCCTCCCAAGCCAACGGTCCGGCCGGATCGATAATCGACCTGGGCGGCCTCCCGGGCGGAACTGGGACCAGTCAGGCCACAGCCATCAACTTAACCGGAGCCGTCGCCGGCAACAGTTTCACCGCCACCGGTCAACAACATGCGGTTCTCTGGAAGCCCAATGCCTCAGGCAGCGCCCTCTCGATCATTGATCTCGGCGATTTGGCCGGCGGTAACGACCTGAGCTCCGCCTTTGGGGTCAATGCCGCGAACGAGGTTGTGGGGAACAGCAACTCGGCGGATAGCGATCACGCTTTTTTGTGGACCGAAACGGATGGAATGCAGGACTTGAATACGCTCACCGATGCGACCGGCGCGCCGTGGATACTTCGTTACGCCCAATCCATTAACGACGGCGGGCAGATCGTCGGGTGGGGAACGTTCGATCCTGATGGTCCGGGTGATATACCCCCCGTCACGCACGCGTTTCGGCTTGAACCGGTGGATGACGTAGAACCGGCGAAGCTGGCGAACATCTCCACCCGGTTACGCGTTTTCCCCGGAGATAACGCGCTGATCGGCGGGTTTATCATCACGGGCACCGAGCCAAAGAAGGTAATCATCCGCGGCCTCGGCCCGTCCCTCCGCGGCGTCGTCGGCGCGCTGGCAAACCCGGCGCTCGAGCTCCATCGCGGCGACACGCTAATCGCACAGAACGATGATTGGAAAGAAACTCAGGGAGCGGAAATAGCAGCGACCACCATCGCCCCGTCCAGCGACTTGGAATCGGCGATCGTCCGGACGCTGGAGCCCGGCGCTTACACCGCCATTCTCCGCGGCCCAGGGCAGAGCAGTGGCACGGCGCTGATCGAAGTTTACGATCTGGGGGCTGCCACGACATCCAGCCTCGGAAACATCAGCACCCGAGGATTCGTCGGTTCCGGTGATGACGTCATGATCGGCGGCTTGATCGTCGCGGGTGACGTCGGCCAACGTGCGAAGGTGATCGTACGCGCAATCGGTCCCTCGCTTAGCGATCTCGGAGTGCCCGGCGCCCTTCCCGACCCGACGCTCGAGTTGTACGGCGCCAACGGGACTGTGCTGGCCTCGAACGACCACTGGCGCGTCGAGAAAGAATCCGAGATTCTTGCGTCCGGCTTCGCTCTGTCGCGCGACGCCGAATCTGCCGTGATCGAAACACTGTCGCCGGGAAATTACACCGCAATTGTTCGCGGGAAGAACGGACAAACCGGCGTTGGCCTAATCGAAGTTTATCATCTGCAATAAAGTCCGGGGATAATTTGCCGGATGCTGCCGCCTAAGCTCGCGACAACCCCGTCGAGCCGGCAGCAGCCGTTCAACCCCGGAAACGTGTCCGCGATACTCAGCTTGCAGGCTGCGTCTCGGATTCGAGGTGGTGACCGGCGACGAACTTGAAGATAACAAAACAAACGCCCGAGCCGGCAGCAAAGGCGGCGTGGAGCAGCCAGAAGTTGGTGGTGGGCCATTTCTCGAGGTAGCCGCCGATCCAGCCGACCATGGTGTTGGCGGAAAAGAAGGCGAGATAATAGAGACCGATGATGGTGGCGTTGATCGCTTTCGGCGCGTATTTGGCGAACAGGGCGAGGCTGACCGGCAGCATGTGCGCGAACGCGATGCTGTTCAGAAAATGGAAGGCGACCGGCCAGAAGAGACCGATCTTTTGACCCGGGCCTTGAGTGGCCGCAGCGGTGAAAAGGCAAAGGGCACCGCAGATCGAGAAAGCGGAGCCGATAATGATCTTCGTTATTTCATCGGGCTCGCGCCGGCGTTTCCCATACCAGCGATAGAAGATGGCAACGATGGCGAGGAAGCTAACGCTAACGATTGCGTCAAGGGTGACGAGCCAGGTGGTTGGGAGTTTCTTCCCCATGAAAACAAGATCGAACTGCTGATCGCCCCAGACGAGGTAGGCGTTAAAGATCTGGTTGTTCGGGACGATCGCGACGGCCATAACCGGGATGAGCAGAATGAGGGCGATGACAGCGCGCCAATCGCGTGGCGTGAGCCTGCTCTTCGGAGCCGCGGGATGCGTTGAAGTGGCCGCAAGGCGCGGATCGTTGTCGCTCGCTCGCAGATATTTTTGGCCGGACAAGTAGATTGCGATCGCGAGGAGCATTCCAACTCCGGCGGCGGCAAACCCATAGTGCCAGCCCCAGAGCTCGCCCAGCGTGCCGACAATGAGCGGTGACGCAATAACGCCGGCATTGATGCCGAGGTAGAAAATCTGGAACGCGTCGGCCCGCCGCAGGTCTTCCGGTTTATAGAGCGAGCCAACCTGGCTGGCGATGTTCCCCTTGAACATCCCGCAGCCGAGAACCAGACAAAGCAGCGCGAAGAGAAATGCCGGCTCGAAGGCCATCAGGAAATGTCCGGCCGCCATGGTAAGCGCGCCGAGAAGGACAGTGCGGCGCCGGCCCAGAATGCGGTCGGCGAGAAAGCCACCGAGAATCGGAGTGAGATAAACGCTGGCGGTATAAGTGCCGAAGATGGCTGAAGCCAGCGCCTGGCCGTCGAGGCCGCCGTAAAGTTTGCGAAAACTGTCGAAGGCGGCGACGTGCTCGATCCGGCCCGGGAGGAGGAGATACTTGACCATGTAAAGGACAAGCAACGATTGCATCCCGTAGTAGGAGAAGCGTTCCCACGCTTCCGTGAACGCGAGATACCAAAGGCCGCGCGGGTGGCCGAGGAATGCAGGTTGATGTTCTTCGCCGGTGAGCGGCGCGGCGTCATCGGGTTCGGCAGTGGCGGTCATGTCCGGATCGTGACAGGGAAGAGTGATAAGTTACCAGTGATAAGTGATTGGAGGGCTGGCCGCCCGCCGTCCGGGTTGGCGCTACTAACGATATTGATTGGCGCATCGTTCGATGCCGTGGCGCTACAAAATCGCGTCGCGGAGGCAGCGAACAATGCCCCCCGCCACGGTGCCGTCGGGATCGAGGTCAGGGTCGTAGATCGTCATTTCCATCCCGACGCACCGGGGAGAGGCGAGGAAGTGTCGCAGGAGAGTCGTTAGGTTCGCGAAAGAGATCCCCTCTGGCTCGGGACAATCCGCCGCCGGCATTTCGCTGGCATCCACAACATCAAGATCGAGGTGGACCCAGAAGCCTGTCGTGGAACGGGTGACGGTTTCCACAGCAGCCTCCGCCACCGCGACAACATTACCTTCATTCACTTCGTCGCTTGGCGTGACCGTAATGGCGGTCTCTTCAAGCTCGTCGATATAGTCGTCGTTAGGCCGAACCCCGATCACATGCACGTCATCCTCGCGAACGTAAGGCCGGCGTCCTTCCAGATCGATCAGACGCGGATCGCCGCGACCGGTCACAATGGCGAGGTCCTCGCCTGCCGCAGCGCCTATCGCTTCGGCATTTCCTGGATGGCGGAAGTCGCTGTGAGCATCAAGAAAGATGAGGCCGTGCCGGCCCCGCCGCGCCAACGCCAGGGAATTGCCGACGAGAATACTGCAATCGCCTCCCAGGACGATGGGCAGCGTGCCCTGGTCGATGAGCGCGCCGACGCGATCGGCCAATCGGAGCGAGTAAGCCGCGATCGCGTCCCCGTTGCGATCGCCGTCGCCCGGGCTCCATGCCGCACGATATCGCGGAGGAACGACGGCCCCACCGTCCTCGGCCGCGAGTACAGACAGCAGACCGTGATCGCGCACCGCCCACGGAAGTTTGTAACAACCGGGCGCCGCGCCGTCTTCCGGAGGGCGAAGCCCGAGATTCGATGGCGCGTCGAGGAGAACGATCTTGAGGCGCGGCCATTCGTTCATTGCCTGCTCGAATCTACTTCGTAACCAAGTCCCACTCCGCCGCCCCCCGTTGTTTCAGCGCTTCGATGTCTTCGCCAAGGAGAAACCGGTCTTCGGCCAGCTTCGCCGCGGCGGTGGAAAATTTTTGAAGGTAATCCTCCCGGGAAGAATAGCGTTCGACAATCGGTTTACGCGGATCATGCGCGGCGTCAGCATCGGTTTTCGTTTTGGGAAGTGGAAAGAGGGAGCCGAGGAAGCTGACGCGTTCTGTCTCCATGCCCGACTTCGGGTCGCGCAGGTTCCAACCGGTATAAGTCGCTAGTGGAACTTCCAGCTGAGGCAGGCGCACCCCCCCGAGATCGTTGCCGTCCGCGTCCGTCTGCGGCATGAAAACAGGAAACGGTTTTCCGACTACCGGCGGTTGTTTGGTGATGATCCGATTTTTCCATTGCGGTCCGAAATCCAGGCGCAGCGCCTGATGGACCCGCTCCGGGACAGCGACACCGGGAATCGCCGGAAACTTCACTGCTTCCCGCGCCACCAACGTTTTGTCGGCGAGTTTCGGATAACGACTTTCGGGCGGCGCTTTACCGTCCCGCACCCAATCGTCCATTGCGACGAACAACGAACGCCAAAAATAAACCACCGGATTCGAATTCGGCAGATACCGCGCGGCCAGACTTGGCTCTGACGGCGGAGTCGGGGGAAAAGGCGCTGTGAAATGCTGGAGCCCCGCAAGCAGATAGACTCGGACGTTCTCCATCAGCGGCAGGTCCCGCTTCCCGTCGAGCGAAGTGTGGATGAGTGACGCGGCGCGCGACCAGTATTCGTACGACGTGTTTGTATAGAAAATCTTCGGCAACACCTTGTCGGCCCGCGGGCGATCGAGGAGGCCGCTCCTTTGGTGCGTGACCGGATCGGATTGGGGCGTGTCTGCGAAAGGGAAAACATCGGTCGGATAAAAAAGCGCATTCGTCGGCTGCGCATCGCGCGAGGGCTGCGCAAATCGATGATTGAAGCTTCCCATCCCCGCGCCGGCGACATGGATGAACATTCCATCGAGCGCCGCTTTCCCGGCGTCGTCCGCATTGAATCCTTCAAAGAGAAAATGCCGCAGGAACCTCCCGCTCTGCGAGATTCCCATCGCGAAAACCCGCTTCGCCGGCGCCGCCTCGTTCTCTGCGTTTTTCAGGTAGGAAGCGAAATCGCGCACCGCGGCGAAGCCCAATCCCGCGATTGCCGGATCGCGGGCGACATACACGAGCTCATAGATTTTTCCTGGTTCGAATCTGCCGTTGAGCCGAATTGTTCGAGGTCCCGGCTCGGCTTTCGCCGCGGTCGATCCGACGAAATCCCATTCACCGCGCGGAATAATGCGCCGCTTTTCCATGGGCCCATCGCGCACCGTCAGCACATTTCGCGGGTCGTCCGTTTTCCAACAGTAATACTCGGTCCCGCCGATGCTCCCGCTGATCAGGTGCCCAAGCGAATGTTGTTCGACCTTTTCTGTAACGACGAAGTCCGCGCGCACCAGCCCGGTAATTGGTTGCGGCTGGTTTAACCCGTCGCCGGCGGCGGAAACTTTTTCCGGACCCGGGCCGATTGCCACCGGCGCGTACAACCGCATCAACCCTTTTTCATCGCGCACATCCCATTGCCAGCCGAGCCAGATCAGGGTCGTTCCGCGAAGCATCAGGAAGCCGTCGCCAAAGTCCTCATCGGTCGTCGGGTCGAGCGAGCTCTTTGCGTTCTGGATCACGCGGAGCATCCCTTTTCCGCCGCGATTCGGGATTTCGATCAAGGCGGTGCCGCTGTTTCTGCCCGGGTCCTTTGGACGGAGCACACAAAAATCGGACGCGAACTCGACTTCGCCGGCGGCGTTTCGCGGCGCCTTATCGAGATCGACGATCAACCGGTTATGAGGATCGGCAGGCTTAATCGCGAAATGAATCTTGCCCGCGACCTTCTCATAGGAGCCCGCGTCTCCAAATGGCTTCCCGTTAAGAACGTCGGAGCGCGAGGCAATCTCAACGCGTTGGACCCGGCCGGGCGCGGCCGGCGCAACCAACGCCAGGAGCGCGACGATGCCTGAAACGAGTCGCTTCACTCCCTATGAGCGGAGCGGCGATACGCCGTCGAACAGATGGCGCACGCGCCAGCTCCCGGGTAACCGCTACCTGTTTAACAAGTCGGCCGGAACTTTCCCGCCGTTTTCCGACAGCTTCTTCAACACTTCTTTATGCAACCAAATGTTCATCGAGGCAGAATCGCTTTGGTCGCCTGTGTAGTGCAGGTCGGTGGCCAGCTCCTTGCGCGCAGCGAGGCTGCTGTCCATGCCGACAAGCTTCATCAGATCCACAATCGAACGCTTCCAATCGAGCTTCTCAGGGTTCTTTGCAGCGAGCCCATTTAAAATGGCCGCGACATCCACCGGCTGGGAAGCAACCGGCGCCGCCCCAGGAGCTGCTGCCGTAGCTTGTGCCGAAACGGTCGCGCCCCCGGGCGCGCCACCCGCTTCCGCCGGTTTCGCCGCGGCCGGCGCTGGCGCCGATGCCTGGCCAAAAATTTTCGTCATCAAAGTGTTAAACAAACCCATATTTTTCCTTCGCTTTTAGAGGTGTGAGCGAAACGATGCTCGCTTCGCTAACGTGAATTCGCGCGCCCGGGTGCCCGTGGCCGTTCTTCGTTTCGGGCAATGTTTAACCACGGCGCCAGGGCCGCAGCACGCGATGCTCGGGAACGGAGGTGGCGTGATCGCTCCTCGTTTTGATCAGCTCGCGCCGCCGCAAAAGCTCGAGTGCCGTTTGGACCGCGCTTTTCGACAGGCCTGTCTCTTCGGCGACCATCCGGAGACTGGCGTCTACGGGCTTCCACTTCGCCCGCGCCGCTCGGCCATAAAGGTGCAGGTAAACCAGATAGGCAGCCGGCTGGCGGTCGTGGCCGACGATGTCGCGCATGAGAACATCGAGCACGTAATCGTCGACCGGAATGGTTTCGTGGAAGCGAGGCATCGCGAAGAAAATAGAAAGCAGAAAGTCTGAAGTAAAAAAAGAAAAGACGACCGCTATATCAATAAACGGACAGCTCCCAATCGGTGCTCGAATTCCGAAGAAGCGCTCTTTGATCAGAGACGCTTCGCCGCTCGCTTCTTTTTCGGATCAGCGTCCCCGCGCAAGAGCTTGATGGCACGGTCCACCGTCTGAAAGGCGATGGCGAAGGGATTGGTTTCCTTGCGCGCGGCCGCCCGGCGAACGCGGTTCCCGGAAGGACGCTTCGCTGGTGACTGAGTCTCGGCCCCCGGCTCAAGGCTGCTGCCGGGAAGAGCGAGGGCGTTACGATCCCGCTGCATCATGGCGCGCTCAAACTGGACCGCCCGATCATCGTTCGTTTGCATGAACACCGAGATGGGAAGCTGCTCGCCGTTCGCACCGCGGACGCCGTCGCCGTTCTCGACGACAAAAGGCGGGATCCCGGCAGGCGCCACAGGTTCGATGAGGCCGAGCGACGCACAAAGCTGGCCGTCGATAATGCCGGTCCTGGCAAAACCTTTTATGCCCTGATAGCGCGCAACGGCGGCCGACAGGGCCGGGGTGACTTGACCGTTTGGATTACCCGAAAACAGGTGGCGTTTCCGGAGTTCTTCCTGGACTTTGCGCACCTCCTCATTAGCTAGGACAAAGGGGATCAGACACAGGTGAATGACCAGACTGAGTAGGGAAGCGCGCAACTTGCCCATACGCTTATAATTCGTGGTTGGTTCCATTCGCGGTCTTGAAGGAATGCCTGGATTCTGAAGCCAGCTCCAGCAAGCAGGCTGGGAGGGCTCGCGCCTGACCACCTGTTTCTCCGACAACGTAAAAAGGCGCCGGCCCAAAACCCGCAGAATGGGAGCCATTAACTAAGACAACGTTTTCGCTATATCGATAAACGGACACCGATTTGTGCACAGAACCGTGGAGTGTCACTGGACGATGCCGGTTGCGGGCCGTTAACTGCGCTCCCAATGATCAAACAAATTAAATTCGTTAGTATCCCTGTCGCCGACCAGAACCGGGCGCTGGATTTTTACACGGAGAAACTCGGGTTCACCATCATCACCGATCAGCCCTTCGAAGAGAAACAGCGCTGGATCGAGCTGCGAGTGCCGAAAGCAGAGACCCGCGTCGTCCTCTTCACCATGGAAGGCGATGAAAAGCGGATCGGCTCGATGATGCCGGCCACCTTCTCATGCGGCGACATCGACAAGACTTACGAAGAGCTGAAAGGCCGCGGCGTCGAATTCGACGGGCCGCCCCAGAAGCAGCCCTGGGGCAAATACGCAATGTTCAAGGACAGCGAGGGGAACCGGTTCGTTATTTCCGCGGATTAGGCCGCTGCGCAGCGAAGAAAAGGGCGGCGAACGCTTCGGCGGCCAGTCCAATAACGACACCGGCAGCGACGTCGAGCGGCCAATGTTCTCCCTTCGCGATCCGGCTCAGTCCGATCGCAACCGATGCGGCACCAGCCGCGACCCTCGCTTCAGGAACGCGCCGGGACAACGCGCGCGCAGCGGCGACCGTGCACGCGGTATGACCCGATGGAAAAGATTGTTCCCGTTTGCTCTCCGAACCGCCCGCGTCGGCTTCGTATCGGCCGTCCTCGAGCAGGACACGCGGGCGGGTGCGGCGCACGAGGCGTTTCGTAATTCGTTTGAGAACATCCGCTGCGCCAATCGCGCCCAGCATGGAAAGTCCAGTGTCCGTAACCCGCCGGTCGCGGGCAGCGACGCCAACGGCCAGCACCCCGGCTGAGAGCGCGTAGAGGGGTCCCTGGTCGCCAAACTTGCCCGCTTTACCGGCAGCCTCGGCCACAGGATGATGCCGATGCTTCGCGAGCTTTTTTCCAAGCGCGATGTCGGCTTTCTCAACGTCATTCGGCTGCGAAGACGGATCGCCGGAGCCCTGATTACCCTTTTCTGACATGGCCGGAACCAATTACCAGGGAATGACTTTCCGGTCTTTGACGAAGTTGCCGGTCAGGTCGTGCGGCGCATCGATCGCCAGCCAAACAATAGTGGCCGCGCCTTCCGCGACGGAGCGATCCGCATTTTCGCCGCCCATATCAGTGCGGACCCAACCCGGACATACGCAGTTTACCGCGAATTTCGGTAGGGCGGCGGCGAGCTGGACGGTCACGCCGTTCAGCGCTGTCTTCGAGACGCAATAAGCCGGCGCCCAGCCGTCGGCGCCATCCTCGAGCTGGCCGCCTCCGCTTGAAACATTCACGACGCGCGCCTCTGGGCCTTTCTGGAGAAGCGGGACAAATGCCTGCGTCACCAGCCAGGGTCCGAGAGTGTTGGTGCGCAATGTTGATTCGAAAATCTCGGGTGTAATGGTGAGCGCGCCCTCGTCTTCGTCGAGGAGTATGCCGGCATTGTTGATCAGCACGTCGAGGCGATCGGTCTGGCCCGCGACTTCCTCCGCCGCGCGACGAATGCTCTCGGGCTCCGAGACGTCGATCTCGATGAAGCTGACTTCACCCGCCCCACTCAGTTTCTCGACAGCGCTCCGACCCGTCTCCGGATTGCGGGCGCCAAGAAAAACGCGGAGGCCGAGCCGCGCCAATTCGCGGACGACTTCAAAGCCAATTCCCTTGTTCGCGCCGGTGACCAACGCGGTTTTTTGGTTCTTCATCCTGATAAAACCTCACACAAAGGACGCAAAGGGCCACAGCGGATTGGGCCTGAGGGTGCCGTCTCTGAGAGACGGCCTGCCATTGCCGTTGAATTGCAGGGCGTCTGTATCAGACGCTGTCGACGAAGCCTAGCGTCGCCGCCGGCCGAAGGAATACCCGCGATGGGTACGACCTCCGCCAATGGAACGCTTGCCGCCCTCAGCTGACTCGGGCTCAAAGAGGGCGGTATAGAGATACGGGAAGTTTTCGAGTTTCAATCGCGGAATCTTTTGTCCCATGAACCGCTCGATAGCCTGGAGGGACGCGAGCTCTTCGCCGTTCATAAGAGTGAAAGCGTCGCCGACATTTTGGGCGCGCCCAGTCCGCCCGATGCGGTGGACGTAATCCTCCGGATGCTCCGGGACGTCGTAATTGATGACGTGACTGACACCAGCAATGTCGATCCCGCGCGCGGCGATGTCGGTCGCCACCATGATTTCGTATTTGCCGCTTTTGAATCCCTCCAGTGCCTCGACCCGCTCGCGCTGGGTCCGGTTGGAGTGCATGACAGCGACCGAATGTTTTCCAGACTTCAGCTTCACCGCGATTTTGTCGGCGCCGTGTTTGGTCCGGCTGAAAATGAGCGCGCTGTCGAAGTTCGTTCGCTCGAGCAGAGCCATCAGCAGATCGAATTTCTGTTCCGCCGCGACGGGATAAACCGCGTGGGTGACGGTTTCAGCGGGCGAACGGCGGGCGCCGATCTCGACCACTTCCGGGTCGCGCAGGACCCAGGCAGCGAGCCGTTCGATCTCCGGCGGCAAGGTTGCGGAGAAGAGCAGGGTCTGGCGATCAGTGGAAATTTGCTCAACGATCCGGCGGACATCCGGGAGAAAACCCATGTCGAGCATGCGATCGACTTCATCCAGAACCAGGATCTGGACGTGACGAAAATTCAGGGACCCTTGTTCGAGCAGATCGAGAAGACGGCCCGGTGTCGCCGCTACAATATCCACCCCGGCAGCCGCTTCCTCGCGTTGTTTCCCATACCCGACTCCGCCGTGGACAACCGAGACGCGCAAATCCGTGAAACGGCCGTAATCCCGGAATGCCGTTTCCACCTGGGCTGCTAGCTCCCGGGTTGGCTCGAGGACGAGGCAGCGAAAGTTCCCGTGTTTCGCCAGGAGCGTCAGGATCGGAAGAGCGAACGCCGCGGTCTTGCCGGTGCCGGTCTGGGCAGTCCCTATGAGGTCCTTGCCGCTGAGCACGATCGGGAAAGCCCGAAGCTGGATAGGCGTGGGATCGGTAAAACCCATCGCCTGGGTCCCGCGCACTACCTCACTGGAAAGACCGAAATCCTTGAATGACACAGCGCAGAGTCTACTCGGAGGGACGTGCTTCTGCACGTCCCAGTTTGCAGGGGTCGCTCGCCCTAACGATTGGACGTGCGGAAACAGGCCCTCTGACTTAACGGTTCCACGTGCACAAGCACGTCCCTCCGGGCGAGGATGTGCGAACAATAGACGATGGCGTCGACCCTGAAGATCTTTGTCCTTGCCGATACCCACGACAAAATTCCGCCCAATCTGGCATCGCTCGCGGCCGGCGCGGATGAGATCTGGCACCTTGGCGATGTTTGCGCGCCGACTGTCCTCCAGACGATCGAAGGGTTCGGACCACCGGTCACTGTTGTGCGCGGTAATTGCGACAGCAATTGCGACTGGCCCCTGACTCTCGATCTAAAGCGAAACCGGCTCCGGTTCCATCTCGTCCATATTCCGCCGGAGCGTGCTCCGGGGAAGGTGGATGTCGTCCTGCACGGTCACACTCATGTTCCGAGGAACGAGTGCCTGGACGGAATTCGATTTCTGAATCCGGGGTGCGTCACGCGGCCGAATCGGGGAGCACCCGCAAGCGTCGCTTATTTGGAGATCGCCCCGGACGGGGCGTTGAATTGGCGGCCGACGACGCTGCGCTGAATTCGCGCGCCGCTGACCAGCCGGCCAGCGGGCACGCGAGAAATTAGCTGCGGACGACGACCTGGGTCGCGGCGGCGCGTTCGGTGTTGGCGAACGGCGTGGGGATGCGGAGGTGGGCGAACTGCCAGATGCCGACGACGGCGCTCAGGACGAGCAGGCTGTAAATAAGGGTTTCAAAGAGACCGCGCTCTTTTTCTTCGGACTGAAGAATCATGGCGTAGGTCGATTTCTTAACTTGGTTTCGGGCTTGGTTTGTTTTCATAAGAAGTTGTTGGTTGCCCCCTCCTTATGCAATGCCCGTGCCACAACCTGAAACAAAGTTATAAACAATTCAAAGTAAGTATCTTACGCAAAGATGCCGATTCCGAACGCTACGGAAAATATTCCGTGGACGGGATCAGGTCGTTCCAATTTTGGGACGCGAGGGTCGCCCGCTCAGACCGGCGGGTCATCCCTAGAAACGAAGACGGCGATTTGGAAATCGCCGCTCCTTGGGAGCTACCGCATGCCTCGTTCCCACGCTCTGGCTTGGGAATGAAGGATTCGCGAAGCTTAGCTTCGCCGGCAATCGCGTTCCCAAGCTGGAGCTTGGGAACGAGACAAGGCTGGTCGGATACACGACGAGGCGCAGCGCGACCCGCGATTTTAAACGGCGCTCGTTGAGACGCTACTTGGTCTCGTCGGTTTTTTTGGACTTGGTGGTGGGCTTTGCCTCGTCCGCGGCAGGCTTCGCGCCCTTACGCTTCTTGCCTTTCTCTTCTTCGGCGGGCTCCTCAACGACCCGAGGCGCATCCACCCATTCGAGGAAGGCAACCGGGGCTGCATCGCTCTTGCGCAGTCCCAGTTTGATAATGCGGGTGTAACCACCGTTCCGAGTGGCCGACCGCGGCGCGATATCTTCGAACAACTTTTTCACCGCATCCTTCTGCCGCAGGACGGCGAGGGCGGTGCGGCGTGCGTGCAGCGACCCTTGCTTGCCCAGCGTGACCATTTTTTCTGCGAGCGGACGGACGGCTTTTGCCTTGGCCAGGGTCGTCTTGATCCGCTGGTGTTCGATCAGGCTGCAAACCTGATTCGCTAGCAGCGCTTTGCGATGCTCTGCAGTGCGGCCGAGCTTAATCGTCTTTTTTTGGTGTCGCATGGGATGAATGCCTAACGAATGTTATTCGCCGTTGCTGCCCGCGCCGTTCATGCTCGCACCGTCGGCGCTGGCCGCCGGCGTATCAACGAGACCCGGCTCGAATTTCTGGCCCAGCCCGAGGCCGAGCTGTTGGAGCTTGTCCTTGATCTCGTTCAACGATTTCTTCCCGAAGTTGCGATACTTCAGCATCTCGGCCTCGCTCTTCTGGGCGAGCTGGCCGACCGTGGTGATGTTCGCGTTGTTCAGGCAATTCGCCGCCCGGACGCTGAGCTCGATCTCGTTCACGCTCATGTTGAGGAGCTTCTTCAGCTTCATGTTCTCCTCGCTGACGCCGGCCGGGGTCTCGTCGAATTCGATTACGTCTTCGTTGAAATTGACGAATACATCGAGGTGGTGGCGCAGGATCGCGGAAGCCTGAAGCAGGGCGTCGTCCGGGGTGAGCCGGCCGTCCGTCCAGACTTCGAGGATGAGCTTGTCATAGTCGGTCCGCTGACCGACACGGGTGTTTTCGACCGCGTATTTCACCCGGGTGACAGGCGAAAAAATCGAATCGATCGGGATGAGGCCGATGGGCTGGTCCGCGCGCTTGTTTTCGTCGCCGGTAGCAAAGCCGCGGCCGACGCGGACTTCGAGCTCGGCGTCGAACTTGTGCTTCTTGTCCATCGTGCAGATGAGCTGGTCCGGGTTCAGGATTTCGTAGCCCTGGATAAGCTGGATGTCGCCGGCCGTTACTTCGCCTTCCTTGTTGACCGAAAGGGAGAGCTTGCGGGGCTCGTGGTCGGTTGCCTTGAACTTGATCCGCTTCAAGTTGAGAACGATGTCGGTCACGTCCTCGACCACGCCGGGTAGAGTAGCGAATTCGTGCTGCGCTCCGGTGATTTTGATGGCGGTGATGGCCGCGCCTTCCAAAGACGAAAGGAGCACTCGCCGGAGCGAGTTGCCCACTGTGTGGCCGTAACCGGCCTCAAATGGTTCCGCGACAAAGCGCGCGTAGGTTTCCGTGGCGCCGTGCTCGTCCTTGACGAGAGTCTTCGGCATTTCAAAACGACCGTAATGAACTGGCATCTGTTAATTTTCGATTGTCGATTTCAGATTTCAGATTGGAGAGGCGAAGCCTAACCAATCCAAAATCGAGATTCTTAAATCGAAATTCCTCCTCAGCGCCGGGTTACCCCTGACGAGTGCGGCTTCGCGTCCAGCGACGGAACCCCAGGGACCAACGGCGCAACTTCAAAAACTCGTTGCGGAGCGGGAATGAACACCAGAAAGCGCGTCGCGCAAGCTTCTTCTGTAGCCACGCCCTGCGGGCGACGCGGCAGGCGCCGGTGGCGTTCCCAGGGTCCCGGCGCTTCGCATTGCGAAAGGCTACAAAATCATCCTTCAACGACCTCATCCGGCAGCTCGTTCGACGAGCCACCAGTTCTCGGAAAATATCGGGCGAGCAACGCCCCGGTCGATTCAATCGCTTCAACCACGGCATCGCTGAATTCTTCCCGGAGAAAATGCTGCCGCATCCGTTCCACCAGCTCCTGCCAGAATTGCTCTCCGCATTTCTGGTGAATGCCTTCGTCCCCCACGACCGCGAATCTTTGCACGCGGGGGGCAACAAAAATGAGGACGGCGTTGCGCTCCTGCGTCTTATCCATTCCGAGCTGGAGGAATTTCTTTTGGGCCCGGACCAGCGCGTCTTCATCGAACGTTCCGCGTTGGAGAAAGACGCGGATCTGGCCGGAACTCTTCGCCTCCGCCTCCTTGATCGCCTGGGCAATGCGATCGTGCTCGAGGTGCTGAACAAATCGGTGCGTGCGCATTCGGATGAATTCTTACCAGCTCGATCCCGCTCCGCCACCGCCGCCGCTTCCCCCGCCGCCGCCGAATCCACTGAAACCCCCGCCGGACGAAGAGGACCACCCTCCACCGCTGCTCCCCCACCCGCTGCTGATGAAAGGCCCACCCATTCCGGTGTAGCCATATCCGCCCCGGCGCCGCCCCATACGAATGAAAGAAAAAATGATGATCAGGAGGATGAGGAACCCAAGCGGGCCGCACCCGGTCGATTGGCCGGGCTTGCGTTGCTCGAGAACGGTCTTGCCGGAGCCGGTATATTCGCCGCGCGTGGCCTGGATGATGGCGTTGATTCCGGCCGCGAGGCCGGCGCCGTAATTGCCCGTCTTGAAGTGCGGCTTGATTACGTTCTCGGTGATGTCGCGGGAGGTGATATCCGGGAGGACACCTTCCAGCCCGTAATTGACGTGGAGAAACATTTTCCGGTCCTGCACGAACACGAACAGGACGGCGCCATTGTTCTTCTCCTTTTGACCCACGCCCCACTGTTCCTTGACCCGGAAGGTGTAATCGAAGATGTCCGAGTCGCTCTCCATCTTCGGGTAAACGGCGACTACGATTTGATTCGAGGTGTCGCGCTCGAACTGCGCAAGCTGTTCGTTTAAGGCGAGGGCCTTGTCCTTCGGAACGACATTGGCGTAATCGTTAAAATAACCGGCCGGCTTCGGAGGAATGACTTCGGCGGCGGACGATACGGTTGCGGACGCGATGCCCAAAACGAGGGCGGTAACTAAAACGCACCGCCGAAGAAATCCCAAATCCCAAGCTCCAAACCCCAAGGAAGCACCAAGCACCAAATTCCAAAGGCGGTGCATTACGTTATTGGTGTTTGAAATTTGGAGCTTCCCTGGAGCTTGGAGCTTGGGATTTGGAGCTTCCGCCGCCGGCGGTTAGGGCGTTGTTGCCGGGGAAACGGCGGGCGCCGGCGGCGGTGCCGGTGGCGTCGCAGGTTTGTTGAAGTCGAATTTCACTTCTGGCGCCTTCTCAGCCCCGGGGGCGGCGTTGAAGAACGGCCGTTCCTTGAAGCCAAACATCTTGTTCAGCATGTTGGTCGGAAAACGCGACAGCGCGGTGTTGTAAGCCTGAACCGCAGTATTGAAGTTGTTCCGCTCCACTGAAATCCGGTTCTCGGTGCCTTCGAGCTGGGCCTGCAGATTCTGGAATGCTTCCGTGGCCCGGAGCTGCGGATAGTTCTCGCTCACCACCAAAAGGCGGGAGAGGGCGGTGCTGAGCTGACCCTGGGCCTGCTGGAATTTCTCCAGCTCCGCGGCATCGGTTGGCGCCCGGCTTGGATCGAGCTTCACCTGACCGACACTGGCGCGAGCGTTGGTTACTTCGGTCAGTGTCGATTTTTCAAAATTCGCCGCCCCAGCCACCGTGCTGACGAGGTTCGGAATTAAATCGGCCCGCCGTTGATAGACCGATTGCACGTCAGCCCACTTTTTGTTCACGGTCTGCTCAAGCGTTACCAGGCTGTTATAGGTCCCGCAGCCGGAGAGGCTGAACAAGGAGACCAGGGCCAGGATTTTTCCGAGTCGAAGAAATGTTTTCATAGGCAAAATCGCGGGATCGCGCGGAGCAACCGTCGTCATCCTGGCCCGCAAGTCAATCCTGCGTCGGCGGCGTATCGGCAGGAGCCGGCTCGGCCGGCGGGGCCGGCTCTTCCTTGCGCGGGGCAGACGGCAGGTAACGGGTCCGCAATTCCTCGGCGTTAGGGAGCTCGTTGAGATCGCGCAACCCGAAGTGCTCGAGGAAAAACTGGGTCGTTTCGTAAAGCAACGGCCGGCCAGGCACCTCTGCTCGCCCGCCAATCTTGACCAGACCGCGTTCCATCAGGTTTTGGAGGACGCCGTCAACGGCAACGCCGCGGACGGCCTCGACATCGGCCCGCGTGATCGGCTGGCGGTAAGCGATGATGGCGAGTGTCTCGAGGGACGGCGGTGTCAGCCGGGCGGGTTTCGCGGCTGGAAAGAGTTGCCGGACCCACGGGGCGTAGGCCGGGTCGCTGACCAGCTGCCAGCCTTCCGCTTTCTCAGCGAGCTGGAACGCGCGGGTCTGCTGGACGTAATCCACTTTTAGTTGTTCGAGGGCCGCGGCGACATGTCCTTCCGTGGTTTTTGCAAACTCGTTAGGCATGAGGTCGTCTTCACGGCCGGCGCCTTTGATCGCGGCGACCAGCTCGCGGGTAGTCAGCGGTTTTTGCGCGGCAAAGAGCAGAGCTTCTATCACCTGGCCGAGATTCATACCTGGTATACGTCCTACGCGACCTATATCCCTATCTCGCTCTGGATCGCTTCCGCGATCCGGTTTGCCTGGCGATCTATTTGTTCCAGCTCCCGGCCCTCGATCAAAAGCCGGATTTTCGGTTCGGTCCCGGAGTAGCGCAGGAGGACCCGGCCCTTCCCGGAAAGTTCTTTCTCCGCGTCGCCTACCAGTTTCATCACGGCCGGGAGTTCTTCCAGGGGCGGTTTTTCCTTCACCTTCACGTTACGCTGTGCCTGCGGATATTTTTGCAGGCACTGCTTCAGCTCGCTCAACGGTTTGCCGGTGGCCTGCATGATTCGCAAAACCTGGAGCGCGCTAATGATGCCGTCACCAGTGGTGGTGAAGTCGCGGAAAATCATGTGGCCACTCTGCTCACCGCCGAGGTTCAGGTTTCGCTCCACCATTTCCTCAATCACATAACGGTCGCCGACCTTCGTCCGGAGGACCTTGCCGCCGCGCCGGTCGAGCGCTTCATCGAGCCCGAAATTACTCATGACCGTGGCGACGAGAGTTTGCCCGGCCAGCCGCCCCGACTCGAGAAGATCGACCGCCGCGATGGCCAGAATTTCATCGCCATCCACGAGCTCACCCTTTTCGTCACAAAGCAAAACGCGGTCGGCGTCGCCATCGTGCGTGATCCCGATCTGCGCGCCGGACGCTTTCACCGCGCGTTGGATTTCGGCAGGAAAAGTACTGCCGCAATCCGCGTTGATGTTCGTTCCGTTCGGCTCGTCGTGGAATACCGTGATGTCGGCGCCGAGCTCGCGCAGAATCCAGGGCGTGGATTTGTAGGCCGCCCCATTCGCCACGTCCACCGCTACGCGCATTTTCTCGAGCGACATTTTCCTCGGGAAACTCGCCTTCGCGAATTCGACGTAACGGCCGAGCGCGTCGTCGATCCGCCGGGCCCGCCCGATCTTGCCCGCTGTGGGGCGAATCGAATCGATCTCGCCGCTGAAAACGAGGTCCTCGATTTGTTGTTCGATCTGGTCGTCGAGTTTGTAGCCGTCGTGCCGGAAAAATTTGATCCCGTTGTCCTCGTACGGGTTGTGCGAAGCGGACAGAACGATTCCGGCATCCGCGCGGAGCGATCGGGTAATGTAAGCGACTCCCGGGGTCGGCAGCGGACCGATGATCAGGACGTCGACGCCCAGTGACGTGATCCCCGCGACCAGTGCGTTCTCCAGCATGTAGCCGGACAGCCGGGTGTCCTTGCCGAGAACGATCTTCGGCCGGGCCCCGGCGGCGTGCTCGCGCGGATTGAGTTTCGTGAAAATGTGGGCCGCCGCGCGACCGAGTTTCAGCGCAGTCTCAGCCGTTACCGGTTCGACGTTCGCGACGCCGCGCACGCCGTCCGTTCCAAAAATCTTCTTCGCTTGGGGCACGTCAGTAATTGTAGCGGCGGTCTATGACCGCCGACAACGTTTTATCCCTGATCGGTTACCGGCGGTCATAGTCCGCCGCTACAGGGAAGATTCTCCGGCCGCTTTGAGCTCGTTGATCTTGCGATGTAAAGTGCGCCGGCTGATCCCAAGCTTCTGCGCTGCTTTGGTGATGTTCCCATTCGTTGCCGCCAGCGCCTGCATGATCAGGCGTTTCTCGGTCTCGTGGAGATCGAGCGGGCTCGATTTTTCGCCGAACGCTTTTGCGGGGGTGATTCCGCCCGGCAACTCGGCGGCACTCGCGCCGCGGACGTTTGGGGGAAAATCGCGGAGTGCAAGCTTGGCGCCGCGCGCCATGACAACGCCGTGCTCAATGGCCGTTCGCAGCTCGCGTACGTTCCCCGGCCAGCTGTGGGTAAGGAGCGCATTCATTGCGTCCGTCGTCAGCTCGAGAAGCGGTTTCTCGTTCTGCTTGCAAAAATGGCGGAGAAAGCTGCGGACAAGGAGCGGGATGTCCTCCTTCCGGTCGTGCAACGGCGGCATGGTCAGGTGGACGACGTTGAGCCGAAAATAGAGGTCGTCCCGGAACTTTCCCTCGGCCATGAGTTTCTCGAGATTCTTGTTCGTTGCCGCGATCAGCCGAACATCCGCGCGCAAGGTCTGGTTGCCGCCGACCCGCTCGAAGGCGCGCTCTTCGCTGATCACGCGAAGCAACTTTACCTGTGTGCTGGCATCGATTTCGCCAATCTCATCCAGGAAGATAGTGCCGCCGTTCGCTTGTTCGAAGCGCCCAATCCGGCGTTCGTGAGCCCCGGTAAAAGCGCCGCGCTCATGCCCGAAGAGCTCGCTCTCGAGCAATTGCGGTGAGAGCGCCGCGCAATGAACGGTGACGAACTTGGCCTTGCTCCGCCGGCTCAAATTGTGGATCGCCTGAGCTGCCAGCTCTTTGCCGGTGCCGCTTTCACCCTCGATCAAGACGTTCGCCGAAGAGGGCGCGACCTGCCGGATCGTGTCGAGCACTTCGCGCAGCGCCGGTGATTCGCCGACGATGTTCTCGAGCCCGTAGCGTTCATCCACCTGTTGCCGCAAAACGCGGTTCTCCTGCTCCATCCGCCGGCTGCCAAGGGCACGTGTGATCAACATCTCGACCTTGTCGAGGTTCAACGGCTTGGTCACAAAATCGTACGCGCCGCGCTTCATTGCCTCCACCGCGGTGTCCACCGATCCGTAGGCCGTCATCATGATGCAGATCGGCGGATGCGGCAGCTTCAGGGCGCGCTCGATGAGCGTCATCCCGTCATCGCCCCCCAGCCGGAGATCGGTAATCACGACGTCTATCGGCTCCCGCTCCAGGACGTCCATGGCGCCGCGAATATCTTCCGCCACGTAGGTGTCGTATTCGTCTTCGAGCAGGCGGCGGAGGCCGTCGCGCGTGTGCTTCTCGTCATCAACGATGAGGATGGTCGGCTGGAGAGACATTTAAGAAAGCTCCAAATCCCAAGCACCGAGCTCCAGAGAAACTTCAAATTCCAAGCTCCAAATCAGCTGCGCGCGACGAGAAGATGTTTGGATCTTGGAGCTTCTCTGGAGCTTGGTGCCTGGAGTTTGGAGCTTCATCTGCCCGTCCACTGATCCACCCACTCGTTCACCGTCTTATACCAAAGCTGCGAATTCTGCGGCTTCAGGACCCAATGACCTTCGTCCGGGAAGTACAACATTTTTGAAGGGACTTTGAGGCGCTGCAGGGTGGTGAAGAGCTGGAAGCCTTCACTCACATCGAGCCGGAAATCGAGCTGGCCGTGAATGACCAGGGTCGGCGTTTTGAATTTGTCGGCAAACAAATGGGGGGACCATTTCCGGTAAAGCTCGCGGTTCGTCCAGGGCGGGCCTTTGAATTCCCACTCGGTAAACCAAAGCTCTTCAGTCGTGCCGTAAGCGGACTCGGTGTTGAAGACGCCATCATGCGATACGATGCACTTGAAACGATCCGTGTGGCCGAGCACCCAATTCGCCATGTATCCGCCGTAACTCGCGCCCATGGCAGCTTCCCGGTTCTTGTCGATGAACGGGTAGGTCTTCTCGACGTAATCGAGCCCCTTGATCAGATCTTCATACGGTTTGCCCCCCCAGTCGCCGCTGATCGAGTCGGTGAACTTCTGCCCGTAACCGGTCGATCCATGGAAGTTGATCATGACGACGACGTAGTTGCCGGTCGCCGCGAAAAGCTGCGCGTTCCATCGGTAAGTCCAGGAATTGCCCCACGCCCCTTGAGGTCCCCCGTGAATCAGAAATTTAAGCGGATATTTTTTTGTCGAATCGAATCCAGGCGGCCGGAGGATAAATCCTTCCACCGGCTCGTTGTTCGCGCCCGGAAAGGTAAAGGACTCCAGCGGCTGCATGTCGATTTGCGCCAGGAGCGCTTCGTTCATCCTTGTTACCGGGACCGGCGTCAGGTTGGCGCCTCCGCTTTTCGCAGAAAGATCGAGCCGCGCGATCTCTGCGGGGGCACTGATCGATACGTGGCTGAAAAAGAGTGAGGTCCCGTCATTGGAAAATGCGAGATCGTCCGCGTGCAGACGGGCGACCTGCTTCGGTTGTTTGCCGTCGAGCGGTAACGACCAGATGGGCGTTTCGCCGCGCTCCTCCGCGGTGAAATACAGGCCCTTGGAATCGGGCGTCCACGCCAGGCTGCCGACAGAACGATCGAAGTTGATCGTCGCATTCCGGTTTTGCCCGGTCTGGCGCTGAAAAATGATAAGCGACTCCTTGTCGGCTTCAAAGCCTGCGCGGGCCATTGACCGCCAGGCGAGGTGATTGCCGTCCGGTGAATAGACGGGGGTGTTGTCGTTACCCGGGCTGGTCGAAATCTTCTTGGGGGTGCCTCCTGCGATCGGGACGAGAAAGATCTCGTTATTGGTGCTGGTCGCTTCAACTTCATCAATATTGCTGGTGTAGGCGAGCTCCTGGCCATCGGGCGAAACCGCGTACATGTCCTGGCCACCAAGATTGAATGGCGGGACGTCATGATCGCCGGGCGTGAGGTCGCGCGGTGTAGAGGCGGGTGTCTCACCCGCATTTTGCTGTTCGCCTGCGGGTGCGACACCCGCCTCTACATTCACGACAAACAAATGGCTCCGCTTGAAACCGGTATACGACGTCCAATGCCGATAAAGCAGCTTCGTGAAGATCTTCGCTTTCACTTTGCTCTTCTCGAGCTCCTCATCGCGCCGTTTGTTTTCAGCGTCGTCTTTCGCCTCGGGATAAACAGAAGAGAGAAACACGATGTTCTTACCGTCGGGCGACCAGATCCCGCCATCGGCGCCAGTCGAAATGCTTGTCAGTTGCTGCGGCTGACCGTCGAGTCCGCCGGTTTCCGGGGTAAAATTGCAGATCCAGATCTGGGTAGGGTCGGTCGCTTTTGAGGTCCAGATCAGCCGTTTCCCATGGGGCGAAAAACGAGGCCGCTCTTCCGGGTTCGCGGTTTGATTGAGCCGGCGCGCTTCACCTCCGGCTGCCGCCACGATCCACAGGTGAGAGATCCTTGTGTTCGCTTCCAAATCGACATCGACCGCATCGAACACAACCCATTTTCCGTCCGGCGAGAGATCGAACGAGCTCACGCGTTTCAGCTTCATCATGTCCGCAAAGGTGAAAGGGCGTTTCGCGGCCGGGCCCGGGCTTGAGACGGGCGTCTGCCCCAACGCTGAAGCGGCAAGCAGGAACGAGAGAGTCAGGATTTTCCAGTGCATAATTGTGGCTCCGCTGAGTGCGCAAACTTCAGCCGTTCGCGCGAGCGCGCAAATGCCCGGGCCGCGACTCAAGCGCGGTCCTCTCATGGCGCTTCCTATTCGGACCACGATCCGTTACAAGATTTTCGCTCCGGTTTGATGATCCCATGAAATGCCTCCTCCTCTGCGTTTTGATGGCGGCGACAGCGTTCGCCGCTCCATCAACCTCGATCGTTATTACCAACGGCACCGCAATCGATCCCGGGACCGCCAGAGTGCTGCCCAACGCCACGATCACGATTGAGGGAGACCGGATCGCCGGCATAAAGGAGAACGAGACTTCTCCCCCGTTGAAAGGCGCGACAGTGCTCGACGCGAGCGGCAAATTTATCCTGCCTGGTTACATCGACACTCACGTCCACTTTTTTCAGTCAGGGGACATCTATACTCGCCCCGATGCGGTCGATCTCACTGCCGTCCGCCCCTACAGGGATGAACACGCCTGGATCGAACGGAACCTCCGGGACACCTTCGCTCGCTACCTGCGATGTGGAATCACGTCGGTCGTCGATGTCGGCGGACCGATGTGGAATTTTCGGCTCCGCAAGCTGGTGAAATCGGTCGAGAAAGCGCCTCGCATTGCCGTCGCCGGGCCTTTGATCTCGAGCGTCAGCCGTCCGCAGCTCGAGCTTCAGGGCGACCCGCCCATCGTTAAGATCGACACGCCCGAGCAAGGCATCCAGCTCGTCCAGAAACTGGCCAAGCGGAATCCTGACTACGTCAAGATTTGGTACATCGTGAACGCGGAGAACCCGGTGGAAAAATTCCGGCCGGTGGTCCGGGCGGTCATCGAAGAGAGCCATCGCAGAAAACTGCGCGTTGCAGTTCACGCGACTGAGCTGGAGGCGGCCCGGGCGTCGGTCGAGGAAGGGGCCGATCTGCTCGTCCACAGCGTCACCGATAAGCTGGTGGACGAAGCGTTCGTGAAATTGTTGAAAGACAAAGGCACGATCCTCACGCCGACCTTGGTGGTGTTCGAGCGGTATGGCCGCACCTTCGCGAACAAACTCGAGCTGACGGACGAAGAGAAAGCGTGGGGCAATCCGGAGGTGATCGCTTCGCTCGATGTCACAAAATTGCCGCCGGACAAAGTCCCCGATCGGATCAAGAGCGCGTCAGCCAATCCCGAGCCGGTTCTCGAGCGCATCCAGCAAACCTACGACATCGCCTTGAAGAATCTGAAGGCCCTGGAGGACGGCGGCGTTACGATCGCGACCGGAACCGACGCAGGAAACATCGGCACGATCCATGGGCCGGCCATTTTCCGGGAGTTTCAATTAATGAAACAGGCCGGTCTGACCCCGATGCAGATCCTAAACTGCACCACCGCAAATGCGGCGAAGACCTTCGGCGGCGAGACCGGGGCCCGGATCGGCTGGTTAAAACCTGGCAACTACGCGGACCTCGTGATCTTGAAATCGAATCCGCTGGATGATATCGCGCACGCCTCAGACATTGAGGCCGTCATCAAGAACGGTGTCGTTCACCAGGCGGAGGCTATCTTGCCGAAGTAATGTGAACCGCGCGGCGCTCATCGCAGCTCTCCTTCTTGCCTTCTCGGTTCGTGCCGAAGATTCGTTTTCCGATTTCAAAATTCAGTTCGTGAAGAGTTTCCCGGGGGCGAAATAAGTCATGCGCGTCGTTGTGCGGCTAATACTTTGCGCCCTGTTGTTTTGCAGCTCAGTGGTCGCGCAACCGGCGCCGACCATGAAAGCGATCGTGGCGCACGAGTACGGAGCGCCCGACGTTTTAAAATACGAAGACACGCCGCGGCCCGAGCCGAAGGAAAACGAGCTCCTCGTCCGGGTGATTGCGTGCGGCGTGAACCCGGCCGACCCGCTTGTGATCTCCGGTCGAATGGCGAAGGAATTCGGAACCCATTTGCCGCTCATCCCCGGTTACGACGTTGCTGGGGTGGTCGAGAAAGTCGGCGGAAAGGTGACGAAGTTTCAGAAAGGCGATGCGGTTTACGGTTACGCGCTTTTCGGTGGCGGTTGGGCTGAGTACGCGGTCCTGGCCGAGGGCGAGGCGGCCTTCATACCTAAGTCGGCGACCTTTACCGAGGCGGCTGCGGTGCCTCTCGCCGCGCTGACGGCGTGGCAATCACTGATCGATACGGCGAAGTTAAGCGCGGGCCAGACGGTCCTTATCCATGGGGGCTCTGGCGGGGTTGGGAGCTTCGCGATCCAGATCGCAAAAGCGCGCGGCGCCAGGGTGATCGCGACAGCCTCGACGGCAAACCAGGATTTACTCAAACAACTCGGCGCGGACGTCACGGTCGATTACACGAAAGCTAAATTCGAAGAAGTCGCCAAAGATGTGGACGTCGTGCTCGATCCAGTCGGCCGGGACACGCTCGCGCGTTCCTATGCGGTAGTGAAGAAGGGCGGCATCATTGCAACTCTGGTCGCGCGGCCTGATCAGGCGCAGCTCGACAAGTACGGGATTCGCGGCTCTTCAATTTTCGGCCACCCGGATGGCAACCAGTTGGCGGAGATCACGCAGCTGATCGAGGCCGGAAAGATCAAGCCGATCGTGACCCAGACGATTCCGCTGGCGGACGCGGTGAAAGCAGTCACGCAAGCCGCGACTCATCATACTCGCGGCAAGCTCGTGATCAGGATCGCGGAGGAGCCGAAGAAGTAATCAGTTCCTGGTTTCACTCCTCGTTCACTCCTCGTTCCCAAACTCTGTTTGGGAATGCCAATGTCCCCGCAACTCTGTTGCCTCGGTTGCGAAACAGAGTTTCGAAGACAAGTGCGTTCCCAAACAGAGTTTGGGAACGAGGAGTATGAGTGGTTGGGAAACGGAGGACGCCGGTCCCTATAAACCGCTGCTTCGGTGTTTCCTACTTCGTTGCGCCGCGCGGATCGTCGGCCGGATTTACGTACTTCACTTCGAAGGGCCCCATGGCGTGGACCTGCAGGATGCATTCGCTTTTGCAGATGGCGAAATGCTCGGTCCCGGCGGGCATAACGGAAAAGCCACCTGCAGACATTTCGTGAGTCGCGGCCTCGTCAAATTTTGGGCCCTTGCCCATGGCCAGGGTGCCGGATAGCACGGTCACGTGCTCGGCTGTCGGGTGGGTGTGCGGCTGAACTTTGAATCCGGTCGGAAACTTCATCCGAACCGTGAACGGACCGGCGGCTTTCGGATCGCCGTTGAGCACCGCGATCTTGGAGCCGGCGGGCAACGCCGCTGGACCATCGGTCCATTTCAGATCGGCGGCCGCGAACATTACATGCTCGGACTTGGCGGCCGGCTTTTCATCGAGCGCAAAGGCCAGAGACGAAATCGCGAGGGCGGCGGCAAAAAACAAAACGGATGTAATTGTCTTCATGATCCCCAGCGTGGCCAAAGGGCGCGCCGACGGTCAAGCCGGTATTGTCGGGCTCCGGATTGGGTTACAGTGCCCAGCTCAATGAAATTCTTTGCGCGAACCTTTTTGCTTTTCCTCCCGGTTGTCCTGAAAGCGGCGGAGTCGCCAGCGTTGGACGAAAAGACGGCTGAACGCTTTGCGGGCCTCGCCCTGGCCTGCGTAAGCAAGGAGTATCCGAACAAGGTCAGTCACGTTCTGAATAGCGACGCCGACGTGGCACCGCCGCGGAAACTCACGCCCGCGTTTTACGGATGCTACGACTGGCACTCGTCGGTTCACGGCCATTGGCTGCTCGTGAGGCTGGCGAAAACATTCCCGAACGCGCCCTTTGCCAACCCCGCGCGGGAGGCTTTGCGCAAAAGCCTGACCGCGGAAAACCTGAAACAGGAAGCCGCTTATCTGCGCGGGCCGGGGCGGGCCAGCTTCGAGCGGCCCTATGGCCTCGCGTGGTCGTTACAGCTCATCATGGAACTGGCGGACTGGGACGATCCGCAAGCGCGCGAGATGCTCGCAAACCTGGCTCCGCTCGAGGACGCGATCCGCGACCGCCTCAAGACCTGGCTCCCGAAGTTGTCACATCCGGTCCGGATCGGAGAGCACAACCAGTCGGCCTTCGCGCTCGGGCTGATGCTTGATTATGCGCGGGCCACGAAAAACGCGGACTTCGAAAAACTTGTGGCGGACAAAACCCGCGAATTCTTCGCGAAAGACAAGGATTGCTCGCTCGCCTACGAACCGTCGGGGGAAGATTTTCTTTCGCCCTGCATCGGCGAAGCGGACGCGGTGCGGCGAGTCCTGCCGCCTGACGAATTCGCGAAGTGGCTTCATCAATTTCTGCCAAAAATTCCGAGCACGAACGGGGGCGATTGGTTGCCGGTGGCGGTATCACCTGACCCGAGCGATCCGAAACTGGCGCATCTCGACGGGTTAAACCTGAGCCGGGCCTGGATGCTGGAAGGGATCGTGTCCGGTCTTCCGGCGAGCGATCAGCGCCGGCCGGCATTAGTGGCGGCGGCGCAAGCGCATCGTCGCGCCGGTCTCTCGGCTGTGACGGGCGCGCATTATGAAGGCGGGCATTGGCTGGGTAGTTTTGCTGTCTACCTGGTGACGCAACGCGGCATTGCAGGGAGCAGCGGCAAATAATTGGGCGACTGCATGGCCGGTCATTTTCGTTACGCTGCGACCCTGATCGTTCTGCTGTCCGGGTTTTGCCGGCTAACACTGGCGGCGGAACAAAAAGAACCGACTGCGCTGGAAATCTTCGATCGGACCCTGACTGCATTGGACAATCAGCGCGTTGCGCTGCGCGAATGGCAATATCACCAGACCCTGACCACGCATCAGTTTGATAACGCCGGCAAAGTTACCGCCCGCGGCACGTGGCAATCAATCGTGCGCCCGGGCGATCCGCGGGCGCTCGAATACACCGCTGAGCGAATGGAAGGTAAACTGTCCTTCTTCAAATCCGAAGCCGCCTCCCCTTCCTCTCCGTCTCCCTCCTCCTCCTCTTCTTCTCCCAAGACAAAACCCCGGAGCGAAACGGAGGAGAAGAACCAGGCCGAATCCGCCGTGGAAGCGGTGCGCAAATATAATCTACGGGAGCGCTACAACTGGAAGCGCTTGCCGGACGAAACAGTCACGGGGGAGAGCGCATACGTGATCGGTTTCGAACCCAAACCGAACCAGACAACACGGTCGCGCGAGGAGCGGTTCTTCAGTCTGCTGGCGGGCAAGCTCTGGGTAAGTCGCAGCGATTTCATCATTCTGAAAATGGAGGCAGCTCTCCAGGCGCCCAGCCAGCTCTTTTGGATCATTGCGCGGGTCACGACCTTCCAGTTCAACTACATGCTAGAGCCATCGCGTGGCCCACGGCTCTTTCGCTTGAGCCGGGCGACCGCGAAGACGGTGGTGAGCTTCCCGTTCTTCGCGGTCCGCCAAAAACACTGGCTGACGATCGACAAGTATGAGCCGCGAACGGCGCGCGGCCTTGCGCCGAAAAACCCGCGGCCGAGTCTCACCCCACGAGGTGAAGCTGAGTGACGCGACAGCGAAGCCCAAGCGTATGCAACGCCTCTCCATCGACAAGAACTCGCAGAACAGTCAGCTGTGATTCACATTCTCGACACGCAGCACCTCGGCCGGCCCGGCATTATTGCCGTGACCGCGCTGGAAACCGACGAAGGTCTTGTCCTCTTCGACACCGGACCGGAATCCACTTTCGATACAGTAGCCACGGAATTACGAAAACTTGGGGCTGAGCCTCGACAGATCGGGCACGTTTTCCTGAGCCACATCCACTTCGATCATGCCGGCGCGGCCTGGCGATTCGCGGAGCTCGGGGCGACTATCTACGTCCATCCCCGGGGCGCGGCTCATCTGATCGATCCGTCGAAACTTGTCGCGTCCGCGACTCGTCTTTACGGGGACGAGATGGAACGGCTCTGGGGAAAATTCGCGGCGATCGATCCGGAGCGCGTGCGTGTTTTGGAGAACAATGACGTGGTTCGCGTTGCTCCTTTCGAAATTCTGGCAATTGCAACGCCGGGCCACGCCAGTCATCACCACGTTTATCAATGGAACGATTCGCTTTTCGGCGGAGATGTTGCCGGCGTTCGAATGGGTGGCGGCCCCCCGATTCCGCCCTTGGTTCCACCCGAACTGGATATCGAAGCGTGGCGGAGTTCCATCGAGACTCTGCGCCGCTTGAATCCGACGAAGCTTTACCTCCCGCATTTTGGCGCGGTGAATGAAGATATTTCGCAGCACTTTGATCTGCTGGAGAAGAGGATCGTCCGGTGGTCGCAATGGTTTCGCGACCGCCTTCGCGCGGGCGAAACAGACGCGGCCCTCGTTCCGCAATTTTCGAAGTTCGTTACAGACGAGCTGCGAACCGCCGGGGCGAGTCCGGACGAACTTACCGACTACGAGCAGGCTGATCCGAGCTTCATGGCGGTTTCCGCCACAACCCGCTACTGGCGAAAGCATCATCCGGAGGAAGTTGGATTGCCTAACGACCGTAGTTCCGCTAGCTCCTGAGGGCCAAAGGCGACGCTGATTCGCCTTCGTTACATGGACCCTGGGAACTTTTTCGCCGAGCTGAAGCGGCGCAATGTTTACAAGGTTGCTGTTGCCTATGCATTGGTCGGCTGGCTCCTGATCCAGGTTGCCGCCGCCACGTTTCCGTTTCTCCAAATCCCCGAGTGGGGCACTCGGCTGGTCATCGTGCTGGTCTTCCTCACTTTCCCGATCGCGCTGATCCTGGCCTGGGCATTCGAATTGACGCCGACTGGAATCCAGCGAACCCCGGATTCCGTCCCGCCATCGGTGGCCGTGCAAAAGCGGGGACGGAAATATACAATGGTGATCGCGGTGGCGGGAATCGCCATCGCAGGGCTCGCCGCGTTCCAGTTCTTCCGCACGAAATCGGCCGGCGGTAGAAACGACAAATCAATCGCCGTCCTGCCTTTCGAGAATCGGAGTCCTGAAAAGGAGAACGCCTACTTCGCGGATGGCGTCCAGGATGAGATCCTGACCCGGCTGGCCAAAATCGCCGACCTGAAGGTGATCTCTCGCACTTCCACGCAGCAGTACAAAAGCGCACCGGAAAACCTGCGAGACGTTGGCCGGCAGCTGGGCGTATCGCACATTCTCGAAGGGAGCGTCCAGAAATCGGGGCAGTCGGTGCGGCTCAATGTCCAGTTGATCCGGACCGAAGATGACGCGCATGTCTGGGCGGAGATTTACGACCGGAAGTTGACGGATGTGTTCGCGATCCAAAGCGAGATCGCGAACACCATCGCGGAGGCGCTCAAGGCAAAGCTGACCGGGGCTGAAAAACAGGTTATCGCCCTGAGATTGACCGAGAACGCGGAGGCCTATGATGCGTACCTCCGGGCCATTGCCTTCAACCGCGAAGGCACCTCACCCGCGAGTGCCGGGAAAGCCGTCCACGCTCTCGAGGAAGCTGTGCGGCTCGATCCGAATTTTGCCGCTGCGTGGGGCATGCTGGCGCGGATTCATTCACGCGTCTTCTTCAACAACATCGACGCGACCGAATCGCGTCAGCAAAAGGCGGAACAAGCCCTGGCTGCAGCGCTGCGCCTGCAACCGGACCTGGCTGAGTCCCAACTGGCGCAGGCCTTCTATCAATACTGGGTCTTGCACGATTATGACGGCGCCCGTGATCGGTTCGAGCGGCTCCGGCCGGAAATGCCGAACAACGCCGACGTCCTGGAGGTGCTGGCTTACATCACCCGGCGCCAGGGGTTCTGGGCCGAAGCGGACGCCTATTTAAGCCAGGCAGTGTCGCTCAATCCGCGAGATCGCTTTCTTCGGATGCAGGTCGCGGCCGGCTGGGAGTTTAACCGGAATTACGCGGAGGCGCTGCGCCTTTACGATGAGGCGCTGAAGATCTGGCCTAACGACACAACGTTGCTGGCGCGCAAAGCGGGTGTTTACCAAGCCATGGGCGAGCTCGACAAAGCTGAAGCGCTCCTCAAATCGGTCGTTCCAAATCCAGACAATTCCGGAGTGATGGCGCGGATCTACGACCAAGCCTTGCTCCGGCGGCATTATGACGACGCCATCCCCGCTTTGCAAAAAGCGGTCGCGCAGGCCACCGCCGTGCCGCAGCGAAATGAATATCGTCTTTGGCTGGCCGATCTCGAACGGCTCAGGGGCGATGCTCCGGCCGCCGCCGCCGGCTACAGGACCGCCCGCTCCGAGCTCGAGGAGCTGTTGAAGAGCCAGCCGCAGAATCTCGATGTCCTCGACACTCTCGCCCTGGTTTGCGCGGGACTCGGCGACCAGGAGAGCGCGCTCCGGCACGCGGAGGAAGCAGTCCGGCTCATGCCGACCTCCAGGGATGC
The DNA here is from genome assembly GCA_035536995.1 of Chthoniobacterales bacterium. Lineage (GTDB taxonomy): Bacteria > Verrucomicrobiota > Verrucomicrobiia > Chthoniobacterales > UBA10450 > AV80. Next base: position 6,327 of record DATLNB010000088.1, on the reverse strand, counting down.
ACTGGCTGGACGCGCCGCCGAAGTGACGCGCGCCCTGGTCTACACCCGGTTTGGTGACGCCGAGCGAGCGATTCCTGCTTTGGAACGGCTTCTTAAGTTGCCCGGCGGCCGTCCGCCCATAACTCCCGCAACCTTGCGACTCCATCCAGAGTTCGACCCGTTGCGCAACGACCCGCGCTTCGAGCAACTTCTCGCTTCACTCACGCCGAAATAGCTCGTCAGTGTGGCGAGGACCGCACGGCGTCTTGCACACCCGGTGTCGGGCTGGCGCCCTGGCTCGCCACCGCTACTTCCGGGCGAAGTTTCGCGTCATCGGAGCCGGTCTGGGGCTGGTCGGGTTTTCGGCAGGAGACATCCATCACTGCGAGAGCGAGCAGGCAGATCAGCTGGCAACAGAGTTTCACAAGAGTAGTAGTGACTGGTTCAAAGGAACTCCCTCTCCGCGGACCGTCAACACGCGGTTGGATGCGAATTGCTAAACCGTGGCAGTTCCGATACCTCCTAACCTCATCCGGCTGACCGGGCGCCGCATCATGATCCCGAAGGACTTCCTCGCCGAGCTGAAACGACGCAACGTTTACAAAGTCGCGGTCGCTTACGCGGTCATCGCGTGGCTGCTGATCCAGGCGGGTTCGATTCTTTTCCCGACCTTCGAAGCGCCGAGCTGGGTCATGAAGGTGTTGGTGACGCTGATCGCAGCGGGCTTCGTGATCGCATTGATCATTGCCTGGGCCTTCGAGATGACGCCGCAGGGAATGAAACGGACCGAGGCGGTTTTGCCTAACGAACGGTTGCCCTACTGGAGCCGGCGCAAGTTTGCGGCGGTGATGGTCAGCATCGCCCTCGCCGCCGGTGCGCTCTATTTGTTCCAGCTCTATCGAGCGAACCTCCATTCCCCGGAGCCCTCAGCGAGCCGGTCTCCATCCGCAGGGATATCCGAAAAGAGCATCGCCGTCCTTCCTTTCGAAAACCTGAGCCGCGATCCGGATAACGCTTATTTCGCGAATGGGATCCAGGATGAAATCCTGACCAGGCTGGCAAAGATCGAGGACTTGAAGGTCATCTCGCGCACTTCCACGGCTCGTTACAAAGCCTCGCCTGGAAATTTGCCGGCGATCGCGAAAGAGCTCGGCGTCGCCCACATCCTTGAGGGAAGCGTTCAGAAAACGGCGGACCAGGTCCGCGTCACGGTCCAATTGATCCTGGCCGCGACGGACGCGCACCTTTGGGCCGAGACCTACGACCGGAAGCTGACCGACATTTTTGCCGTCGAAAGCGACATCGCGGAAAACATCGCGCGCTCGCTACGGGCCAGACTTACTCCGCAGGAGCAACACGCAGTGACGGCCCGGCCGACCGAAAACCCGGCCGCTTACGAGGAGTATCTGCGCGGGCTGGCGCTTTGGAACAAGCTCACCTCTGCTCCTCAGGATCTCGATGGGGGGCGCGCACACCTCCTCCGGGCGGTAGAATTGGATCCGAAATTTGTCGTGGCCTGGGCCCTCCTTTCCGTCGCGCACACCTTTGCTTATGCTGAGTTTGAACGCACGCCGCAGCGAGCCGCCCAGGCGAAAGAAGCGCTGGAAAAGGCCCAACGTCTTGAGCCTGACAACGGCGACGTCCATTTCGCCGAGGGAATGTATCGTTATCGCGTCCTGCGGACTTTCGACGATGCCCTCGTGTCGTTCCAAAAGTCCCGCGCCCAATCGGCCAATCGCAGTCGCGCGAGTGAGTTCTCGGCTTATGTAAAACGCAGGCAGGGAAAATGGGAGGAGGCACTCCGGCTTCACGAGGAAGCGATTGAGCTCGATCCGCGGAATCCAATCCTCCTTTCCGAAACCGCCATCACCTACCGTGCCCTGCGCCGGTTCGCGGAAACGGATGCGCTGCTCGACCGTGCCCGCCAGGTCGAGCCGGAGAATCCGTCGTTGCTAGTCCAAAAAGTGGAAGCTGCGACCGCGCAGGGAAATCTGGAAGTGGCTGGCACATTCCTCGAACGGCTCCCGCTCGATAGCGGCCAGCCGCTGCTCATTAACGCGCGGTTTAATCACTATCTTTTTACCCGGAAGCCCATGGAGGCCGTCAGGATGATGCGTGAATTGCTTGGGGCGGAAATGCCGCCACGCCTCGCTTCTCATTACCGCGGGCAGCTCGGGATCGCCGAAACCCTGGCCGGCAACGGGACTGTCGCGCAGGCAGAACTGTCCCGAGCGCGAGACGAACTTCTCTCCCTCCGCGCCAAAGGGGATAGCAGCGAACGGATCGGGAACAGCCTCCTTCCGGTTTTTGCGCTTCTCGGAGATAAGGAAGGGGTCGAGCGCGAAGCTGCGCTCATGCAGGATGAAATTTCGAGCGATGTTCTAATCGGTCCAATTCTCGAGACGACGATCGCCGCGGCGCGCGTTCAAGTGGGCCAGACCGACACGGCCCTCGCGAGCATCAAACAGCTCCTGCTAAAACCAGGTGAAGATTCCCTCACCCCCGCGCTGCTTCGACTCGATCCGCGCTGGGATCCGCTTCGGAACGACCCGCGCTTCCAGGAACTGGCAGGCGCGCAGCAATGAAGCTGCCCGATTTCTTTGCCGAGCTGAAGCGGCGGAATGTCTACCGCGTCGCGGTCGCCTATGCCGTAGTCGCGTGGCTGCTCATCCAAATCGCGACGCAGTTATTTCCGGTGTTCGAGATTCCCAATTGGGCGGCTCGGCTGGTCGTGCTCTTACTGATTCTTGGGTTTCCAGTCGCGCTCATCCTGGCCTGGGCTTTTGAACTGACTCCTGAAGGGATCCAGTTAACAACAGGCACCAAGACTGAGGGCGCACCGCGAACCGGCATGAGACGGCCGGTCTTCTGGAGTTTGATTGGGCTAGGTGCGGTGGCGGCTTCGCTCTTGAGTTTTCATTTCCTCCGGCCTGCTCCCGTATCGCAGGTGAAAGGCACAGCGCAATCGCCGGGTCGGCGGGCCGTGGCGGTGCTTCCTTTCGAGAACCTGAGCGAAGACAAGGCGAACGCCTATTTCGCCGATGGGATCCAGGATGAAATCATTACGCGCCTGGCCAAGATCGGGGACCTGAAGGTCATCTCGCGCTCGTCGACGCAGACGTATCGCGGGAAGCCGGAGAAATTGTCCGAGATCGCGCGTCAGCTCGGCGTCGGTCACATCGTCGAGGGGAGCGTGCAGAAAATCGCCGACCGCGTGCGGATCAACGTCCAGTTGGTCGAAGCACAGACCGACGATCATGTCTGGGCCGAGTTGTACGACCGCAATCTCACCGACATCTTCGCGGTCCAAAGCGAAGTAGCCACGGCCATCGCCAAAGCGCTCCGCGCAAAACTGAGCACCCAGGAGCAAAACGCGGTAGCCGACAAACCGACCGCGAACCTGGCTGCTTACGACGCTTACTTGCGCGGGGTCGAACTAGATTCGACTGCCGACGAAACCCCGGAGATTGGCAAGAAGACCGCCGAAGCCTTTGCCGAAGCGGCTCGGCTGGATCCGCAGTTCGCCCAGGCATGGGCCGCCCTTTCCCGAGCGAGCGCGAGCCTGTACTTTCTGCAGTACGACACCAGCCCGGCCCGCAAAGAACTGGCCCGAAGCGCCGCGGAAACCGCGACCGCCCTGGCTCCCAACGCGGCGGAAACATTGCTCACCAATGCCTATTATCGGTACCACGTGGAGAGGGATTACGCCGGTGCGCGGGAATTGTTCGAAAAGTTCCAACGCGCCGTCCCGAGCAGCAGCGAGGCGATCGAAGCGCTCGCCAAGATCGCGAGGAGGCAAAGCCGGTGGAAAGACAGCCTCCGGTTGTACGAGGAAGCGGCCAAACTGAACCCGCGTGACGCCAATCTGCTGATCGATCGGGCGTGGACCTTTTCGATGCTCCGAGATTACGCCGCTACGGAGCAAATGATCGACCGCGTTCTGGCGATCGCCCCCGCGGATACAGGCGCTCTCCTGAACAAAGCCTGGATGTATCAAACGACCGGAAGGCTCGCGGAGGCACGAGCCGTTCTGGACAGCCTACCGGCCTCAGCTGCTGCGCAATCAGTCGATGTTCGCGTCGGCCAATTCACGTTGGAACGACGGTACGCGGAAGCCATCCAGCTCTTGGAGCGGAAGATTGCGGAGAATAAGTCGACCGACCCCGGCGAAGGCGGTGGCGATTGGCAGGCGCTGGGCTGGGTGCGGTCACTCGCGGGCGATGCCGAGGGCACGAGACAAGCCTACAGCGAGGCCAGGACGCGATTGCAAATTCAGCATCAACAGCAACCGCGCACCACAAACATCATTTCGTGGCTGGCGCAGTGTGAAGCGGGGCTGGGTAACAAGGAGGCGGCGTTGCGCGAAGCGGAACGGGCCGTTTCCCTGCTTCCGGCGTCGGAAGACCCAGTCGCCGGACCGGTCAATGAAGAGAACCTCGCCCGCATCGAGACGCAGCTGGGCAAATCAGATCGGGCGCTCAACCGAATCGAGCGGCTGCTGGTCACGCCTTATGGCGCCTTTCCGCTGACGCAGGCCCTGCTTCGCATCGACCCAATGTTTGATGCCCTACGTCAGCATCCGCGTTTTAAGGCGCTTGTGGAAGGGCCCGAGCCGAAGACCATTTATGATTAGCAATCCATGAACGAATTTTTGGCCGAACTGAAACGGCGCAACGTTTACAAGGTCGCGGTGGCCTACGCCGTCATCGGGTGGCTCTTGATTCAGGCCGGCTCGATTCTGTTCCCCACTTTCGACGCGCCGGGCTGGGTGATGAAAGTGTTCGTAATCATCCTTGCCACCGGGTTCGTCGTCGCGCTCCTCATTTCCTGGGCCTTCGAGATGACGCCCCAGGGATTGAAACGGACGGGCGAGATTTCGCCTAACGAACGGTTGCCGTATTGGAGCCGGCGCAAGTTTGCCGCCGTCATGGCATTCCTCGCGATGGTTGCGGCCGGCCTCCTCGTCTTCCAGATGACACGCCCTCCAAAGCGCGAGGCGGGCCCGCCGCCGGTCGAGGAAAAATCGATCGCCGTCCTGCCGATGGTGAACCAGAGCGGCGACCCAAATCAGGAGTATTTTTCCGATGGCCTTTCCGAGGAACTGATCAACCGGCTCGGGCAGATCGAAGAGCTGCGGGTAATCGGCCGCAATTCATCGTTTCACTTCAAAGGAAAAGGACAGGACTCACGCGATGTGGGCCAGGCGTTGGGAGTGGCGAACCTGCTCGAGGGAAGTGTGCGGACAGACGGGGCGAGGGTTCGGATCAGCGTCGCTTTGGTCAACACACTCGACGGAACCCAACGCTGGTCGAAAAGCTACGACCGGGAGTTGAGAGATATCTTCGCGCTCCAGACAGAGATCGCGCAGTCGGTCGCGAACCAGTTGCGGGTGACTCTGCTCGGCGAAGAAATTCGGGACACTTCGGAGCCGAGCAACCGGAGTCTCGAAGCCTACAACGCCTATATGCGGGGCGAATTTTACTTTGCCCAATTCACTCCGGACAGCACCCGGCGTTCGATCGAATTTCATCAGGAAGCCATCCGGCTCGACCCCAATTACACGAAAGCTTACGGCGCGCTCGCCTGGTCCTATTGCCGTCTCGGTTTCTTCAGCGGCGCGCAAGGAGCGGCCGCATTCACCGAAGCGCGGAAGGCGGCCGAACGTGCTCTCGCCTTGAACCCGGACGCGGCGATCGCGCGGTCCGCTCTCGCCTACGTCGCGATGAACCTGGATTGGAACCTGCCACAGGCGGAAAAGATCCTGCACGAAGCGATGGCCCGGTCGCCGCGCGATTCCACGATCAAGAACGTGCTCGCCATCCTGCGGACTTACCAAAATCGCGGCGAAGAAGCAGCGGCGCTCCGGCAGGAAGCGATCCTGCTGGATCCGCTGAACGTCATCCTGCAGGGCAATCTGGTTGCGGACTTGACGACGCTCGGACGATACGGTGAAGCAGAGGAGCTGGCCCGGAAGGCCCTCGAGCTGCAACCGAGCGCGGCCCAGCTTCACTATCTGATTGCGCGGAATTATTTGTTGCAGGGAAAGGCCGAGGCGGCCCTTCAGGAGGCCCAGCTCGAACCCGGATCGAACTATCGGCTGACCGGGATCGCGCTCGCCCACGTTGCCCGCGGGGACCAGGCCGCCGCCGACGAAGCGCTTCGACTATTGATCGAACGCCACGCCGGCGATAATCCCTTCCGGATCGCCGCCGTTTACGGGTATCGAAAAGAACCGGACAAGGTTTTCGAATGGCTGGAACGCGCGTATACCGAGCACGACCCGCGGGTCATCAATACCGCCTGGGAAGAACTCCTGAAACCATACCGCGGTGACCCGCGCTTCGCTGC
>DATLNB010000087.1:0-33266 GCA_035536995.1 Chthoniobacterales bacterium | reverse complement strand
ACGCCTGAAACTGAGCCACGGCATTTTCAGCAAAGTGACCGAGACCCTTGAACTGTATCGCGTGAAAGACATCGAAGTGCTCCAGCCCTTCCTCTACCGGATGGTTGGCCTGGAAAACATCAAGGTGAACACTTCCGATCTGTCGTCACCCGTTATCTTGCTGGACGGGATTCCGCAAAACGTCGGGTTCCCCGACAAGCTGCGAAACCAGGTCGAGATTATTCGCACCCAGAAGAAGGTGCGGGAAATCGATATCGATTAGCCGCCCGAGAGCGGGGATTACTCGGGGAGATTGAAAGCTTCGACCACTGCGACTCCGGTCGTGTTGTTACTGCCGCGGACGACGGCGGTATAATTCCCACCAGGCAAGGTTGCCAGGATCGCGGCTTCCCGCGGATCGGCCGGCGGGATCGTGGTCCCCTCAATCTCCGACTTCTGGGAAGTTTGCCAATCGTTATTCAGCCCGACCGAGGTGCCGTTGTTATTGAACAGTTCAAGCACCGGATCCTGAAGCGGTCCCGCGACACCGGCGTTGGCAAGCGATGGGCCGATGGCGCGAATAAGCACACGTCCGCTGCCCACCGGGGTTCCTCCTCCAAGGATCAACCCGCCGATCATGACGTTATCGCCGCTATCGACAAATCCACGCGAGCTGATGTTTGCAAGTTTCGCATTGGCGCCTTGGGCCAGGTCGTACACCTCGACCACGCCTACTCCGGTTCCGCCATCCTTACCGGATAGGATTGCGGTGTAACTGCCAGGATTCAATGTTATGACAATCGCGGACTCCAGGTCGTGCCCAGGGGGGATGGTCGTAGCTTCTACTTCAGCCTGGTTCTCCTTCCAGTTATCGTTACTGGCAAGAGTAGTATTGCCTTGATGAAGCTCCAGCTTGGGATCCGCCAGCGTCCCTTGCAGACCCAGGCCGGCGAGGGCCGGTCCTATGCCGCGGATGATGACCTTCTTCGGTTCGGTTCCAGTAATGATGAAGCCGCCGATGAGGACATTATCGCCGGTCAAGACTCGCATCCGCGTGGCAATGTTGAGCAGCTGTCGTGGTTTCACTTCGAGGAACGCGGTAAAACCTTCGAGGTCGCCATTTGGATTAACTCCGTATCCAACTACGGTGCCGCCATCGGCCGAAATGCTCTCAGCCGTGCGGAGGCTCCAGTTCGCCAGGGCGGGATTGGCACCGACAACCACCTGTTTTAGGTCGCGCATGCCGTTTGCCTGATCCCAGATGAAGGCGCGCGATGGATTGAAATCGACTGTGCTCTTCCCCACGATCACGGACCCATCGAAGGAAGCGGCGTTTGCTTCGCTCACGTTATCGCCGGGCAGAGTCCCGAGCTCCTGCATTCCCTGGGAAGCGGTCCAACGAAAGGCCCGGTTCCGATTCGAAAAACCGTTGTGTCCTATGATCGTAGTTTTATCTCCCGAGATGCCCGTGGCGCGGCTAAAGGATGCGCCGGGAAGAATGCCCATCCCGGTCATCCCTTCAGCGGCGGTCCATCGAAAGGCCTGGCTGCCATTGCCCGAATTACTTCCTCCTACGACGACTGAACCGTCATCGGAAACGGCCGTGGCAGTGCTCGAGTGCGGGACAGGACTGCCAGGGAGCCACCCCAAACCCACCATGCCGTCGGACGCGCTCCAGCGGAAGGCTTGCTGGTGACCCGTGGTTTTGTCCTCACGATTGTAATCAGAACCTTCACCGACGATTACCGAGCCATCGGCCGAGACCGCCTTCGCGACACTGCTTGTTCCGTTCGGCGGAATGAAGCCGAGACTTACAATGGTAGCGTTGGCAACGTTCCCGGACTCGGCAAGCATCGGCAGTGGACTGGCTGCGCCCGCGAGGTTCCACTTCACCGCTACGTTATAGGCTACCCCATTTTCGTCCGGAGCGGTAACGGCCTGGCCAACGATGACCTGGCCATCACCGGAAGTCGCCTCGGCTCGGGTAACACCGTAGAGCGCTTCTGCGAGGGTAGGCAGCGCAATCATCCCACTGGCCGGTGTCCAATAGTAGGCGCGCGGATCGTTATTAGGTCCGGAATAACCGACTGCTACTTCCCCGTTACCTGAGAGACCGAGCCCGAAGCTGGTCGGGAAGTAGGTCTCGCCCGGCGGCTTGTTATAAGGCAGGTAAGAGTGACCCTGGATAGTCTTTTTGTTTGCCGGTCCGGTGCTATCAAAGGGAGGGAGCAAAGCTATCCCGAAACTAGCCGTGCCACTGCCTTCGCTATTAACCACTGTAACTGTGACCGTGTAGTGGCCCAGCTTCTCAACCTCATCCTTCGACCAGAAGCCAGTGATAATGCCGCTTTGACCGTCGATCTTAAACCCCGGGGGAAGTCCCTTGGCAAAAAATCCGGTTGGGTTATTAGTCGCGGTGACCTGGTAAGCGAATAGCTCGCCGGGCGGAGGACTGGCGTCCGGCGGCCTCGCCACTTTCGGTGGATGCAAGATCTTTGGGAGCAGGGCTACCCAGCCCTGGCTTTTTCCATCCGGGTTAATCCCTCTCCCGCAAATGGCCAGACCGTCCGCCGAAATTCCGGTGGCGGCGGTAAGCTGCCATTTCCCAACCGGAACCTTGTACTTGTTAACCAGGATGGCTGCGATCGTCGAAAACGAACTCGAATCCTTCAAGTCCCACCGAACCGCTTGAAACGTGAAGCCCCCGGGGGAAGCAGCGCCGACCACAATGTCGTCGGAAATAGCGAAAGCGGCGGCCTGCGTAGTGGCCGAACCGGAAAAGCCCGGCAATTCAATTGCTCCAGTATTGCCAGCCCAATACACCGCCGACGACCCGCCATTTTCAGCGAGAGATTGGCCCACCACAACGGCGCCCAGGCCCCGGCTAAATTTATCCGGCGCAAGGGCAAACGCTTCAGAGTCGACGTGGCCTTGGAGCGGCAGCAACCCCGTTGCGTGAAACGACCCGCACCCGTCCGGGGTGCAGACGCCGGCGAGGAACCCTAAGTGGCGCGGGGTGGCGCCCCCTTGCTGGGCCGCGTGATTCGAGGCGGTTCCGCAGATTTTCCACTCCGTGGTGTTATCGCCGAAGGTGACATATTTCATCACGCCTTGCGCGACGCCGCTATCGTATCCGTCCGGCAACGGGACCAATCGTGGCTGGGCCGGCCCATTGAGCAGCCAGAAGAGCGCGTCGGTCTTGATATCGGAGCCCTCTCCGGTCTGTGACCATCCGGCGGCCGCTAAACCGTCGGCCGTGATCGCCGTGGCGTTTCCATTAGAATATCCGTCTGGGGGCGCCAGAGTTCTCGGCTCAAGAGTGGTACTTTCCCAAACGACAGGATTGGTGGTCCCACCGACAATCAGAGTGCCGTTCGCGTTGATACCGAGGGGTTGCGCCACAACCAGCTCTGGAACATGCAGGGTCGATAACTGACGATTAGCGCCGATATAAACAGCGCGGAACGTCGGATAACCTTTGGGCGCTCCTGAGACGATGCCGATGGCGCCTTTGAAAACTCCGTTCTCCGATGCGACCCCTGTGGCCTCGCTAAACAGGTAGGGTTCGGCAAAGCCGATCCCAAACAAATCCGGCGGGTAAGCCGAAACGGTCCCATCGGGATAGGTAACTCCTTCGCCCAAAGCGCTGCCGGCCAGCGCGCCAAGGAGGATTTGCGTGAAAATGAAACGCCCGATCTTCACGGAATTTGGCATCGCTTCAGCCAATGCCTTTCTCACCGAAAAGCCAAGACAATACCGGTCCCTCGCCGAGGGCTAAGCCAGCCGTTTCCCGCTGCTCGACGCCTCAGTTCTTGAGGTAGAGCGACTTCGTCCCGAAATCGATGATGCCGTGATGGCGGCGCAGAATCTCGGACCCGAGCAAACCCGCGACTGGCGGCGTGGCATTAAGAAGCCCGCCATGAATCAAACCTTCGAGATTGATCACGCCGACGTCTTTCTTCTGAAAATTGACCGAGCCGATGGAGAGGCGCGAGATGGTCGCTACCTGGACGCCGCGCTGCTTGAGGTTCACGCCGGAAGAGCTGAAGGGCGTATCCCGCAACGGAATCTTCATCCTCGTGACGAACCGGGTATGGAGCAGAGTGGTGAACGCGCCGGTATCGACCATCAGCTTTGCCTTCTGGCCGTTGACCGAGCCATCGACGTAGAGGTTGAACCCGTCACTGACGTGCATTGGGATCCGGCGGAATCCCGACAGGTCGAACCCTGGGATCGTGCCCGGCACGCTCGGGTTGATCTTGAGAATGAGGAGCTGGCGTTTGCAATCGATCATCGCCTTGGTCGGGAAGAGAATATCGGCCCCGAGGATGCCGTCGATTTCATCGCGTTTCTGGCGGCGAATGCCCCCGAGATCGACGAGAACCATTGGCTCGTCGACCAAGTTCAGAGCGCCGAGCCGGAGATTGCGGGCGATCGCGACGGAGTTGAAGGCGCCATTGATACTGAGGCGTGCCGGGATGTTTGATTTCGGCCCGACCGGCGATAAGCCGTAATAAGCGCGGCGGCTCAGGGCGACGGCGCTGACCGGCGCGCCGGTATCCACTCCGAGCAAAGCCGGCTTGCCGTTAATCTCCGCCCGGACAAGAAGATGGTTTTGGGGCGAGCGAATCAGGGGAAGCGCTTCATACTGCAAAGCGCCCGCGGAAGCCCCGAACAAAGACGAGGGAGCCAGGGCTGCGAGCATCATCACAGCGGCGGCGACCATCTTTCGGCCTGACAAAATCCCTCTCTCCATAAACGGCCGGGGAGGATAGCACAGTCGCTCCCGTGCGCGAAGAGTTCCTCGGAGAACGAGGCGTTCTTTTTGGCGTTGCACCCGCGGGCTGGCAGATGATTAACTCTGCCCGCCGTCTTCCGGCACGCATGTCAACCGAGCCAAACAACAACAAGTTCGTCCAGGGCCTCGGGTTGCTTGATTCCACCATGCTCGTGGCTGGATCGATGATCGGCTCCGGCATTTTTATCGTCTCTTCAATCATTGGCCGGCAGGTCGGCTCGCCCGGCTGGTTGCTCGTGGTCTGGATCGTAACCGGAGTGCTGACCCTGATGGCGGCGCTTTCTTACGGCGAGCTCGCCGCGATGATGCCGAAGGCGGGCGGCCAGTACGTTTATCTGCGGGAAGCTTTCTCGCCGCTCTGGGGGTTTCTCTACGGCTGGACGCTGTTCCTCGTCATCCAAACCGGGACCATCGCGGCCGTTGCCGTCGGTTTCGCCCGCTACACCGGCGTGATAATTCCACGGGTCTCGGAATCGAAATACCTGATCGAGCCGATCCGCTTCGGTAATTACGCGTTCTCCCTCTCGACCGCGCAATTCGTCGGGCTCGCCATGATCGCGCTCCTCACCTTCATGAACACCCGGGGATTGCAGCTCGGCAAGATCATCCAAAACATTTTCACCACCGCGAAGACCGGCGCCCTCGTCGCGCTCATCCTCCTGGGAATAATTGTCGGCATCAGATCAGGCGCGGGCGCAGGGAACTTCAGCGATTTCTGGACGTTGCGCGGCACCCTGGACAACGTTGGCGAAGGACTGACCGCGGCGACTGCTTTCGGCCTCTTCGTCGGAATCTGTGTTGCCCAAACCAATTCTCTCTTCTCGGCCGACGCCTGGAACAACATCACCTTCACCGCCGGTGAGGTGAAAAATCCGCGACGCAACATTCCGCTGTCGCTTGCTTTCGGGACCTTCCTCGTGATCGGGCTCTATCTGCTCGCGAACGTCGCCTACCTGGCAGCACTGCCGTTTACCGCGATCCAGAATGCGCCCAGCGACCGCGTCGCTTCGGAAACGGCGAACGTCATTTTTCCCGGAACCGGGGCAACCATCATGGCGGTCGCCATCATGATCTCCACGTTCGGTTGCAATAACGGCCTGATCCTCGCCGGAGCGCGCGCTTATTATGCGATGGCGCGCGACGGCCTTTTCTTCCGCCCGGTCGGCGAGCTGAACAAGAACCACGTCCCGGCGTGGGGGCTCGTTATCCAGGGAATCTGGGCCGGCGTTCTGGTTTTGCCGCGGACCGTCAAGACGGACGCGGCCGGCAACGTTACCTACGGAAACCTTTACGGTAACCTGCTCGATTACGTGATCTCCGCGGCCCTGATCTTTTACATTCTGACCATCGTGGGACTCTTCGTTCTGCGGCGGAAACGGCCGGATGCGGAGCGGCCCTACAAGGCATTTGGCTACCCGATCGTGCCGGCCCTCTACATCATCGGCGCGGCCGTGATCCTCGTCGTCCTTTTCATCTATCAAACGGCAACAACCTGGCCTGGCCTGATCATCGTGCTCACCGGGGTGCCGGTTTACTTTCTCTGGCGAAAATCCTATACGCCGTCCCTCTCAGGCGACCAAGGCCCGTAGCGGAACCGAAACGACTAAACAACCAACAAGAAACGCAATCATGGGAAATCTATTTGCAACCAAGCCGCTTGATCGGCTGATGGCAGAAGCGGCGGACGTGGGTGAGCACAGCTTGAAGCGCTCGCTCGGCCCGGTAAACCTGATCGCGCTCGGGATCGGCGCCATCATTGGCGCGGGATTGTTTGTCCGAACGGCTGCGGCGATTGCGGACCGCGCGGGTCCATCGGTCGTGCTCGCTTTCGTGGTCGCGGGTCTGGGCTGCGCCTTTGCAGGGTTATGCTACGCGGAGTTCGCTTCCATGATCCCGCTCGCCGGGAGCGCCTACACGTATTCGTACGCCACCATGGGCGAATTGGTGGCGTGGATCATCGGTTGGGATTTGATCCTCGAGTACGCCGTTGCTGCGGCGACGGTCGCCATCGCCTGGAGCGAGTACGCAAACCGCGTCCTCGATTGGTTTGGAATGAAGATACCGTACCAATGGTCTCATTCGCCATTCGAGGTTGATCCGGTCACCAGTGTCCACGGCATCATGAACATTCCGTCGGTCTTGATCCTGTTCCTGCTGACATTGCTGCTGATCCGCGGAACGAAGGAATCCGCGTTCGTTAATGGCATCATCGTCGTCTTGAAAACTGCAATCGTGCTCTGCGTGATCACGATCGGCTGGGGCTTCATCAACCCGGCAAACCACACGCCGATGATTCCCGAGCCGGCGACCTACGTGACGCCACAGGGCATCACCCACGCTTACGGCGGCATCCTCGGTATTCTTGGCGCCGCCGGTGTCGTCTTCTTCGCTTACATCGGGTTCGACGCCGTCTCGACCGCGGCCCAGGAAGCACGGAATCCGAAGCGGGACATGCCGATTGGCATTCTCGGTTCGCTCGCGATCTGCACCGTTCTTTACGTTCTCTTTGCCTACGTGTTGAGCGGAGTGGCCACCGTCCAGGATTTCCGTTCGGTCGGCCGCGAGGCCTCGGTCGCGTTCGCGATTACGAAGTACATGCCGGGATACGAATGGCTCTCGAAGTCGGTGACGATTGCGATTCTCGCGGGGTTTTCGTCCGTGATCCTGGTTCTGTTGCTCGGCCAATCCCGCGTCTTTTTCTCGATGAGCCGCGACGGCCTTGTCCCGCGAGTTTTCTCAGACGTGCATCCGCGGTTCCGCACACCTTACAAATCCAACCTGCTGTTCTTCGTCTTCACTGGTCTGATCGCGGCGTTCATTCCCGCAGACGTGACTGGCGAGATGACGAGCATCGGAACGCTCTTCGCGTTCATCCTGGTTTGTGCCGGTGTCTGGATAATGCGCGTGCGGCGACCTGATGTGGAACGCGGATTCAGAGTTCCGATCCTGCCGGTTGTGGCGACCCTGGGCATCATTGTTTGCGGCGCCATGATCTACGGGCTCGGCTGGACGAACTGGTTGCGTCTCATCGTCTGGCTCGCGATCGGGTTCGTTTTCTATTTTGCCTACGGCAAGAACCATAGCCGAATCAACGCGCCGCCGCCGGAGATGCCGGAAGGAATCAGCCTGAGCAAATAATCTTCCGTAGCCGCTTCGCTGTGTGGCTTCTGTAGCCGCTTCGCTGTGTGGCTTCTGTAGCCGCTTCGCTGTGCGAAGCGTGAGAGCGGGGTCGCAGCTAGAGCAGCCAACCGTGAACCCACGTCGCCCGCAGGGCGACGTCTACAGCGAACTACATCGGGCTCGTTGCGCCGAAGCCAAGGATCGACTCGACCCGCTCGCGGCTCGCGAAAACGTCGGGCGCGCTCCGGAGGCGTGCGCGCTGGGTGGAGTCGGCTTCCGGCCGAGCCGTCTCGAGCGCCCGCAACAATTCGCGCTCTTCTTCCGGCAGGGTCGCGTCCGAACTATCAGCGTGATGCTGCAAGTGGCCGATGATCTCGGCCAGCGCGTCGCCGTCATAACGCGATCCACGGAACGCATCGACGATCCGTTGAAAACTCAGATGAAAAGGGATGGTGGCCACGTCCACGGATTCCCTTTCGGCCGCCGCCTCTTCCGGCGGCGTGATCACAGCTGACGAGGTAGCCACGGAATTCCAGACATTTTCTGGCGCGTAGTAACCCAGCTCGATCCGGTAGGAGCTGCGAGCATGGGCGACGGTGAGGAGGTGGCTGCCCGCCATTGGTTCGACAAAGGCCTTCGATTCCTCGATGCCTTCATGCCAGAGGACGCGCAGGCAAACCTTTTGGTCAGCGGGCGGCATATCACCAAAGAGCGGGGCCCAATCGGTGTCCCAGTAGGCGTAAATCGAGTGCGGATCGCGGGCGATGGCGAAAAGGAATGCATCCCCGTAAGAGTGCGGAAGTTCCCCCAGGTTTTCGTAGTCGCTCAAGGAATCCGAGTGCCGCTCCTGCTCCAGGACGACGGGGTCGTTCGACAAAACGAAGGTCGAGCCGCCTTGCTCATCGTCAGGAGAGGATTCGTCAACCAGATTTGGGCCATCGTTCGCCACGCTCCGGACGATACACAAAAAAGATCGCCGTGATAGCGCCAACGAACGTGGTGCAATCCCTGTAGCAGTCGCCCTGTGGGCGGCTCAACGGGCGTCGCGAAAACCGGAGCTCGCTCTAACGCTTCGCACAGCGAAGCGGCTACAGAAGACAGCTACACTGAGATCGCGCTACTGGTTCCCGAGATTGTAAGCCTCGACACTTCCGACACCGGTCCCGCCATCCGCCCCGCTCAAGACGGCGGTGTAGGGCCCGGGCGCAAGGGTTCGCAGAATCGCCGCTTCCTTGCTGTCGGACGGAGCGAGGCCGCTGGTAGTAAGGGCCGCCGCTTCCGGGCTTGTCCCCCAGTCATCGTTTGAAGCGATCTCGGTTCCCTGCGCGTTATGCAAGCGCAGGAACGGATTCTGGAGCGCGTTCGATACGCCGGCCGCGCCTAACGAAGGCCCAATGGCGCGAACGAGGATGGTCTGCGTCTGGTTTGTGAACGAATCGTCCTGAACGACGAATCCACCGATGAGGACATTGTCACCGGTGCCGACCAAACCGCGCGTCGCCACGTTGCCTAAATCCGCAAAGGACTCAGCGTCCAAATCGTAAACCTCGACGACGCCCACGCCGGTGGTGCCGTTGGCCCCACTCAAGATCGCCGTGTACCCGTTGGTGTTGCCCGTCCCGGTCAGGTTAAAGATCAGTGCGGCGTCATTGTCATTTACCGGAGCGAGGCCACTGGCCGTGATCGCGGCCTGCTGTGGACCGCGCCAGTTGTCGTTGGAGGCAATCTCGGCGCCGCTCGCATCAAACACCCGGAGCGACGGATCCTGAAGCGCACCGCTGACTCCGGCAGGCCTGATCCCGCGAACCAGGACGCGTTTCGCGGCGGGGTTACGCTTGATGAATCCGGCGATGCCATCATTCTGGCCGCCCTGGACGTTGACCCGGGTTGCGATGTTAGCCAGCCGGCGCCGAGGCGGCGTCGGCACCGGGGTTGCGCCCGGGGCGACAAATGGCGGCGGATACGGAGTCGGTGCCGGGGGCGGCGTAAACGCGGGCCCCGCCGTGTCACGGACAATGAGCTGGGTTCCGCCGCGCCCAATATCGCGCCGGCCCTGCCGCGAACCCTGGCCGCTCACCGGTGGCACCACTTCAATTGTATAGGAACGCGATCGCAATCCAGCGACCACCGTTCCGTGTCCAATTCCAGGGCGCCCAGCCGCCGCGAGCACAGCGTTCAGTTTATCCACGCTCACCTGGACCGAGACTGTGTTGTCCTGCTGGTTGAATTCGCCGGAATCAGCCGCGCCCAGAATTGTGTAGATCAATTTCCCATCGTTCGCCCGCACAGTTGTGCCGTAAGAGTAGGTTTGGACGCCGTCCACGTCCGTGTCCGCCTCGAGGAAAAACTGGTCGGCGTGATCGGAGGCCGCGAACGAATAGGTGCCGGTCGGGCTCATCACGTTATGGGACGCGTTGACCGCGAAGCTCATCTGCCACGTGGTCTGGCCCGGAATGACACTCAGGTCCGACACGCGCATCGTCGCCGCGATCGCCAGGCTCGAGCCACTGCCCGAGGTATCGTAACGGGTCGTCAAAACATCTGAGGCGTCCGGCGCATGGATCCGGGGGATGTTTCCTTCCTGTAAATCCAGGCCGTAATCAGTGACCTGTTCGCCGTTCAATCCTGGAACGCGCGGAGGCATCACTTCATCGGAGCTCACATTGTTGGTTCCAGGCGGGATAACGAGCGAGTTGCCCTCGACCTGCGGCGGCAGATTAGTGCCCTTGATGCTCGGCCCGCTGATCTGGCGAGCAACATAGGTGTGCCCATCGTAGTCGTTGTGGTCGTCGGTGTACGCGACCACTGCCGCCCCCTGCGGATCGAAGGAAACCTGGAAGTAATCAATCAGGTTCCGGTTGTTCGCTCCAGTCAGGCCGCCCTCGGAAATATTCGACGCGTGAATTACGTGTTCCGGTTCGGTCACCTCGGCGAGCCGGAATGTCGGATTGTCCGAAGAAGCGTCGAAGGACTGCGCATAATAAACTTTCCATTCCGCAGTGTCGTTATTCGGACCCATCGTGCCGTACCAGACGATGCCGACCGAACCCGGAGTCGGGCCGGTTTCCATCCAGGGAAAAACGTTTGTCGGTGTCCCAACATTATTGACCCGCACCGGATTACTCCACGTCGCGCCTTTGTCGGTGGAATGCTTGAGGAGAATATCGGTGTCGTTTGAATAACAAACGTAAACCGTCCCGTTCGGCGTGCCGTCGTCGGCGACTTTGGTTACGAAAAACAGGTGAGCGACGCCGTTCGGATCGGACGCCGCCTGCGTTGTTGTATAAGAGATCGGGGGCAGGGTCGGGCTCGGCGGAGTACCCACTGCGACACGGCCCTGGCTGGTTCCGGCATAAACGACACCCGTGGCCTGGTGCACGTCGATCGGGCCGACCTGTGTGGTTTGGCCTGCGGTCACGGCCGGTCCGTAGGTCAACCCGCCATCGTCAGACCGCTGTATCTGGGTAATGGCCGGAGCGAGCGTCCGGTACCACATATAGACGCTCGTGCTCCCCAGAAACTCGTGCCATTGCCGGTCGTCCACGACGATCCCGCCGGTCCCGTTCCCGGCCGGGTTCTTCTGGAAAGTCGATGCGCGATCGGTCGATTTCCCGGTCGAAATGTTCGCGGCAATCAGGCTCGAAAACGCCACGGTCGGCTCGGTTTGTCCGGCCGGCTGGCTAAAAGGCACCGCCAGGTCGATGTCGCCACCTCCGTCACCGCCCAGTTCGATCTCGCTCGCGGCAGGGCTGAAGGCGTCGGGTTGTCCGCGATAAATCGGCACCCGCATATTGGGATCGAACGAGGGGCTCAGCGGATTCAGATCAAAGCGCCAGAGATCGACGCCGGCTGGGAAACCGCGAATGGACCCGACATAAGCGTTGCCGGCGAAATCGGTTCGATTGCTCGGCTCGCCATCGCGCAGCGCCACCGGCGCTTTGATTGGAATATTGTTGCTGAAGCCGATGCCGCCCATGACGTAGTTCGCAAACCGCAGCGGAGGAGGAGTAGCGCTCGGTCCCGTGGCGCTGATGAGTGTGGCCGTGCCTTTGTACTGATCAGCCGGATTGGCTACCCCATAAAGAACGTGCACCACGTAGTCGCCCGCACCGGACGTGGCGGGGTTGATCACCACTTGCTCGCTCGTTCCCGGTGGCCCCTGGTTTTCGCCGGAGAAAACGACGTCGCCATCCAGCGTATCCTTGTGGACGTAGAGATCGTAATCTTGCGGCGAGGAAAACGTGATCTCGATCAGCAACTGCACACCGGCATAATCAGCGGCGGTCCCAGTGAGGTGGATGGTGAAGACATCGCAGGAGGTGCCATCCACGCAGCTCGCTTCCTGGCCGGGACCTCCCACCGAAGCGCCAATGATGTTGCCTTTCCATCCCACTGTCGTCGTCCCTCCAGGGCTGAGCGTGCCGTTTTCGGGATCAGCCGCGAAGACTAGCGTCGCAAAGCTGCAGACAAAAAAGAACGCGGCGAGAAGAGCTCGCCGACGACCAAAGGAATTCCAAGGCGAACGCGACACTGTTGTTTTCATACGTTTTTTCTAGTTCCCGAATTGTCCGAGCTAATGCCTCTGCTCTAGGGGGAACCGAGCGAGTAGATCTCTACGGTAGCAACGCCAGTATTACTGTTTTTGCCTTCCACGACCGCGGTGTAAAGACCGGGCCCGAGCGGTGCGATCAGCGCCGGCTCCTTGTCGCTTGCCGGTGCAAGTGACGGGGCGTGCGCCTGGATATCGGCCTCGTTCGTCCGCCAATCGTCGTTCGAGGCGATCACGGTGCCACTTTGGTTGACAAGCCTGACCGTCGGATCCGCAAGAGTGCCGGTTACCCCGAAGGAACCCAGGGTTGGCCCGAGCGACCGCACAAGGACGTTCGTGTCCGCCGTGTTCGCGGGACCGACGATGACGCCACCGATAAGCACGTTGTCTCCTGTCCCGACAAATCCGCGCGAGCTGAGGTTGCCGAGTTGTGAGGTGGCGCTCGGCCCGACGTCATAAACTTCGACCAGACCGGGTCGGGCCGCGCTCGTGTCCTTGTCGCGAACAATCACGGTGTAGCCACCGGGACTGAGCGTCTGGATCAGAGCCGCTTCAACCGGATTTGCCGGGGCCAACCCTGTCGCTTCGATCTCGGTTTTTTGTGATGTCTGCCAATCATCGTTGGTCGCAATCGGTGCCGCCCCGGCCGTGCTGTTGTAAAGCTCGATCACCGGGTCATGAACGGGGTCGCTCACATTGGAAGAGGTGAGCGATGGCCCGAGCCCCCGCAGAAGGACCTGTTTTGGCGAGCTTCCCGAAATAATGAAGCCGCCGATCAAAACTTTGTCGCCGGTGCCCACCTGGGCGCGGGTCGAGATGTTCTGCAACCCCGCGGCTCCTGGACCAACCAGCGCGTAGGTGGCTGCGTTCGCCGTGAAGTCATTCGCGGTCGCATTAGAAGTGAGATCGTTCGCATCGGTGGTGCGGATCTGGTCTTTTACTGCGTTATAGGTTCGGACCGTGAAGTCGCCGAGCAGGTCGCCTTTGTGCGGGCTGCCAACCTTATCCGGCGAGAGCGCGATCGTGATCAATCCGTCCGGCGTAAAGCTGCCCGCATCCGCGTTACCCAGCTTGTGGGTTGTCGGCACGCCGACCGCAAGGCCCACTACCTGTGTTTCAACCGTGCCATATTCGTACGTCGCGGCGCCGCCGGCATCGGTGGTCATGCCAACGTAGAACTGGCCAAACGGAGAATTGGGCGAGCTCCAAATGATTCTCCACATGTGGTTAGGCGGAAGCGTCGCCAAACTTGCGACCTTCAGGTTAAAGACGAGCCGGCCCGCATTCCCTCCGGTTCCCGGTTCCGCGATCGACAGTGACTCCACGTCCAGATCCCGGTCGGCCGGCGCTGTCTTGTTGTCCGCAGTCGGATCGGCCAGGAGCGTGTATCCGGTCCGCGAATCACCCACATACCTTGCGGGCACTTCGTTGTTTCCACACGACTGACCCTGGGCGTTCGTCGCGGTGACCTTGTAATAATAGGTAACCGAGCTGTCTGTCGCCGTCATGTCGTCGTAACGAAGCTGGTTCCCCGGTACCGTAGCGAGGAGAGCTTCACCGCCGCTGCTCGTGCCACGCGAGATGGTGTATTGCGTTACTGGCGATCCGCCATTGTTCGAGGTGGACCATTGCAGGTGGACGACGCCGTCATTCCGCAACGCCGTAAGATACGGATCACCCGGTGCAGTCGCCACTTCCGGCGGATCGAATTGAGCGAACAGCCTCCGGCCCCCGGTCTGGCGGGCAATGGCCGCAATCGCGGTATACGAGTTACCGACCGCCGTGTCCGGGGCCTGCGCGCATTCTGCGCCGGCGCACCCATCGTTATAACCAACCAAAACGCGTCCGCGTTTGTCGACATCGACCCCCATGAAGTCGAGCATGTTGCGGCAGATGTTGGCGCCCCCGCCCAGCCAGATGCAGCCGCGTTGAATCGGGTCATTCGGCGTCGCATCCACCGTCACCCAGCTTTTGCCGCCATCGAAAGTATGCGCCACGTAGAGGTGCCAGATCCCGTCGAACTTCGCACTCTGCAGGCCGCCCGCGGTGGGGGTCCCGTAAAAAGCGAACGCCGCTCGATCGTCGTCCCCAGCCACGACCGCCGGGAACACGACGTTATTGATTCCAAACACCGCACCGACATCAAGTGGCTGAGTCCACGTTGCGCCGCGATCGTCGGAAGTGGAAATAACCGCGCGGTTATTGCCATCTGCATAACCAAGATAAACGCGGCCGATTGGAGCGCCGCCAACGGCCTCCTTCACCTTGTCTCCGCGGCCGATCCCGACTGCCGCATCGCTATCGCCCTCACTGCTTCCAGGAACTGCGCGAATCTGCCAGGTGTCCCCGTTGTTTTCGGAAACGATAACGGCCTGCTCATTTCCGCAGCCTTTGTTTGGCAAATAAGCTGTGCCGTCGGGTCCGACTTTTATGTGGCCATGGAGGCCGCCGCAGATCATCCCGGTATCGACCGGCACCGCGGGTCCGTAGGTTGTGCCGCCGTCGAGACTGATAGCGCAGGTCGCGTTTGGAAGCTGCGAGCAATAGTAGATCGCATTCGGGTAGGCCGGATTGATTAGCGGAGCCTTGAAGGGGCCGCCGCCGCCGATTGTCTGGTGGTCGATACCTGAGCCGGGCCCGGCGCCGGTGCTCGGGACCCAGGTCTCCCCGTCGTCATTCGTGTAAGCCGACGCGGTAGCCGCTGACCCGGCTGGGAATTCCAGCTGCGAGATCAGCGTTCGCCCCAGAGCGCGATCGGTGAAGAGGATAGGATCGAATGACTGGGCGGACGTCGTGACGAACGATTTATTCTCCCAGAGCGCGCCGGGCGAAGAGGGGCAGCCATCGTTGAAAGTAACCCGCAATGTCTGCAGTCCAGCCAGGTACATCGCGCGGCCACCGTTCTCTCCGGTCTCGCTAAGCCAATTCACTCCGATGGACGGCTCGCCGGCATCCAGGCCCAGCGTGCTCGGGCCGGCCGGAGGCGGCGTGAAATTTTGATAACGCGGCGGCATGCCGCTCGCGGGGGTCGGGGCGGGAATCGGTGGGACGCCAGCGGCAATTACAGTGGCGATGCCGTTGTACTGGTCTGCCGGCGTGGCCGCGAAATAAATCGCGCGAACAAAAAAGTCCCCGGTCCCCACGCTGCCGCTGGCCGGATTCAGGACTGCCTCTTCGTAGGTCGACGCAGCATTGCCTGAGGACCCGACCTCCGGGCCGTCCGGTGATCCTTTGTGGATCTTGAGATCGTAGTCAGTTGAGTTCGCCAGCCATTGAATGCGCACTTTAACTTGCTTGCCGATCCAGTCCGCCGGCGTGCCCGAAATCGTCAGCTTGAAGGTATCGCAATTCACACCTTCCTCGCAATCCACCTCGCCTCCCGCGGCCGGAGGAACGCCCGCCGCTGTTCCCGTCCAGGTAACGTCCGGACTTGAAGGCGTGATCGTGGCCGCCGGCGGATCCGCGGCAAAGGCGAGAAAGCCAACAAGCGCCGAAGCGCCGAGAAGGGTAAAGGCGAGTGCCAGACGCAAAACAAAAATTCCGGAGCGGGTAGGCGTGGATTTTCTCATGGTGAACTCCTTAGAGGTAGCGGCGCGGGTACATGGCTCCGCGCCGAGACGCCGGCGCCCGGCGAAGAATCGTCATCAATACGGTGGTGGTGGATTTCAAAAAATGCGTCGCGGCGAAAGGGGCGGCCACGCGTGGATATTTTTTGATTCGCGGAGAAACCGCGGTTCGGTTCTGAAACCAAGCGGCTTTTACTATTACATTTCAGTCATAAACCGGATTTTAAGACGGAAGGCCCCGGTGTAATGGACAGTGCACGCCCTCGTCCTGGACGCTCAGGACGAGGGAAATGCCTTGCCGGCGCTAGTGCTATTGCAAGTTGTAGATCTCTACCAGGCCGACGCCGCGTGGATTACCTTTGCCTCGCACAATTGCCGTGTGTGCACCGGCCGGCAGCGAAGACAACATCACCGCCGACTCTTTCGGATCCGACGGGGCCAGCCCCGCGGCCAGGATGGCAGGAGCATCGGGAGATTGTTCCCAGTCATCGTTCGTGATCGGCGAGCCGTTGGCATTCACCACTTCCAGGGTCGTATCCTCCAGCGCTTCGGGTAACTGGCTTTTCACTGACGGGCCAATGGCCCGCACCACCACGGCTGTCGTCGAAGTATTGGTCGGGCCCGCAATGAAGCCGCCAATCAAAACATTGTCTTGCGTGTCCACAAAGGCGCGCGCGCTCAGGTTGCGAAGCACTGCTGGAGCACTAGGCGAGTCGAGGTCGTAAACCTCCGCCACCGCAATCCCAGTCTCTCCGTTTTTGCCCTTCAAGACTGCCGTGTAGGCGCCCGGATCGAGGGTCATCACGATAGCCGATTCTTTGGGATCGGTCGGGGCGAGATTTGTCTGCTCAACCTCGGTCTTGTTACTCTGCCAGTCATCGTTGACCGCGATCGGGACCGACTGGCCCTGCCGATAGAGCTCCAGAGTCGGATCGGTCATTCTTCCAGGGACGGCGCCGCCGCCGGCTTGGAGCGATGGGCCAATCGCGCGAATAATCACCCTCTTGGGCGCATCGCGCGTGATGAATCCACCTATGAGAACATTGTCGTTTGCCAGAACGCGGGCGCGCGCGGAAATATTTTGCAGCCGCGGCGGAGGCAGCACGCCTGAAGCGACCTGAGTGGTCACGATGTTACTGAACGCGCTCGGAAGCGAAGCCCCGCCCACGGAGAAGGTGCTGCGAACGCGATAGCAATAGTTGCCGCTCGGCTTGTGATCGACGAACGACGTCGCACTGGTGGTGGTCAGGTCCGCCCAGTTCGCGGTGTTCAGGGCGATGTTGTCAACGTACCAGCCGAGCGGTGTCGAGCCCGGGCGATTTTCCGGTCCCAGGAAGTAGCGGAACCGCAGCAAAATTGTTTTGCCCCGGTAAGCAGCCAGATCCACTTCTTTGTGGAAGAGCGGGTCGGTCGCAAACGCTGCCGCAGCGTCCGGTGCGAGCTCAGAGCGGGCCTGCGAGAAAATCGTAGTCCACGTTCCGCCGCCGTCGGACACTTCAACGTAAACGGCGTCTTCTCCTTCGTTCATACTCCAATCATCCCAGGCGAGGGTCGTCGTTCCTCCCTCGGGAATGACCAGCGGATTCTTGTAGGTCATGATCGCCGAGGCGTTCGTCACTCCGTCGGTGGCGCGAGCGCGGAAAGTCGCGCTCGAGTGATTCGGTTTTTCGTTGCTCGGAGCTACCTGCCAGGTAAGGCCGGCGTAGGTTCCTTCCGTTGTCACCTCCCAGTTACCCTGACCGCTCTCGGCGTCTTCGGTGAAGGCTGCGCCGCAGGTCGTGGCGACCTGGAGCAGATCGGGGCCGGTCGCAGTCGCGGGACGCGTCCAGTTCAAGGTGTAGGTGCCATCAGGATCCGGATTCTGATAGTCGTTGCCGAGCGACAGCTCGGGCGGCAGAATTTCGACGTTACAATTCGGATTCACCTCGGCGACGAGTGTGGCCGTGGCCGGAGTTGCCGGAAGGTTCGGTCCCGGTGACATCCCATTCATCGCGGTGACCGTAAACTTGAGATTGTTCGGCAGGATCCATGGGATCGACGTGCCGGGACCCGGCTCCGCATCGTAGTTTTCGATGTGGGTGCAGCCATCGAAGGTGGGTCGCGCCAGGGTGAACGCCGCATCATCCAAATTTGGCGATTCGTTGCCCGGCTGCGGGTTGGAGTCGACTGGGGATACCGCAGGCGGATCGTCCACGCCGAAGTTTCCGTAGCCGTGGGCTTCATCCGTATAGATCATGGAGACGCCGCCTTCCCAGGTGGGAGTCCCGCGCTCACTTTGGCCTTTGCCGTCGAAATCGTTGCTGATGCGATCGCGCAATTCGATGTAGAAAGCGTGATCGGCGGGCGAGCCTTCCGCACTGCTCACCCAGACCCAGCCGCTTGGGAAGAGGCGGGCGCTTTCCTTGCCACTCTCGAAGTCACTGGAATAAACAACGTTGTTGTCCGCCTTGATCTCGACGTCGTCGATGAACCAGCCGCGTTTCGCCAGGCCCGGATCGGTCGAATAGGAAAACCGGAGGATGATCGTCTTGCCTTTGTATGCGGTGAGGTCAAACGAATCGGTGACGAAGACGGCTCCGGAGTAATCCTCGTCCGCCCGCTTTTGCACATCATTGGTCGCGTCGCCATCCGAAACTCCCGTAATGCCATTGTTGTAAGTCATCTGGCACTGGTTTTGATGTGGATTGACCGCGTTCGGCGTGGTGGTGCCGGTCTGCGAGGGCAGTGAAGTCCAGGTAGCGCCGTCATCGTCGGAGACGAGCACGAAGGCGTAATCGTAGTCCCACTCGATCTCATAAAGGTGCTTGATCGTTAACGTCACGGACGAGGCCGAGTCGGTCTGGGCCATGTCTGGAAGAAACACATCCAGGTTGTGCCCGCCGCCATCGACGGCACAGCCGAAATCATTGCCCGCCTGGGAATACCACGCATGCACACCGGACGGCGTCTTATCGATCAGGATTCGGGGAGGTAACCCGAGGCGATAGACCTCCGCGTTATGAATCCCGGGACCAGTCAGCGTGTATGGAGTGCCGTCCGGACGCTGCCAGTGAATCTGGCCAGTGTCATACTTCGATTCCGTCAGGGTGAGCTGTCCGCTGGTGACCGGCTTGGGAACGACCCAGCCCAGGTCCTGGCGTGAGAAGACGGAATGATACTGGAAGTAGTCGGTGCCATTCAGGTCCCATGAGCCGAACGTGCCCCGGGTGCCCGTCGAATAATAATCCGGCATGCCGAGCGAATGGCCATACTCGTGAGCGATGACCGAGACGGATTCGACCGCGGATTCCGGATTGACGTTGTATGACGCGACCCGAACGAAAACGGGAAACGAAGTCGGCGTTGTCGTCTGGACCTTCCGGGTGGCGTCAGTCCAATAAACAAGCTGGTTGAGCCGGTTCCGGAACTGATCGTTTGAGACGTAGCCAGTCTGGCCGTTCTCGTCTTTAAAGTATTGCCGCAGGTCCGAGGAATGGGGCCAGACATTGTTTAGTCCGGAAGGAGTCGTACTAAGATTTCCGCCGTCGCCGGCGAACACCAGGTTAAAGAAATCGACCAGCCCGTCCTTATCGGTATCGAAGTCGTTATAATCGATATCAGGGTCGGCGATCGCCGCGGCATCATAGGCGATCTTGCCGGTGGGGCCGCAGGCGTCGTCAATTCCCGCCAGCAAACCCTGCTGCGCTTGCAGCCCAACGGCGCCGTGCCCGGTCTTATCCGCGCCATAGTACCCTTGCGTGCCGGGAAGCAGATACCATCCGCCCTCAACCCGGTTCACATAAAGGGGCGCGCCACTCCCCGTCGGCGGCGCGAGGGTTGTTCCTGTGCAGACACCCTGCGGATCGATGGTCGACCATTTGTAGGGATAGGCCGCCGTGGCGGCGAAAGGAGTGTCGGGACTATTCGGCGCGGGGCTGACTCGTCCGTCGGGGAAAAGCTGCCCGAAGGATTCATCCTGATACAGCTGCCAGACGGACTTGCCTGTCGTCCGCGAATTGATCGAAGTGTCGAGGGCGGCTGCCGTGTGATCGCCACTGCACTCCGGGAAAGGGTCCCCGGGCCCGACGCAACGCCTCACGTCCTGATATTGCACCATCACCACCGGGAAGGGCCGGTCGCCATAAACCGCCGATTCGAGTGTCGTAACTTTCGGTCCGTGAGTCCTCGCCGGCAGCGGCCCGTTGAGTCCAACCGCCAGGGTTACGTTGGCCGACACGTCCTTCCACATCACTTCCGGATCTTCCGTCAGATTTTTCGCGCGCGCTTCGAGAACGATCTGGCCCGCGCCATTCGGAGCGACGGCCGGAATCGTATAAACCAGAGGCGATCCCGCAGTCCCGTTGCCGCTGGCAGGCGCAGGTATTGATTGTTGGAACAAAGAAGCGCTGTGCAGCGTGACGGTAATCGTAACGTTCGCTGCCCCGGTCGCATCCGCCTGATAGATCAACACTACCGGGAAGGTTTCCCCCGGATTCACCTTCCCGTTTGGACTGAAGACTTTCGCCAGGACCGTAAGTCCGCCGTTCGTCACCCGGTTTTCCACCGGTGTAAATGGCGGTTGGCCCGCCGTGGCGGCGTTAGGAGCGAGAGGACCCGCGACGCTGTAGAAAGTGAGAAAGGCTGCCGCGCCGAAGAGGGATAGCGCGGTTGCGATTCGAGGGATCAGGAAACCATTCGTGAGAGAAGGAGTTGGGCGCATAGGAGTGGGATTGTTAGAGAAACATCGGCCGCCTCACACCTCGCTTGGGCGGCCATGGCATTTCGTGATCATTGGGCAATGTCCCCGCCGAATCCGCGGGTAGGGATGACTCTAATACTTCGGAGCAGAACCTCCGCTGGGCCGTCACTCCGGTGCCCCTCCCGGTCGTTTTACCATTACATTTCAGTCATGGAATTTTTACGAGTGGAACGTCCAACCGCGCGTTCCTTCTCGATGTTAAGACGCTCTATGCATCCACAAAATCGTCTCCGTGCCCGTCGGCTTTTTCAGGCCGCGATTCCGCTGCTGTTGACTATCTCCTTCGCTCTTCCGGCTTTAGGTAAACGGGCGGTCCCGGAAAACCTGAGCAACGGCCTGGATAAACTGGTCGAGAGTAATCTCCTCGCCAAGGCCGGCGCGCCGCTGCCCTTCAATGGTTTTGCAACGAAACAGGCCGCGAACATCGCAAAGCTCGCGCTCCGGGACAGCATCACGGGAAAATATGTTGTGGACATCATGCCCGATGGCCGGGTCCCGTTCGCGACCTTGAAGGCGTCGCTCCAAAGCGCGTTTCCTCTTTGGGAGGTCAAAAACGTTGATCCCGGTTATGCCGGACACGGCGTGCTCGAAGGACTGGTCGTGATCGATGACGTGCCGGCGATCGCAAATACGCCGGGCGTGGGTTCCGTGATCCTGCAAATCAGGCCGGTGCTGAATGCCGGGCCGTCCACCTCGCAGGGCGTTAACCAGCACCGGGTCAACCGGATCAACAAAGGTTACAATCCGAATGCGCCGCTCGATTACCCCGGGACTGGCATCTCGATTGGTGTGATGTCGGACAGCTTCGATGCTTCGGCCGCCACGTCCGATCGTGCCGCCGCAGACACACTCGCCGGCGAGTTACCGAACGTCGTCGTGCTTGAAGATCTCCCGCTCGGTTCTGACCCAACTGACGAGGGCCGCGGCATGGCACAGATCGTCTACGATACGGCCCCGGGATCGAAGCTCGCGTTTGCCACGGCCTTCGGCGGCGAAGTCAGCTTCGCGAACAACATCCGCGCGCTGGCCGGACTTCCAGGTTTCACGAAAGACCCTGCTATTCAGAAAGGCTTCAAAGGCGACATCGTTTGCGATGACGTTTCCTACATCACCGAACCGATGTTTTCGGACGGCATCATCGCGCAGGCCGTAAACCAGGTGGTCGCCGCGGGCGTTACCTACGCTTCCTCCGCGGCCAATAACTGGGGCACGGATGGTTATTCTTCCAACCTCCGCATCGTGCCGACCGGCGCCGGCCAAACCGCCGCCACTAACTCGGCGCTGGCTGGCACTAACATCGATCTCACCGGGGTCGACGCCACTCTCTATGCGGGCGGGTTCCACAATTTCAATCCCAACGGCCTCGACGTTGCCCAAACCCTCAACACAAGCGACGCGCCGTTCGTCTTTCAATGGAACGATCCCTACGACGTTTCCGCGCCCACGATCATTGAGCCGCCTATCTTCGAAGCCGATGGGACCAGCGCTGGCGGAACGGAAGTGAGCTTCATGCCGCCGCCCTTCGTCGCAGGCCAGGCTTACGTCATCCGCGAAAACGCCACCCCGGCAACGCCGCTCGAAGATTTCGACGCCATCGTCCGGATCACCGACCCGAACGGCCACGTCATCGTGGACCAGGATACCGGGATCGACGAGACAGTGACCTTCTTCGCGCCGGTCGGGGGGCAATACACGATCACGGTCCACCCATTCTTCAATTCAAACACCGGACTCCCGACCCAGGGTTCCTTCCACATCAAGGTGAACAACGCCACGGGCACCTCACGGATCACCCAGGACCTTAACATCCTGTTCTTTGACATGGACGGGAAGTATCTCCCGGACCTGTCATTCACCTCCAATAACTTCGCCAATAACCGGCCGGTGGAGTTCGCCGCCCCCAGCTTCCCGGCGGCCCAGGCCCAGATCGTTGTCTGCCGTTCCAACGCAACCGCAGTTACTCCCGCGGCTGACCGCTTCCGCTACCTCTTTTTCGGCAACGGCTCCTCGGGAATCGGGCCCGCTGAGTATAACTCTTATGTCACTCCGGTTACCTACGGCCATAGTGCGGCCGCCGGCGCCAACAGCGTCGCTGCCTATGAAGCATTCAAGCCGAATATTCCCGAGGACTTCACTTCGCTCGGACCGGTCACGATCTTCTTCGACGAGAACTACAATCGGCTCGCGACGCCGGAAGTCCGTCTGAAGCCTGATGTGGCCGCCGCCGATGGCGTGAACACAAGCTTCTTCCCGCTCGGGGTTATCCCGTTCATGGGTGTTCCATTTGTCGGAGACTCCCAATACGATCCGGATGATTTTCCGAATTTCTACGGGACGAGCGCCGCGTCGCCGCACTGCGCCGGCCTGGCCGCGTTAGTTCTTCAGGCTCACGGCGGCCCGGGCTCGCTCACGCCGGCCCAGGTCAAGACGATCTTCCAGACAACCGCGTTTCCGCACGACCTCGATCCCTATTCGGTGAATGGCAACGCCCAGACAACGAATGGCGGAGCGATCGCGATTAATGTTACGAGCGATAACAGCCGGAACATGGGTACCGGTCAGAACGATCCCAACTCCTGGTCGGTGACCTACACGGGCCCGGGCCGCCTAACTTCGCTTAGCTTCAATCCTCAGGGCACCCCGCAAACCGGCGGTAACCCAACCGGCGGCAACTTCAACGGCTCCACGCCCGCAGACTTCCTCGATTCGTCCAAGTATCGTTACACGCCGGGCATGGTCTTTACCTCGAGCTTTAGCTTCGGCAACAAGTCGGTCGGCCTGGTCCCTGCCGATGTCGTTGCTACCCGCAGTAACCCGGCCCCTTTACCCTCGAACCCGAGCCCGGGTAACCCGACCCAGCACACTTGGACGCTTAACCTTAACTTCCCGAACAATAACTTCACCGCGGGCAAGGTCCTTCGGTTTAACAACGGCCGTGCGCAGTGGCAGGACGCAACCGTCCCGCAGGGGAGCACAGTGACTGTGTTTGTCCGTAAAGGCGATTACTCAGCCGACATCCTCGGAGACGGAGTTCTTATCCCCGAAGATCCGCTGGGTAACAATGTTTTGCCCGGTATGACCTTCAGCGGCACCGTAACCGACGGAGGCCAGACCTATCCGTTTACCGGCAGACTTACTAACCGCATCGGGCGCGGTTACTCAGCCCTCGATGGCTTCGGGCACATCAATGCGGAAGCCGCTGTGGTTGCGCCTGTTCCTACCGCTACGCCGAGCGCAAGCCCGCCCGGGGTGAAATTGGTCAATATCTCGGGACGCGTCGCGATCGGCACCGGTAACGATGTCGGCATCGGCGGGTTCATCATGAAAGGGACGACGTCCAAGAAAGTATTGATCCGTGCGCTCGGCCCTTCCCTGTCCGGCGCCGGGATTGCGAATCCTCTCCAGGATCCCGTCCTCGAGCTTCATGACAGTTCGGGCGCGGTAACCACCAATGATAACTGGCGCAGTTCGCAGGAAGGCGAAATCCAGCAGACCGGTCTCGCGCCCTCAGACGACCACGAGGCAGTTATCATCGCGACATTGCCGCCCGGGAACCACACTGCAATCATCAAGGGAGCGGGTAACACCACCGGCGTCGGCATTGTCGAGATCTACGACCTGCAGACCGACATAGGCGAGCTCGGTAACCTTTCCGTTCGCGCCAACGTTCAAACCGGCGACAACGTCCTTATTGCCGGCATTATAATCGGGGCCGGGGAAGCGCGCCGGACCGTGTTCCGCGCCATCGGTCCGGAACTAAAATCGTTCGGAGTTCCGACCGCCCTCGACGATACGACCCTTGCGCTTCATGACGCCAATGGTCTCGTGATTACCAGCAACGATAACTGGAAGGATGCCCCAAACTCAGCCGACCTGACGGCGACCGGTCTGGCCCCGACGATTGATGAGGAGTCCGCGATCCTGACGACACTCGGGCCTGGCAAATACACAATCATCGTTCGGGGCGCGAACAATACTACCGGCGTAGGTTTGGCCGAGGCCTACAAGTTGGAAAACTAAGACCTTCGTGTAGCAACGAGGAGGGTGTAGCTGTCGTCAGACGTGGCGGCAGCTACACAACCACGTGCTCGGCAAGTTGAGAGTTTTTAGTTGCGAGTTGAGAGCCGCTTTCGCTTGCTCGGTCCGTCCCTCAACTCTCAACTCTCAACAATCTCCTTACAGCCCGGTCCCGACGTATTCGGCCGAGTAGTTGTCGATCTTCGCCGTGCCCCCGACGCTCGGCGTTTTCTCGACGTCGTATGCGACATTGCTCGCCACCTTCTGCGTCTCCGTGTCGTAAATCATCACTGTCTTTTTTGCTTTCGGCGAGCTCTTCGCGCTCCGTTCCGTATCGACCGCGATATACCGCACTTTCTTCGCCTTCATGTTCGCTCTCCGCTTGGCCGACATCCGCGCATACGACTGACGGGCCCGCATCTCCGCGACCCGGCGTTGCCGTTCGTTCGCTTCGTGGCGGGCGATCGCGTAGATGACGGTCGCCACCACCGCCGCGGTAACGATCGACCTCGCGGCGCTGCTTCGGCTTCCAAACGGATTGCTGAAGTAAAGCTGGGCATGAGCGGCCGTCGCTCCCGAGAGCAGAAAGCCGATAGTAAGCAGGCAGGTGATTTTCAAATGGGATGTTTTCATGGCGGCGCTTCGTTATAAATCCAGCCTCAGGAGCTGACAAGGACATTCCGGCCGGGCGCAGCCGCGGTTTTCTGGCAAATGGTCAACGTGGACTGCCATATCCCGCTTGGCCCGGGCAAATTCGCGTGTTAATACCCGGCGGTGGCGTCGCTTCCGCTCATCTTCATATCCGCCGTCAGTCGAGAGCTCCGAAGCGGCCGCCAGCTCGCCGCGAATACCCTCACCTTCCTCGGTTACCAGCCGATCTGGCAGGAAGTTTTCGGGACCGAAACCGGAGATCTCCGCGCCATGTTGCGCCAGCAGATCGACCAGTGCAAAGGCGTCCTCCAAATAGTCGGCAATTGCTACGGCGCTGAGCCTCTCGAGCCCGACCCGCAATTCGGGCGGGTCAGTTACACTCAGTACGAGGCCCTTTACGCCAGGTCGAAAGGCAAAAAGGTTTGGTACCTTTTCATCGACGAAAATTTCCCGGTCGACGTTTGCGAAGGCGAGCCCGAGGAATTGCGCGCCCTTCAGGCCGCGTATCGTCATCGTTTGCAGGCCGATGCCCATCTGTTCCACCCGCTCAACAGCCGCGAAGCGCTCGAGGCCAGTGTCCTCAAGCTCCGGGACGACCTGGTCCGCCTGCGGCGCGGGGTGAAACGCTGGGCCGCCGCCGTTGCCATTCTCCTTCTCATCAGCGTCGGTCTTGGCCTCTGGCTGCTTTACACCCAGGGGCAAACAACCGAACGCGTCGCCCAGACTCAGAATGCCGTGGTCGCCATGACCCAGGAAATGACGAAGCTGCGCGAAGGCATCCTTAAGTATCCCAAGGTCGAAGCGCAGGTCCGGGAGAGCCAGCCCGAACAGAGCCAGGCTGCCATCCAGGAGAAGGTATATGAGACGCTGGGCAAAGAGCTCGAAGTCGATCCGAAGGTTCTGGCCGCGAAGTTGCCGGACGTTGCCATCAGCCTGAAACGCGCGCCGGACGCGACCAGCTATGAGAAAGCCAACGCGGCTTATGTTGCGAATGATTATTTCGAAGCGGAACGGCTCGCGTTGCAGGCGGTCGAGGACGCAGAGCAGGCCGGGAACAAGAACCCTGACGAGATAGCACAGGCTTATGTGCTCGCGGCTTACTCCGCGCAGAAGCGGATCCAGTTCAGGACGGCAATGGAGCACCTGCGTGCCGCGGAGAAACTGACCGACCGCGAGCGCAACCCCACCCAATGGGCCGAAGTCCAGCACGCCATAGGTGATCTACTTATCGATCAGGGGTTATACCGCGAAGCTGAGGACGCCTTGCGTACCGTAACCGAAGCGCGCGAGAAGCTCTTAGGGGCCGAACACGCAGATACCCTCCGTAGCCGGACGCGCCTGGCTTACGCGCTCTATCGCCACGGCAAGTATAACGAAGCTATCGCCCAGTTCCGCAGCATCGTCGCCCTCGAAGAAAGGATCCTGGGCCCAACCCATCCGGACACCTTGCTTAGCCGGAATGGCCTAGCCATAGCTCTCGATAACAGCGGGAAACCCGCGGAAGCAGAAGTAGAACATCGCCGGATCCTGGAGATACGGGAGAAGGTCCTTGGGCCCGAACATCCCGACACCTTGCGGACACGTAACAACATAGCTCTAACTCTCGATCGCCAGGGCAGGCACGCGGAAGCCTCTAGCGAATTCCAACAGGTCATCGATCTCGAGAACAGAATCCTGGGGACCGAACACCCCGATACCTTGCGAAGCCGAAGTAGCTTCGCCTACTCCCTCGATCACCAGGGCAAGTATGCTGAAGCCGAGGTCAACCTGCGTGATGTCATCCGGCTCCAGGAACGAATCCTGGGACCCGAGCATCCCGATACTTTGGTCAGTCGCCTCCGGCTCGACAAGGCGCTCATGAGCCAGGGTAAGTTCGCCGAAGCTGAGGCTGATTTTATTGTGCTCATCGCCGATGAAGAAAGAGTCCTTGGTCCCGACCACCCTGATACTTTGTCCGCCCGCTCAGGCCTGGCCAACGCGTTGCAAGCCCAGGGCAAGTTCGCGGATGCCGCCGCCAGATACCGCGAGGTGATCCCGTTGGAAGAAAAAGTCCTTGGGCCCACCCACCCAAACACTCTCTTGAACAGAAACAGTCTGGCTAACTCGCTCATGGGCGGGAAAAACTACGTTGGCGCCGAGGCCATGTTCCGCGAGCTCATCACTATCGAAGAGAAAGCATTCGGCCCCGAGCACGGCCTGACCCTGCGCAGTCGCCGGGGCCTTGCCAACGCGCTCTTCAACCAGGGCAACTACGCCGCCGCGGAGCCCGAGTATCGCGAAGTGCTGCGGGTCGCCGAGAAACTCCGTGGCCCGGACCATCTCGAAACTCTCGATGCCTGCTATGACCTCGCTGGCGACCTGGCCCGGGTCCGCAAATTACCCGAAGCTAAAGAGCTCGCCCGCCGCGCCGCCGACACCGCCCGCAAAAAGCTCGGCCCGGATCACCCCGCGACCAGGAAATACGACACCCTGCTGACCGAGCTTGAAACGAAGAATGCGCTGTAAAGCAAGTAACAGTGACGAGTGACATGTGACATGAAGGAGCTACCGCTCCTCCTTCCTCTTCCTCTTGCTCTTGCTCTTGCTCGTCCCCGTTGCCCTTGTCCCTGAAGCTCCCTTGGCGCGCCGAAGCCTCGCGCGTAGGCGGCACCTTCACTGCCTTCTAACCTGACTTCAGATCCCTTTCGATTCCCTTTCCTGCCTTCCATCTCTTTTCCTGGTTTCCTGCCTTCCTGATTTTTCCTCGTTCCTAAACTCTGTTTGGGAACGCAAGTGTCCCCGCAACTCTGTTGCCCGGGTCGCGAATCAGAGTCGCCGAGCAACAGCAGCCATTCCTACCCGCATCTCTTTCCTGGGTTCCTGATTCACTTGATTCCTCGTTCCTAAACTCTGTTTGGGAACGCGAGTGTCCCCGCAACTCTGTTGCCTCGGTCGCAAAACAAGCGTCGCGGAGCAAGAGCAACCCATTCCCACCCCCATCTCTTTTCCTGCTTCCTGCTTTCCTAATTCTTTCCTGGTCTCCTGATTCCTTTCCTCGTTTCCTAAACTCTGTTTGGGAACGCGAGTGTCCCCGCAACTCTGTTGCCTGGTCGCAAACCAGCCTCCGTCTCCTTCCTACTTGCCCCCTTCCTGATTTTTCCTGGGTTCCTGGGCTCCTGATTCATTTGATTCCCCGTTTCTCTTCCGTCCTAACCGACGCGGTCGCCTGTAGCCCCGCTATTTCGCGTTTCCGAGAATAGCCCAGCGCTTTAGCGCTGGGATTACCGCAAATATATCCGGTAAGTCCCATCAGGGACGAAGAAGGCGCCCCATCCACTCCGATTTCGATTATTCCGATTTCCGTCTTTCGGTTTTTGTTTTCGGATTTCGGGTTTCGAAATTTCAATCCAACGGACTCTTCACTCCGATCCCGGGCCGGTTCAGCACATGAGTGTAGATCATCGTCGTGCTCACATCCTTGTGCCCGAGTAGCTCCTGCACCGTCCGGATGTCGTATCCGTTCTCTAAAAGATGGGTCGCAAACGAGTGCCGCAGCGTATGGCAACTGGCAGGCTTGGACAGGCCGGCTTCCCGCACCGCCTGCTTCAGACTCCCCTGAAGGACGTTCTCGTGGACATGATGCCGTCGCCGGATTCCCGAGCGCGGATCCACCGAGATTCGCGCCGACGGAAACGCGAACTGCCATTGCCACGACCGGCCCGCAGTTGGATATTTGCGCGCCAGAGCGTGCGGCAGCATCACTTCTCCAAATCCGTCTTCCAAATCTTGTTCGTGCTGCATCCTGACCCGCTGGAGATGCCGCTCCAAAGGCGCCGCCACCTCGACTGGCAACATGGTGATCCGGTCCTTGCCGCCCTTGGCGTCGCGTACCGTTATGCGCGCATAAGCGAAATCGATGTCCTTGACCCGCAGCCGCACGCATTCCATTAGCCTGAGCCCGCTGCCGTAGAGAAGGCTCGCCATCAACCGCGGCATTCCCCGCACACACCCGAGAAGCTTTTGCACTTCCTCGCGCGTCAAAACGACCGGGATTCGCCTCGGCTTCTTCGCGCGAACTACCTCTTCGATCCACCCGACCTCTTGCTTGAGCACCTGCTGATAAAGAAACAGGACGGCGCTGAGGGCCTGGTTCTGGGTCGCCGCCGCCACGTTTCCTACCCGCGCCAGGTGAGTGAGGAATTCAGCGACTTCGCTGGCGCCCATCTGGGACGGGTGGCGCAGTCCGTGGAAATGGATAAAGCGCTTAATCCAGGCACAGTAAGACTGCTCCGTCCGTAAGCTATAGTGCTTCAGGCGCAGCAGGTCACGCGTCTGCTCGAGAAGCCTTTTTGGCTTGCCGGGCTTTGGCTCCGGGGGTACCAGTTCCACTGGCATGTTCCCCATTCTTCCTCCTCCGCGGCGGCAGGGCAATCCGATTATACAGATTTTTTCTGCCTTTAATTACAGAATATCTCCACCGAATTCTCGTTAGATCCACTCGCGTGAGAGCCTTCCGCTTGTTTGTTCCCATCGTTTCTTGCGTGGCTTTGGCATCGATTCACGCGCAGGATTTCAAAGCGCGATTAAGCGAGGCAAACTCGGAAAGGGACATTCGAGAGTTCTATTCCAAGTTCGGCGATTCACGTGAGGCCTTTTACACGAGCGGTAACATCAAGCTCTTCGCGCTCTGGGTTCAGCCGAAGGATCGCGCAGGCGCGACTTTCCTTTGGCTCTACCTGCTGCGTTCTGGCCGGTGGCACTTGCTAGTCGACCACCCGGAGACGGGGGAGTTCGCTGGTGATTCTGTCACTATCTCAGTGGTCGACGGTACGGTTCGACTCATCAGTCCCGACGGACATGTGACGAAAACCTATGAGATTCGGTGACCGTAGATCTAACCAGCGATGGAGCGAACGGCTGGCAGCTTTGGATCCTCGCCGTAAGATGAAATTCCACCTCCAACCTGCAGCGACGCACTCTCCCGCCAGCCGTCGCTCATCTTATTCCCGTTAGACCTATGCACGTCCTGCTGACCCTATTTGTCGCCGCGACAACGCTAGCAGCGGCGCCTCGTCCTGAAGGCGCAATGACGTTTCAGGCATATGATCAGTCGTCGCGTTTGGTCGCCACACACACGGTCGTGCCTCCTGCGGATGCCGCCGGTTTATCCCCTACGCAGTTTTTCGCGCGTTTGGCGGCCGCCAGCGGCCGCCACCGCCAAGATGCGGTATATTGGCTCGGTCCCATCTATCGCCACAACCACGAGAAGCCCAGTGACTTCGTCTTTTACGACGGCAAGATCGGCAAGACCTCGCCGCTTCTCGTCAAGGATTTGCGTCCCGGAGACCTTATTCTCATTTACGTCGAGTATCGCGGATGAATTCGGGTCTAACCAGGCGATGCAGCGAACCGCTGGCCGCTCTGCGTTTGAGCTTTCGATGCACTTCCCCATTCAACCAGCAGCGATGCTCGCCCTGGCCAGCGGTCGCTGATCTTGTGTCTCGTTAGGTTTCCATGAATCGTCTCCTCATCACGGCTTTATTAATGGTTGGTGGCCCCGCATTCGGAGGCAAGGTTCCCGCGTCACTGTCTGAGTGGGTCGCCACCGAGAAGAAGTTGACGCAGGATGAGTGGTTTGCGGCCAATAACCACGGGACGACTTGGGACGTGTATCTCGAAAAGGATCAAGTCAAAGTCCGTCCATATAAGTTCGGTAGGGATACGGGAGCATCACTAAAGTTGTCCGATGGTTGTCTGGTCAGCGACAATCGAGGCGAATTCGGCGCCACTCTTTTTTGGAAATCAAATGACGGAAGGAAAGCGAAACTTTCCGAAGATCCTATTGAACAGTTCATCCAAGTCGACTCTCGCATCCTCGCCATCTCCGGCTTAGCGCACGGGGGCACAAATGAGGGAGAAGTTCTGGAACTGAAGAGAAAAGGGGGTGACTGGAAAATCTCTCGGATCGCCAAGCTTAAAGACGCTCCGATAAAAGCAATTCGCGAAGCGAAAACCCGCTTACTCGTCCTGACCTACTCTTCCCTGAGCCGAGTCTCGCTCGATGGAGGGACCAAGCGCATTGTCCCCAAAGGGGACTGGGACGGACTCATTCCACGCTCCTTAGTGATGGATGGCAAAGGATTCGCCTACGTCGGCTTCAGCCAGCGAGTCGCGAAAGTGGATCTAAAGACAGGAAATGTGATTTACCTCGTACCGTCTTCGGAAATATTTGCGGAAGATCTCAAGACTTACAAGAAGCGTTACCGCTGACGTCTTTTCGATGCCTGTGAGTTTGCCACGCGACACACCTAACCATGCGATGGAGCGAACGGCGGACCGCTGTGCGCTCCATTTTGAGATGATTTCAACACTTCAACCCCGAGCCACGCGCGCTCTCGTCCGCCGTCGCTCATCTAGTTCTCGTTAGATCTATGCGAAACGTCCTTGCCATTGTCGTCGCCATCGCGACTTGCCAGTCAGCGAGCGCCGCGGATGTTGGTCTGGAGGTCCTCGCCCCGATTTCGCGTCAGGATGTGCGCCAGATCTCTCAAATCGTTAAGCACTGCACTTCTTCAGAGATTACCCTCATCAGGGCCGTGCAGTCGCGCAAACCGCCATTCGAAACGTATGTGGATAAAGTCTTGGTTTTTGTTGGACCCGAGCAGGAGCGAGGCAAGATGTATCGCCTGCAAAAGGACGATGGGAAGTGGCATATGGTAAAGGCCCCAAAGATCTAACCAGGCGATGGAGCGAACGGCGGGCCGCTGCGCGCTCACTTTTGAGATGACTACCACTTCTTCACCCCGAGCGACGCTCGCCCTCGCCCGCCGTCGCTCATCTTATTCTCGTTAGGCGTATGCGCGCGCGTCTACTGGTGCTCATGCTGTTTTTCCCGAGCCTGTGCATCGCCGGCACCGAGATGGCGTTCAAATGTCGTAAGTGCGGTCTGAAAAACACGTACGTCAAAGGTAACCTGATGATGGGCTATCAAAGAGTCGCATTCTGTCGCCGCGAAGATCATTTCGTCTCGCTTTTTTGGCGTTATCGCGATAGCCCACCCAAGCCGATTCGACTCGACCATGGCGTACCTGTTTATCAGTGCCCTTCGTGCAAGCGAGCCCCAGTGCGTTTGTGGGATGAGACAGCGTGCGCGCGATGCGGTAGCAAGAGATTCAAAATTCGAGAGACGGGGCTGGCAGTCGATTGAATACGCCTAACCATGCGATGGAGCGAACGGCTGGCAGCCTTGACTCCTCACTTCCCATGAAATTCCACCCTCAATCCGCCGCGACGCGCTCTCCCGCCAGCCGTCGCTCATCTTATTCTCGTTAGGCCCATGCGCACGCTCTGTGTCATTTTGCTCGTGGTTCTGTTTTCCCCAGTTGCAAGAGCCGGCAGCGTACGTGTCTATATCGTTCCCACCACAACCTCCATACCCGTTTCGGGAGAGGTCGCCTTCGAGGTCTACTGGTACAATGACAGCGACCGGCCCGCCAAGATTCCCGCATTCGAGCGGTTCAGTTTCATGTTTGGTGCGCTCGCCCCGCTGGCGGACGCCAGGTTGGAAGCACGCAGCGTGGACCACGCAGGCCCCGATCGCTCTATCGCTCCGTGGGCTACCGTGCATGACCAGACGACTATTACCATCCACGCAAAACCCGACGAATTGGTCGCTATCAGCGCCACGTTTTACGGCAACAAGTCGCGATTCAAAAGCAATACGGTTGTGCTTCGAAATGCTCCTAAGGCCTAACCATGCGATGGAGCGAACGGCTGGCAGCTTTGGTTCCTCACCTTCGATGAAATTCCACCCTCAACCCGCAGCGACGCGCCCTCCCGCCAGCCGTCGCTCATCTTGTTCTCGTTAGA
>DATLNB010000086.1:0-62696 GCA_035536995.1 Chthoniobacterales bacterium | reverse complement strand
AACGTCGCCTGCTTGCGTTTCGATAATCGGCAGCGCGGTCAATGAACCACCGCCCGCTTCTTCGACCACGCGCGCGCTTCGCTCGAGCAGACGTGAATGCAAATAGAAGACGTCGCCGGGATAAGCTTCGCGGCCGGACGGGCGTTTCAGGACGAGCGAGACCTGCCGATATGCGACAGCGTGCTTGGAGAGATCGTCATAAATGATGAGAGCGTCCATGCCGTTGTCCATGAACCACTCACCCATCGCGGCGCCGGCGAACGGCGCGAGATACTGGTTCGTGGCCGTATCGGACGCAGGCGCGGAAATGATCGTCGTGTATTCCATCGCCCCTTCCCGCTCGAGAATGGCGAGAGCGCGGGCCACGTTCGAATTCTTCTGGCCGATCGCGACGTAGATACAATAGAGCGGCCGATAGCCTGCGAGGCGCCCGGTTTCCGCCGCCTTGTTCAAACGCGCCTGGCTGATGATCGTGTCGATTGCGATTGTCGATTTCCCAGTGGCACGGTCGCCGATGATCAGCTCGCGCTGGCCGCGGCCGATCGGGATCATCGCGTCGATCGCCATGATGCCGGTCTGGACTGGCTGGCTGACGCTCTTTCGTTTGATGACGCCCGGCGCGATCTTTTCCAATGGGTATGCGACCTCGGACTTGACCGGACCCTTGCCGTCGAGCGGCTGGCCGAGAGTGTTGACGACGCGGCCTAGCAACGCTTTGCCGACGGGGACCTGAAGTAATTTCCCGGTCGTCCGGGCTTCGTCGCCTTCCATCACCTGGGTCGTGTCGCCGAGCAGGATCGCGCCGACTTCTGTCTCCTCGAGGTTGAGCGCCAGACCGAAGACGCCACTCGAGAATTCGATCATCTCGTTCAACATGACATCGCTCAGGCCTTCAATGCGGGCGACGCCGTCACCGGTTTCGCGGACCACGCCGACGTTGGTTTTAGAGGTCGTCGTCTTGAGGCCGGCGATCTGCGTTTCGATTTCTTCGAGAATACTGCTCATAGGATTTAAGAGTTAAAGTTGTTGCTGGAGGCGTTGCAGCCGGTTGCGCACACTGCTGTCCCAAACGTCGCTCCCCACGCGGATCCGCATTCCCCCAAGGAGATCTTTGTTCACGACGAAACGCGCGGTGAGATCATTCCCGTAGCGGCGTTTCAAGTTCGCTACGATTTGCTCGCCCGCTTCCGGCGCCAGCTCGGACGCGGTTTCAATCGTGGCCGTGCGCTTCTCGACTTCAAGCCGAAGGAGACGCTTATAAGCGTCGAGGACCTGGAGGTAATGGCGCGGCTTCTTTTCAATTAGCGATTTGACCAACGACGCGACCCGGCCGCTGTCGAGCTGGCCATCGGTGAAGCTAGAGCGAAGGAGTCCCTTCGAAAGCTGCCGCGTCTCTTTGTTGATCTTCATCGCTAACTTTACGACGCGAGTTGCCGCGAAGCTTCTTCCTGGAGGCGCTTCTGATCTTCGGAAGTGAGCACTTTGCCGGTGACTTTTGAGGTCGTATCGACGACGAGGCGACCAAGCTCCCGCTTCAGCTCGAGCATCGTCCGCTCGTGCTCGATTGCGCTGGCTTCCCGCGCCTTTGCCATAATTTGCTCCGCGGCCGCGACCGCTTCCTGTTGCTTGCGCTCTGCGACCAACCCGGCGCTTTCGCGCGCTTCATCGATCATCTTTTGCGCCTGCGCGTTGGCCTGCGCCAGGATCTCGGAGTGGCGCTGCTCCGCCTCGGCAAGCTGCTGCTTGATCTTTTCCGCGTTGAGCAGGCCTTCCGCGATCCGCTGCCGGCGTTCTTCCAGGACCGCGAGGATTGGCTTGTAAGCGAATCGCTTCAGGATCAGCGCGACAATGACGAAGCTGATTACCTGAGAGAGGAAGATCCAGACGTCGAAACCGAAGGTGGCTCCGGTTTCCTTGACCATGTCGGCCATGCTGTCGGCGGCAAGAATGAAGTTCATATCGTTAGGCAAAGGGCCAACGCGTGGACGCGCCGCCGGTTACTTGACCAGGAACAAGGCGTAGAACACGATCGCTTCCGCGAGCGCGATGGCCAGAATGGCCTGGACGAGAATCGGGGTGGCCGCGCCAGGGTTGCGGCCGACGGCTGAAGCCGCGCCCATGCCGATCAAGCCCACGCCGATGGCGGCGCCGAGTGCGGCCAAACCTACGTGAAGGCTGCCAGTGAGTTCCGCGAGTAGTGGTAGTATCATATTTTCCTTTTTAGGTTGTGTTTCATCAGCGGCCTCCGCGGGAACCACGGTCCGATCGCCGAAATTGTTTAATGGTGCGCCGCCTCCCCGTGTCCCGGCTCGTGTTGCGCAATCAGGAGCGTGAAGACGGCGGTCAGGAGCATAAAGACGAGCGCCTGAACGAAGCCGACGAGCAGCTCCAAAAAGTAAAAGGGAATCGGAATAAGCCAGGCGAGCGACGGGACCACGTGGCTCATCGCCTCGAGCATGGTTTCGCCGGCGTAAATGTTGCCGAACAACCGGAAGCTGAGCGAGATCGGCCGGAAGAGGATCGAGACCACTTCAAGCCAGCCGACAATGAAGAAGATGACGATCATCAGCAGCTTCAGGATCCCGGAGGTATCACCCTTGGGACCGAAGATGTGTTTTATGACTCCGCCCGGGCCGTTCGCCTGGACCGCCCAAACGATCCAGCAAACGAAGAAGACCGAGGCCATGGCGAAGGTCAGGTTCAGGTTCGCGTTCGCGCCCCGAAACAGTGGCCGGTCGATATGAAACTTGCCGGCCGCATCGTAATGGCCCCACCCGATGGTCCCGACCCCGGGAAGCAGGCCGAACCAGTTCAAGAAAAGGATGAAGATGAAGATCGTCGCGAAAAACCAGAAAGTCCTTTTCACCAGGTCGCGCCCGATCATTCCTTCAAGAAAGTCGTGCAGACTCTCCACGAGCCATTCCCAAAAATTCTGGAGACCTTTAGGGACGGGCGTGACCTTGCGGGTGGCGAGCTGGGCGCAAAGGATAATGCCAGCCGCGACGATCCAGGTCACAACCATTGAGTTCGTGACCGCGAGCTTGCCGATGTGAAAAAGAACATCGGGTTTTAGCGGAAGGGCGTGATGCTCTTCTGTCGCCGTCGCGCCATGGGCGGGTTCAGCCGCCATCGCCGACCCGGCAAGTCCACCGAACGCGAGAAGCGTGAGGGCCAGCAGAATCGACAATAAATAAAAGCGGCGCATCAAATTAAGGGTTGAAGACAGCGGCCCAATGACCCGTTAGGTGCGGCAACCGCGGAAGCGGCGCTCACAAGGGGCGCTTGCGTCGCGCATACCAAAGCGCGTTTTGCCACGATGGCAAACGTGAAATCGCGAAATCTATTTCGCGACGCTGATTCCGCTCAAACGAGCCGGCTCGGAGGAGCCGTTGCGTCCGGAAAGTTCCGTTTTTCGGACGGGCCGATCGACGACGCGATCCGCGGGGACGCCCATTTCCGGCACTGTTGCCCGCTCCGCCGCCAGCTCAACCGCCTCGTCGTAGTGCGCTTCCAATTGCCGAATCTGCTCGCGTTGTTCGAAATTTGCCGCAACCGATTCGCTGGCCAGCGCTCCCATCTCGCGGAAAGCGTGGGGCGAGCGAACCAGGTTTTTCATCGCCGCGGCGAGCGCCTCGAAATCGCGCTCCTCAACCAGCCAGCCCGAACGTCCTTCTTCGACCGCCTCCGGAATGCCGCCATGCTTCGTTGCGACCACCGCGAGTCCGGTGGCCATCGCTTCGAGGATTGAATTGGGAATTCCCTCCTGGTTTTGGTCGGGCGGAGTCTCGCTCGGATGGAGAAACGCGTGCGAGCTCCCATAAAGATCGAGCAACTCGCGTTGGGAAAGGAACCCGCGGAAATGCACTTTTTGCGCGATCCCCAATTCCTCGGCGAGCTCTTCGAGGTGAGCCTGCAACGGACCCTTGCCCGCAATGACCAGCTCGGCGTTTGGAAATTCCTTCTGGAAAATAGCGAACGCGCAGAGCGATGTCGCGACCCCCTTTTTTGGGATTAGGCGGCAGGCCTGCAGGAAACGCCAGCGGCCGTCCGTCGGCGCGTCTCGGCGAATAAACGGAAATTCATGGAGCGGAACGCCGGTCCGGTTGATCCGCAAACGCTCCGGCGGGCAACCGAGGGAGAGCAAGCGTTCGGCGAGCGATTTGGACCGGGCGAGGACGAGCGGCACTGCGTCGAAAAGGCTCTTCAGCTTCGGGCCGTAATCACGAATATCCTTTTTCTCGGCGACGTCGGCGCCATGAAAAGAAACCACACACGGCTTATGCCAGCGCTCGATGAAGGGCAGGAGGTGCACGCCGGTATGCCCGAAGTAGATATGCATCAGGTCCGCGCCGCGCC
The DNA here is from genome assembly GCA_035536995.1 of Chthoniobacterales bacterium. Taxonomy (GTDB): domain Bacteria; phylum Verrucomicrobiota; class Verrucomicrobiia; order Chthoniobacterales; family UBA10450; genus AV80. Next base: position 58,340 of record DATLNB010000086.1, on the reverse strand, counting down.
GCTCGAGAAGCTTCGACAACATCTGGTATTCGCCGCGATAAACGATCGCCGGCTTTTGTTTCACAAACTTCAGCCAGCCGTGACGAAGCGGGTTACTCCGCGGCTTCGGGATCAGCTCGATGTCGCGAAATGGGAAGAGCTCGACGTTTTGGACCGCCTTGGTCATGACGAACGTCTCGTACTCATGGAGGGAGCAAACCTGCCGGTAGATGTGGAGCATCTCCCGTTTGAGGAAGGTGGTGCAATAGCTGGCGACGACGCGTTTGGCCATGGGCTGGGAAAGGCGGATTGTCCTAGAGGTGCTCTGACTTGTCCATCTGTTATTCGTAACCGGGGGCTTCCGCAGTCGTGAGCGCGGGCGGAGCAACGTTTGTGTCGGCGCCGGTGAAGAGCCACTCTTTGAGGCGCCCTTTCAATTCCTCAATCCCCTGGGATTGGTTGGCCGACACGGGGAGCACTTCGAGGCCGGGGAAACGCTGGGCAAGGGCAGCGAGGTTATCCTGCGCGCCCGGCAGGTCCATTTTGTTTGCGATCACGTGCCATGGGCGTTGCGACAAGCGCGCATCGTAGAGATCGATTTCGCGCCGGAGATTTTGCAGGTCCTCGATGGGATGGCGGCCCTCGCTCCCGGCCACATCGAGCACGAACAGGAGGAGGCGACATCGAGTGATATGGCGGAGGAAATCGTGCCCTAGCCCGACGTTGCGATGAGCGCCTTCGATCAGCCCCGGAATATCCGCGATCGACGCGCGCCGGTAGCCCTCGAATTCAACGACGCCCACGATCGGATGCAGCGTCGTGAACGGATACGGCGCAACTTTTGGGTGCGCCGCGGAAAGCTTCCCAAGCAAAGTCGATTTGCCTGCGTTCGGATAGCCGACTAACGCGGCATCCGCCATCGTGCGAAGCTCTAACCAGAAGTGACCCTGCTCACCTTCTTCCCCGTCCGTGTATTGGATCGGCGCGCGATTCTTCGAGCTTTTGAAATGAACGTTGCCTTTGCCGCCCCGGCCTCCCTGGCAGAGCACGAATTCCTCACCATCCTGGATTAGGTCCGCGATGGGCTTTGCTGTCCCGTGCGACCCATCCGTCGTCGGGGCGTTATCGGCCTCATCCCGGTAAACGACAGTGCCAATGGGCACCTTCACCACTTTTGCTCCCGCCCCGCGGCCATGCATCTTTTTCCCCTGCCCGTGCTGGCCGTTCTTCGCCTTGATGATCGGCTCGTAAAACAAGTTCGAGAGGTTATCGACGTGCACGTCCGCGCGCAGCACTACATCGCCGCCGCGGCCCCCGTCCCCGCCGTCAGGTCCCCCTTTGGGAACGAATTTCTCCCGACGAAAACTCACGCACCCTCGTCCGCCATTGCCGGCCTGGGCGAGGACTTTAATTCGATCGACGAACATTTGAGCCGATTAACCTGCCATGGCTTGTAGCGGCGGTCTATGACCGCCGAAGCTTCGTTCGTTAGGCGGACAATTCGGCGGTCATAGACCGCCGCTACAGCAACGATTCATAAAGCGCCATCGTTTTCCGCGCGATCGCGGGCCAGCCGAATTTCACTTCGGCCCGCTTCCGGCCGGCTTTGCCGAACTTCTCGGACAACGCCGGATTGGCCATCAGCTGATTAATCCGCGCCGCCAGATCGCGCGCGAATTTCTCCGGGTCCCTCGGCTCGAACGGACTCTCTTTCATTTGGTCCAGCGCAACCAGGAAACCGGTTTCGCCGTCCACGACCACTTCCTTGATGCCGCCTACCGCGGTGGCGACCACCGCTGTCTCGCAGGCCATTGCCTCCAGGTTGATGATCCCGAAGGGCTCGTAAATCGACGGGCAACAAAACACCGAGGCGTGGGAATAAAGCTCACGCACAGTCTTCTTATCGACCATTTCGTCTATCCAGATCACACCGGGACGCGCGGACTTCTCTTTCTCGACGGCTTCTTTCATCTCGCGCCCGATCTCCGGTGTATCCGGGGCGCCGGCGCAAAGCACGACCTGGAACCCCGGGTCCATGTGTTGAATCGCGCGAACCAGATGGATGATGCCTTTTTGCCGCGTTACCCGGCCCACGAAGAGGACATAGGGTTTTTCGATTCCGTATTTCCCGAGGGCCGCGGTGGACTGGGCTTTTCGATATTCCTCGAGGTCGATCCCGTTATAAATCACGTGAAGACGATCGGGCCGGACGTTGAACAGCGTCTCTATGTCCATTTTGGTCTGCGCTGATACGGCGATGACCGCGTCCGCCATTTCAAGTGCGGTCTTCTCGAGCCAAACTGAGAAATCGTAACCGCCCGCGAGTTGTTCCCGTTTCCAGGGACGAAGCGGTTCCAGGGAATGGGTGGTTATGACAAGAGGGATGCCGTAGTTCAGCTTCGCGAGGACCCCGCCGAAATGGCTGTACCAAGTGTGACAATGGACGAGGTCCGCATCGATGTTCTCGGTGTTGAAGTCCGTGCAGCGCCGGACCGCTCCGAAGACGGAGCGCAGGGGCTGGGGACAGGTGAACGCTTCCGCATCGAGCTCGAATCCGCGCACGACCAGGTTGCCCTCCTCCCGCTTCTGATTCCCGAAGCAACGAACTTCGACCGCCATCAGCTTCGCCAATTCTCGTGAGAGATAATCGACGTGAACCCCGGCGCCGCCATAAACGTTGGGCGGGTATTCGTTCGTGAGGAAGAGCGCCTTCACCGGGATTCCTTAAAATGGAGAGGCGCTTGTGCCAAGCACCTACTCAATACCGCATGGATAGGCCGATAAACGGATTGAAATCATCCGCCGCGTCGGTCAGCCCGATGTTCATCCCGGCATCGAGCTGAACGTCGCGGCTGAGCGCGTAGGTGAGCCCGAAATCGAAGGTCGCCATCCAGGCGGAGTTGTCTTCGTTGCTTACACTGTTAAACAACTCGACGTATCCACCCAGCTTCCGAGCGATGTCGTGGCTGACGGTCACCGTGTTTGAAAATTCCTGGTGATAACTCGAGCCACTTTCATCCCGCAGATGATCAACCTCGATCTGCGCCCCGAGTTTCCATTCTGCGGGCAACTCCATGGCGAAGGGAAAAATCGCGCCGCCTTCGACCGCGCCGTTCCCGAGGTCATGCTCAGCAGTTGGAAGCTTGATGAACGGCATGACGCTTAACGCGGTCGGCCCGCCATCGTTGCCCCAAAGATTGATCTTGGAGCGCAGGGTGATGTCGCCGAACCCGGACACGCACATGGTATCGCCGATCTGGCGGTCTTTTGTTCGCTCGAAGTTGTACGGCTCGACGATCAACTGCAGATCCACGTTGTTGAGAATGCCGACCTTCAGATTCATGGGGGTAACGGAGAGCGCCTTTAGCGTTTCGGAGTCGGAGCGGTCATAGGTGTACGACACCAGGTCCATCTCAACCTGGAAATGGCCGGCATCGACCGTGTAGGCGCTTTCGGTTTTGTCCGGCCGGTCCGTCGCCATTTCCCGAAGCAGATTGTCGGGTGTTGGCCGGAAAAAGCTGAACCGGCTTTTGTCCGCGGGCTGCCTCTCCCCGCCCAGGCTGCCTCCGGCGAGGGATAGACAGGAAAGAGCGATCGCCGCGCGCCTCTTCATTTCTGAACCTTCAAAAGCAGAACCGGGATATCCACCTCGTGGCGGACTTTGTCGGCGGTACTGCCCCGCAAAAAGTCGGCAATCAATTTATGACCGTGCGTGGTCATCGCGATGAGATCGACGGGTCCGGAGCGGGCCAGCTTGATGATTTCGGTGGCCGGTTCGCCCATCGCCAGGACCGCGTTCACCTCGAACCCTTCGGACTTCAGCTCCTCGCTCAGCGCCGTAAGATACTCACGGTCGTGCTTCATCTCTTCGCTTTCCTGGAGTTGAAAGCGCTCAAAGTTCCGGGCGGCCCAGCCATCCGCCACGTGGACCAGGGTGAGCCGGGCCTGGGTGAGGCGGGCGAGCGAACGGATATGGCGCAGGATGGTCTGGTCCGTCTCGCGATTTTCCACGGGGACAAGGATGTTCTTATACATACTCGTTTAAAGGCCTAACCAACCGCGAAAGGTTTGCATAAGGAGCCAGGCGTTGAGCGATGCAATCACGACCGCGATGACCCAGGCGAGCCATTTCACGGTCGGGCCGTTGACGAACTCGCCCATTTTAACCTTGTCGCTCGTGAACATGACGAGCGGAAAGACCGCGAAGCTCAGCTGCAGACTCAGGATCACCTGGCTGAGAACAAGCAGGTTGGTCGTGCCGGCTTCCCCCGAAATGATGGTGACAATGACCGCGGGGATGATCGCGATGAGTCGCGTAATCAGGCGGCGAAGCCACGGGCGAAGCCGGATATTGAGAAACCCTTCCATCACGATCTGGCCGGCAAGAGTGCCGGTGAGAGTCGAGTTTTGCCCGGAGGCAAGGAGGGCCAAGGCGAACAAGGTGCTGGCGCCGCTCACTCCGAGGAGGGGCGTGAGCAATTTATAGGCTTCCTGGATTTCGGCCACGTCGCTCCGGCCCCGAGTGTAAAATGTAGCTGCCGCGACGATGAGAATGGCAGCGTTGATGAAGAGGGCGAACATCAGCGCCACCGTGGAATCGATCGTCGCGAACTTGATTGCTTCGCGCTTACCCGGCGCGGTCAATTCATAACGGCGCGTCTGCACGATCGATGAATGCAGGTAAAGATTGTGGGGCATGACCGTCGCGCCCAAAATTCCAATGGCGATGTAAAGCATCCCGGGATCGGTCACGATTTGGGGCGAAGGGATAAAACCTTTCGCGATCCCGAGGAGATCCGGCCGGGAGGCGACAATTTCCCAGGCGAAACAGCCTCCGATCACGACCATCAACGTGATAACGAGAGCTTCGATGTAGCGAAATCCCTTGTTCTGGAGAAAGAGGACAAGGAGAACGTCGAGCGAAGTGATGCAGACGCCGGCCAGCAACGGCAGCCCGAAGAGAAGATTGAGCGCGATCGCGGAACCGATTACTTCGGCGAGGTCGCAGGCCGCGATGGCGATCTCGCAAATGACCCAGAGAAAGAAAGAGACTGGCTTGCTGTAATGATCGCGGCAGGCCTGGGCGAGGTCGCGGCCCGTGGCAATGCCGAGCTTAAGGGAAAGCGACTGGAGAAGGATCGCCATCAGGTTCGAGATCATGATGACGGCAAGGAGGGAGTAATTATATTTGGAGCCGCCGGCGAGGTCGGTGGCCCAGTTGCCCGGGTCCATATAGCCGACAGCGACGAGGAACCCGGGGCCGGCGAAAGCGAATAGTTTCCGGAGGAAACTGGCCGAGGCCGGGACGACCAGGCTGCGGTGGACCTCGGACAGGCTGGGTAACTCCGGGACCGAGCGCCATCCCGCCTTGGGATGCGAGACTTCCGGGTCGCTGATATTAGGCACGACTAACTTATTTGTTGCTTACTAACTATCTGTCAACCAACAAATACTTTTATTTTGACCTGTCGGGGGATCCCCTTACTGTCCCTTCCGTGGCCAGCCCAAGAACACCCGGACGCAAATCCGCCGCGGTCGAGGATTATCTCGAGCTTATTCTGGAGCTGATCGGCTCAAAGGGCTACGCCCGGGTGGTCGATATCGCCAACGGCCTGAAAATTTCCCAGGCCAGCGTCACCAACATGGTTCAGCGCCTGGATGCGGAGGGCCTCCTGAAATACGAGAAATACCGCGGCCTCGTCCTGACCGCTGCGGGCGAAACGCTGGCCCGCAATATTACCCGGCGCCACCAACTCCTGACCGATTTCCTGACCCTGCTCCAGCTGGACAAGAACGTCATTCATCACGATGTCGAAGGCATGGAGCACCACATAAGCCCCCCTACCCTTCGCGCGATCGAGGCCTTGACCGCGCTGCTCAAACGCCAGCCGGCTTTGTTGGCAAAGCTCGCGAAATGAAGGGGATCCTGTAGCGCTTGGCCGCAAACTTCGCGCACTTGCCATTGACCACCCGCCCTGAACGCAGTTTAGTAAAACCGGCCCGCTCGCCCCGGGCTGCCATGAACGCGACTTTTGATGTTTTCCATACCGAAGCCGCGATTCCATTTTCCTGGCCTTCTTTTCCCGAGCTGGCCATTTGGCGGCGGCAAAAGGCGGCGGCCACAGATTTGGCGGGCGGCTACTCCAAACAGGCGGAACGCCGCTGCGTCCTCATCGTTGAGGACCACGACGATACCCTGCGCTCGATGAAGCTGCTCCTGACCCGGCTGGGTTACAAAGTCCTCGCTGCCGCAAACATGACTCAGGCTCTTCACATTTCGGAGCAGGAGAAATTCGACATCCTCTTAAGCGACATTGGTCTCCCTGATGGAACCGGACATGAGCTGCTCAAGCGGTTGCGGACCAAGCGCCAGGTGCGCGCTCTTGCTCTGAGCGGCTTCGGGATGGACGAAGATATCGAGCGGAGCCGGGAAGCCGGTTTTGCCGATCACCTGACCAAGCCGGTCAGTATCGATCGCCTCCAGTCCGCGATGCAAGAGCTCGAATCAGGCGGAGCCTAGCTCTCGAGTTCGGGCTCGAATGTGCCCGGGCTGTTATCCGGCAGCACTTTCTGGAAATGGACCTGGCCGACGCGGCGCCCGTCGGTCTGCGAGATCGTCACCTCGTAATCGTCAATCCGGACCTTTTCCCCCTGTTTGGGGAGGTGCCCGAGCAGGTGGGTGACGTAGCCGCCGACCGTGCTGACGTCCGCGCTTTCCAGCTCCAGCCCTGCCAGATCGCGCAGCTCGTAGAGCCCGAGAGCGCCGTCCACTGCGAATTCGTTTTCATTGATCTTGCGGAACTCGGCCTTCTCGGCGTCGAATTCGTCCTGGATGTCGCCGACGATTTCTTCGAGGACGTTCTCCAGGGTAACCATGCCGACCGTGCCGCCGTATTCATCAACCACGATGGCCAGGTGAGCATGCTTGCCGAGAAAGAGGTTGAGCAATTTTTCGAGCGACATCATTTCCGGCACCGGGGTCATGTCGCGCTTGATCCTGAGCAGATCGGGCTGCGGGTCGCGCAGCATTGGCATCAGCTCCTTGATATGAACGAGGCCCAGTGCGTTATCCAGATGGCCGCGGCAAAGCGGAAACCGCGTGTGCCTTGATTCAACCGCCTTCTTTACGTTGTCTTCGAAATTCTCTTCCAGATCGAGGAAAACGACTTCGCCGCGCGGGGTCATGATATCGCGCACGACACGCTGGCGAAGGTCGAGGGCGTTGACCAGGAGATCGCGGCCAAGCTCGGAGACGTCGTCGGACTTTTCGCTTTGATCGAGGATGAGGCGGAGCTCTTCCTCGCTGTGTGAAACTTCACCGTCCGCGCGCGGGTCGAGCCGGAAGATGTTTTTGAGCACCCAGTTCGATGAAGCGTTCAGGAACCAGATCGCCGGACGGAAGATCAGATAGAACAATTTAAGGGGTCCGCTGACCACGATGGCCGTGCCGAGCGCCTTGCGGATTGCGAGAATTTTCGGCGCCTGTTCGCCGAGCACGATGTGGAGGAACGTGATCACGCTAAAGGCGAGCGCGAACGAAGTCGTCTTGATGATGGTGGGAGACTCGATCGACATCATGCCAAAGAGCGGCTGGAGCATCCGGGCCAGAAACGGTTCGCCGATCCAGCCCAATCCGAGACTGGCCAGGGTGATGCCGAGCTGGCAGGCAGACAGATAAGCGTCGAGGTTTTCCATGACCTGCCGGGCGATTCCCGCGCCCCGGTTACCTTCAGCAGTCAGCGCTTCGAGCTGGCTCGCGCGGACTTTGACCAGGGCGAATTCGGCCGCAACGAAAAAGCCGTTTAGGAAAACGAGGAGCGCGATCGCACCCAGGCGCAGGAACAAAGTGCCGGGCGGGTCCAAGGTTTGACCAACCGCCTCAGCCAGCCAGGCCGTGGCGAGAAATACAGGAAAGAAAGGATTCATGGAACGGATGCGCGCCGCACACCCGAAACACCCGCGAGCCGGTGTCCTACCAGCTCGACTTCGTCACACCCGGGATGAAGCCGCCCGAGGCGAGCTCTCGAAAGGTCAGGCGCGAAATCTTGAACCGGCGGATAAAGGCCCGGCGGCGGCCGCTCACTTCACAGCGATTGACCACCCGAGTGGGGCTGGCATCGCGGGGGAGCTGGGTGAGGCCCATATAATCTTTTTTCGCTTTCAGCTCAGCCCGGAGCGCCGCGTATTTCTTCACGGTCTCGCGCTTGCGTTCGTTGCGATTGATCCAGGACGTTTTCGCCATAAAGGAACGCGGAACGTAGTGGGACCGCGCGGAAATGCAAACGGTTTTGTTCGCTCGCCTGACCTGGCGGGCGAAGGGAAACGGTCGAGGCCTCGACTCCGGATTGGACGCGGCCGCTCGGTGGTACAACTTGGCTCCCAATGTTTCCGCTAAAAACGACGACCTTTCCTGCCAATGCCGCGGAATTGACCGAGCGGCTCAACGAGAGCCTGCGGGACCTTTTCAACCTCCGGGCTGACCCCGTGGAAGTCCTGGAGGTCGCCTACCCTCACCTCGCTACATTGACCGCCTCTCTCGATGACGCCGAGGTGAAGGGCCGTCCGCCCGAAATGCCGGCGGTCTCCGGCCCGGCGACCCCCGCGTTAACCGTCGATATTTTTCGGGCAACCGGGTCACGCCTCGCGGTAGGGCCAGCGGCGGTTGATTTCGTCCTCGAGGCCACCGCGGTTGATTTGAGGCGCGCCCCCGATCGCGCCGGAAACATCGTGTTGCTTCTTCATGATGCGGGGCATGGCCGGATCGGCATTTCCAGCTCAACAGCGGATTTGGAAGCTTTGATCGCCGAGGTGGCCGCTGCGGAAGCCGGAAAGCACGGAGTGGCGGTCGATAACGTTCAGCTTTCGCTCGCTTCCAGCGGTCCCCGATCGCTGGCTGCCGAAGTGCGCCTGCGCGGAAAGAAACTCTTCATGAGCGCCGCCCTGCGGATCACCGGGCGGGTAGATCTCGACGAGCAGCTCAATGCCCGCATCTCCGGGCTCGACTGCACCGGCGACGGCGCGATCGCGAGTGTCGCGTGCGGATTTCTCAAGCCGCAACTGCAACAACTGGACGGCCGGGTCTTCCCCCTCATGTCCCTCCCCATGGGTAACGTCCGTCTGCGGGATGTCCAGATCGCCGCCGGCGAACGCTTGTCTGTCAGCGCCGAGTTTGGCTCCGCCGCGGGGTAATTCGCGCATGAGCTGCTGGTCTTATCTTTCCGTCACGCTATCTTCCGGGCGCTTTACCATTCCATGATCATCAAAATCGGATTCGACATTCAGTTCGAGCTCGCGGGGCATACGCCGATGATCCTCATGCTCTACGTCCATCCGTCTCGTCAGCCTGATCTGCGCACTGCTGAAAAGATCGTGGTCGAACCCGCAATCCCCCTGACCGATTTCACCGATCTCTATGGCAACCGATGCGCCCGGCTCCATGCGCCGCCCGGCGATATTCGACTGACGCTCGAGGCTCTGATCGAAGACAGCGGCCAACCCGACGAGCAGAACCCGGACGCCATCCAGCATCCGATCGAGGACCTGCCTAACGACACCTTACCGTTCCTTCTGACCAGCCGGTATTGCGAGGTCGACAAGCTCAGCGACGTCGCCTGGAAATTGTTCGGGCACACGCCCCCGGGATGGGCCCGGGCCCAGGCCATCTGTGAATGGGTCCACAACCACATCACCTTTGGTTATCACTTCGCCAACGATACCAAGTCCGCCTTCGACGTTTACAACGATCCACGCGGGGTCTGCCGCGACTTCAGTCATCTGGCCGTTACCCTTTCCCGATGCATGAACATTCCGGCCCGCTACGCCACCGGTTACATGGGCGACATCGGAGTTCCTCTTGTTCTGCCGATGGATTTCAGTGGCTGGTATGAAGTTTATCTCGGCGGCCGTTGGTACACGTTCGATGCCCGCCACAACAAGCCGCGGATTGGCCGCATCGTCATGGCTCGAGGCCGCGATGCCGCCGATGTCGCGCTCACTACCAACTTCGGCCGCGCCATCCTGAAGAAGTTTTTCATTATCAGCGACGAGATGCCGGACGGAAATTAAGCAAAGCTGATTGCTTTTTGCGTTGCCGGCGGAATTTCTTAGGGTACGCTCGGCGGTCCATGTCCAATCCCCTCAGCCAGCTTTTTTGGGCCGCGGTGCTGCTAGTAAGCGCGTGCAACGCGTTCGGGCAAAGCACTTTTATTCCCGTTTCCGGCCGTCGGGATATGGTGTTCGATCGGGCGGGCAAGTACCTTTATATCAGCACGACTAACGGGACGGTTGTCCGATATAACCTTTTAAGCTCGCAGCTCGAAGGCAGTTTCAACCTCGGGGGATCGCTCAATGGACTCGATATCGCGGCAGACGATTCCTTTTTGTTGGTTGCGCAGAACGTCGTGAGCGGATCGCAGGGAATTATCCATCGAGTGAACCTAATTAACGGTAGCTTGACGAACATCACGTATGACCGCGCGCGGAACGAGGCTGGGGCGCTGGACGTCGCTATCGCCGCAAACGGGTTAGCCCTTATGACGACGAGGGTTCCCGAGTATTACTCGGGCAACACGCCGGTGCGCCAAATCGACCTCGCCACAAACACAACGAGCATCCGCTCGGACATTGTTACCCGCTCGCTCCATGAAGTCTCCTCTGCTCAAATTCATCGAAGCGCCGATCGGACCCGCCTTTACCTGCTCGAAACAAAACGATCAGACGGCCCGGTTTACACTTACGACGCGCTGACCAATAAATTCGAAGCCGCTGTGGAAACACAAATGTACTTCGATACTGCGACCGCCGCCGTGGACCGCACGGGCCGGTTGCTCGCGACCCTCGTCGGAGTGCAATATCCATTTGGCTACTCAAAACCGCGGGTCGCGATTGACACCGCGCCCGATTTGCAGTTCCTGCGGGGGTTTGCAGAACTCGATAGCGGGATGGCGTTCGACGCTGTCGCCGACGTGCTTTACGGCGTTAGTTCCGCGAGCGGCCAAATCATTGCCTACGACACGAATACGTTCGCGGAGAGATCGAGGCTGAACGTTGGTGAGGCGATGGAGAACATGGTCACGCAGTTCGCGGGGGGCACGCTTGTCGCGAGTCAGGACGGGCGGTTTCTCGCCCTCGCTACGCCATCAGGGGTGCGTCTGTTCTCCGTCGCCGCGGCCACCCTGTCGCCACCTCCGACTGCCAGTTTCAAAACCCGCCAAGACATAATCTTTGATCATTCGGGCCAATATCTTTACCTAACGACTGATAACGGACTGCTTCAGCGTTTTCAGCTTGGGGCTGGGACGATGGAAATCGTGGCGGACCTCGGCGGTAAACTCAACGGGGCCGACATCAGCCCTGATGACAAGTTCCTCGTCGTGGCGCAGGACACGTACGGCGTAGCTCAAGGCATGTGGCAGAGGGTCGACCTGAGCACTGGCGCGGTGACGAACCTGAATTACCAGCGCCGGTTTCAGGAGGCCGGCGCATGGGATGTTAGCATCGGATCGAACGGATTTGCCCTGGCGACAACGTCAACCCCGAGAGGTTTCAGTTCCAACACCCCCATCCGACAAATCAGCGTCGCGACCGGCGATCTCTCGTTTCGACCTCTCACGTACTACTTCTCCGAACCCACGGCTGGGACGCATATCTGTCGCAGCGCCGATCACTCCCGCCTGTTTTTCCTGATGCCGAACGGATCCGGCGGAGGCGTCTTTACCTATAGCGCTGTGACCGATACATTTGGTGACCTAGGCGCAACCGGCAGCTTCTTGGATTCTTCAAGCGCGGCGGTCAGCCGGGACGGCTCGCTTATAGCATTGCGCCGGGGTTACCCGCCAGCGGCCTCTGTAGATACCGCGCCCGATCTCGATTTCGTCCAGCCCCTTCCAATCGACGGTGGCGTCGCTTTCGACGCGAAGTCTGACGTTGTCTACGGCGTCGACCGGAAAAGAAGCGAAGTGATCGCCTTCGAGGCGTACACGGGATCGGAGCTTTATCGCTTCGGCATCGGTGAAGATGTCCGCGAACCCCCGTATACCCCCGGGGGACCGGGCCCCCTCACCCCGGAAATGGGTTACATCAAACTCGTTTCCAGCAATGACGGCCGTTATCTCGCCCTGGAAACTCCAAGCGGTTTCCGGTTGTTCGATCTCCTAAATGTCACGCATACCTCTCCGCCGGAGCCCCTCTTCGGCTTGATGAGCGGCATGGTCTTCGATCACGCAGGGAAATACCTCTACATCACCACCAAGACCGGTTACGTCTGGCCGTACGACCTGGAGGCAGGGAAACTGGCCCCTCCCTATCACCTCGGCGGTTCTCTCGCGGGCATCGATATTTCGCCGGACGATTCCTATCTCCTCGTGGCGCAGCAAGCGACCGGCGTGGACCGCGGTCGCTTCGAAAAAGTTGCGCTCAAAACGGGCGAGATCACCCGGATGACCTACAAATACGGTAACCGTTCGGCTCGGCCATGGAACGTTGCCATCGCGTCAAATGGCAAAGGGTTTGGGACTACCAGCGACTCCTTCCTATTCGAAATCGATCCCGCAAATAACACGACCAGGTGGCGCACTGATTTCGAGGGGTACTATGGCCCAGGCTCCCTCTTCGGCCTAACAAAAATCCGCCGCAGCGCGGACGCAAACACCCTTGCCTTTGACGATGGGAAAATATTCCTATACACCGCCGCGACCGATACGTTCGGTCCTCCTTCGGACGTAGCCAGCGGCTCCCGAGGCAGCGTCGCAATTAACCGGGATGGCTCTGCGCTAGCGGTCCGCGATTATGCGATCAAATTGATGACGATCCCGGGCTTTAATGTCACGCACGCCTCCAACAAATTGGGCCACGCCATCGCTTTTGATGCTACCAAAGACGTTTTGTATGGGGTGGACCCGGTCACCGACCACATCGTGGGCTATGACACAGCCACCTTTGAGGAGCAGGTTCGCTTTGCCATCGGTGAGGATCTTCCTGATGTAGATCCAGAGGAGTTGTCTTCGGGTGCTTTTGCGAGCAGCCCGAACGGACGTTACCTCGCTTTGCAATGTAACGGCGCCTTACGGTTGTTCGACCTGTCCGCAAACACAGCAACGGCTGTCCCGATCCTGCCCCGGATTGGGAACATCAGCACGCGTGCCCTCATTGGCGCTGGCAATAACGTTCCGATCGCCGGTTTTATTGTTGCCGGTCCCGGCTCGAAAAAGGTCGTGATCCGGGCCATTGGCCCTAGCCTGACGGCCCATGGGGTGTCAGGGGCGGTCGCTGACACCATCCTCGAGTTGCGAGACAGCACGGGCTCTATCATTGCCTTTAACAACAACTGGAAGGAATCGGAGGAAGCGGACATCAGCGCAACCGGACTCGCTCCCACGGATGATCTGGAATCCGCGCTTGTTAGAACGCTGACGCCCGGAGCTTATACCGCGGTTGTGCGCGGGAACGGGAGTACGGGGATTACAGTAGCGGAAGTCTACGACCTGGAGCCCAACGCTAATTCTAAACTTGCCAATATCAGCACCCGGGGTTTTGCCGGCAACGGCGAACAATCAATGATTGCGGGTGTTATTGTTCGGTCCGTTGGCGAATCTGCTACTTCGGTGGGTCGCACGGTATTGGTCCGCGGGTTGGGTCCTTCCCTCGCGCGTTTTGGTGTGCCAAATCCGCTCAGCAATCCGGCCGTCGAATTGTACGGTCCCAACGGCACCCGGGTAATGTCGAACGAAGATTGGAAAATCCCGGGGGGCGGATCATACATCACCGAGACTGGGCTCGCGCCGACGAACGACCGGGAATCTGCGTTCGTCGTCAGTCTGGCGGCGGGAAATTATACAGCCATCTTGACGGGCGAAAACGGGGCGAGCGGGAACGGAGTAATTGAAGTTTTCTCGCTGCAGTAAGGGCGCTCAGATTTTTCCGGCGGCGCGCGCGAGGGCGAGATAGGCACTGCAATGGGTTGCCCCGATGACGGTCAGGCAAGCCGCGGTGATGCCGGGATTCCATCGCGATAGATCGACCCAGGAACTCGAAAAGGCGAAAGCCGCCAGGAAAGCCAGCGCGGTAAAATAGCGCCCCTGGACGCCTATGATAAAAGGTGAGCTTACGCCGCTAAAAGTAAGGTAGAGCATAAACTCAATGGCCACGATGCCGAGCAGCACGATGGCGCCGAGCGCGGCCCGTTGAGGCGGCGACGGCCACGGCGGCTTTTTTGATCCTGATACGGTAAGGACGAACAGGGCGACAGCGCACCCGGCATACGTCCAGCGCGGCAGCTTGATGTTGAGCCAGCCAAGGCGGCCGACCAATTGTTGCCAGTAATCGATTCCATGCTTTTTCAGGTCGAGCTTCACCCGGTGCCAAAACGGGCCGGGATGGTTAGCGACCCACTGCAGCTGTTCGCGCGGTTCGACCCGCTGACCATTGTCGGGCTTCGAGTAGAGCTTGGCAGCCACTGAGTTCCAACCCGCCGCCGGTAGCAAACCGGCCGCGATCACCGCGCAGGCAAAGGCCGGGCCCATCCTGCCGAATTTCCGAACCGGAACCAGGAGCACGAGAAAGGCGAGCACCGGATACGGCGGGCGCAGCTGCGAAAGTGCAAGCGCAACGAGAACAAGTGCGATCTTTCTATTACGTGTCACCTCCCCTGGGGCTGCGATCGCCGTTTCCAAAACGAACGCAATCCACAGGAACGCGACGCCGAAGCTCATTGCGTCCGCCGAGACCGTGGCCACCTGCGAAACGGTCATCGGAAAGAGCGCGACCAACAGGGCCGGCAGCCGGGCGTAACCCGCGCAAGAGAGGGCGCAGGCAATGAGCCAGCTCCCCGCGAGGAGGTTGGCTGCGCGGGCAAAATAAACGAGGGCCAACGGTCCTGCTCCCAGCACCCGCCCGAACGCAATGGATAGCGCAGAAGGCGCATAGGCGAGCGGGGAATAGGCGGCGGTCGAAAACTCGGCGAATTCCCGGCGCTCGCGCTGAAGCGTAACGTTGCGGGCTTCAACCAGCCGCGATGCCTCGAGGCGATGGTTGCTATGGTCGCCGAGTGCTTCCGACAATCGTGATAACCCGGCCGGCAGATTGTCGCCTACAGGTCCTGAAGACACCCGAAACGGATGAAACCGGAGCTCGGAGATTTCGTAGCTGCGAAAAAAATGGTTTCTTTCGTCAGGCGCCCGGAACGGCCCGGTCAGGACCAGGTAGGGCAAACCAACAAGCACATAAACCGCGAAGAAAATCCGGCGATCGAAGTGAAATCGCTCGCTCGAAAGCCGGAGGATATCGATCACTGTTTACTGAGCCGGCGAAAGAGCCACCACCCGAAGCCAAGAAACAAAAGGTTCGGGAACCAGACGAGCAATTCGGGGTGGAGCTTTGCGTTCGCCCGCAAGGTGTCGGCGACAATGATGAATAGGAAATAGAACACGCCCACGACCAGGCTGGCGGCGAACCCGAACGACGTTTCACGCCGGTGCGCGGTGATCCCGAGCGGCACTCCGACGAGGGCAAAAACCAGGCAGGCCATCGGAAACGAAAAGCGCTTGTTGATCTCGGTCCGGCTCGCGCTCCGCATTTTCGGGTCGTCGTTTTTCAACTGCTCGAGAAGCTGCTCCAAGGAAAGCATTGAGCGGCTCGCTCTCCGTTTTTCCTTTTCATAAAGATCCTCGAGACTGATCGGAAGGGTCCCTTCGGCGACATTGATGCCATCGCGCATTCGAAGGAGATCGTACGGGTCCACTTCATCGCGCTGCGAATAGCGCGCATCATAGAGATGCATCAGGATTCGGCGATTTGGGAGATCGGTCTCGAGAATGCCGAGCCGGGCATGCGTCACCTTCATCGGAAGCGACTCTTCATTGGTCTCGAAGACCAGGATATTTTCGAGCTGGTTCCCCGATTTTTTTCCAACGTAGATCTTTCGGCCGGGGAATTGGTCGATGACCTGGTCGCTGCCGAAGAGCGCCATCGGATTGCGGGTTGCGAGGTTAAAGACGGTGCTCCGCATTTCTTCCTGCGCGGCCGGCGCGACATGGACGTTGAGCCAGAGCGACGCCCCGGTGCAGAGGAGCGCGATCACGACGAGCGGGACGCAAATCCGGCCGATGCTCACGCCGTTGGAACGGAGCGCGGTTAATTCGTTGTCGGCCGAGAGGCGTCCGAAAACGAGGAGGACTGCGGTGAGCAGGCCCCATGGGATGGTGAAAATCAGGGAGAACGGCAGGACGTAGGCGATGAAACCGATGAGGTATTCCATCGGCAGATCGTGGTTCACCAGGAGCGGGAGGAGCTTCCGGAATATATTGCCGACGACGAGGACGAAACTGAGGACGGCGATCGCAAAAATCAGGTTCACGATCAGCTGCCGGCTGATGTACCGATCGATCAACTTCATCGCAGCGGTTTGTTAGTGCGGGTTGAAGCCGCTCGCAAGTGGCGCGGTGCCTTCGGGGACATGCTGGCTGCCCCTTCGGAGCGACATGCTTCTGCATGTCCGCCTGCGCGCGGGTCCCTACCAACCCGGGATGGATTTGCTCAACACCCCATCGCGCGCTGGCGCGGTCGCCGCCAACTGTTCGTTCAGTTCCTGCAAGAGCGCGCGGTCGCTCTTCCGAACCGCGAATCCCATTTTCTCGAGCTCAATCCCAGGCACGACCTCAGGCGTAATATCCGTCAGCGCCAGCTCGGCGCCGATCGATTGCTTGAGCTCGGACGTTTTTTGCAGCGCATACGGCTTGTCCAGCAACGCCCCGTCGATCCGTTCAGCGACCAGGTCGGCCAGCATCCGATCATACGCGCCGCTGCCGCCGTACGGCACGAAGCGTTCGCCGGCGTGTTCCCCCAATAATTTCCGCGCGAAGCTTTCGTTGGTTGTTTTCTCCGCGGCGGCGACACGTTCCAGGACCAGCTTTCCGTCCACGAACGGTTTGACTCCGGGTTTCGCGATCATCGTCTGTGGATATTGCAACGTGGGATTAGTGAAGAGCAACGCGTAGGTCTTCTCCCGGTCCGGCGTGATCGAGATGGCCGACGCGATCAGGTCGACCGCGCCGTCCCGTTCAAGGAGGCGAAAGAAATCTTCGCCCCAGATTCGCCGGGTGTAGGTAATGGTCGGTTTTGCGTTGACCCCGTGACTCGACAGAATCCGGGCGCCGAGCTCACGCAGAAGATCGATTTCGTAACCGGTCAACTCGGCGCCTTCCTGCCGGACGAAGAATCCATCCGGCTCCGCCGTCCCGACGTGAATGTTCCGGGTGGCCAGGATCCGGTTCAGGGCGCTCGGATAATAGGTAAAGCTCTGTTCGCGGCTCCACGCGCCGACACGTTCGTTTTCGCCGGCCGCCTGCCAAAGCGGTCGCACCTTCCAGCGAACTTTGCCTTCCATGTTTTGCGGGACGATCGAATTGCGGGCAGTTCGCTGGACTGTGACCGGCTTCCCGGGCGCCGCGAGCGACACCTCGAACGAAAGATTTTCCTGGGGCAGATCTTTGGTCGTCCAGGAAAGAAGGAGCGGACCAACAACCGATGCACCCTCGGCAGGGCGCTCGATCTGGACAGTTTCCCCCGCGGGATTCTTCGATCGCAACATCCACCAGCCACCGGCCAGGCAAAGCAGCGCAGCCGCGGCCGCCACTGCGGGCCAGAGCCACCGTGGTTTCTTGCGGGCCGGCACGGGGACGGGCGTTGTCGGAGCGGGCGCTGTCCGCCGTTGCAACGCATGAATAGCCTCGGCCAGCTCACCGATGTGTTTCTCCATCGGTGGATTCATTGCGTCGAGCCAGTGGCAGCTGCTGATGAAATATTCCAGGTCCTTCGACGGGACGACGTTCTCGACCCGGAACGGAATGATCGATACGCCTTTGTGCACGGCCCGCTCGATTTCCCGCATCACCTGGGGCGAGCCATTGGAATGCTTCGAAAAAATGACGACCATGACCGCGCTTTCGCCGATCGCCTCTACAATCGCGGAGCCCCAGGTCCGGCCCGCCCCAACGTCGCGCGGCGCAATCCAGCACCGGATCTTGTTCGCCTCGAGGGTACCGCAAACCGCGTCCGCGATCTTTTTGTCCTCGGAGCAATAACTGATGAACGCGTCGTACGGCATCGGCGGTCGATCTTACCGTGCGCGCGCGCAGGCCACAATTTTCTTTAAACGGTGCCGCTCGCGGCTTACTTGCACGCGATGCGATTGGTTACGCTGCTGCTCTTGTCGATGTCTGCTGCTTCCGTGATGGCAGCCACCAGTCCGCTCGATGCTTCGCGCCAATGCATTGTCGTGATCGGGCGCGACTGGGGTTCCACGACCGGCATCCTGAAGGCGTTCGAGCGGCCTGCCGCGGGTGGCCAGTGGAAGTTACGCGGAGGAGCCGTGCCCGTCGTCCTCGGGAAAAGAGGGATGGCCTGGGGGGTTGGTCTATTCGGAGCAAACCAAACAGCTCCGCGCAAGACGGAAGGCGACAACAAAGTGCCGGCCGGCATTTTCCGCGTCGGTCCCGCGTTTGGATATGCGGCCTCGACCGAGGCCTCGTGGGTGAAGCTGAAATATGTCCCGCTGACAGCCGAGACCGAGGGAATCGATGATCCCCGCTCGCGTTATTACAATCGCCTGGTCGAACGATCGAAAGTGGCGCGGGTAGATTGGCGGAGCTCGGAACAGATGCGCCGAAAAGACGATCTGTATAAGTGGGGCATCGTGGTAGATCACAATCCCGCTGCAATTCCGGGCGCCGGTTCGTGCATCTTTTTTCACATTTGGAAAAATTCCCGGTCTGCCACCGCCGGTTGCACCGCGATGCCGGAGCGGGACCTGGTGAATCTGCTCCGCTGGCTCGAGCCCGTTGCGCGGCCCCTCCTCGTCCAGATGCCGCGCCGCGCCTACGAGGCGCTTCAACCGAAACTGAATCTGCCGGCTTTGCCTCGCTGACTGGCACGGCCACTTGTCACTGGTCACTTCCCCGCGCTTTGCTAATTTGGTCACGCATGAGCGACTTTTACGACGTGGCGATCATCGGCGGCGGACCGGCCGGGAGTACGGCCGCCGCACTCCTCGCCCGGGCCGGACGCCGCGTTGTCGTCCTGGAGCGCGAGAAGTTTCCCCGATTCCACATCGGCGAGTCGCTTCTCCCCTTCAGCATGCGCGCCTTTTCCCGGCTCGGCTTGCATGAAAAATTCGCCCAGGCCGGGTTCATGGAAAAATTCGGCGGCGAGATGTACGGCGCCTGCGGGGGCGACGGGGTAAAGTTCTATTTCGAAGACGGGTTTCGATCCCAGACCGACCGGTCGTACCAGGTGACCCGTGCGGATTTTGACAAGCTGCTGCTCGATCATGCGGCGGAAAGCGGAGCGGAAGTGCGGGAGGAAACCAGTGTAGGCGACGTCGAATTTTCGGATGAGGCCGTCACGATCTCGGCTTCACGGAAGGACGCGGCGGCGAGCGTAATTCGTGCGCGTTACCTGATCGACGCGAGCGGGCGCAACTCCATCCTGGGCGCGAAATTCAAGCTGAAGAAGAACTACGAGCATCTGCAGAAAGTTTCCGTCTTCGCGCATTATGATGGAATGGTCCGCGCGGAAGGCCGGGACGGCACGCTCACCCGGATGGTGCGCGCCATCGATCGGTGGTTCTGGGTCATCCCCTTGAGTGCGGCCCGCACCAGCGTGGGCGTTGTCCTCGACGGCGCGGTGCTCAAGCAATCCGGTTTAACCCCGGAGGAATTCCTCGAACAGGCGATCGCGGAGCAGCCGCTTCTCATGCAACAGATGGAGCACGCCGAGAGGGTCACGCCAGTCCGAACCGCCGCCGATTTTTCCTACCGCAGTACGCGATTGACTGGGGAGCGCTGGATGCTGGCCGGAGATGCCGCCGGGTTTATCGATCCCGTGTTCAGCAGCGGCGTTTTCCTCGCCGTTCTGGCGGGCGAACAGGCAGCCGACGCCTTGCATGAAATCCTCGACCACCCAAAGCGCCAGAAGAAGCTGTTTTCGCGCTACGAACGCACAGTCAACAAGGCGATGGACGTCTATCTCCGATTCGTGGATGCGTGGTATTCAAAGGAATTCATCGAAGTGTTTCTCCATCCTCAGGACATCTTTCAAATTCCGCCGGCAGTGAATGCGGTCCTGGGCGGGAACGTGGGCGACAGTTTCGCGATCAGGTGGCGGATGTGGATTTTCTACATGCTGGTGCGGATTCAGCGTTATCTGCCGCTTTGCCCGCGGCGGACGCTGGTTCCACAGAGAGAGCAAAATCAGGTGAACCCGACACCAGCGGAAGCCTTGGAGGCGGTATCATGAGGACTATGCTCAAACGTGCATTGATGAGGACGCCAGCGCGCGCGTCTCTCCAGATCGGTCTCTTCGCCCTTTTGGCCTTCGCCTTTACAGGTTGCGGAACGATGCACCAGTTCGCCGGGCCCGCGCGTGATTGGCAGGCGCGCAACGGGCAACTTCATTACAAGGGAAAACGAACGAGCCTGATCGGCGAAGTCCTCGTCCGGTTTTCCAAAGCGGGCGATTTCGAGCTGACTTTCTCCAAAGGGCCGGGGGTCACGCTTTTGGAAATTCGGCAGAACGCGAACTTCTTCCGGGTGAAAGGTCCGCTCGCGGGCGTGCCCTGGTCCGGAACGACAGCCAACGCGCCCGGGCGTTTGCGCGGCTGGCTCGAGCTGCGAGACAAGCTCATAGCGCTCGGCGACAAAACGTCGCTGACGCATTCCTACGGCGGCGAGACCTTCACGTTCCGTTTTTGACCCGGGCGGGTTGAAACGCGACGGTCGCCGCGAAACGTCGTTCTTTGTTCATGGCAATTCATTCCACCATCGCCCATCTCGTCACTCGACGTCGCGGCCTTGTCTGGATGGCGGTCGCGCTGATCTCTGGCGTCTCGATCGCGCTTTTGATCACGCGAATGAAACTCGATACCGAAGTGCTCAACCTGCTGCCGAGCGGGTTCGAGTCGGTCGAGGGCCTCAAGGTTTACAACCGCGATTTCGCCCAGGTCCGCGACCTGACGTTTGCGCTCGTTTCCCGGCCGGAAGACGTGGACAAACTGGAGGAATTCGCGCCCATATTCGCCCAGCGTCTCCGTGAACAGCCGTGGTGCCGTCGGGTCCTGAGCGGGGTCCCGCTCGAAAGCCCGGAAGGCGTGCGTGATCTGCAATCGATCGCCGTTCCGCTTTTGTTGAACCTCGAGCCGGCCGCGTTCGCGGAAACCATTTCGATGTTGGAGCCGGCGAAACTCCAGCAGCGCCTCCATCGATTGCGCGAGGAGATTGAAGCGGGCTCGCCCCGGCCGCAGATCGAGCTGGGGCTCGATCCGCTGGGAATGATTGGGCCAGCGCTGAAGCCCTTCGCCGGGAACGCGTCGATCCAGGAAGACCAGCCGCTGACTTCGCCGGATCGGACCATGCGCGTGTTTTTGACGGTGACCAACCAGCCGGGAATCGGCGCCTTCGATTGCCAGAAACTGATGCGGGAAGTGCAGGCTTTTCAGAAGGCGGCGCAAGAGGGTTGGGAAGGCGGGCCGCTTCAGGTCCTCGTGACCGGGCGCTCGGCGTATGTCGCCGAGATTTCGCTCAGCATGCGGACTGACATTGTTGAAACGGTCCTCATCTCAATTGCTTTGGTCGGCGGCGTCTTTTTCCTTGGCTTCCGGCGCTTGTTGCCTCTGCTCGGGATGGGAATTTCGCTCCTGCTTTGCTGCGTCGTTGCGCTCGCGGGCGGCCTCCTCATTTTCCGAGAGCTCAACCTGGTGACCGTAGGGTTCTGCGCGATCCTCATCGGTCTGGGGGTCGATTTCGCCATTCTCGTATTTGGGCGTTACCAGCAGGCGCGCGATGACGGCGAAGACCATCCGGCGGCGGTCAGTGAAGCGGTCCGGGGCCTGGGCCAGGCCATCTTTTTTGGCGCGCTGACAACAGCCGTGGGGTTCCTCGCGCTGACTCTGGCGGGCTCTCGCGGCTTTACCCAGCTCGGCGTGCTCATCGCGCTCGGCATCGGGCTGGCCGCGATTTTCATGATGACGGTGTTCTTTCTTTTTCTGCCACGAAAAAGCCCGGCACCCGGACACGACTGGATGTTTACCCTGGTGAAACGCTACGTCCGGTGGGCCGTTCTCCATCCGGCGCGCATGCTCTGGATCTCGGTCCCGGTCCTCCTGCTTCTCACCGCGATAGCGTGCTCCCCGAAGCCTCCCATCATTTTTGATGTCAGCACTCATTCGATGGAGCCGAAGAAGAGCGACGCCGGTTACGCGCTCAAGACCATCATGGAAAAAATGCCGACCCGCTGGGAGCCGGCCATCGGCATGATCAAGGCGGACAACCCGCAGCAACTTCACGATTACTGGCAGAAAGTAGAACCGCGCTGGGCTGCCCTCCAGGTCGCCGGTAAGATCAAAGGATATTCGACTCCGGCCGCCCTCGCGCTTTCGCCCGAGCGCCTCGAAACCAATCGCCGAAAACTGTCGTCCCTCGACTTCGCCTCAACAAAACAGGCGCTCGAAAATGCGGTCGCCGCGGAAGGGTTCAGCCCCGAAACCTTCGCGTCAGGTTTCAATTTGCTCGGTCAACTGGAAGGCGCTTCTAACCTTTCGACCCCGCTGCCTGACTGGCGGGAAATGTTGCCGCAGACTTCCGGATGGTGGTTCCTGATCGACCGCTACTTCGCCCACGATCCCCTGCTCACCACTGGTTTCGTGACGACCAACGAACCGGTTGCGACCCAGGAACAAAAGGAAATGCTTCACCGTGAGCTGCGGGTTCCCGGGGTTCCGATGACCCTTTCCGGCTGGAGCTTTACCCTGACCGATCTGGTCCCCTGGTCGCAGCGCCAATTGATTTTAATCAGCAGCCTGATGGCGCTGTTCGACGCTGCTCTCCTTGCCTTTCTTTACCGCGATTGGCGGCTTTGGCTGATTCAGATCGCCACTCTCGCCCTGGCCGTTTGCGCGATGATCGCGTCGATGAAGCTGCTTCAGATACCGCTGAATCTTCTCAATGTCCTCGCCTTCCGCCTGGTTCTCGCGATCGGGGTCGATTACGGCATTTACGTGCTCCTGGTCTGGAAAAAAGCGCGCCAGCTCGATCACGACGTTGCGGGCGTGGTCAAGCCGGTGATTCTGGCCGGGCTCACCGCGATCTGCGGCTTCGGTTCGCTGGGCGTGGCCAATAATCCAACCCTCGCCGGACTCGGTTATGCCTGCGCTCTTGGCTTGTTTTGGAGCCTGGCCGCGACCATCTTCTTCACTTTGCCGGCTGCCGCCGCGGCTGAACCCAAGTCCTGGCGCGAAGAATCTTTGCAGCCGCGCGTCCAAGAACCTGAAAATGCATAAACTATTTTTGCCACTCTTCCTTAGTCTGCTCTTCTGCGCTCCCCTCCACGGCGAACCCCTTGCTCCGGCCGATCTCAAAGGGCTGCTTGCGAGGATCAAGGAGAAGCGCGCCGCCGCGCCCCAAATGCAGGCCGATTTCCAGGAAGAAAAAAACGTCAAGATGCTGAACAAGCCTATCGCCAGCTCGGGCAAGATCTGGTTCCAAAGCCCTAACAAATTCCGGCGCGAAGCCAAGGGCGCTTCCCCGAGTATCACCGTGAGCGACGGCCAGCTGCTCTGGATATATTACCCGAAATTCAATTCGGCCGAACGTTACTCGTTAGGTCAGCGCTCGCCTTTGAACGCCGGTATTTCCGCCATCACCGCGAGCCTGAACCTGGAGAACGTCGAAGCCACCTATAACATTTCCGGCACGAAAGAGGCCCACGGCTTTCAGCTGCAGCTCCTGCCACGGAATCCTTCGATGAAACGTTTTCTCCAGACCTTTACCATCGCCCTGAACAGCGAGCTCCAGGTCACGCGCACCGAAATGGTGCAGCCCAATGGCGACCGGATCGTCACTACTTATTCCAACGAAAGCCGCGCCGCGATTCCCGCTTCGATGTTCGCGTTTACTCCCCCGGCGGGAACGGAAGTCACCACTCCGTTAGGGAAATAACTGGCGACGAGCCGGCTGTGTCCTAACCCAACCGCACGGCACGCTTAAACAAGGAGGGGCGATTTCCAAATCGCCTTCTTCACATTCACGCTCGACCGCGCCCAACCCGGTTGATACAAGGCAGAGCGAATGCGGCGGTTTCCCCCCATTGCATTGCTGGCGTGTCTTTTTTTTCTCGGCCTCGATCTTCCGGCCGCGCCCGCGCCTTCCGGGACCGGCATCGTCTCGCGCATCAAGCGCGTACCGGTTGAATCCTCGGCACTCGCCGCCGTGGGATACAGCAAGCGACTGCGCGCACTCGAAATCGAGTTTCGGAATGGCGCGATCTATCGTTACCTCGAAGTGCCCGGCTCGGTTCATCGGGCGTTCATGGACGCGCCTTCGAAAGCGCGTTTCTACCACCAGAACGTTCGGCGCAAATTTCGGTCGCTCCACGTAAAACCACGCTCGAGGTGAAGAGCACGCTCGAGCGGCCCTCGCCCCGTCAGATCTTCGTTCTAACCGCTGAAGAACTTCGAATCATCTGCTTTGTCCTCGTCGCGTTCGTCCTTGGATTGGCGGTGAAACATTACCGCTCCACCCACCCCGGCCCGGCCGTGATCAAAGCAGTTGGTGAAAGTGCCAGGCACGTTTCGGAGGCGCCCGCAAAAAAACTTCAGAAGCGGAAAGCCCAGGGCCGATGAATGACTTTTTCGACAGACACCGCGCCGCTTCCCGGTGTAGGATTCGGGCACTTCATGTCCTTGATTTTCGAACGAATTGTGACGGACGGCATCGCCGCGGTTTCCTACCTCATTGGCGATGACGAGGAAGGCAGCGCCGCGGTGATCGATCCGCGGCCGGACGTTGAGATCTATCTCGAGCTGGCCCGGAAGACCGGCGTCTCGATTACCCACATCTTTGAAACCCATATTCATGCCGATCTGGTGAGTGGCTCGCGCGAGCTCGCGGCCCGCACGGGTACAGCTAAAATTTATGCGAGTAGCGAGGGCGGCGCTGAATATGGATTCGAGCGCGAAGCGGTGAAGGACGGCGATGAATTCAAATTCGGCTCCCTCATCCTGACGGCGCGCCACACTCCCGGACACACACCCGAGCACGTGAGTTATGTCGCGGCTGAAGAAGATCATCCGGAGACCCCGTGGGGCGTGTTCAGTGGCGATTCGCTCTTCGTTAGCTCGGCCGGGCGCCCGGACCTGCTGGGGCGCGACGCCGACAAGCTTGCCTCGCAGCTTTACGACACCGTGTGGGGGTTTTATGGCGAGCTGCACGACGGCGTGATCGTTTATCCATCGCACGGGAGCGGGTCGCCCTGCGGCGCGGACATTGGCGAACGCCTCGACAGCACAATCGGCTACGAGAAACGATTTAATCCCTATTATCAGCGGAAAGAACGGGAATCCTTCGTCGATTACGCCCTGGCCACGCCGCCGCCCGAGCCGACTTATTACAAGCGGATGAAGAAGCTGAACGCGGCCGGGCCGGATGTCCTGGGCGGCTTGCCGCTGATTCCCGCGCTCGCGCCTGAGACATTCAAGCGCGCGCTCGAGGAAAAGAAGTATCAGCTCGTCGATACGCGGACGATGCTGGCCTTCGGTGGCGGGCACATCGATGGTGCGCTCAATATCGCCGCGACGCCCATCCTCTCTATCTGGGCCGGATGGCTCCTTGATCCGGAGCAGCCGGTTCTCCTCGTCCTCGAAAACGACAGCGACGTGGAAAAAGTCGCGCAGCTCTTTGTCCGGACCGGATACACGAAGTTCGCCGGCTACCTCGTGGGCGGGATGCGGGCGTGGCAAAACGCCGGTTATCCGCTCCGCGAACTCCAGCAGATGACGATTCACGAGCTGCAGGCGTCGCGGAACGGTTTGCAGCTCCTCGATGTGCGCGGCCCGGCAGAGTGGCGGAACGGACGAATCCCGGGCGCGACCCACATTTTTCTGCCCCACTTAAAGAAGCGCGCGGGTGAGCTCGATAAGGCCCGGCCCGTTCTCGTCTATTGCGCGACCGGTTATCGAGCGAGTCTGGCCGGCAGTCTCCTCCAGCAGGAGGGATTTTCCGATGTCCGGAATCTGCCGGGAAGTTTTCACGCCTGGAAAGCCGCGAAGTTGCCAGTTGAGAAGTAAACCGTCCGCAGATTTCGCAGATGGACGCAGATTCTGATGCAGTTTGGCTTTGGCATTTTCTGAATATAAAATCTGCGCCAATCTGTGAAATCTGCGGATAACAAAACGGAACTGATCGTTCGGGAACAAGAGCCACTCAATCTCGAGATGCCCTTCTCGAGCCTGGCCAGCTTCATTACGCCTAACGATCTGTTCTATGTCCGCTGCCATTTTCCCGTGCCGGCAATTGCGGTGGCCGATTGGCGCCTCAGCGTCGAAGGCGAGATCGAAAGTCCGCTGGCGCTGAGTTACGACGATCTGCTTGAAATGGAGCCGCGGACAATCACCGCGACCTTGGAGTGCGCTGGCAACAATCGGATTTTTCTCGAGCCGAAAGTGAAAGGTGTTCAATGGGGACTCGGCGCCGTCGGCAACGCGACCTGGACAGGTGTTCCCCTCGCCGCAGTCCTCGAACGGGCGAAAATCAACCCGGCAACTGTTGAAGTCATTCTCGACGGCGCGGACGAAGGCGAAGTCGATAAAACCCCCCAGCCTGAAGGGGAAATTTCATATTGTCGCAGCGTGCCTCTGGCGAAGGCGATGTCAGACGTCTTGCTGGCCTATGAGATGAATGGTGAAAAACTATCGGTCACGCACGGATTTCCGCTGCGAGCGATCGTGCCCGGCTGGTATGCGATGGCGTCGGTAAAATGGCTGCAGCGGATCATCGTGACGGACCGGCCTTTCAACGGATTTTATCAGTCGCTCGATTACACCTACTGGGACCGGAGCGGGCCGCTCCCGACATTGGCGCCCTTAACCGAACAAGCGGTGAAAGCCGAGATCGCCCGTCCTGAAAATGGCGAGGTGATCGCAGCCAGGACGAGTTATCGGATTCACGGTGCGGCTTGGAGCGGAGAAGCAGAAATCAGCAGGGTCGAAATCAGCTTCGACAACGGAGCCGCGTGGCAGGACGCCACCCTGCTCGGCGAGCCAGTGAAAAACGCCTGGCGGCTGTGGGAATTCGAATGGTCTACGCCGGCATCATCCGGTCACCACAGCATTGTCGCTCGCGCCACCGATTCCCTCGGACGGACGCAATCCCCCGAACGCTCAGGCGATCGAGGAACTTACATGATTAATCATCTGCTGCCTGTGCAGGTGGAAGTGCGGTAAGCGCCTTTTGAGGCGGCGGCGATTTAGCCTCAAAGCATGGACCCCAAGGGGGGGCCGGATGCACCCGCCAAATCAATCAGACCGGGAAGCCGCTTGCTTTGGCTCAGCAGCGCCAACGGCGCGGCTCAAATTAGCCTGGGGCAACGCCCCAGGAAAGGTGTGGAGGAAATAGTGCGAGCGCTGAAAGCGCGATTCACATTGTCGGGCGGGTCCGGCATCATCGGCCATGCCCCAATCCCTCAGTAACGTTATCCTCCACATCATTTTCAGCACAAAAAGCCGTGAACCTTGGCTGTCTGCCGAGATCCGGCCCCGGACCCACGCCTATCTGGGAACTGTATGCCGCGGTATCGGCGCAGACATGACCCGTGTTGGTGGTGTTTCGGATCATGTTCACGTCGTCACGAGCTTACCTCGGACGTGTTCGCCGGCAGAGCTCGTCGAGAAAATCAAAAAGGCATCATCAAAATGGATCAAAGCGATCCATCCGCGTTATCGAGGTTTTTTTTGGCAGCGAGGTTATGGAGTTTTCTCCGTCAGCCAGAGTCAATTGGTGTCAGTGCTGGAGTACGTCAGGGCACAAGAGGATCACCATCGAACCCACTCGTTCCAGGACGAATACCGGCGCCTGCTGCTAAAGCATGGCGTGAAATTCGATGAGCGTCACCTCTGGGATTGAGAAGTTACCCGTCGATGAATCGCGCTTTCAGCGCTGGGCTTTCCCAGAACACTTATTCCTGGGGCGTTGCCCCAGGCTGATTTGAGGTGCGCCGATGGCGCTGGAGATGGAGGAATGCCGCCGCGCAGTGTTTGAGCCATACGGCAGATGCGGCATCGGAGGACGGCTTACCCCAAGGCCCGTCGTTTGTGATGCGTAAAACGGAAGTCCCAAGGTAACTGATCCTATTCTGTTGAGGGACGCCCGGTTCACCCTGGCCCTCGGACCGACTCTCCGGTTCTTCAGCGCCGAAGGCGCGGCTTCAACTTAGCCTGGGGCAACGCCCCAGGGTATCGATCGTTCGATAGTCCAGCGCTGAAAGCGCGACTCAATCGGATAGCTCCAACGCATCGCGCAGCGAAGCGGCTACACAAGAATCACTGCATTCCGGCGGCTGATGCAGACGCGCCCTTCAAATGCTTTTCCAAAAAATCAAGGATCGCCCTGTTCCCGCGGATCTCGTTCGCCTTCTTTGTGAAGCCGTGGCCTTCGTTGTCGAAGACAACGTATTCGACGATTCCGTTCTTCTTTTTGATCGCCTCCACGATTTCATCGGACTCGGGCTTGATCACGCGGGGATCGTTGGCGCCCTGCAGGACCAGGAGCGGTTTCGTGATCTTATCGGCGTGGAAGAGGGGCGAAATCTCGCGCAACATGTCGAGCTGCGTGTTCGGGTCGCCGATCTCCGCGTAGAGCGATTTTCTTTGTGCTTCCCAGTAGGGCGGGATGCTCTGCAGGGTTCGAACCCAATTGGAAACTCCGAAGATGTCCACTCCCGCGTTGAATTCTTCCGGCTTGAAGGCCAGCGCCGCCAGGACCATGTAGCCGCCGTAGGATCCTCCCATGATCGCGATCTTCCCGCCATCGACGTAGTCGAGCGTTTGCAGATACTTCTTTGCTTCAACGCAATCCCAGAGCGGTTCGCGCCCGTGCTTGCGATCGTCTGCCTTGTAGAACGTCTTGCCGTAACCGCTCGAGCCGCGGTTGTTCACGTCGAGGACGACATACCCATGGTTCACGAGATATTGAACGCCGGCGTTGTACGGCATCCGGGCCTGTCCTCCGGGGCCTCCGTGCACGCGGACAATCGCCGGGGCCTTGCTCTGGGCGGTGGCCGTCTGCGGCTGGTAAAGGATCGCCGGCACCTCCACTCCATCGAAAGACTTGTATCGAACCACGCGCGACTCAACCAGGTCGTCGGCCTTGACTTCGGGGCTGAGACTCTCGGTTAACTTCACCGGCTTCTGGCTCGCGAAATCATAAACGTAGAGATTGGCCGGGGAACGGGCGCCATCGTGGTAAAACGCCATCTTGCTCTCGCTCTCGGAGAACCGAACCGTGGTTATGTCGCCTTCCGGCAGCGGCGGCAGGTTAACCGGATTGCCGGTCGCACCTTCGAACACTCTTACCTTGGTCCGGGCGTCTTCGTTTGTCCCGACAACCCGGTACTTGCCCGTTCGTGAGAAAAGCACGAAGGAAACGTCCCAGTACGCCTTCTCGGTTACCGCCTTTTCTCCCGTGGCCAGGTCGTAGCGGACGACACCCTTGAATTCGCTTCCCTCGTCGGACAGGTAATAAAGAAACTTCGATGAAGGATCAAAGGTCTCCGGGTTGTTCTCCACGTCGCCGGAGTGGGCGGTGAGGTTCTTCATCTCCTTTGTCTCGACGTTGTAAAGGTAGACGTCCGAATCGGCCGTGGAATTTCCTGGCTTCCCGAAGGCGATGAACTTTTTGTCGTTAGAAATATCCCCGAACTGGAACCCGGTCACATCCTGGTAAAGGAGCACGGGCTTGAGGTCCGCGATGCTCATTTCGAAGATGTCGAAGAACTTCGGATCGCGGGTGTTTGTCCCGAAGAAGAACGATTTTCGGTCCTGGCTCCAGCCGTAGAATTGAGCCTTGGTCTTCTCACCGGGGGTCAGGTCCCGCTCGCTCCCGTCGAGCTCGCGCAGATAAAGGTGCTCGTTCTCGTTTCCACCCTTGTCGTAGCGGTAGAGGATCCGCGCGTCATTCGGGAAATACGAGACCGCGTAGGTGCTTTCCTTGGTCGAATTGGTCAGCTGCTTCGCCTCCCCGCCCCCGACCGGCATGGAGTAAACGTTGAAGATTCCGGTCTTGTTGCTGTGAAAGAGGATCGACTTTTCATCGGACGAAAACGAGGCGCCGCCGAGACGGGTCGTGGCCATGAATTGTTCGATCGTGTACTGCTTCACCGTTCGGCTCTCCCCCGCTTTTGGCGTCGGCGCGTTCTTCCTGGTCACGGGCGATTCTTTGGTAAGAAGGGCTTTATCCGATACATCGGGTTTTGCTTCTTCGCGCGGTTTCTGCGCCTCTGCTGATGAAAGCGTTACAGCTCCGGCGACAATGACAAGACAACGCAAAGCGGAATCGATTCGGTTCATGAGATTTTGGTTTCTTGAGCTTTCTTATCGCATTGGCAAACCGGAACGCGAAACTTTTTGCTCCGGTCAACGCACAGGATTCGCTGGCGCAACGCGAGCCGACATTGAATAGTCAGACCGTGACCTGTCGCAAAATCGCAGTTTTATCGGCTGCGGCTTTTCTCCTTGTCGCGTCCGTCGCGTCGGGGCAGCGCGTTCCGCGCAAACCGTTCCCCAGCGAGCAGCTGGAGCGTTACAGCGACCCACCAGCCTATGTCCGGAGCCACGAAACGACCGCAGCCATGGTTTCCCGGCAGGGTGCGTTTACGAGTTATCAAGTCAACGTTGACGCAAACGGCAATAACATCAGCGACGACGCGGCGAATGAACCGTCGATCGCGCTGGACCCGAACGATCGCAACCGCATGGTCATTGGCTGGAGGCAGTTCGACCATGTTACTTCGAATTTCCGCCAGGCTGGCTGGGGCTACACCAACAATGGCGGCAGCGTCTGGGCGTTTCCCGGCTCGATCAACCCGGGCGTTTTTCGGAGCGATCCCGTTCTCGCCGCAGATTTCACCGGCCGTTTTCTCTACCTGAGCCTGAAGCAGGACTTCTTCGACGACCTGTGGGGGTCGATCAATGGCGGACAAGCCTGGAACTTTCTCGGAGTTGCTACTGGCGGCGACAAACAATGGTTTGTTGTCGATAACACCAACAGCACCGGGCGCGGGTTCCAGTACCAATGTTGGAGCACCGCTGGAAATAATTATCAGGGCCGCCAGTTCAGCCGTTCAACCAACGGCGGATCGGTTTGGATGAATCCCATCAACATCCCGAATTCGCCGATCTGGGGAACGCTCGATGTCGATTCGAATGGGGTGCTCTTTATTGGCGGAGTCAATCCCAACACCGGCCAGATCTACTCCGTCCGGTCGAGCAATGCGAAAAACGCCGCGGTCACACCGACATTCGATCTTGTCACGCCGGTTGACCTGGGCGGCGACATTGTCGCCGGGCAATCCATCAATCCGGTCGGGATTGTCGGCCAGCTTTTCCTGGCCGCGGACCGCTCCGGGACAAGCACGAATAACAACGTTTACCTGCTGGCCAGCGTGCAGCCCCCGAATGCTACGATCGGGACCGATGTGATGTTCTCTCGCAGTACCAATGGCGGGCAGTCATTCAGTGCCCCGAAACGGGTCAACGACGATCCGCCCGGCCAGAAATGGCATTGGTTCGCCACTTTCGCCGTGGCCCCCAACGGGCGCCTGGATGCGGTCTGGTACGACACGCGGAATGCAGCGAACAATACAGACTCGCAGCTTTTCTATTCTTATAGCCTCGACGCAGGCGAGACGTGGTCGCCGAATGTCGCAGTCAGCCAGCCGTTCAATCCCTTTCTCGGTTATCCAGACCAGGCCAAGATCGGAGACTACATCACGATGGTTTCCGACAATAATGGAGGCAATGTCGCTTACACGGCCACCTTTAACGGCGAACAGGATGTTTACTACGTGCGGGTCGGACCCCAGCTTCAATTGCTCAACATCTCGACCCGGGCGCGCGTCCTGACCGGGGAACAAAACCTTATCGCCGGATTCATCGTGACGGGCACCGCGCCGAAGAAAGTGATCATTCGCGGCATCGGTCCCTCGCTGGGCGGGCTCACCGGACAGTTGGCAGATCCCACCCTGGAGCTGCATCAGGGGAACAATACCCTCGCGGTAAACGATAATTGGAAGGTCGCGTCAGACGGCTCGAGCCAGCAAGCGGAAGTCGAAGCGACGACCATCCCGCCGGCGAACGACGCGGAAGCCGCGATCGTGATGACGCTGGCGCCGGGAAGTTATACCGCAATTCTGGCCGGAAAAGACGGAGGGACCGGCATCGGTGTAGTCGAGGTCTATGATCTCGATGCAAACGGAAACTCGCGGCTGGCAAACATCAGCACGCGCGGATTTGTCGATACGAACGACAACATTCTCATCGGCGGCTTGATCGTGGGAGGCTCGGCTGGCGGCGGAAACGCGCCCGTTCTCGTTCGAGCGCTCGGTCCCTCGTTGAGCGGATTTGGCGTCCAGGGAGCGCTCCAAAATCCTTTGCTCGAGCTTCACGACGCCAATGGCACGACGACCGCAAGCAACGACAATTGGCAAACCAACGACCAGACGCACCGTTCGCAGCAGACCGAGATTGAACAGACCGGCCTCGCGCCACCTAACCCCGCAGAGCCGGCTGTGCTCACGATTTTGCCGGCCGGCCCGGCGACCGCGATTGTCCGCGGGGTTAACAACGGCACCGGTGTTGGGACCGTTGAAGTTTACAATCTGCAGTAACGGATAGCGGGCGGTTTGCGCTCCCCTGTTTGTCATCCTGAGCGCAGCGAAGGATCAGGGTCGTGTGACTCCTGACCGATATTGACTTCTAGTCATTTTACGGTAAAAGGTTCAGCCATGCCCTTATCCCGCAAGCTGTCAGGTGCGACGTCCATCGCGCGCTTTTTTACCGCGCTGACTCTGTTTTCCGGAATCGCCGTCGCCTCCGACCAGACCGGGCCTCGCAAGCTTCTTTCGGAGGAGCATCTCGAAAAATCCACCGACGCGCCGATGTATATTTTCCGAAAAGAGGCCTCTGCTGCCATGGTTTCACAGCAGGGCCCGTTCACGAGTTATCAGGTCAATGTGACCCTCGGCGGTCAAAACATCCTGGGCGACGCAGCGAACGAGCCGTCGATCACCGTGGATCCAACAAACCGAAACAAGATGAGCATCGGTTGGCGCCAATTCGACAGCGTTGCCTCCAATTTCCGCGAGGCCGGCTATGGCTACACCAGCAACGGCGGCACGTCCTGGACGTTCCCAGGTGTGCTGGAGCAGCAGACCTTCCGCAGCGACCCCGTGCTCGCCTCCGATGCCACGGGGAATTTCTTTTACCTCAGCCTCCAGGGTTCGCTTCTCACCGACCTCTGGCGTTCGCTCACTGGCGGGCAATCGTGGACGCGTCTCGGATCGTCCTTTGGAGGCGACAAACAATGGTTCACGATTGATACCACAAACAGCCCTGGCCGCGGATTTCAGTATCAATGGTGGAGCCCGACGAGCAACCCTTCCCCGGGACGACAATTCACTCGCTCGACCGACGGCGGATTTACCTGGATGGAGCCAATCGCCGTTCCCCACGAGATCCTTTGGGGCACGCTCGACGTGAACTCGAACGGCGACGTGTTCTTGGGCGGGTTCGATACAGGTGTCGGAGATCAGGAGAAGATCTGGTGCGTCCGGTCGACCAACGCGAAGCACGCGGCCGTTACGCCGACCTTCGACCTGGCGACCCCAGTCGACTTGGGCGGCCACAGCACCGGTGGGTCAATAAACCCCGTGGGACTAATCGGTCAGATTAATCTCGCGGTAGACCGATCAGGGGCCAGCACCCACAACAATGTTTACATGCTGGCCAGCTTGAAGGCTTCCGGGAGCACGAACGGCAGCGACGTGATGTTCGTGCGCAGCACCGATAGCGGGCAAACCTTCAGCGCTCCTCGGCGAATCAATGACGATTCCTTCGCCCACAAATGGCACTGGCTCGGCGCGTTTTCGGTGGCGCCGGACGGACGGCTGGACGCGATATGGCTCGATACACGAAATGCCTCGAACAGTACCGACTCGCAGCTCTTTTATTCCTATAGCCGGGACGGGGGCAACACCTGGTCGGCCAACGTTGCCGTCAGCCAACCGTTCAATCCGCTTATTGGATATCCTAACCAGAATAAAATAGGCGATTACATGACCATCGTTTCCGACCTGGGCGGCGGAAACGTCGCCTACCCTGCCACTTTCAATGGCGAACAGGACGTTTATTATGTCCGGGTGGTGCCGCCTTCGCTTAATACGCTCAACCTTTCCACCCGCGCCCGCGTTCTCACCGGCGAGCAGGTCCTTATTGCCGGATTCATCATCAGCGGCAAGGATCCAAAGCGGGTGATCATCCGCGGCATTGGCCCATCGCTTAGCGGCGTCACCGGAAAGTTGTCTGATCCCACCTTGGAATTGCATCAAGGCGGCACCCCGCTGGCCAGCAATGACAACTGGAAGACCAAACCGGACGGCACGAGCCAGCAGGCTGAGGTTGAGGGCACGACCATTCCTCCGACGAACGATTCAGAGTCCGCCATCGTCATGACGCTCAATCCCGGCAGCTACACGGCGACTCTCTCGGGAGTGAATGGCGGAACCGGCATCGGCGTCGTTGAAGTTTACGATTTGGACCAGGCCGCCGATTCTCGACTCGCCAACATCAGCACGCGGGGCTTCGTCGACACGGATGACAACGCCATGATCGCCGGTTTGATTGCGGGACAAGGCGAGACGGATGCTCGAGCCCAGGTCCTGATCCGCGCGATCGGGCCATCGCTGAGCGATAGCGGAATCCAGGGGCCGCTCCACGATCCCACTCTGGCATTGCATGACGCGAATGGAGCTACGATCGCGACCAACGATAATTGGAAAATCAACGACCAGACTCAGCATTCGCAGGAAGCCTTGATTCGATCGAGCACCATTGCTCCCTCAAATGATCTGGAGGCAGCGATCGTCGCGACGCTTCCACCCGGGCCCAGCACCGCAATCGTCCGCGGAAAAAACAACAGCACCGGCGTTGGGCTGGTGGAAGTCTATAATTTGCAGTAATTGGAGGGACGACCGCTGTGTCGTCCCACTGTTAAAGGGACGGGACAGAGCCCGTCCGTCCAAGAATCGCCAGGACTTTCATGGCGGCGTTGTGCCCGGGAATACCGCTGACGGCGCCGCCGCGTTGCGCGCTTGATCCGCAGATGAAGACGTTCTCCCACTCGGTCTCGACACCCCATGTCCCCGCCTGGTCTTTCCGCTCCGCGAACGGAAACGTCAGCGCGTCGTGAAAAATGTTTCCGTGATACATGCCTAACGACTCTTGAATGTCGACCGGGCTCTTGCTTTCGATGCAAAGGCTGCCGTCACGCGCGACAGCGAGGCGGTCCTCGAGCGGCTCTTCGAGCCATTGGTTCATACTCGCGAGAAATTTTTTCTCGGCCTGTGACCTCATCTGGTTGTTGTCCTTCCGAAAGAGTGAATACGGAGCGTCGAGGCCGAACAGCGTCATCGTTTGGAATCCCTGTTTCCTGAGCTCCGGAGAAAGAATGCTGTTGTCGGTCAGGGTGTGACAATAGACCTCGCACGGCGTCCGCCGGGGCAAACGGCCTTTCGCAGCCTCCCTGTAGCTCGCCGTCATCTGTTCGTACCCTTCATCGCTGTGGAAGGTCCCGCGGAACGCGTCCTCTGCGGAATGCACACGGGCTTTCAGCTTCGGCAGTCGTCGCAGGAGCATGTTGATTTTGAACACGCTTCCTTCGTCCTCGGTCCGAGGCCGGAACTTTTTGCCGGCATACCTGGCGAGAACATTCGGGCCGAAGGTCACGAGGAGATATCGCGCATCGACGTTATGCATTTTTCCGTCCATTCGAAAGGCCACGGATTTTTTCGCACCGTCGAGCGCGACATCCATGAGCTCGACATTTGTGACGAAGTCCGCGCCAGCCTTCCGCGCTACTCCTTCCAGCTCGCCGGCGACCGCGCCCATTCCGCCGACAGGGACTTTCCATTCGCCCGTCTTGTTGCCGATCAGGTGGTAAAGGAAACACCGGTTCTGGAGCAGTGACGGATCGTGCGGATGGGTGAAGACGCCGATCTTCCCGTCGGTCAGCACGACCCCTCGGACGAGGTCGTCCTGGAGATAACGTTCGATCGCCACGCCTAATGGCTCCTCCACGAGACTCCGCCAGGCCTCGCGAGCAGTCTCATCCGCCGCGAAGCGTTTCTTGAATTCATCCCGGCTAACCAGCGGTTCCAGCATCGAATCCCACGAGTTCTCGGCAAAAATCCGCGAGAGATTGTAAAATTTCTTCAGCTGCCGGTACTCCCTCTTGTTCCCGGTCAGCTGCGACATCGAGTTCTCGCTCACCTGCTCAGAGACGTTGCTCAAAAGAAGGCCGCGGTGCTTTCCATTCTTCAGGTAAGGCGTGAACGATCCCGTCGAGCGGCGTTTGAGCTTCAGCTTTAAGCCGAGGTCGCGGATGATTTTCTCCGGAAATAAACTGACCAGGTAGGAGTAGCGGGAAAGCCGCGCTTGGTAGTCTGGAAACACCTGTTGCGAAGTGGTGGCGCCGCCGATGTAGTCGTTTTTTTCCAGGAGCAGCGCGCTCAGCCCCGCGCGAGCGAGATAGGCGGCGGCAACCACTCCGTTGTGCCCGGCCCCCAAAACAACCACGTCGTAGCGTTTCCTGATTGTTCTCACGCTCATCAACCTAACAAGTCAAAGCCCCCACTCCGGCCGCCGAGCCGTATCATCCCGCGAAGATGACGAAAAACGCGGGGCCCAGCAAGGGCCTGAAAAACCATCGAAAAACGCTCGGCTCCCGGGCAATTTTCTGCTTTCATCCGCAGCATGCGGGTCTTGATCGCAGACGATGAGCGGAGCGTGGGCGCCACCCTGGCCGAGCTTGTCCGCCGTTGTCAGCACGAAGTTGTGGAAGTGGTCAACTCCGGCCTCGACGCGATCCACGCCTTCGGCCGGCACCACCCCGACGTCGTCCTGATGGATTATCAGATGCCGAAACTGAACGGCGCCACGGCCTGTCGCAACATCATGGCGAAATATCCGCAGGCCCGCGTCATCCTGGTTTCCGGATCACCGCGCGACATCAGCGGTTCCGGCGCCATCACCATCCTGATGAAACCCGTCAACCTCGATCAGCTTTACGCCGCGCTCTACGACGCGTCGCAATCGCGCGCTTCGGCCAGCTAAAGGTATTTGTCCGGGATCGGGTGCTCGGCACTTTCGTGCTGCCAATAGATATTTACGATCCACCAGCGCGCGCCGTCGTTGAATAACTGGAAACTGTTGATCCCGCGCATGAACGGCTCCGGATCGCTCTCGTTATGGCGCGATTCGTAGGTGCTCCAGACTTGGGCGATTCGCCCAAATTCCTCGGTCCGTCGCGCTATCTCCTTCTCGTAAAATCCCTTTGCGCCGAAGAACGGCTCGACGCGTTTGATGTAATCTTCGACGTCCAGGATCTGCGGCGCGAGTGCGCTTGCATTATCGCCTGCTTTGGTTGCCGTCGGAATCAGGCGCGCGCCCGGCAGAAACAACGCGCGTTCCCTATCCCAGTCCCGGGCTTTCCCAGCCGGGCCGGAGATGACGTCATAAGCTGTGTTGATGATGGCGTCGACGGAAGAGACGTGAGCGGGATCGATCATGCGAGAATTACGCGCCGATGCGGATGGGCTTCAAGGAGCGGCGGTTTGGAAACCGCCGACGAAACTCAGGACAAATAAGGGCCATTTCCAGAGTAGAGCGCCTTAACGCGTGAAGGTCGCTTTGACCCTTTTCGAGATGAAACAATAGGGAACCCAAACGATGACGGCCGCGGCCACGTGGATCACGTCTCGAAGAGTGCCGCCCTGCGCCTCCGCCGCGGCCGGAATATTCGCAACCATAATGAAATCAAAGATGGTGAAGGCGAGGTAGCTGATGAGAAAAGCGGCGTAGGCCCGTGGCCAGACAGCGCGCTTCCGAAAGAACAAAAGAAGCAGCAACGCGGAAAAGACCAACGCGATCAGATTGCCGATCAGCTCACAGAGCAGGCCTGGTTTCCAGGAGGGATGGAAGGCGGCACCGCCTGGGTCGGTCAAGATCTTCCAGGCCTCGGTATTGAAAACAGTAGCGGCGAGGGTGACGATGTTGACCACGAAAAAGATGGGCCGGATGACCTGGTGAATCCCGACCAGGATAAGCCATCCGCCGAGTCCCCGGTGTTGCGGCAAGGTGCCGGCAGGTGGAATGAGCGGAATGGGGCGCTTGCTCCAGACAAAAAAGAATGCGGAGAAAACGACTGCAACGGTCAAGACTCCGAGGGCCAGCAGGGCCATCCGCCAGTGGAAGTGTTTGAATAAGCCTGCGAAGTCGAAGGCCTGACCCGGCTTTTGATAATACAGAGTGTAACCGAGCGTATCTCTCACTTTCGTGAGTGCCGCGTTGTAGGCCGGAAGATCAGCCGGGGCCACCCGATCAGCGACAGCCTCGTAGGAAAAGGTCATCGTCACGCGGCGTCCTTCCGCAATCGCCGTGTCCGTAAAGCGAAAGAACGGGTTGTTGATCGAGAGGTTCTTGGAGGTGATCGACCAGCGGTCGAACATCGCCGCGTTGATCACCTGGGTTATGTTCGCCGGAAAATTGAGGTCCAGCGGATCGTCACGTCGTCCTGAACCCACTGAGCCCATCGCTTCCGCGATGTCGCCCGGAAACAGGGACAGCTCGAAGCGGTTGTCCTCCTCGTTCTTCGTCCAGATGTCGGGAATCGAGTAGAACTCGCGGGTTCGGCAGGCATTGGCGTCGGTGATTTCTTCAAACTCCATCGGCTTTTTCACCGACACGCGCGGGAAAAGCCGGGCGTAATATTTCAAATACTGTTTCTGGATCTCGTCGCGGCCGCTCTCCTGAAAGGCATTGCGCGTCCGTTCGGCGGAAAGGCCGTACGATTCCGTTATTACTTCCAATTCCCCTGTCTCGCCCGGCGCGGGCACGCGGTAGTTTTCGCTAATCTTCCGCCGGGGTAGCGATCCGGGCGGCGGCGAAAAGCTCGTCAGCGCTGTCGTCCCCGGTTGCAAGAGGAGCGCCAGCTTCAGGTCGCGGACGTAAATCTCCGAGAGCGGTCCGCGCTGAGGCGATCGT
Organism: Chthoniobacterales bacterium; assembly: GCA_035536995.1. Classification (GTDB taxonomy): domain Bacteria; phylum Verrucomicrobiota; class Verrucomicrobiia; order Chthoniobacterales; family UBA10450; genus AV80. Next base: position 19,228 of record DATLNB010000086.1, on the reverse strand, counting down.
GTCGGGTCGAACCAATGAGTTTGGTTCCCGATTTTCAGTTGGACAATGGCGTGATTGAAATCGTCCGGCGCCGGAAGCCGCTCCGCGATGGTGCCGCGATAAACCGTGCTGACGAGTGCGGGTGTGGCTTCGATCGAGCACTGCCGCAAGAGCGTGACCAGAAGCAGCGTTTTGTCTTTGCAATCCCCGAAACGGCGGCGAAAAACTTCGCTGGGAGGCGTCGGGCGGTGCGACCCGACACCAGACTCAATCCCCAGATATCGAACCTGCTCCTGGACGAGGCGCAAGGCCGAGAGAGCGCGCTTGTCGAGTTCGGGAATTTCGCGAAGCCGCGCCGCCTCCGCCTGCAGATCCGCTGAAAGAGAAATCTCGGGCTGAAACAGCGGGACCCCCCAATCCACCACGGCCTGCCAGCTCTCGAATTCGCTTACCTGCACCCAACCGTTCGGATTGTAATCCGATGGCACGTCCGGATCTGTTCGGCGCGCTGGGACGTCCGTCTGCTCGGCCAACCATTCGGTCGTTCCCTTGCTGGTTGTAATGGTGGGCTTGAGCGATCGGTTCTTGACTGCGAAGCGCAAATTACGCTGCTCCGGATACAGAAATCGCGTAACGACCCGGTGCGCGGGGGAGTTCCAATCCGTGTAAAAAACTTTGGAGTAACGTCCGCCTTTAACCGGATTCGCGCCCTTTACGGTATAGGCGAACTCGATCGTATCGCCAGGGCGAATGTCTTCCAACTCGCACTGGGCCGTATACGAGCCGTCATACATAAATGACTCGAGGTCCTTCTCGCGTTGGAACAATTTGATGTGCGAGCGATCAAGGCGATTGGCGCGAACGCCCCGCCGCGTGACCTGGAGCGAATGGAAGATCAGTTCCTGGTAGGCCGGGTCGAACGTGACGCTCACCGCCGCACCATTCTGCACGCCATTATCGGAAATGACCTGCCGCGATTCATGATAGTAAGCGGATTGCAGCGCGACGTTTTCCTGACGGTCGACGAGCAAATAAGAAATGCCGCCAGGATCTGCATCGTTTCCCTTCGGCGCCGGCTCGACGGCTTTTACCCAAGCGGGCGCAGGCGCGATCGCAAAGGAGACTGGGGCCGGGGTCGGTTTTGTGCGCGGTGCGGCTGAAAGGCTGCCCGTGCCAGGCAGCAACGCTAGACAGAGCAGGACATAGGGGCTTGGCAATTTCGGTGGCAAGAGGGAAAACAAGCGCGACCGGAATAATCGAACGCGGCGCAGGAATCAATCAGTCTGACAAGTTCTTTTCATGCCAATTGAATAGTGAGGCGCGCGCGTTACCTATTCAGCGCCCATGAAATTTCTCGTGACCAACGACGACGGGATAGAAGCGGAGGGTCTCGAGGCGTTGCTTGCGGCGAGCCGCGAGCTTGGGGAGGCGGTTGTGGTCGCGCCCGCCGGTCCGCAATCCGGCGTGAGCCACGCCGTGACCTGGCATGAGGGCGTCCGGATCGAACCGCGCGGCGATAAACGCTACGCCGTTCACGGTACTCCGGCGGACTGCGTCCGGCTTGGTTTGCTCAAAGTCGTGCCGGACGCCAAGTGGATCCTGAGCGGGATAAACCACGGCGCGAATCTCGGGGCTGATGTGCACTACTCCGGCACCGTGGCCGCGGTGCGCGAAGCGATCCTTCATGGCTGGCCTGGGATCGCGGTCTCGCATTATCGAAAATCGGGTATCGCCTACGATTGGGCCCGGGCTGCCCGGTGGGTCAGCCCCATTCTTAAAGATTTGCTCGAACGGCCGATTGAGCCGGGCCAGTTCTATAATGTGAACCTGCCGAACCTTCCGCCCGACGCCCCCGACCCGGAAGTCGTCTGGTGCGCGCTCGATCCAAACCCACTGCCGCTCAATTACCGGCATGAGGAAGAGAGCGATTTGTATTACGCCGGCGACTACCAGCTTCGCGACCGGACGCCGGGCGCGGACGTTGATGTTTGTTTTGGCGGGAGCATCGCGGTAACCGCCGTCCACCTCTTGTAAGGAGTGGCAGGAAACCGGCTGCTTTAGCCCGGATGGTTGCAAGCCCTCACCGCTGCGAGGATGATTTCGCGTGAAAGAGTCGATCGATGCATTCACTCGCCAGGTCGGCGAGGTCATCGTCGGCAAAGAGGAAGCAATCAAGCTGGCGGTCAGCTGCCTCCTGGCGCGCGGTCACCTGCTTCTGGAAGACATCCCGGGAGTGGGCAAAACCACCTTGTCCCAGGCGCTGGCCCGGTCGCTTGGCCTTGCTTTTCAGCGCATCCAGTTCACAAGCGACCTTCTTCCAGCTGACATCCTGGGGAACTCCATTTTCGATCGGGAAGAGCAGCGCTTCGTTTTTCATCGCGGCCCTTTGTTTTCGCAAGTCGTGCTCATCGACGAGGTCAACCGCGCGACGGCAAAGACGCAAAGCGCCCTGCTCCAGGCCATGGAAGAAGGCCACGTGTCTGCCGATGGCGTGACCTACCAATTGCCCGGCCCATTTTTCGTCATCGCGACGCAAAACCCGCAACATCAGATTGGGACCTTCCCGCTTCCCGAATCGCAGCTTGATCGTTTTTTGATGCGGATCGAGCTGGGCGTGCCCGACCGGGCCAGCGAGCGCGCGATGCTTCTGGGGATGGATCGGCGCGAGATGTTGAAAGAGCTAAAGCCGGTCCTCCCGCTGGAGATCCTGGGGGACATTCAGGAAGCGGTCCGCAGGGTGCACGCTTCCCCCGCCCTCCTCGATTATCTGCAGGATTTGCTCGACGCTTCCCGGCAGCGGCATAGCACCGGCCTTTCCCCGCGCGCGGGACTGGCCTTGCTCCATGCCTCGCAATCGTGGGCGCTCATGCATGGGCGGAACATGGTTTTGCCGGAGGACATTCAGGCTGTCGGGGTTTCCATCATGGCCCATCGACTTGGGCACGACATCAAGGAACCCGGTGCAAGCGGGCGCACGCTTGCCGAGGCGTTGTTACGCAGCGTGCCGGTGCCATGAGCGCGCGGAAGCTTTCGTTTCTTCTCCCTACTCCGATTTCCTTTGCTCTGGCGTTCGTTCTCGCCGCGATGTGGTACGCCGGCGCGAGCCAGGCTAATGCGGCGAATTATCTCTTACTTTTCGCTACCCTCTCAATTTTTCTCGTCTCAATCCCGCACACGGTTCTGAACCTCGGCGGGCTGAAAGTTTCCGTGGAATCGATCAACCCAGCTTTCGCCGGACAGGAGGTATCCGTCCCCGTCGAAATCGTTAATCATTCACGAAGCCCGCGCTACAGCTGCGTGCTGACGCTCCCAGGGCATGAAGGGGTGCCGGACGCGGTGGATGAGATCGCGCCTGGAAAAGCGGCGCGCGTCACCCTGCGCTTCCCGGCAGCGGCTCGAGGCGAATACAGAGTTAGGCGCCTCCGCGTGACAAGCTCGTATCCCCTCGGCTTTCTGCGCGCGCGAAAGGAGAGCGCCGCGGAGCAATCTTATTTCGTTTATCCAAAGCCGGCGGGCGATCCCGTGCTTCCCTCCGACCTGGCTGACGTTCGCAATCGTGGCCGGGAAACCCTGCCCGGCGAGGGCGACGACTTCGCGGGCGTGCGTGCCTACGTGGCCGGTGAATCGCAACGGCATATCGATTGGAAAGCTGTTGCGCGCGGCCAGCCGCTCATGACCAAGCAGTTTACGATGGAGACCGACGATCTTCTTTATCTCGATTACAACCAGCTCCGCCAAAGCGATACCGAAGAGCGACTTTCGCAACTGGCCCTGTGGATCGTCGAGGCCGAGCGGCTCCGTCGAAGGTACGCATTGCGCCTCCCAACCGTGGACATCGCCGCGTCATCCGGCGAGGCGCATTACCATCGGTGTCTCCAGGCGCTCGCCCTTTTCAGATGAAGTCCACGCGGGACAACACCGTCATTCCGCGCCGGCCATTGCTGTGGCTCGCCGCCGCATTTCTTTGCCTCGTCCCGACGATGCTGGGTCAGCTCGCCACTTGGATTCCCCTGGGCTTTCTCGCCGCAGTGCTCGCGAAGTTCTGGATGGACAAGAGAGATCGCCGGTTGCGTTCTCTCACCTGGAAAATTGTGCTCGCGCTTCTCGCCTTTGGAGCAACGGTCGCAACCTACGGCAGGCCGACCGGCCTCGAGCCCGGCATCTCGCTCGTCGTTCTCCTCGGGTCGCTCAAGATCATGGAAGCGCACACGGCCCGCGACTTTCATGTCCTTGTCATGGTCGGGTGGATCCTGTGCCTCGCAGGCTTTATCCTGTCTCAGGAATTCGCGGTAGCCCTTTGCGTTCTCACCGCGTTTGTCCTGCTCGTTGCAGCGCTGGTCCAATTTCATCGCGGCCGCCCTCGCGGCCGAGGGGTTCTTCCGCCACTTCTCACAACCGGAAAAATCCTCGCGCAAGCCTTGCCGCTCGTCGTCCTCCTTTTCGTGCTCTTTCCACGCGGCACCGGGGGGTTTCGTTTGCAGCTCCCCGGAGCATCTGCCGATTCGAGCGGATTCTCGGGCAAACTTTCGCCCGGCACCGTGGCCTCCATCGCAACTTCCGACGAGCTCGCGTTCCGGGCGGAATTTCCGGATGGCAAAATGCCTCTGCGTTCCGCCCTGTATTGGCGCGGCGCAGTTTTGCGCCAAGGCGGAGGACTTTACTGGGAAGCGGGTGCCGGGTTGGGGCAGGCTCAGACAGCACGGCGTCCAACGAGCGACTCGATTCGGCAGCGCATAACTCTCGAGCCTCACGGTGGACGGTGGCTCTTTGCGCTCGATCGTCCGCTCGCCGCCCCGGCGGGAGCGACCCTCGCCCCGGGCCAGTATCTCCACACTTTTCGCCCGAATGTCAGGATGCGGCGCTACGAAGTCGTCTCCGCGTCCGACGCGACGGAAGACGAACTTCGGCCCCGCGAGCTGACGGCCTTGCTCCTCCTCCCATCCACCATCAGTCCCGCGGTTCACCAACTGGCCCAAAGCTGGGCTGCGCAGAACAACGATCCGCAGGCGGTGGTCAAAGCAGCACTCGAATTTTTCCGCACCCAGGGCTTCGTCTATTCTCTTTCACCAGGCCGATACAACGAAGAGACAGCACTGGACGATTTTCTCTTCCGTCGAAAAATCGGGTTTTGCGAGCACTATGCCGGCGCATTCACCACCTTGATGCGGGCCGCTGGCGTCCCCTCACGTGTCGTCGTCGGTTACCTGGGTGGGCAGTACAATCAATTCGGCAATTACCTGTCGGTGCGCCAATCGGACGCGCACGCCTGGTGCGAAGTCTGGATTCCTGGGACGGGTTGGCTGCGGGTCGACCCGACAAGCGTCATTGCTCCGGAGCGGCTCCGGGTCGGTTCGCTTCGCGAAATGGGCGCGACCAGGGCGCAGGGTGCCGGGAATGAGGAGCAGTCATCCGCGGCGCAAACGACGGGCCCCCTCGGCGTTTTCGATAACGCGCGTCTGGCGTGGGATACCTTGAGCTTTGCCTGGGACACGCGCGTGCTCAGTTTCGATCTCGAGTCGCAACGCGAGCTTCTGGGCCAGCTGCAGATTGATGGCTGGAGCCCCGGAGCGCATTTGCTCTGGATCGCCGGGATCGCCGGATTCCTCCTGGCCCTGTACGCGATCTGGAGTCGCTGGAGCGCGCGGCCGCGTCCGGACCCGCTCCGAGCACTCTACGATCAATTTTGCCTGAAGGCTGAAGGCCTCGGCGCGCCTCGCTTTCCCCATGAAGGTCCCGCTAGTTTCGCCCGGCGGGCAGCGGACTTGATTCCGCAAAAGGCCGAATCCATTCGCAGGATCACACAAAACTACATCGCTCTGAGGTATTCTCCCGGCCCGTCATCGGTCCGGTTTGCTGATCTCGCGGCCGAGGTGCGCGCCTTTGGCCAGGGGCGGCTTCCGTAGGTCTAACCTGCGCGTTTGAGCTCGGTCTTTCTACTTTGCAGTTTCTACTCTAGCCTGTCTCCACTGTGCACATAACGGACATTATCCGTAGCGGGACGCCGACGTTTTCGTTTGAGTTTTTCCCGCCGAAAACTCCGGAAGCGGCCGAGAGCCTTTACCAGACGATCCGCGAGCTCGAGGAATACATGCCGCACTTCGTCAGCGTTACCTACGGCGCAGGCGGTTCGACCCGGGACCTGACGCATGACCTCGTCGAGCGAATCCAAAACACGACCAAGCTCGATCCGATTCCGCACCTCACCTGCGTTTCCCACACGGAGGAAGAAATCGCGGTGATCCTCCGGCGTTACGCGAAATCGTGCATCGGCAATATTCTCGCGCTGGGTGGCGATCCGCCGCGCGGTTCAATCTACGACCGCTCCCGCGACGTCTTTCGACACGCGAGCGACCTGGTGAAGTTCATCAAGCGCCATAACGAGATGGGCGACCATCCCGACCCGCGCGGCTTCGGCATCGGTGTCGCCGGGTTCCCCGAAGGTCATCCTTCCACGCCCAACCGCCTGGTTGAGATGGAGCACCTGAAAGCGAAAGTCGATGCCGGCGCCGATTACATTGTTACCCAACTCTTTTTCGATAACCGCGACTTTTACGACTTCCGGGAACGTTGCGAGCTGGCCGGCATTCGCGTCCCAATCATCGCCGGCATCATGCCGATCACTTCAATGGGGGGCTTCAAGCGGATTGCCGAGCTGGCAGGCGGCGCGCGGTTTCCCGCCAAATTGCTGCGCGCCCTGCAACGTTGCGGGACCGACCGAAAAATGGTGGAACGCGTCGGGGTCCATTTCGCGCTCGAGCAATGCCACGACCTGCTGGATAACCGCGTCGACGGCATCCATTTCTATACGCTCAATAAATCGGACGCGACCCGGACCATCTTCGATAGCCTCGGGATTCCACGACGGCAGCCAGCCGTTACGACGGACGCCTGATCGGCGCGCCGGTTAAATTTCAACATCCGGTCCCAATCCGGGGTGCGTTGTTTGGTGCATGAAAATGCTCTCGCCGGACCAGGTTGAATCGGATGAAGCAGTCGAGCGCCGCGCCCGGCGCAAGCTCCGGCCGGGGCCGCTGATCAAGGCTGCGTTGCTCGCCGGCGCTTTCGTTTACATCGTTCCTTCCGGCGGCCCATGGATGTCGCATGAGGCGTTCACCAACGTCATGGGCCGCGTCGTGCATCCGAGCCCGTTCGTTGATCTAATCGTTCATTTTCTGCTCGCCCTGCTCTACGGCTGGTTTCTCGCCGCCTGCATCTACCGGCCGCCGACTGCGGCCGGCATTGCTCTCGGGGCCGGCCTCTCCGTCTTGCTCTGGGGATTTAATTATCTGGTTTTCGCGATGGCCGGCGGCATCCCGGCAAACGAGCTCCACACGTTTCTGGCCCACTTCGAGTTCAGCCTCTTCTTCTCGGTGGCGTATCGCGCCATGGCAGTGCCGCGGCCGAAAATTGCCGGCGGCGCGCCGCTCCCAGCTGATCCGTCGGCCTAGCAGCCGCCCGCCCGCGCGGAGGCAAACAATCGGCATCGCTATTTCCCAGCGGTCATGGCAGCGTCCAGCCCATGAAGCGCCTCGTTCTCTTCACGCTCATCGTTCTCAACCTTCCATTGGCCGTGACGCACGCGGCCGAAGCGCCGGACGCGCCCGAGCTGACAAAACTGCTCAACGAGTTTCTGGCCGGCGCGAGCAAAAACGACATTGCCATGCACGACCGCTTTTGGGCGGAAGAGCTCGTTTACACTTCCGCGCTGGGCCGGCGAAAGGGCAAAGCCGACATCATGCGGGAGCTCCGCGAAGAAAGCGGCAAGGCGCCTGCCGCAAGTCCCACCCCTGATGAAGGCACCACCATTTACACCGCGGAAGATGTTCGAATCCAGCAGTACGGCGACACCGCGATCGTCGCCTTCCGGCTCGTCGCCACAACTGACAAGGCAGGAACAAAAACCGTCGCGAATTATTTCAACACCGGCACGTTCTTGAAACGCAATGCCAAGTGGCAGGTCGTGGGTTGGCAGGCAACCGCGTTGCCGAAAGATTCGGCCCCCGGGAAATAATCGCCGGGGCCGGGACCAGGGGTCACGCCATAGAGATTCCTCGGGCGTGCAGAAGCCCGTCCCGCCGGTTGATTCGAGCGGCGCTTTACCGGCGAAAACGCGGATTATTGAAGGTGCTCTCCTGGCGGTAATATCCGGCCGTGATGGAGAACTTGTCGTTGCCGACCGTGCCAATGATATAGCCGGCTACATCCTGGCGTCCGAACCGTCCGCTCGACGTGCCGTAGAGGAAACCCATCTCGCCGCCAAATCGGATCTTGTCCGGCGCCCGCAGATCGACGATCCGGTCCACCGAGCTCTTGTTGTCCGACGGCGACCAGGCTGAGGTGCTTAACGGCTCTGAGGGATCAAAGACCGGCAGGTATTCCGGTGTGGCCCGCATCGACCCGAACGCGGTGGAGAAAAAGAAGCGGTCCCGGCTTTCCAAAGACGACCACGGCGAGAGGACGGACGGTTCATCGAGCAGCGTGCCGGCAAAGAGCGGCCCTGAGGTTTGGCTGAACCCCGACGATTGCAGAACAAACAGACCGGCCACGGCGAGCAACGCACACCTCATAATGGCCGAATTGTCATATAATTTGGGCGCAGTGCCAGCGAATTTTTAACGTGCGCGCGCGATCGATCCTTATTTTGCACCTTTCTGCCGGCGCGGTTTTCGCCGCTTCTTCTTCGGCTCGAGCATCGTGCCCCGGCATTTCGCGGTGCCGCAGCGGCAGGCGTAATTCTGCTCAACCTTCCGGGTTCGGCGTTCGGCCGGAACAATCCGGTAGTCGTAAAACAATTCTTCGCCCGGGTACAACGTGCGGAGCGCGTAAATGAAGATGCGGTCGTCCTTCGTCTCCATCGTTTCGCAGTTCGGCTCGCACGAGTGATTGATCCATCGCGCTTCGTTGCCGCCGATACCCGCATCGATCACGTCGCCGTTATCGAGCGAGAAGAGAAATGTGTGGTGCGGGTCCGCAGGATCGGTCGGCGGATCGTCTTCCGCTTCTTTCCACGGGCGATGTTTGCCGGTGTATTCGATGATCCGGGTTCCTTTGCGGATCGGCATAATCGCGAAGACGCCCCGCCCGTGGATGCCCGACTTCCTGACGACGATCCGCTCCCCATTTCTGGAGGAGCCGTTGCGCTTTGAAATTGTGGTCATCGATGCTGAATCACAAACGCACCCGGCAGCGAAAACGCGTGTATCGGAGCTGAGCTTTGGGGAAGCCCCTTGCTTTCCTTGTAGCCCGATCTTCCAGCGATCGCTACTGTTCCAATTCCGCGTCCACTGCCAATGAAATATCCTGCCTGCTTTGCCCTCGTTCTTTCCGCATCCTCGATCCTGGCCGCTGAATCGCCCAGCCCTTCGCCTTCGCCTGCTCTTGTCATTGTCAAAGCAGCGCGCTGGGTTGATCCGGCCGCCGGCGTTGTTCGCGATAACCAGGCCGTCTTCATTGAAGGCGACAAGGTCAAGCTGGCCGGGCCGGTCGCGGACATTACGAAAAATGCCGGCCCAAATGTCCGCGTAATCGATCTCGGGAATGTGACGGTCCTGCCGGGCCTGATCGATTGCCACACCCATGTCACCGGCCAGCCGGAAAACTACTACGAAGACATCTTTCGGAAGTCGCCCATCGATATAGCCACCACTTCGCACGTTTTCGCGCGGCGCACTCTGCTCGCTGGATTCACGACAATCCGAAACGTTGGCGCGGACGAATACACCGACATCGCGCTCCGGAAAGCGATCGAGGATGGCAAGGTTCCCGGGCCCCGGATGCTTTGTTCCGCGGTCGCGATTGGATCGACCGGCGGCCACGCGGATCTCAACGGCTTTTCGCCTTATCTGGAGTTCAAATTGATTGCTCCCGGCATCGCCAACGGCCCGGACGAAATCCGCAAGGCCGTCCGCCGGAACATCAAATACGGTGCGGACTGGATCAAGATCCTGGCCAGCGCCGGCGTCCTTTCAGAAGAAGAAGCCGTGGGCGCTCCCCAGTATTCGGTCGAAGAAATGAAAGCCGCCGTGGACGAAGCCGCGCTTTGGGGCAGGAAAGTCGCCGCGCACGCCCATGGGACTGAGGCGATCAAAATGGCAGTCCGCGCCGGCGTGGCTTCAATCGAGCACGGTAGCCTGATTGACGACGAAGGGATTCGCCTGATGAAAGAGCACGGGACCTGGCTGGTCGCCGACATTTACAACGACGACTACATTTTGGCGGAATACACCCGGCTGGGCTACCCGCAAAAGATCATCGAGAAAGAGAAAATGGTCGGCCGCGTTCAACGGGAAAACTTCCGTAAAGCATTTCAAGCCGGAGTTAAATGCGCCTTCGGGACGGATGCCGGAGTCTATCCCCACGGCTGGAATGCCAGGCAATTGGCCAAGTGCGTGGAATGGGGCATGACCCCCATGCAGGCCCTCCAATCCGCGACCACCGGAGCCGCGGATTTGATCGGATGGAAATCGAGGGTCGGCCAGCTGGCTCCTGGTTTCTTCGCCGACCTCGTCGCCGTGAAAGGCGATCCCCTCAAGGACATTGCTGTCCTGGAGAAGGTGGACTTCGTCATGAAAGGCGGGACCATTTATAAGAACGGGCTCACCGCCGACCCGGTCCCGCCCGTGGACTGATCCCCCGCCCTAGTTCGCGCTTACCACCCGTCTCCCGATATCCGCCACGAACTGGTCGAGGTCGGCCGTGCCGGCATTGCTCAGGATCACGATCGTCACATCGGGTTCGATGAGCCGGTAAAGCTGGGTTTGCGCGCCCATGATCTGGCCGGGCCGTTTAACTGCCTTGTATTTCCGGTCACCGATCTTCGTTTCGTACGACCAGACACCGTATCCGTAATCGTCGAGTCCAGGCGTCAGCATCAACTCGAGCGATTCGCGATTGATCAGCTTCGCGCCGAAGAGCGCGTTCGCGAAGGTCATTACGTCGCGCGGATTTGAATACATTGCGCCCGCCGCGAACCAGTTCTCCGGATAAACCGGGAGATCGTTGCCCAGCTTCTTCAGGTCGTCCCGCATGAAGTAGCTATTGGCCAGGCCCGGGACGATCTCATGGTGATAGAGCATGCCGGTGTTCTCGAGCTTGAGCGGCTGAAGGATTTGCTTCTTCAGAACGTCGTCGAATTTTTCGCCGGCGACTCGTTCGATGATCTTCCCCAGGATGATGTAGTCCGCATTGTTGTAGGAAAAAGCCTTCCCCGGGTCGCCCGTAAGCGGGCCGCTGCAAAACTCTGATAGCAACTGGTCGGACGTGTGAGGGAGTTGATATGCCGGGATGCCCCTGGTCATCGCTTCTTCGGCGCTTTTGACCTTGTCGAAATTTTCGATCCCGGACGTGTGATTTAACAGTTGATGGATTGTGACCTTGTCCCCCGCCTCGCCTTTGTAATCGGGCAGATACGTCCTGATCGGCTTCTGCAGGTCGATCCTGCGCTGCTCGCGCAACTGAAGGATGAGCGCCGCCGTAAACGCTTTGGTGATCGAGGCCACCTTGTATTTCGTGTCCCTGGCGTTCGGAACATTGAGTTGGATGTTCGCCAGGCCGAAACTCTTCTCGTAGGTGATCGATCCTGCCTTCTGGATCAGGATCGACCCACTGAAATTGTGTTCCTTCGCGTAGCTCGCGATGAACTCGTTCGGTTCGGCCGCGGCCGCGGTTGGAAGGGCTGCGGCGAGACTGATCAAAATCGCGAACGCAATGCCGCTCATCTAAAATAGAGATGCAGCGGCGGCCGAGTTCGGATTCAGCTCTTTTGCCCGGCGAACAATTTTTGCAGGTCGCCGTGCGGTGTCGCTCCGGCAAATCCCTCGAAAGTCCCCTGCTCCACCAGCTCCTTCGCGGCGCGCATGAAACCACCCCAGGCTGCCCGCGCGAGTGCGCCGCCCACGCTTACCCGCCGCACCCCGAGCTCCGCCGCGTCGTTCATCGTTACTCCGAGAGGCGCGCTGATCAGCAGGTTCACCGGTTTCGGTGCGACTGCTTTCACCACCTCTACGATGTGCTCACGCTCGCTGATGCCCGGCGCATAAAGACAGTGGGCACCCGCATCCGCATACGCCGTCAGCCGCCGAATCACATCCGCGATGTCGTCGCGATCGACGAGAAAACATTCGGCGCGCCCAGTCAGGACAACGCCACTGTCGCCGATCGCGTCCCGTGCCGCCCGAATCCTCTCCGCGGCCAGCTCGACTTCATACAGCGGCTGGTCCTTTCTTCCGCTGTTATCTTCGATCGATAAACCCGCGACGCCCGTCGCAACGCAAAGACGGACGCTATCGGCAACGCCATCCGGCTCGTCCGCGTAGCCGTTCTCAAAGTCCGCGTTCACCGGCAGATCGGTCGCTTCCACAATCTCGCGCACGTGCTCCAGCATGAGGTCGAGTCCGACGCTGCCATCGGGGAGCCCGCGCGAAAAAGCGAACCCGGCCGAAGTTGTCGCGATCGCTTTGAATCCCAGATGCGCCAAATATTTCGCACTCCCGATATCCCATGGGTTCGGCAGGGCGAAGCAGCCGCTCTCCCCTGCTCCGCCGGAGCCCGGCGAAGGCAAGTGCAATTCCTGAAAAGTCCGGCGGCGCTCGGAAATTCTGCTCATCTCTCGAAGCTAATCGGTCCCCGGGATTTTCCTACCTAAGCGTCCCACCGTCAGATAAACCGATGGGCTGGGGATGCGATCGGCAATGGAACAGCGCAACTTCGCCGGGCTGGTATGAGGCTCGGCTATCTCTACTCCCGCTACCCGGTGCTCGCCCAGACGTCGTGCGACATCGAGGAGATGCTCGAGCTTCAGCGACTCGGACACGAAGTAATCATTGGCTCTGTCCATCCGCCGCTCACGCCTTTCCGACCGGAGGGGAGTGAACTTCTCAGTCCCAATGTCTGGTATGCACCTCCTGCAACGGTCCTCGCGGGATGGCAGAAAAACGCCGCCGCCGACGGTGACTGGCCGCGCGAACTACTGCGCCGGCACAGAAAGCAATTCAAACGAACGACCGATCCGCTCGCCCGCGCCCGCGAGGCGCTCTTTTTCGCCAAACTGTTCTCGCGGCATCGAGTCGAGCATTTCCGCGTGCACGTTGGCAATTTCGCCGCGCACACCGCCTTGTTCGTGAAAGAGGTGACCGGCCTCCCGTTCAGCCTCATGGCGCACGGGCAATGGTTCATGCAGGAGCTCGGTAATGACGACCTCCTGCGCGAGATATGCGCAGCGGCTGAGTTTGTCGCCACGGAGAGCGACTACAGCCGCGGAATGCTGGCCGCGCGCTGCCCCGATTCGGCGTCCAAGATTCACCGCGTTTACAATGGGATTGATCTGTCCCGCGCCGGCCCCATCGAGGAGACTGCTTTTACACAGGAAGCGCCATTGCGCTTCCTAAGTGTGGCGCGACTGCTGCCGCTGAAGGGGTTTGAGGTTCTGCTGGAGGCGTGCGCCGAGCTCCGCCGCCGTGGCCTGACCTTTATCTGTGAAATTATTGGGGACGGTCCGCTGCGCGGCCCGCTCTTGTCCAAGATCGACGAGCTAAACCTCGGCGACCAGGTGCAGCTGATCGGAGGAATGCGCGGCGCGCAGATGAGGGAGAAGCTCCGCGACTGTGACGTCTTTGTCTTGCCGGCCATCGTCGATGAGACGGCCCTGAGCGACATATTTCCGGCGACCATTCTCGACGCGATGGCATTTGCCAAACCCGTGGTGGCCACGCTCGTGGGCGGAATTCCCGAAGCAGTGATCCATAATACAACGGGCGTCATGGTGCCGCCCTGCGACAGCGCTGCGTTAGCCGACGCCCTCGCGATGCTCGTGCGGGAACCGCTGCTTCGGATTGCGCTCGGCCGTCAGGCACGTGCGCGGGTCGAGCAACAGTTCCAAATCGCGGTCACGGTGCCGACGCTGGTGGAATTCCTCAGCCGTGCGAATCACGAGAACCGCACAAACCCGATAGCACGGCGCCCAGTGCCGAACGCGTCGCAGATCGCCTATCTTGTCGACGAATGGCCCGGCGACGGTTCTCCCCTGCTCGAAGCGGAGCTCGACGCGCTGGAAAAGTTCGGCATCACTCCTCACGTCTTCGTCTGCCGTGTTAATCCGGGATCGCGACCATCCCAGCTCGGCGCGCGGCTCTCCTCGTCGTTTCATTTTTTGCCTGACGAGATGATCCTGGAAGGCGACTGGCAAACGCAACTCGACCTCGCCAGCGGAATGCTGTCGGCTTTCGCGACCGAGTACCGACTTGGCGGCGCCGAAACTCTGCGGCATGCCCGGTTTGCCCTTTTTCTGCTTCCTCGACTCCGCGAGGCAAACGTGCACCACCTGCATGGGACTGACATGCGCGCTCTGCTCACGGCCCTGATGCTAAATTATCTCATCAATGTGAACATCAGCGCCGTTATCGAACGTGACACCGAGCTTCCGTCCGAGACCGTGCGGGCTGCAGCAGCACGTTGCATTGGCGGCCGTCTGGGCGACCGGCGGCTCTTGCGTAGCGTCGAGGGCGATTTCATGTTCGACAGCGATGCCTGGAGCCGCTCGCTCGCGGATCTTCGCGGCTCTGTTGCCACCATCGGAGGAGCCGGCCTGATAGGCCGCAGAAAGTTCTGGCAGGAATGGGCCGACCGTCTCACCCGATGGAACATTCCGCCGCCGAAATGAGCGAGCGCTTTTCCAAGGTAGGGACGCCGCGCTGCGGCGTCCGCAATGTCAGGGGAGCGCACGCGCCCTCGCGTGCGGGCGATGACGCCCTCGTCATCGCGAACTTTCCCTCTTGTCGCGTTCCCGCCCGTTGCACTCAGTCGTGCGTGAGAACATGAGCGAGCCGCGCAACTTCTTCGCCGAGCTGAAGCGGCGCAACGTCTACAAGGTCGCGGTGGCGTATGCGGTCGTCGGCTGGTTGCTCATCCAGGTCGCGACCCAGGTCTTTCCGGTGCTCGAGATTCCGAATTGGGCGGCCAAGCTCGTGGTTCTCCTCGTCGTCCTCGGATTTCCGATTGCGCTGATTCTCGCCTGGGCCTTCGAACTGACGCCGCAGGGCATCCAGCGGACATCGGATGCGGGCGCGTTTGGAGCGTCACCGCGCCGCGGGTGGATCGTGCTCATCGTTGTTGCCGCCGTTGCGGCGGCCGGTGTTGCTGTTTGGCAAATGGTCGGGACGGCCCGCCGGGCCGTCCGCCCGGATAGCGATGACGCCGGACGCCGCAGCGCGGCGTCCCTACCCACTGCCGAGATGAAATCCGTCGCGGTCCTCCCGTTCGTCAATATGAGCGGCGATCCGGCGAACGAATACTTCAGCGACGGCATCACCGAGGAGATCCTGAACGCGATCGCACATTTGCCTAATCTGCGCGTGGCGGCCCGCACCTCCTCGTTCGCCTACAAGGGAAAGAATGAAGATATCGCGGCGATTGCGAGGAACCTGCGGGTGACAAATGTGCTCGAGGGTAGCGTGCAGCGGATTGGCGACCGGATCCGCGTGACGGCGCAGTTGATCGACGCGAGCAGCGGTTTGCATCTCTGGTCGCACCGCTTCGACGAGCGCGACGCCAAAGACCTCTTCAAGGTGCAGGACGAAATCGCGCAAGCCATCGCCCGCGCGCTCAAGCTCACCTTTGAGGGTCGCACGAACCCAAGTGTCCGGAGCGGAACTGAGAACCTGGCGAGCCACGACGCCTATCTGAAGGCGCTCGACGCCACCTCCAACAAACGCGATGTGCAGGGAGCGCTCAGGTTCATCGACCAGGCGATCGCCCTGGACCCGAAGTATGCCGCTGCCTATGCCTTGAAGGCGAAAATCTTCGGCAACCTGGCGTTCTTCAGCACCTCCAGCGCGGCGGCTGATCAATATCTCGCGCAAGGCGAGATCGCGGCGAAGCGGGCGGTCGAGTTGGACCCGAATCTCGCCGACGGCTACTACGCGCTTGGGGAAATTGCGCGCAAGCGTGGTGACCCGGCGACGGCGGTAGAAAACTTCACCCGCGCGACGAAATTAAAGCCGGCCGATCCCGCCGCCTGGCAGGGACTCGGCCTGACGATGCGCGACGAGGCAGCGGCTCTCAGGCTTTATCGTCATGCCAAGGAATTGGGCAGCACCGATCTGTACCTCGAACGCCAGATCGCGAGTGCGCTGGACGCCACTGGGCAGGTGGAGGAGGCGCACCGCACCGTGCTCGAGCTTCATCGCTCGAACCCGGAGTTCATTCCCGTCTATGTCGATCTCGGCCGCTATGAGATGTGGCTTCGTGGCCGGCCGGATCGCGCCCTCCAGTTCTTCGTGGAGGCCTACCGCAGAGCCCCGGCGTTTGTCGACGCCAACGTACCGATTAACTCCTATCCAGCCCTGGTCTTCATCCTGAGCGGTCATCTCGAAGAAGCTGAGCGGTGGCTGGCGCGCGCCTCCGCCACGGCGCCCGACTCCGGTGCGGTCGCCGCGCTGCAGCTGTTGCTCGCGACGGCGCGCCACCATCGCGCGGAGTTAGCAAAGCTGGCGAACGATCTGCCCAGCCGCTCCGGTGCCAGTGGAGTGCAACGGGTTTTTGCCGGTGACGCCGCGATTCTGAGCGGTGACTTCGAAGCAGCCGCAAACATCTTTCGCGAGTTGGTCGACAGCGCAGGCGCGAAGAACGACAAGCCGATGCGGCTCCGGCGTCGGCAGCTCAAGCTCGGCTATTCATTGATGAAGCTCGGGAAGACCGCCGAAGCCGCGAGCGTGCTCCAGGACATACATATTGCCGTCGCGGCCGAGCCGCGCTTTTCCCTGGGCGGCGGCGTCTACTACTACGAGACAGGCAGCGGAATCTTTTACACCGACGCGGAGCTGCACGCCGTGCGCGGTGAGAAGGAGAAGAGCCTCGCCGCCCTTAAATTGATGCTGACCCTGCCCGATGATGGGTTGATCCCAATCGGCTCGCTGCCGGTGGCGATCGAAGATTCCCCGCTCCTGGAATCCGTCCGCGACACTCCAGAGTTCACGGAGTTTCGGAACGAAGTCGCACGCCGCCGCGCCATCATGAAGCAGCGTGTGCAAGCCATGCGCGACCAGCTCGGCCTCGCCGCCGAGTGATTGCCGACTTACCGACAACCTGCTCAGCCGCGATAAAGCTTGTGCGTCCCGACGTCCAACGTGGTGACCCATGCGCCGTCGATTCGAAAAGGAATCGAAGGCATTTTTCAGGCAGCCCGACTCCTGACCAGATTTGACTTTCAGTCACTGGCGCAACAATATTTAGGATTCATGCGTAACAAAACAATCGCGGCCGGGGTCATGGCAATTCTCTTCCTCGGCCTCGCGTCGATCGCGAATGCGCAGCTCCCCTCCCTCGCCAACATCTCTACCCGCACCCGCGTCGAGACCGGGGACAACGCCCTCATCGGCGGCTTCATCATCACCGGCGACGCGCCGAAAAGAGTCTTGATCCGGGCGATCGGCCCCTCCCTGCAGGATTTGGGCATCTCAGGCGCGTTGCAGGACCCGACCCTCGACCTCGTGCATAGCGGCGCGTCGATCGGCTTCAATGACAACTGGAAAGACTCACCCGAACGCGCGGAGATCGAAGCCAGCACGATCCCGCCCAGCCACGACTTCGAAGCAGCCATCGTCCGGACATTGAATCCCGGTGCTTACACCGCGATCATGCGCGGAGCGAACGACACCAGCGGGGTCGGAGTGGTCGAGGTTTACGATCTCGACACCGGCGCGAACTCGAAGCTCGCGAACATCTCCACCCGGGGCGTCGTCCAGAGTGGCGACAACGTCATGATCGCGGGCACGATCGTGGCCGGCCAGTCCGGTTCGTCGCGCCCGGTCCTCATCCGCGCGATCGGACCATCGCTTCAGGTGAACGGCAAGCTCGCGGATCCGACCCTGCAACTCGTGGACGGGAACGGCACTGTCCTGCGCGCGAACGACAACTGGCGGACTGATCAGCCGGCAACGATTCAGGCCACTGGCCTCGCCCCAGGAAACGACTCCGAAGCCGCGTTGGTGCACACCGTTTCGCCCGCGCCCTACACCGCGATCGTCCGCGGCGCCGGCGGCTCTACCGGCATCGCGGTGGTCGAAGTCTACGCCCTGGAGAACGCGCCGGTCGAGCCGGCCCCAGGCAACTGGGGAATGCGCGCCCAACTGCTCGAAGCCAACTCCGAATTGGCCTGCACCGAATTGAACGGCAAGATCTACCTCCTCGGCGGCTATCCGCAGAGTCGGGTGACCGTCCGCACGGTCCAGGTCTACGACATCGCGACCAATCACTGGGAGCCCGGACCTTTGCTGCCACAGCCTAACAACCATGGGATGGCCGCCACCGTGAACGGCAAGATCTACCTGATTGGCGGCCAGACGAAGGCGGATGACCCGCCCGGGACTAACAGCTATGTGAACACCGTTTACGAACTGGATCCCGCGACGGGTGTGTGGGTCACCAAGGCGCCGATGCCCACGGCGCGCAGTTCCGGGGTCGCTGTTGTCCACAACGGCAAGATTTACGTCGCCGGTGGACGTGTGCCGCGCGGGGCCGACTTCGCCGTCTATGACCCCGCGGCCAATACTTGGGAGGTGCTGCCGAACCTGCCCACTCAGCGCAACCACTTTACCGGCGCGGCAATCAACGGCCGCATCCATTACGTCGGAGGGCGCCAGGGCAACGGGTTGTCGCCCCTCATGACAACCGTCCACGAAGTCTTCGACCCGCAAACCAAGACCTGGTCGACCGCAGCTCCCATGTTGCGCGCCCGCAGCGGCATGAACGGAGTCATGGCCCGGGGTTGCTTCCACGTCTGGGGTGGTGAGGGGCCGAACGGCATGTTCCCCGATCATGACTACTACGATGCCCGGAACAACACATGGACAAGCCTCCCCAACATGCCTCTCCCTGTTCACGGCGTCTACGGCTCGGCCTTCATCGACGGTCTGATCTGGGTCCCCGGCGGCGGCACCGATATCGGCGGCAGCAACGGCGGCGCACAGCATCAGGTCTACCGGCCGGCACAGAGCTGCGAGTGACGCCCTTTCCGTTGTAGCGTCGGGTGTCCCCACCCGAAAAATCTTTCTCCCACAGGCTTGGTCGCGGCGTCCACTCCCTGTAGCGGCGGTCTATGACCGCCGAAATCGAGCGACGTTCTGTCGGCGGTCATCCTCCTTCGCCAAGCTTCGGCCGGAGAGCCAGACCGCCGCTACAGGCGAGGCCGGCCGGCCCAGAACTGCGAGTGACGCTGCCTTCCGTTGTAGCGTCGGGTGTCCCCACCCGAAAAATC
>DATLNB010000085.1:0-58317 GCA_035536995.1 Chthoniobacterales bacterium | reverse complement strand
GGCAAAGGGCGGCTCGTTCACCGGTGGAACGATGTCCCCAGCCTTGACGCACTGTCGCAGGCGCTCAAGGAAGCGCGCTAGCTGCCAGCCGTCGGGGAAGCTGCAGTGTAGCGACGGCGCTCTGTCGCCGTACGCGCTTCTTCCCTCGTTCCCAAACTCGTTTGGGAATGCCCATGTCCCGGCGACTCCGTTGCCCCGCTGCGAAACAGAGTTTCGAAGACAAGTGCGTTCCCAAACAGAGTTTGGGAACGAGGGGGAGGTAGAGTGGGCGTTCGGGCCGGTTAATATCTCGGCACGTCCGGATCGATCTCCACTGACCATGCGTCGATCCCGCCTTCCAGATTGAAAACGTTATTGAATCCGGCTTCGCGCAGGAGCCGGGCCGCGTGTTCGCTTCGGCCACCGCTGTGGCATTGCATCACGAGGGTGCCGGTCCGCGGCAATTTATCCGCGTGCTCTTCGAGATTGCCTAACGGAATCAAACGGGCCCCTTCGATCCGCGCGATCTCGTATTCGTAGGGCTCGCGGACATCAACCAGAAGGAGCTCTGCGTTGCTGTCCATCTTCGCCTTGAGCTCGCGCACTGAAATTGTCGGAACTCCTTCCGGGGCGGCAAACCAATCGTCCTCTGGTTCCGGTCCGGCACAGAACTGCTCGTAATCGATCGGCGCGGAGATGGTGGGTGAGTCCCCGCAGACCGGGCATTGCGGGTCCCGTCGCAGGTTGAATTCGCGGAACTTCATCTTGAGCGCGTCGAAATGGAGCAGCCGCCCGGCGAGACTGTCGCCCGCTCCCACGATGAGCTTGAGCGCCTCCGTGGCCTGAATCAGCCCGATTATACCTGGGAGGACGCCGAGCACGCCCGCCTCTGCGCAGCTCGGAGCAGCCCCCGGCGGCGGCGGCTCCGGAAACAGACAGCGATAACACGGCCCGCCGAGGTGCGGCGCGAACACGCTGGCCTGGCCTTCGAAGCGGAACACTGAACCATAAATGTTGGGTTTGCCGGCGAAGACGCAGACGTCGTTGGATAAGTAGCGGGTGGGAAAATTATCCGAGCCGTCTATAACCACGTCATATTCTCGAACGATCTCTTCGGCGTTCGCGCTGGTGAACCGTGCCTCATGCAGCTTCACGGCGACGTCCGGGTTCAGCGCCTCGAGACGGGTGCGTGCCATTTCCAACTTCGATTTCCCAACGTCGCTCGTCCCATAAAGGATTTGCCGTTGCAGGTTCGACGCGTCCACCCGGTCCGCGTCAACCAGTCCCAGGGTGCCAATTCCCCCGGCCGCCAGATAAAGGGCCGCGGGCGAGCCCAGGCCGCCCGCGCCGATGCATAACACCCGCGCCGCTTTGATTCGCCGCTGGCCTTCTGCGTTTACTTCCGGGAGCAAAAGTTGCCGCGAATACCGCGAAAGGTCGCCAGCGCTAAGGGCAACCTCCTCGACCCGTTGGTGGCTGATAATGCTTTCGCTCATTGGTCTACGATTTAACCAGACCCCAATCGATCCCCACCACGCGCTGACCTTCGAAACGTTTCAACGATTTCGGGAACACGAGATAGCGGGCGCCTTGCTTCTCGTGAAAACCCACCTCGCCGAAGTCCGTGCCGCTGTCGGTTGGCCGCACAGTCATCACCCGATTGTTCTTAAGCAGAGACTGGAAATGCCGGTCCGCCTTCGGTTTCACCCAGAGAGTATGAACTTCGGGCCGCCCCGCTTTTTCAACGATGGCGGTGAAGCGTGCCGTTTTGACCTTGAGCAATTTCATCGGAGAGGCCGGGCCAAAAAAAAGTCCGCCAGAGAACTACGGCAAGGAGGATCAGACTACCGTTGCTGCATTCCTGCTCTGGCGGGGTTCGTAAGTCCTCAGTCCATAGCCCCTGACGGAAAAGGACTGTTCCCGAAACATCGTCGGGGTGCAAACAGGCTTTTGCGATTTCAAGGACCGGCGGTTTCCAAACCGCCGACACGAGAACAGGACGGTCGACATCAAGGAGCGACGGTCTCCAGTCCGCCGAGGGGGCAAGACAGCTGTTCTTTGTGTAACGCCCCGAGCCCTACGCGAACGGCATGTTCAGCTTTATCCGCGCCGTGTCCGTCTCGTGGACCTCTGCAGACTTGGCCATATGCCGTTTGCGCTTTGCGCTCTTCGACGAAAGCAGATGGCGGCGAGAGGCGTGCTGCCGTCTCACCTTTCCCGTGGCGGTAATCTTAAAGCGCTTCGAGACGGCTTTGCGCGTTTTGCTGCGGGCAATCGGCTTTGGCATAAGGCGCGCAAGATAGCGCAGCGAGGGCTTGTGACAACCGGTTTCAATTGGCCTCGGAGGGACGTGCTTCTGCACGTCCGTTCTTCTATCCAGGGGGCCCGGACAGCCGGAAGCACGTCCCTCCGAGAAAAACACTCGCGGTTCGCTGTCATGCGCGGACAATGACGTTAATGGAAGATACTCCTGCGCGCAGGCCCCGCGTGGTCATTGTGGGCGCCGGTTTCGGTGGACTCGAAGCCGCCAAGAAACTCGCCTGTGAACCGGTCAGGGTCACCGTCCTGGACCGGACGAACCATCACCTTTTCCAGCCGCTCTTATATCAGGTGGCCACCGCTGCCCTGTCTCCGGCTGACATCGCGGCTCCGGTCCGCGGCATCCTGAGCAAATGCCGGAACATGGAAGTCATCCTGGCCGAAGTGCAGAGCGTGGATGTGGCCAGCAAAACGGTGAAAGCCGGCGAGCTCGAGTTCACCTACGACTACCTGATCCTCGCGACCGGCGCGCGCCATTCCTACTTCGGCCACCCGGAATGGGAACCGTTCGCTCCCGGGCTCAAAAGCCTGGAAGACGCCGTGGAAATTCGGCGGCGAATATTGCTCGCCTTCGAGTACGCCGAGAAGGTCAACGATGAGGCGGCGAAGCGGGCCGCCATGACTTTCGTCATTATTGGCGGCGGCCCTACCGGAGTGGAAATGGCTGGGGCGATTTCGGAAATCGCGCGGCACACTCTGGCCAAAGATTTTCGCCACATCGATCCGTCGCAAGCCCGGGTCGTTTTGGTTGAGGGTTCGAAATGCGTTTTGTCCTCCTTCCCGGATGACCTTCAGGAAAAGGCCATGGAGCAGTTGGCCGACCTGAAAGTCGAGCTCCGGACCGGCCTTCATGCCACGAATTTAAGCGAGGAAGGCCTCCAGGTGGGCGATGAGTTCATTCCGTGCCGGGTCAAAATTTGGGCAGCGGGGAACGAGGCGTCGCCCGTGGGCAAGTCGTTAGGCGTGGAGACGGATCGCGCCGGGCGCGTGATCGTTAACGAAGACCTTACGATTCCCGGTCACCCGGAAGTCCAGGTAATCGGCGATCTCTCGAGTTTTTCGCACCAGGACGGCAAACCGCTGCCAGGTGTATCGCCGGTGGCAATGCAACAGGGCCGGCACGCCGCTGCCAACATCCTCCTGATGAGCCGCGGGGAAAGCCCCGAAAGGTTTCGATATTTCGACAAGGGAAGCATGGCGACGATCGGGCGAAATAAAGCGGTAGCCGACTTAAAGTATTTTCACCTGAGCGGATGGCCGGCGTGGATGGCCTGGCTTTTCATTCACATTATGTATCTGGTCGGGTTCCGGAATCGGCTGGTTGTGTTGTTACAATGGGGATGGTCCTATCTGAGCTTCAATGCGGGCGCGCGTCTGATCACCCGCAACTTCCAGGCGGAGCAGCGGCCGGTCCGGTGAGGAGCGTCTGCATGCTGATCGGTGACTGATGAATGGCGATTGCGGTTTTTAATCGGCAGCGCGGGGTCCGGGTGAACGTTGCCCCGCTTCAGTCGTTCGCGGAATCAGCATTGAAGATTTGTCTGGAAACACCGCGGCAGGGATCCGAAGGGCTGGCGACGCTGAGGCAAATCGACGTGGTCATTGTTTCTGACCGACGCATCGCGGAGATTCACCGGCGTTATCTCAATGACGGCACGCCCACAGACGTGATCACGTTCCAACATGGCGAGATTGTTGTCAGCGCCCAGACCGCGAAACGCCAGGCCCGCAATTTTGGCACGACCCTCGAAGACGAGCTGCGGCTCTACCTCGTCCACGGATTGCTCCATCTCCACGGATACAACGACAAAACCCGGAAGGACGCGGCCGAGATGAGGCGGCTCCAGGACCGGGTCGTGGCAAAGCTGGATGACCGTTGAACCGGACTTACTCTGTGATAACCTTATTTTATATGAGTGGGCAGCCACGCGAGGGCCAGCCAGGGCGGCGCCAGCCAACAGACTGAACCCATCCATCAGCCATTTCCGCCGATGCAGAGTTCCTTCGGATCGTCAGTTCAAAATCCCCTGGTCGAGCAGGAAACGGAAACTGCCGAGGAGCTTGATCTACCCTGGCAGGTCGTTGTTCACAACGACCCGGTAAACCTGATGCGCTACGTGACGATGGTTTTTCAAAAAGTTTTCGGCCTGACAAAGGAAAAGGCTGAGAAGCATATGCTCGAAGTGCATCAGCTTGGCCGTTCCATTCTGTGGACCGGGGTGCGGGAGCGGGGCGAGCTCTACGTCCAGCAGCTGCACGGTTATCTCCTGCTCGCCACCCTCGAACGGACGAATTAATGGAGTTCCGCCGCAAAAAGGACTATCTCGAGATTTCCGAGCTCGACCCCTTTTTAGCTGAGCTGCTTCGGCAAATCCCGGAGAGCACGAGCACCGAGGGCGTGGAAGCGGCCCGGCAACGCATGTTCAGCGCCCCGGCGGGCCCTTCGGAAGCCGAGTTCTGCGCCGAGTGGAAGGTCTATGTGGAGCCCGAGCTGCGCCGCTTGTTTCGATCATCTACTGAAACAGTGGCGGCTGATCTCGAGCAGCTCAACGGATGCACCAAACCATTCGCGAATTGCACCCTGCGCATCCCCACTGCCAACGCTGAAGCGTGGCTGAACGCCCTGAACCAGGCCCGGCTTGCGATCGCCGCGAAATACAATTTCACCGATGGCGAGCTTTGCGATCATTACCGGTCGCCCATCGGTTCGCGCCGGGACCTGGGACTGTTCCAGGTCAACTTCTACGGGTTTCTCCAGGAGTTCATTCTGCAGGAGATAGCCGGGGACGGCGAGAATCGTTAAAACGTTACATCGTTACGTCGTTGGAGCGGTTCCGCCGATTCACCATTCACGATGTAACGCTTCAGCCGCCTTACCCCTTCTGCCGGCTTCGGACCATCGTCATGAGCCGGTCTTTCAGCGCGTCGGACGACTTCGCGGGGCGGAGGCTCAGAGCAAAGGCCTCATGCATCGAATAACATTCGCCGATGAAATCTTCTGCTTTTTGGCCAAAATCTTTGCGGGCCTCTTCAAACGCGTCCAGTTCGTCCGATTCCAAAGCGCCGATCACGTAGAGGCGCGACTGGTTCTGGAATTCTTCAAAGCTCATCTCGCAGCTCCTTAAGGCCGTCATAAATCTTTTTCAGGCCTAGTTCGAGCCTGGTTTTGACTGTGCCCAACGGTGTATTCGTTTTTGCGGCGATTTCGCGCTGACTCATCCCACGAAAAAATGCGAGATTTATGGCCTCCTGTTGGGCCACCGGGAGGGTGTCGATCACCCGGCGCACCAGTAACCGGGTATCGCCGAAGCTGATTTCTTCCTCAGTCGCGTTGTGGACCCAGGCATCAGGCTGTTGTTCGGTCTCGCTTTGGAGGCGCTCTCCCGCCCGTGCGTAAGCCTGTTTTTTGCGCAGGCCATCGATCGCCCGGCGCCGGGCGAGGGTAACCATCCAGCCGAGCGGTTTGCCCTTTTGCGCGGAAAAATTTTTGGCCTGATTCCAGATCTCCATAAAGATCTCCTGGAGCAGGTCGTCGGCTTCCGCTTCGTTGTGAATGACCCGGAGGATCAACGCTTTCAGGATGCCGTTGTAGCGATCGTAAAGCTGGGAAAGGGCCTCTGGATCTTCCGCCTGGATACCGTGCATCAGCTCGAGATCCGTCGGCGCGCCCGGTTCCAACACCGGCGCGGCTGCAGGCAACCGGGCATTGCGTGTTTCAGCGGGATCTTCCGGGAGCCCGGTCGTGGATGAAAAATCTAACGCCATTGGCCCGTCACGAAGTTTTCCGCTTCGCTACCCATTGTTTGATCTGTGTTTCCAAAACGTTCATTGGCAGGCCGCCGTTCTTTAAGACCTCATCGTGGAAGCCGCGCAAGTCCATTTTCGGGCCGAGCTCTTTCTCTGCGTAGGTGCGAAGCTCGCGAATCTTGAGCTGGCCTATTTTGTAACCGAGCGCCTGGCCCGGCCAGACGATGTAGCGATCGACCTCAACCACGATGTCGTGGGGCGGATTGTTGCTGTTCTCCTCGAAGTATTTGATGGCCTGCTCCCGCGTCCAATCCTTCGAATGCAGACCGGTATCGACCACCAACCGGATAGCCCGCAGCATTTCGTCGCCGAGGTGTCCAAAGTTCTGATACGGATCTTTGAAGAATCCCATCTCGTAGCCCAGGCTCTCGGCGTAGAGCGCCCAGCCTTCGGAGAACGCGTTGTAGCCACCGTGCTTCCGGAACTCCGGTAAATCGTCCATCTCCTGCGAGATCGCGATTTGGAAATGATGCCCGGGAACGGCTTCGTGCAGGGTTAGCGTCTCCATTCCCCATTTCGGACGGCCGGGCAGGTCGTAGGTGTTGACAAAGAAGTAACCGGGACGCCCGGCCTTGAGCGATCCCGCTTCGTAATACGCGGCAGCCTGCGATTTTTCGGCGTAGGCCGGCACGGCCTTCACCCCATACGGGAGGCGCGGCAGAATTCCGAAGAACTCGACCAGTTTTGCGTCGATCTGTTTGGCGACGTCGCGATAGCCGGTGAGCAGGCTCTGGGCATCGGTGTAATAAAATTTCGGATCGGTCAGCAGATACTTCATGAAGGCGTGGAAGTCGCCCTTGAAGCCGGTGCTGACGATCACCTTTTCCATCTCGGCCCGGATTCGTTTCACCTCGGCGAGGCCGATCTCATGGATCTGCGCCGGCGCCAGTTCGGTGGTGGTCTGTTGCCGTGCGGAAAAAGCGTAGAGCTTGTCGCCGTTGGGAAGCTTGTTCGCGGCCAGAGTCGTGCGCGCGCCCGGCAAATATTTGGCGACGAGGAAATCGTGCAGCTTCTGAAAAGCCGGCGCGACCTTGCTCATGAACGCGTCGGTTGCGGCCTGGCGCAATCTCGTCTGGTCGGCCGCTGGAACGACGCCTGGCATTTCCTTGAATGGCGCAAGCATCGGGCTCTCCGCCGGGTCTTTGACGATCAGATTCAAGACCTGTTGCGGCACGTCGCGAAGCGTGATCTGAGGCGGGGTGAACTTCTGTTCCAGCCCTTTTTCCAGCAGCGCGATCGTCTGATCGACAAGGGCAGGGACCGCATTCAGGCGCGCGACCAGGTCTTCGTAATCTTTGGTGTTTTTGAACGTAGTCGAGCTGACGACCTGAGCCACGTTCTGCTGGACGCCGCCCATCTGGTTGATCTGGAGGAACTCAAACGGGAACTGCTGCCCCTCAACGCTCAGCTCGGCGTCGCGGCGGTAAAGATCGTAACTTATAACGTCGTTGCCGGTGAGCTTGGCGCGGTCGATCGACTTGATCAGCTCGAGATCGAGCCGGGCCGTCTCTTTGCGGCGCGCAATCGCATCCAGCGAGAGGTCGCTCCAACGGTGGTTTTGCCCCGGATAACCCACATTGGTGGCGAACTCCGGATTCTCTTTCATCGTGTACTCCCACGAGAACTGGAAAAGCCTGTGGAGCCGCTCCGGGTCGCTGCCGGAGTCTCTTTTCGCGAGAAACTCTTTCCCCTGCGCGATGAATTCTTCTGATGGTGTCGCGCATTGACCCGCGTACGCGAATCCGAAAGCGCACAGCGCAAGAACGAGCCGTCTCATGAAGCAGGAAGTTCTAGTGGCAACTCTACGCCGCGTCCAATTATTTGGGGCCAACCGGCGATGCCCGGAAACGTCCGGCCGCCTGACCGCAGAAGACCGCGATTGATCGCCCTCCGCGTCGACGGCGGTGCGAATTTCATTGGTCTTGACCCGGCGGACGCGGGCACGCTAGCGTCGGCTCGAATCTCCGGGAGAAAAAGTCACATGCGCCTATTTGTTTTCGCGACCGTGTTGCTGGCCTCAGCCTCTTTGATCAAGGCGCAGGATGCCGCGTCCACTCCCTTCCAGTCCCGCACTCCGCCCCCGGCTGAATCTCCGTCCCCGAGCCCAAAGGCCAAGCCCTCGCCAGCTGAAACCGTAAAGCCGTCGCCTACGCCGACTGTCCGGCCCCTGGCCAGCGCGACGCCGGAGCCAATGGAAACGCCGACCCTTTCTCCACCGCCGGAAACGGAAACGTTGAGCCTGGTGCCGCCGGCAACTGAGACCCCTACGCCCTTCCTCGAGGCCTCACCAATCCCTACGCCGGAGATCCTGACAACGCCGGTCCCGACGGTGCGACCGCCAATCACGCCGCCGACAACACCTAAGACCGTTGCCAGCCCGACCACCCGGCCGATCACCGCGACAACGCCCAGCCCGCGCCCGGCGGCCAGTGCGACTTCGACAAGCCGGCCAATCACTTTCCCGACCGTGAACCCGTTTGGGACGTCTTCGCGGCCGCCAATGCCGCCGATGTCGCCGCCAGCCGCGACTGCCAGCTTAACGCCGCGGCCAAGCGCGAGCCCGGCACCGGCGGCTTCCGCATCCCCAACGGCCAAGCCATCGCCGACGCCTACCCCGACTCCGAAGCCAACGCCATCCCCGAAGCCGACGCCTACTCCGTCCCCCAAGCCGACGCCGACACCCAACCCGACGCCCACGCCGTCGCCCAAACCAACGCCGTCGCCCAAACCAACCCCGACACCAAAGCCTAGCCCCACACCGAAACCGAGCCCCACTCCAACGCCGAAGCCTTCGCCGTCACCAACCCCTGAGCCATCTCCCACCGCCGAGGCCAAACCAACCGTCGAGGCCAAACCAACCGTCGAGGCCAAAACTCCGTCGACCGATGATACGGCCACCACAACGATCAAAGATCTGGAATCGCGCTTCGCAGCCTCTCTTTTGAAAAAGGACACCTCCGAGATCGAGAGGATCGTCGCCGACGATTTCATCGGGACCTCTTCGGGCGGCAAGCAAGGTGATAAGGCAACACTGGTCGCTGAGGCGAAGCGCGACACGAATACCTACACGTCGGCGGTGACCAGCGACATAACCGTGCGCATGTTCGGAGCTGACGTCGCTGTCGCTACCGGCGTTGCGAAGGAGACCGGCAAAACAAAAGCGGGCAAGACTTTCACAAACAACTTCCGGTTTACCGACACGTGGGTCCGACGCAATGGCGAGTGGCAGCTCGTCGCGGCCCATTCCATCGCGCTACCGAAGAAGTAGGGTTTCTCGAAGGCGGACGCGTTCGGAAGAACGCGCCCTCGACCAATCCACCGATTGCGCGCGTTTAATTGTTGCGCCAACTGTGTAGCCGCATGTCCACGAATCCGCCGTCTCAAATTGCCGTGGACCCGCTCTGGTACAAGGACGCCGTTATCTATGAGCTCCATGTTAAGACCTTCCATGACAGTGATGGCGACGGCATCGGCGATTTTCGCGGACTAATCGAGAAGCTTGATTATCTCCAGGAGCTGGGCGTCACCGCCTTATGGCTCCTGCCGTTTTACCCGTCGCCCATGCGCGATGACGGCTACGACATCGCGGATTATTACGACGTTAATCCAAACTTCGGGACACTGGACGATTTCAGGGCCTTTCTCGCGGCGGCACACGACCGCGGCCTGCGCGTCATCACGGAGCTGGTTATCAATCACACCTCCGACCAAAACCCGTGGTTCCAAAAATCGCGCCGGGCCGCCCCTGGATCGCCCGAGCGCCAGATGTATGTCTGGAGCGACACGCCGGAGAAGTACAAGGAAACCCGGATCATCTTCAAAGATTTCGAGACCTCCAACTGGGCGTGGGACCCGGTCGCGAAAGCGTATTACTGGCACCGCTTTTATTCCCACCAGCCGGACCTGAATTTTGACAATCCGGCCGTGCACGAAGCGGTCGAGAAGGTCCTCGATTTCTGGCTGGCCATGGGTGTGGACGGGCTCCGGCTCGACGCCGTGCCTTATCTCTACGAGCGCGAAGGGACAATCTGCGAGAACCTCCGCGAGACTCACGAATACCTGGTCAAGCTTCGCGCCCACGTGGACGCAAAATTTGAGGGCCGCATGCTGCTCGCGGAGGCGAACCAGTGGCCGGAAGACGCGGTCGCCTATTTCGGAAAGGGCGACGAGTCCCACATGAATTTCCATTTCCCGCTGATGCCGCGGATGTTCATGGCCCTGCAGATGGAGGATCGGTTTCCGATCATCGACATCCTCGACCAGACCCCGCCGATTCCGGAGAACTGCCAGTGGGCGATGTTCCTGCGGAACCACGACGAGCTCACCCTCGAAATGGTGACCGACGAAGAGCGCGATTACATGTGGCGGGTTTACGCGAACGACCCGACCGCGCGGATCAATCTCGGGATCCGCCGCCGCCTCGCCCCGCTCCTGGCGAACAGCCGCCGCAAAATCGAGCTCCTCAATATTCTGCTCTTCTCGATGCCGGGGACACCCGTTCTCTATTACGGGGACGAGATCGGGATGGGGGATAATTTCTATCTTGGCGATCGCAACGGCTGCCGCACCCCGATGCAATGGAGCCCGGACCGTAACGCCGGTTTTTCGAAGTCGAATCCGCAGCAGCTTTATCTCCCGATCACGATCGACCCCGAGTATCACTACGAAGCAATCAACGTCGAGAACCAGCAGAAGAACCTTTCGTCCCTTCTCTGGTGGACTCGGCGGGTCATCGCGATGCGGAAAAATTTCAGGGCATTCTCGCGAGGCACGCTCGAATTCCTTCATCCGGAGAACAACAAGGTCCTGGCCTTTCTTCGGCAGCATGAAGACGAGACCATCCTTGTCGTGGTGAACCTGTCCCGTTTCGCCCAGGCAGCCGAGCTCGACTTGTCACGTTTCGCCGGCCGTTCGCTCATGGAAGTTTTCTCGCAGAATTGCTTTCCCCCAATCGGCCCGACGCCCTACGTGATCACGCTGGGCCCACACTCACATTATTGGTTCGTCCTGCACTCAACAGCGGTCGCCGCGGGGGCGGTAGCCGAGCGCCCTGTTCCGACGATCGAGTCGGCCACCAGCGTGGGGGCCCTCGTTCGAAATGGCCAGCGGGCCCGGATCGAGCGCCAGGTCTTGCCGGGATATGTCCGGAACTGCCGATGGTTCGGCGCCAAGGCGCGGACCGTGCGCGATATGCGAATCGCCGAGCAGGTCCCGGTTGGCGGCGAAGATGGCGCGCAGATCTGGTTTATCGAAGTTACTTACCTCGACGGCCCGACGGAGACGTATGCCTTGCCCGTCCAGATTGCGCGCGACGATGCGGCCCGCGCCGTCGAGAAGGCTGCCCCACACGCCGTGATCGCGCGGATGGCGGGCGAGGGAGACGTGATCCTCCACGATGCGATTTACGATGAGTCCTTCCGCGAAGCGCTTTTCAAGCTGATGACCGCGGGCGAATCCGCAACGGGGCGGAACGGCACTGTTACCGGCCTAACGAGCAGTGCGCTCCCGGAGGAAGCGCGGGGGGGCGCCGTCAAATCTCACGTGCTCAGCGCCGAGCAGAGCAATTCGTCGATGCTCTTTGAAAACCGGTTTTTCCTGAAGCTCTATCGCAAACTCGAGGACGGCCTGAATCCGGACGTGGAAGTGACCCGGTTCCTGACTGAGCGCGCGGAGTTCGCGCACGTCCCGGCATTTCTCGGGGCAATTGAATACCGTCGCTCCAAAGCTGAGCCGACCGTTGTCTGTTTGTTGCAGAATGCAGTCACGAACGAAGGCGACGCGTGGACTTTGACCCTCGATGCCGTCGGCCGTTTTTACGAACGGGTCCTGACCCGCAAAGCCGATCTGCAAAACCAGACCGCCCCGCCCGGCCCGCTCCTGGAAGAATTGATCGGCGGGATTTATCCGGAGAAAGCGAAACTCATCGGACAGCGGACCGGCGAATTGCATCGTGCGCTGGCGATCAGCGGTGAAGACCGCGCCTTCGCGCCTGAGCAAGTCAACGCCATGGCGCAACGCTCGGTTTACCAGAACATGCGGGCCTCGCTCCGGCGGGCCTTCGCGTTACTTGAGAAGAAATTGGCGGGCCTTCCGGACGCGTTCCGGGAGGAGGCTGCGGAAGTGCTGGGCTCGGAGAAACGGATCCTTGCCCAGGAACAGCGCATCCTCGATCGGCGGGCGAACGCAACCAAGATCCGGATCCACGGCGACTACCACCTCGGGCAGGTCCTCTACACCGGAAAAGATTTTGTGATTCTCGATTTCGAAGGCGAGCCGGCCCGGCCGTTGAGCGAGCGGAAATTGAAGCGCTCGGCCCTCCGCGATGTCGCCGGGATGATGCGCTCTTTCCAGTACGCGGCTTACAGCGCCCTCTGGCAGCCCGCGATGCGGGCCGAAGACGTGCCGTTCCTGGAGCGTTGGGCCGATCTCTGGTATCGCCAGATGAGCAGCGTCTTTTTGCAGAGTTATCTCGCTACAACTCACGGCGCGGATTTCATCCCGCCGGACAACGTTGATTTCCAGATTCTGCTGGAGGCTTACCTCCTCGACAAAGCTGTTTACGAAGTGGGTTATGAGCTGAACAATCGCCCGGCCTGGGTCGTGATCCCGATCCGCGGGATCAAACACATTCTGGGAGTTGAAGCGTTAAAGAGTTGAAGCGTTTCAGCGAAACATTATAAACGATTCAACACACGCATATGAACCAACATCTCGATGCCATCGACCGCCAAATCGCTGCAAAACATTTGCTGACCCATCCCTTTTACCTCGCCTGGACCCGCGGCGAGCTGAGCCGTGAGGCGCTGGCTGATTACGCCCGTCAATATTACCACCACGTGGCTGCGTTCCCGACCTACCTCTCAGCGGTGCACGCGAAGTGCGACGATCAACCGACCCGCCGCCTGTTGCTCGACAACCTGATGGATGAGGAAGCGGGCTCGCCGAATCACCCTGAGCTTTGGCTCCAGTTTGCCGAATGTCTCGGCGTCTCGAAAGAGGACGCGCAATCCGCCGATAAGTGGGATGAAACCCGGAACCTGATCGAGACTTTCCGTTCGGTTTGCTCGACCGGTGGGACTGCCGAAGGGCTGGCTGCGCTGTATGCCTACGAGAGCCAGATCCCTGCGGTCTCAGAATCGAAGATCAAAGGTTTGATCGAGAATTACAACGTGACCGCGCCGCGCGATTACGAATACTTCTCGGTCCACGTAGAAGCGGACCGCGAACATTCGGCGAGCGAGCGGAAGATGCTTTCCGAGTACGTGACCGATGAAAACGCGGCGCCAACAGCGAACGCCGTCGATCGAATTCTCGACGCCCTCTGGGAAATGCTCTCCGGCGTTTGCCGCCGCCACGCGATCGCGTGCTGATCCGGAATTCTACCTTCGCTACCTCACGGCTGTTATTTTGACGGCTTTAAGCCGTCAAGATGGGTATGCCCGGATGCCTCTGGGGGATGCTCTCCGGCGTTCCCGCCGCCACGTTATCGCACGCTAAATTGTAGCCGGGATCGGTGATCCCGGTTCTGAGAACTGCGCGGTCGCTGATCCGCCGGGATCATCGGTCCCGGCTACAGTCCGCTGAAAAACGCGGCGAAAACTTCAATGCCGTCCCAGAGATTCTGGAGGCGAATGTTTTCGTTGGCGGCGTGCTGGTTGTTGTCGTGATTGGCGATCGGGAAGCAGATGACCGGGGCGTTGTTCGCCTGTTGGAACAGATGCATCGGAAGGCTTCCGCCGGACGTAGGTAACAGGACGGGATCGTGCCCGGCCGCGGTCATGATCGCGGCCAGCTCGCGTGAAAAAGGATGATCGAGGGGAGTGCGCGACGCGGGATAACCCGGGCCCCACTCGACTTTAACGAGCTTTGGCTTGTCCTGTCGGGTTCGCGAATCCGGCGTCTCGCGCACAATCGTATAGCCCTGTTCGACAAGATGCCGCTCAACCAGCGGTTTGATCGAGTCCGGCGTCTCATCCGGAACGAGGCGGAAATCGATGGAGGCTCGCGCTTCCGTCGGGATTTGATTCGCGGCTTTTTCACCAACCTTGCCTGACTCAAACCCGCGGACGTTGAGCGCGGGGAGCATGATCCATTCGTTCAACGATTTCCCATTGCTCTCACTCCCACCAATCTGAAACTCCTTCCGCAATTCCGCTTCTACGTTTGGAATTTTTTCCAGGGCCGCTTTCTCGGCGGCGGTCGGTGAACGGACATCGTCATAAAATCCTTTGATCAGGATTCGGCCATTTTCATCGCGCATTGAGCCGAGAAGTTGGATGAGCCGCACGATCGGGTTCGGCACCCAGTTTCCGTAATGCCCGTCGTGCAGGCCCTTGATTGGGCCGTAAATGGTCAGCTCCAGGCCGACTGTTCCCCGCGCCCCGAAAACCAATTCCATTCTCCGGCTCTGATGAACCGGCCCATCGCAGAAAACCCACGCGTCGGGCCGCGAAACTTCCGGATACTTCTTCAGGTAATCGCCCAGACGCGGCGAGCCCGCTT
This sequence comes from Chthoniobacterales bacterium, assembly GCA_035536995.1. Classification (GTDB taxonomy): domain Bacteria; phylum Verrucomicrobiota; class Verrucomicrobiia; order Chthoniobacterales; family UBA10450; genus AV80. The sequence continues at coordinate 43,710 of DATLNB010000085.1, read as the reverse complement.
CTTCTTCACCTTCGAAAAAGAACCGGAGATTGACAGAAGGCGTCGCGTTCTGCTCTCGGAGGGCGTCGAACGCGGCCAGCATGGCGACGATTGAGACTTTGTCGTCGCCGGCCGATCTTCCGTAAAGGCGCCATTCGGGATCGATTGTCTCGGCGCTTTTCCAATCAACGTCCTTTCCATCGCGATCGCGCATGACAGGTGTCCAGGGATCGCTCTTCCATTGAGCGGGATCGACGGGCTGGCCGTCGTAATGGGCGTAAAAGGCCACGGTCCGTTTCGCGTTCGGCGAAGCCAGGTCTGCTACTACGATGGGCGGCGCACCCTCGAGCGTGAGCAGCTTCGTGGTTAGCCCGCGCTTTTCGCACATGGCCCGGATGGCCTCAGCGTTGCGGCGAATATTCGGGGTATCGCTGGCGACGTTCGGAAGGGCGAGAAGCTCGGCAAATGCCGTCAAGATCTGTTGCTCATGCGTGGCTCGCCAGGCTCGCGTTTGGTTCGCTACCTCAGCTGGTCCCGCCAAAACGGCGGCCGTGAAAACGCAATAGGCGAAGGTAAAACAGCGCTTCATTCCGTGACCGTAAACCCGTGCCGCAAAAGACCAGTGCCGAAATCTTCGAACCAGGTGATGTGTTCGGCCACCATATCGAATTCAATGATGTAGGCGCCGGCTTGTTCCGGGGTTGTGAACTCGAAATGGATATCCGCCGTCTTGCCCGGCGCCAGATCATGCGGAAGCGAGGCGCGGCCTCCGTCCCAATTCACTTCCGCTTCGTCGCTTCGGAGAAGGTGAGCCCCGAGATGGACGATCCCCTTGCCGTCTGGAGCGTCGTCCGCGGGCCAGGTCACGCGCCCATTGTTCGTGACTCGTATCTGGAACGTAATCGGACTGCGTGCCCGATAAATGGAGTGAGGTTTCTCTGCGGCGAACTCGAGCCGGGCCACGTAATCAGTCACACTCCGCTGGCCCACGCCGGGTGTCTTCCGGCATACGATCACCGCTCTGTCGTTCACAACCGAATGCAGGGTCGCGTTTTCAAATCCAATATTCAGAAGCAACGCCTGCAACGCTGGGGCGCTGGGAAGAAACCAGTTAAAGACCTGTTCCTTCGCGTCGGGCGGGTTCTCCGCATACAGGAGCGGGTGCAGCGTTTGCGTTATGCTGCCTAGCTCCTGGACAAACGATTCCGGTGTTTTGTCCGGGGGAATGATCGCGGTCTCCAGGATCAACAATTCATTCGTGATGTCGTAGAGCCGCTCGAGCGCAAGGACGAGGTGCTTGAGGTGATAAACGAGACCCAGGGCGAGGGTGATATCGAACCGGCCAATCGCTTCGGGATCGAGGTCGTAAACGGAAAACCGCCGAAATTCGAGATCGAGTCCGAGGACTTTTCGAACAAACAAACCCTGGCGAACATGCTGGCGTTGGCCGTCCACTCCGAGGACACGTTGCGCTCGCCGCCGTTTTGCTTCGACGCAGTAAAAACCCCCGTTGCAGCCGACATCGAGGACACTCTTTCCACTTAAATCCGCGGGAAGACATTCCCGGATCACTTCCCAGCTCGGCGCCGGATGATCGACCGGCTCGCCCATGACGCTCTCGGTTTTGGTGAAAATCCCCCGGCCAAGGTCGATCCGATGAAACCACGGCTCGAGTGCTTCCAGGCCACTTACGATTTCAGCAGGGGTCATGGAGCTCACAAAGTTTTGCGCATCGCGGCCGCCGCTACTTCAGCACCGGACACTTCGATCAAGAGCAACGGGAGCCGATGATCGACAGAGTAAAAGGGGACCTCCAGCGGAATTCGCTCCCCGGCGATCAAACCGCGGTCCGCGATATTCTTTAGGGCATCCGGGAGATCATCGACGAAACAGATGGTGAACATTCGTTTACCGGCAGCTGCTTCGATTGAGTGCACGAATCGCCGGCGCGCTTCCGGGCTGCTGAAGCTTTCCCAACTTCGCAGTCCAATCACCGGGGCTTTACCGTTCAACAGGATCTCGAGGCTCGCCGTTTTCATGCTGCTCTCGATCCAGACCTCGACCTGCGCGAACCGTGTTCGATTGCTTTTGTCATTGAACGCGCGGAGCGAACGATCCCGAAGCAAGTACTGTGTGTCGCGTTTCCAGGCAGCAGGGAAGTGGAAGACGGTAGCGCGTCCGCTCCACTCGGTTTTGCCGGTGTAACGGCAGGCAAGCACGGTCTGCACGCCTAACGAGCTAAGGACGGCGATCGCCAATGGAACCAGCCTCGGTCTTCTCATCGCGTTAATCGTCAACATGACGAGAACCAGGCCGGCGGACAATTCCAGGAAGAACGCGTAGCGGATGTAACCGGTGCCCGCGCTCCACAGAAGCAGGCCCGCCAGAGTGATAAAGCTGAGGCGTCGCAGGGTTGGATCGTGCCATGCCAGAAGCCAGGCCAGGCACGCCGCGATGTAACCGAGCGAAAGCCTTCCGGAATAGACCAGCAATTCCGAGAGACGCTCTGGCCGGAAGAAAATCTTCACTGGCCAGACGAGCACTTCCCAGAATCCAAATGGTCCCCAACGATTGTCCCATCCACTGTTCGCCGGCCAGAAAGGCGATTTGAAAACGCCGTTGAGGATCGGAAAAACCGGGCTGCCCATCTCCTGGTAGAGATAGATGGTGAACGGCAGGACCGGCGCCAGGAATGCGCCGAACGAAAGTGCGAACATGGTTGCGAATTCCCTCGGGCTTGGCGCCGCATCGTAATCCCGCAGGAAACGCCAACCCGCCAGCGCCGCAATCGGGATTGCGCTGACCACGTTGATCAACTTGAAGGCTACGCTCAGGCCGAGCAGGAATGCGATGCGGACGAGCAGAGCGGTCCGGGCCTCAGGGCGGAAATTCGCGAGGGCGAGTCGGGTCGCTTCGAGCAGCAGCGGCACGGCGAGGAGATCGATCATGTAGGTGTTGATCTCGAAGAACAGATGTTCAGCAGCGAAAATCGCGAGCACGGCGAAATGGCGTAGCCACGAATTGGTGAGGTGCGCGCGGAGCAGCCGCTCGGTGATGCGCGCTGCCCAAAGGAGGGCGAACAGGTTTATGACGGTGCCGAGCCTGTAACCGAAGAAGATTCGGGTGATTCCCATCGCCATATCTGGCGCCGTGTTGTAGGGCGCCGGTGTCGGGAAGAAATCACCGGGCCCGTAGAGGGGCCCCGACAATCCGCGGATCCCGTGAAAGAGCCGGTAATTAAGGACGTCGAACGAGACGTCGGGAAAAGAAAGGCGAAGGGAATAAACGAACAGCATGGGAACGCCAATCAGCAGCCAAAAGGGAAGGGCCGTCCGATGGCGCTCTTCCGTCCGGGTTGAGGCGTAATACCAGAGGAAGGTTCCGGCCCCGATCGTAGCGAGGGTCCACGCGATAGCGTTCGAGACCGGCAGCCAGGAGGCGGCCTGGCGCACGATCACCGCCACGTAGATGAACAGGAGCGCGTCACCAGCCTCGACCCGATCGAGAAACGCGCGGCGCGCAGTGCCGTTCATTCAACCGGGATCCTGCTCGAGCTTGTCGCGCTGGCTCTGCAAATTGCCGCCAAGCATCTGCAGCTGATAATCAAATTCCTGCGCCCGCCGCGCGATGGAATGGAGGAGGAGACCGATCGCCCCCAGGATCAGACCCCAGATGGCAAGGCCCGTCGCCAGGACGGCTGCCGGCAACGGAACCAGGCCGCTCCGGAAATATTCGGCCAGGACCGATATGCCGGGGATCATCGCCCCTCCGAGGAAAAGCAGGCCTAACGAGCCGAAGAAAGTGAGCGGCTTATAATCGCGAAAGAGGGTGAGGATGGTCGTCAGGATCAGCATTCCATCCCGGAAGAGGTTGACCTTGGAGTGGCTGCCTTCGGGGCGAACGGTCAGGTTCACCGGCACTTCAACGATTCGGTATCCGCGCGCGACCGCTTTGATGGTCAGCTCGGTTTCGATCTCAAACCCGCCGCCGAACAGAGGGAGGTTTTTGACGAAGCGGCGATTGAAAGCGCGATACCCGGAGAGGACATCCGTTAGCCGGACGCCAAAGACGATCTTGAGAATAAACACCACCATGCGGTTGGCCCAGCGATTGATCTGGCGGAACTGGCTTTGGGAATGGGCATGAAGCCGCGAGCCGACGACCATGTCGGCGTCGCCCGTCAAGATCGGCGCGATGAGGCTGTGCACCGCAGGGGCCGGGTAGGTGGCGTCGCCGTCAACCAGCACGTAAACGTCGGTATCGATGTGCCGGAAGGCCGATTGGATGACGAAACCTTTGCCACGGCGCGCTTCATGGAGAACGCGCGCTCCGGCTGCGCGGGCTCGTTCCACGGTCCGGTCCGTCGAGTTGTTGTCGAAAACGCAAACGAGGGCGTCCGGAAGCTCCGCTCGAAACTGCTCGACGACGCTTCCGATCGTGACCTCCTCGTTGAAGCACGGGATCAGGACAGCAACGCGGTCCCGCGCGTCGGGGTCGTTATTTTTGTGACCGGCGGGCATGGGCGGCGTCATCATAACGATGCGGACGGAAACCGGAAGCGCGCATCGCGGCGGTTTTGCGGCGGGCGAAAGGCGGGTATGGTGACGCCTTATGGCTGAACAGGTTTTGGCTGGAAAAGTCGGGGTTGTTTTCGGCGTGGCGAATAAGCGCAGCATCGCGTGGGCGATCGCAAAAGCATGGGCCGGGGCGGGCGCGAAATTGATCTTCAATTACCAGGGCGAACGGCTGAAGGAGAACGTCGAGGAGCTCGTCGGCGAGTTCGGGGAAGGCACCCCGCTGTATCCGTGCGACGTCTCGAACGACGGCGACATCTCGGAGTTTTTCAACAAGGTGCGAAGCCAGACGGACCGGGTTGACCTGATCCTTCATTCGGTCGCGTTCGCGCCAAAGGAAGCGTTGGAGGGCGATTTTGTGAGCACGACCCGGGAAGCATTCCGGACCGCGCATGATATCAGCGCGTATTCGCTGGTCGCCCTGACACGAGAGGCGGCGCCGCTGATGACGAACGGCGGGAGCATAGTGGCAATGACCTATTACGGCGCTGAGAAAGTGGTGCCGCATTACAACGTGATGGGCGTCGCCAAGGCGAGCCTGGAGGCTTCCACGCGTTATCTCGCCTACGACCTGGGCCCGAAGAAAATTCGGGTCAATTGCATTTCAGCCGGGCCTGTAAATACTCTTGCCGCTCGAGGGATCTCCGGATTCTCGGCCATGTTGAAGCATTACCAGGAGCGCGCTCCGTTGAAACGAAGCTGCGACCCGGCGGAGCTCGGCGCGATGGGAGTTTTTCTCGCGAGCGACGGAGCGGCGTCGATCACCGGGCAGGTGCTCTACGTCGATGGCGGTTACCAGATCATGGGGATGTGATCCCCGTCCTGCTCCTGATCCCGATCGTACTCATGATCCTACTGGAGAGCGTGCGACCGAGATCATGATCAGGATCAGGATCATGGGCAGGAGATGATGCTGAAACCGGCGCTGATTGAATTACTCGGGCCTGACATTGTCTCTGACGCGCCGGAGACCCTAGAAGCCCATGCGGGCGACAAATGGTTTGCGAGCCAGGCGCCGGAAGTAGTCGTCTTCGCAGAGACGACGGAACAGGTTAGCAAGCTGCTAAAATTCGCGTCACAAAACAGGATCCCAGTGACGGCGCGGGGTGCCGGTTATGGATATGTGGGGGGATGTGTTCCGAGCCGGGGAGGGATCGCCGTGTCGCTCGCGCGGATGAACCGGATAAAGGAAATCCATTTTGCGGATGCCATTGCGATCGTGGAACCGGGCGTGATCACGGCTGATCTCCAGGCGCGGGTGCGCGAGCAGAAGCTGTTTTATCCGCCCGACCCGGCGAGCAAGAATGATTGCAGTCTGGGCGGGAATGTGGCCACGAACGCAGGGGGACCGCGCTGCCTGAAGTACGGCGTGACGCGCAATTACGTGGTGGGGTTGGAAGTTGTTCTCGCGAAAGGCGATGTTCTGCGGACCGGCGGCCGCGTTCACAAAAACAAGACGGGGTTCAACTTGATCGGCCTTTTTGTTGGGTCGGAAGGAATGCTCGGTGTGGTCACGGAGATCACCCTGAAGCTGCTGCCGCTTCCTCCGGCCCGCGCGACTTTGTCCGCTTCCTTTTCGAGCATGGCGGAAGCAGCGGCGACGGTGCAGCAGGTTTTTGCAGCGGGATTTCTGCCGTCATCGGTTGAGCTGGCCGATTCGTTCACGCTCGAAGCAGCGCGCCGCGATTCGGGCGCGGCGGATGTTCCGGACGGGAACGCTCATCTTTTGGTCGAGCTGGATGGACAACCGGAGACGGTGAAGTTGGAAATGGAGAAGCTCCGCGCCCTCATTGGGGAACGGGACCCCGTCTCACTTCGTGTCGCCAATACTGAGGAAGAATGCGAGCGATTTTGGGCGCTGCGGCGTGCGTTCAGCAACTCCTTGCGGGCGACCGGCCTGACGAAACTCAATCAGGACATCGTGGTGCCGCGGAGCAAGCTCGTCGAGTTGGTCGAGTTTGCGGAACGGCTCTCGCGGAGCTCAGGATTTCCGATCGCGTGCTTCGGTCATGCGGGGGATGGGAACATGCACGTCAACATCATGGCGGAGGGCTACAATCGCGAAGCCGCCGTCCGGGAACGAGCGGAGCGCGCGCTCGATGAATTATTCGCGCAAGTGCTCGCGTTCGGCGGCGTGATCACGGGCGAGCACGGGATCGGATTGGCGAAAAAACGCTGGTGGCCGCAGGCCACGAGCGACGTCTCGCGCGAATTGCATCGCGCTATCAAGGACGCGCTCGATCCCGCGGCGATTCTAAATCCTGGGAAGTTTTTGTAGCCCGCGATTAGCGATCCACGCCTTAAAGTGTCGAAGCTCTTTCACCGGGCAGGATCACCGCTCGCCGGCCACAGTGAATGTCGCATTCACCGCCCGATGATCACTCGATTGCGGTGAAGTGTTGCCTACCCAGGCCTTCTCCAGAGTCAGGCCACGATAAAAAATCTGATCGAAGGAGGCTGCGGGATAGCGAGCATCGGCGGGGACGGTAATCCGGGACGTGAACGGGATTCCGGCCCAGCACCATTTAAAGCCATCATCGGTCAGGAGCTTCACGGTCTTCTCGGAAGCGAAGCGGGGTTCGTCCGGCGTAGTGTTGAAATCCCCGCCGACAATCCAGGCGAGATTGCCGAGTTTGCCGTACGCGTTCTGCATTGCCTTCATGTGGGCCACGAGCTGTTGCATCGACTCTTCACGAATCCGGATGTCCTCGCGGATCTCGCCGCGATTGCTCTTCAGATGGAGCACATAAACCAGGAGCAGCTTCCCCGGGGCAAGCTGGTAGGCGGCAAACGCGAAGCCCCGCGGCGGAAGGAGGACGCCTGACGGTTTCCATAATTCCGACCACGCCGCAATGGTCTCGAGCCGGCTTGTGATGACGACCTGTTGAGCTTCGTTCTGCCCCTCCCGCGGCGGGAAATTTGAAATGACGTCGACCTTGAAGCCCGCCAGCGGGCGGGCCGCGACGACGGCGTTCTCCCAGTCGCGCACTTCCTCGAAGGCAACGATGTCAGACCGGAGCTGGGCGAGGTCGGAGTGGACAGAACGAATTTGTCGCGCTTCATCGCCGCGCGAAGCGTTCGGCCGACGGCCGGGAAACCATTGGATGTTCCAGAACGTGGCCGTGATTTGAGGCGCGGGCGTTTCGGCGAAGGCCGGCTGAGCAGAGAAAACGCTGGCTGCGCAGAGAACGGCGAGGAGTGTTCGGGGGAACATTGCCGCACGATAGAGGACCGAGACGGCCTATACGACGAATTTTTTAGCCAGGCTTGATAATCTGGCGGAGCTGCTCGACCGCCGCGGCTTCGGCTTTCGCGTCGTCGTCGTAGCCCCAGGCTACAATCTCGAGCATTTGGGTGCCGATATCGCGCTTGCCCCGTTTGACCGCGTCGAGGCGCCCGGACGCTGTCCAGTCTTCCTGGTCGCGATTGCCGGCCTCCGGGGGGGTGCCGTCCCAGTAGCAGTAAAAGACATGGAGCGGTCGCCCGGCATTTTCAAAAACGTAAGCGCGGATGGGCAATTGCACGCCGTTGACCGTGAGAAGTTTGTTCCGGCCTCCGCCCCGCTGGGTCATTCCGCTGGCCGGCAGACAAATATCGGGCCGGTGGTTTTTGATGAACAATCCTGCGGTCCGGCCGGGGAGCCATTTGAAGAAATACATGCTCCAGTTGTGGCCATCGGCGAACCAATTACCGCCGCCGCCCTCGTTGTAGCGAAGTAAACCGCGGGAGCCTTCATCCACCGCCACTTCCTTCCAATTGGCGGCGTGCGTCGGCCAGGCGATGTTCCACGGGGCGGCCTTTACCGTGCGCGCCTCGTGGCTCAAATACCAAAGCTGGGTGCCGGCTTCGGCAACGACGGTGAAGACGAGCACGAGGATCAAAGCAAGGCGCGGAATGCGGAATCCAGCGCTCGCGCGCGGCGGGTTCATGAGCTCCTCGTCTTTTCTCGAAAGGAGCAAGCTTAGGCCCCAAAGGCCTAACAAGCAGATAACGAGGATCGTGTGGCCCGCCGGGTCGTGCCAGTTATGGATCGCCTGGAATCCGTGTTCCGCCCCCAGATAAACAAGGAGAAAAGTCCGGACCAGATTGCAAAAGAAGGCGAGCAACGCCCCGGCGATGACGAGAATGAACCGGCGCAGGACGGAGAACCCGTAAAACTCGCCTAGAAAAAGCGAAACCATGAAGGTGGCCTGCAACGATCTGATTCCCGCACAGGCTTCATCGATTCCGACGTAACCCGAATTGACCTCGATAACGTTACCGAGCTGGACCGCGGGGATGCCGATGGCCGTGAGCACCTCGACATTGATCAGCGCGTCGATGCGCATCAACCCCTGGATTACGATCTGTTCGAGAAAGGTTGGCCATGGGACCGCAACCAGGAAAAACAAAATGGGAAAACTGAAATGACGCAGCCAGGCCGAGCCGCCAGCGAGATAGATCGCCCCGGCTGAGGCCGCCACTGCGCAAAGGGCCATCGCCCAGCTCAGCAGCCGCCAGTCAGGATTTGCTTCCTGGATCAGCCGGATGGGGGCGAAGGCGAGAGCCGCCAGAACAATGACGGCGAGAACAAGCGGGCGGGCGGACGGATTGCCTGTCGGTGGCGCGTAGTTCCAACGCCGCCAGAAAATGTAAGCTGCCAGGATCGGGACCGCCCACCCGTAGCTGTATTGCGGGTTGATGGACCATTCGAGTTGAAGCCGGGAAATTACCTCGAGCCAAAGGAGTCCCAGCGCGATGACTGGGAACCATCCGATGGTTGAGCCCTTCGTCGCCGTGGTCGGATGTTCAATCTCGGTTGCGAGCGCGTTCATGCCTTGGCCCGGGGCGCTTGAGCAGGTAATGAGCCGGGTGGGATGGCCCCTCCGTGGTGGCTCGGGGGTTGCTTCGAGCGGCAATGATTCGTTCGCTTCACCGGGGCCGTGGCAGATTGACTTTGAACCGGGGCATAGAAAGCTTCACCAACTTGGAACATCCACACAATAAAATCGAGCGCTCGATCCTGAAGGTCATTATTTGGACCGTCGGTCTGATCCTGCTCGTCTCGGTGCTAGGGGTAGTTGGCTACAAACAGTTTCGAGCCTGGCAGCAACGTCGACTGGTCGCGGAGGCCAACGCCCTCGTGAATCAAGGCGATTACCGCCGTGCCAGTCTCGACGCCCGGCGGCTTCTCCAGATCAATCCGGACAGTGCGGATGCCTGCCGAATTCTGGCGCGCCTGTCGGAAAAGGCAGGATCGCGTTCCGCGCTCGACTGGCGCCGCCGCGTGATGGATCTGGGTGTTGCGACACCGCAGGACCTGATCCTTCTGGCCCGGGCCGCGGTGCGGTTTGACGATCGAACAACGGCCGACATCGCGATCGGTAAGTTGCCAGAAAGCGCGAAGGCCACTGCGGAATATCATGCGTTGCTGGCCGATATCGCTTTCGCGCGGCGGGACGGCCTGGAAATGGAGCGCCACCTTAGCGAAGCATCCCGGCTCGAGCCGGAAAATAAAGATTACCTCATGCGCCTGGCGGCAGTGCGTTTGGGCGCCACTGATGCCGCGACCCGGGAAGCGGGAAAGCAAACCCTCGAGGACATGCAAAAGGACCCGCTCCTCGCGCGTGAAGCCACTCGTTATCTGGCTGAGGACGCCTCGCGCCGGAACCTGACCCTGAGAGCGCTCGAGTTGGCGCACCAGCTCGATACCTTTCCCAACAAGACATATTCCGACCGGCTGGTCCTTCTGACGGCACTCGACGCGGCGAAAGACAGCGGCCTTGGGGTTTTTCTCGACGAAATGAAAGCGGCCTCCGCCGAGGATCCCGAGCGCGCGGCGGCGCTGATTACCTGGCTAAACATGCATAACCGGGCAGCCGACGCGATCGCGTGGAGCACTCAGCTGCCGCCCGGTGTTCTCGGCCAGAAGCTTGTCCAGATCGCGCTCGCCGATGCCTTTGTCGCGGGGAAAAACTGGACCGGATTGCAGCGGCTGGTTAATTCCGGGAACTGGGGCACGGCGGATTTTCTCCGCAATGCGCTCCATGCCCGCGCCCTGCGCGAGGCCGGGAACCAACCGGAGGCGGCGGCGCAATGGAATGAGGCGCTGAAGAAGATTTCGGCCGATGTGCGACAGGCCCTGGTCCTCGCGGAAACGGTCCAGAAATGGGGCTGGCGGGACGAAGCAGTCGAGCTGCTTTGGATTGTCGCCAAGGATCCGGTGAAAGGCGACGAAGCCTTGCGCGCCCTGTATCGTTATTTTGCCCAGAACGGAGACGCCGAAAATCTCTATCGGGTAATGCTCCGGCACATCGAGCACCGCCCGAACGACCCGAACATTCAAAATAACTTCGCGCAGCTCTCGTTGTTGTTGAGCCTCAATACGGAGCGCGGGCAGAGGTTGGCGCGCGAAGTTTACGAAAAGGATCCCAAGAACCCGGCATATGTTTCTACTTATGCCTTCGCTTTGCACAGCCAGGGTGACACGAAGAAGGCTTTGAAAGCGCTCGAAACGCTGACCCCGGAACAGCTTCACAAGCCTGAAATCGCCGCTTATTACGGCATCATCCTGGCCGCCGCCGGCGACCACCAGCGGGCCGGTGAGTTTCTCGACCTGGGGGAAAAAGCGACGTTATTGCCACAGGAAAAAGCGCTTGTAGAAAAAGCGCGCCGATCACTGGCGCAACGCTGATTCTGCCCGATATTACACGCGGATCGGATTGTTAAGCCGATTCCTAATTAGACCGTGCATTCGGTCGCTATTGCCCGGCGGGCAAACTTCGCGATGAAACCAGGGACCATTACTCACACGATTGCAGTCGCCCTTTCGTCAGTCTCGGCCATTTTTACCCACGCTGCCGCCGCTGCTGTCCCCGCGCCCAAATTGGGGCTAAGCAAGAAAACGAACGCGCCGAAGGACGACAATACGCTGAAGGTCGATCCCGCTAGTTACAGTCCGCTGGCGCAACCTGACCCGCCTTTGAATCGGCAGGCCGAGCGTTTCCCATGGAAGAAAGAAATCGTGACCACGACTTTCTGGATTGGCGAAAAACCTACCGCGAACAACCCGGTCCCTAATGTCTCCAGCTCGTGGGATCGAAACTGGACGAAGAATTACGGCGGCTACGATGATCCCGAGCAATCGCGACGGAGCGACTTCATCCCGGTGAAATTTACGCCGCGCCAGAACCCATTTTATTGCGCCCTGCCTTACAACGATAAAGCCACAAATGGCCACCGGCCCGAAGCTCCCCGAGTCGTGCCGTGGTTCAAGGACGCATATCAGGGCCCCGGCGCTTCCACCTGCAAGGGCCGTTGGATCGCCATCCGCAAAGGGAACAAGGTCGCCTATGCCCAGTGGGAGGACGCCGGACCTTTCCGGACCGATCACTGGCAGTACGTCTTCGGAAACGAGCGCCCCAAACCGAATTTAAACAAGGGCGCGGGGCTCGATGTATCTCCGGCCATCCGTGATTACCTGGGCATGCAGGACACGGACGTGACCGACTGGAAATTCGTCGAGTTCAGCGAAGTCCCCCAAGGGCCGTGGTCCAAGTACGGCGACAACAATACTTTCGTCCAGAATGCGCGGAACGGTGTTTCCTCGGTTGTTTCGAATCCGACGCCGGGTGGCGTGACGATTCGGCCCTGATCCGCGATTGACGCGCGGTCGCGCTAAAACAATTCCGGGTGATCGTCCGGGATTGTCTGCGGCCCAATGACTTCGCGGATCTTGGCCAGCAGATCGTTGAAGTCGTACGGCTTTTGGATCGTGTCGATCACGCCCGCTTTCAGCATTTCGGATCGGATCGCCGGCTCGAGATAGCCGCTGGCCACGATCGCCCGCACTTCCGGGTGGCTCGCTTTCATCTTCAGAAATGCTTCGCGACCGCCGAGCCGGGGAAGCCCCAGATCGCAGACGACGAGACCAATCTCGTTCCGGTGCGTTTCGAAAAGCTCGACTGCTTCCACGCCGTCTCTTGCGGCGATGACCCGGAAACCTTCGTTCTCCAGGATCGATATGGCGAGCTCGCGCAACATGTCTTCGTCCTCCACGAGGAGGATGGTTTGCGGAATTAGCTGACCGGCATCGCCCTGGCCTGCTCCGCCCGGCCTCGGTTCCACCGCCAGGTCTTTCACGGGCAGATACACGCTGAAACATGTTCCCGCGCCCGGCTCGCTTTCCACTTGAACGAAACCGCGGTGATTGTTGACCACGCCATATACCACCGACAACCCGAGGCCGGTTCCCTTGCCCCGTTCCTTCGTCGAAAAGAACGGCTCAAAAATGTGGGACTTCACCTGCCGGGTCATTCCGATACCGGTGTCGCGGACGCGGATGCAGGCATATTTCTCCGCGGTCACGCCCCCAAAAGCTTCAGTGAGCTCGGGGCCGGGAACGATGGTAGTGATGAGGGAAAGGGTCCCGCCTGCGGGCATGGCGTCGCGCGCGTTAACGCAGAGGTTGAGGAGGACCTGGTGCAGCTGGCTCTTGTCCGCCGTGATGAGCGGGAGATCCGGCTGAAGTTGAAGATCGAAATTTATGGTCTTGGGAAAGGTGGCCTGCAACATCCGCTCGAGCTCGCGCATGATGGCGTTGAGATCGACGGAAGAGAGGCGGGCCTCGGTTTGCCGGGCCGACGTCAACAGCTGCTGGACCAGCGCGGCGCCGCGATCTACCGCTTCCTTGATGACCTTGATTGCGCCCGGAACTTCTTTCGGCTTCGACCGGAACGATTCGAGCCGGTTCGTGTAACCCAGAATAATGGCGAGGATGTTGTTGAAATCGTGCGCGATTCCTCCGGCAAGGGTCCCGAGCCCTTCCATTTTTTGCGCCTGAACGAGTTGCTGCTCGAGGCCTTTTCGATGGGTGTCGTTGAAGAGATAAGCTTTCAACTCTGTCAGCTCGCCATTGCTGAATTCGCCCACCAACCGCGCGACGACGTAAACCGGGTCGCCATTTTGCTGCGTCATCTCAAGCTCGTGGCGATCGACCATTCCATGTTGGCGCACCATCTCGAGCAGGTCGATTGCGTCCTGCCTGCTGCGCAGGAAAGAGAAGAAATTTGCCGCAACCGCTTCCTCGATCGAGTCGAACCCGAAGATCGCCGCGACCGCCGGATTGCAGGTGACGATCTGCCCGTCCGTCCGCATCACCAGAGTGCCCGTGAAATCCTCCGCGAAGAACTGCCGGTAACGCTTTTCGCTTTCTCGCAGCTCTTTTTCGGCGCCTTTCGCCGCGGTGATGTCCGAGTTGATGAAGAGCCGCGGAGAATCGGGCCGACTGCGGTCCGTGTTGCAGCGGCTGAACACGGTGATCCGGGTTCCGTCCCGGCGCATTTGCTGGACTTCGCGCTCCCAGTAGCCATCGACGGCCAGCGCGTTCCCGAGGTCGTTGGCCGGCTCGGCAAAATCACTCTGGAGAAGCGCGTCCAAATGCTGTCCCAGGGCTTCTTTGCTTTCCCAGCCATACATTTGCGTGGCTCCGTTGTTCCAATAACGAATTACGCCCGCCTCATCCGTGAGGATGGCGGCGGCGTGGGCCAGCTCGAGTAATTCCGCGCGTTCGCGAACTGGGCCGGCGCGGGTGGTGTCGATCACGGGTGGTGGGCAGTGGCCGGAGTGGCTGTCGGCGGCGAAGGATGATGGACCCGTAGATCTTCAATCCGGCCCGAGGTAAAAGCAAAGTAGGTGGCCACGGCGACACCGAGGATAACAAGAAAAAGGAAAAGAAAGCTCAAGGCCCGCAGATTATTTCGGCGCGCGGCTATTTGCTGGCGCAGAGCGCGCTGTTGCATCAATTCGAGGTCAAGCGTCCGAAGGAGCTGTTCCGGATCGGCCGGTTCGGGCTTGCCGTCGCCGTGCGGATTCATCGAAAAGAATCTTAACCATCCAATTAAAAGACCAAATGGATTCTGCGACTGCGCCGCCGGCTGCTCGAAAATTTATGGCCTGGGTCCTGCCCATGGCGGTTTTTCTTGGCCTGCTCGCTGTCGCGGGATTGCTAAAAAATCCGGGCGGCTCCATCTGGCTCTCCGCGCCGGAATACTGGATCTATCCGCTCCAGACGGTGACTTGTGGACTTCTCCTTGTTTATTTCTGGAACGATTACGAATTCCGGGCACCGGCAAGGGTTTTAATTACGCTCGGGATCGGATTGTTCGTCTTCGCGCTTTGGATCGCGCCCCAGCAGTTCCTTGGCTTTGCGCCTCGCCTCAGCGGATTCGACCCGGGCGTATTTCGGGATCAACCGGGGCTCTTCTGGGGCACGGTCGGCGCGCGATTTGTGCGGCTCGTAGTTGTAGTGCCGCTGGTCGAAGAAATCTTTTGGCGCGGCTTCCTTCTTCGCTATTTGATCAACGAGCGCTTTACCACGATTCGGGTTGGGACCTTTTCCTGGATCTCGTTCGCGGTCGTCACCGTCGCCTTCGGGTTTGCGCATTCCCGTCCTGATTGGATTCCGGCCTTAGTGACCGGCGCTCTCTACAACTTCGTAGCTTATCGGACCAAAAGCCTCGCTTCCTGCGTCCTGGCCCATGCGCTCACCAACCTCCTTTTGGGCCTCTGGATAATGAGAACCGGCCAATGGGGGTTTTGGTGAACCCTCGCGGCACCGGTTTTGCTCTGAAAACCGCGCCATGCGAGCCACATTTTTCCAGAAGGTCATTCTCTGCGCCATCCTGGGATTCCTGGCGGCTGCCCTGCTCGAGTGGGGCAAGATGTTCGTAAACGGCGCGGACGACGCCCTGAACAAGGGCTACAAGAACACGACCAGGCCGTAGGCGAAAGCCTTTGCCGTTGTCGTGGCCGCACATAGCTTGCGGCGCGGCATGAAGATCGGTTTCGCTCAAATCAACCCTACTGTCGGGGATTTGGATGGAAATTTTGAGAAGATTGTAAGCGCCTACGAGCGGCTCTCTTCCGCGGGCGCGGAGCTGGTCATTACCCCGGAGCTCGCCATCACTGGGTATCCGCCCCAGGACCTTGTCTTCAAGTCGCAATTCGTCCCGCAAAATCTCGAGGTCCTCGAGAAGCTGAGGCAACGAGTTCGGGGCGCCGCTCTCCTGGTTGGGTTCGTCGATCGGAACCGCGACCGTGGGAAACCGTTCCAAAATTCCGCCGCCCTTCTCCAGCCCGGTGCGCCCATTTCGAAAACCTGCAAATCTCTGCTCCCCACTTACGACGTCTTTGACGAGGACCGTTACTTCGAGCCCGCCTGCCGGGTTGCGCCTTTAATGCTGGGCAACCGCAAGATCGGGGTAACCATTTGCGAGGATATCTGGACGGAACATTACCTGCCGCGGCCTTATTACGACGTCGAGCCGGTCCGGTCCCTGGTGGAGCAGGGGGCTGAGATCATCCTCAACCTGAGTGCGTCGCCCTTTTCCCTCAACAAGCCGGCGATCCGACACGAAATGGTGTCGTCCCTGGCTCGCGCTCATAACCGCGCGATCTGCTATTGCAACGCGGTCGGCGGGAACGACCAGCTCGTTTTCGATGGGAACTCGATCGCGGTAAATGCCAGCGGGGAACTCATCGCCCAAATGGCTGGTTTCCGGACCGCCGACGAGATCGTTGATACCGAAGGCGCGAATCCGATTGCGTTTTCACCGCCCCAGCGTGATCGCGATCTATTCGGGGCGCTCTCGTTAGGGGTGCGCGATTACCTCGCCAAATGCGGATTCAAGTCTGCCGTCCTCGGGTTGAGCGGCGGTATCGACTCGGCGGTCGTAGCCGCAATCGCAGTGGAGGCGCTTGGCTCGGACAACGTTGTCGGAGTTTCCATGCCGAGCCCGTATTCTTCGCGCGGCAGCATCGACGACGCCCTCGCGCTGGCGAGGAATCTGGGGATCAAATGTTACGAGGTGCCGATTGGGGACGCCTTTGCCGCTTTCAAGGGCCAGTTCGCAGAGATTTTCGCCGGCCGGCCGGAAGACACCACCGAGGAAAACATGCAGGCGCGTCTCCGCGGGATGATCCTGATGTCGCTCTCGAACAAGTTCGGTCACATCGTCCTCAGCACTGGAAACAAGAGCGAGCTGGCCGTTGGTTACTGCACGATCTACGGCGACATGGCGGGCGGGCTCGCGGTGATCAGCGACGTCCCCAAGACGATGGTTTACGAGCTGGCGCGGTGGATGAACCGCGAGCGTGAGGTCATTCCGAAATCCACCATTGAGAAACCCCCGAGCGCGGAATTGAAGCCCGGCCAGAAGGACCAGGACACGCTTCCGCCCTATGAAATTCTCGATGAAATCCTTCGGCTTTACGTCGAAGAGAATCTCAGCGCGCGCGATATCGTCTCCCACGGGTTCGAGGAAAAAACGGTGCGCTGGGTCCAACGGCGTGTGGACATAAACGAGTACAAGCGCGAGCAAGCCGCCCCGGGGATCAAGGTCACGAGCCGCGCCTTCGGCGTTGGTCGCCGGATGCCGATCGCGCAGCGCTACATCGATTGACCGGCGGCGCGGGCTCCGTGAGATACTGCGGCAGATGACTGCAACAAGCGCCGCGGGCAATCTCATCATCGTGGCAAACCGCGGGCCTAACGACTTCGTTTGGGAAGACGATCATTGGGTGCTGCGTCCTTCCTCCGGTGGCTTGGTGAGCATGATCGATCCGCTCGCCCGGCAGCCTGATGTGAGCTGGTTCTGCTGCGTCTCGGAGTCCCTCTCGGCCAGCGAAGCGCGAGAAGCATTGTTCATGACCGCGGCGGACCAGGCGGATCCCGAGCATCACATCGTGCCCGTGCCGTTGCCGAAGCGGATTTACCAGGACTATTACGGCGCGATCAGCAACGAGGTGCTTTGGATGCTCCAGCACCACCTGGTCGGTCGATTCGGTTATTCTTCTCTGGATGCTGAACGGCATCGCGCCTGGAGCGAAGGATACCTGGAGGCGAATCGCCGCATCGCTTCGGCGATTCGCGACTCGGACATCAAGCCGCGCGCCTTTCTTATCCAGGACTACCACCTTTATCCGCTCCCGGCCCTTCTTCGCGAAGCTTTCCCGGAAGTGCCGAGCCTCCATTTCACGCATATCCCTTTTCCTGACTCGGCCACGCTGAAATTGATTCCGAAGAGCTGGCGCGACACCATTTTGCACGGCATGCTTGGCGCCAACGTGGTCGGCATGCAGACGCAATGGGATGCGCGGCCCTTCCTCGGCTGCTGTGAGGAGCTGCTGGGCGCGACGGTCGATTACAAAAACAGTACTGTTCGAGCCCCCGACAATCGCGTCGTTCGCATTCGGGCTTTCCCCGCGAGCACCGACCCCGAGGCCGTTAAAACTTCCATGCAATCTGCCGAAGTCGAAGCGGCGCGGAAGCGCCTTGCGCCGTGGACCGGTTGGCGCGCGGAGAATGGGGTAGGCGCGGAAAAGCGGACGGTCATTCGCGTGGACCGTCTCGATCCGAGCAAGAATCAGGTAATCGGGTTTCAAGCCTTCGGGCGGCTGCTGGAGATGCGGCCGGATTTGCGCCCCCATCTTCGCTTCCTCGCTTTCCTGGTGCCGTCACGGACCGATCTCTCTGTTTATCGCGCCTATCGGGACGCGGTCTATGCGACGATCGCCGATGTGAATGAGCGTTTCGCCGGTGACTGCGGCGAGGAGCCGATCCAGGTTTTCTACACCAACGATCGGGCGCAGGCGTTTGCCGCGATGGAGCAATGCGACGTTTTGCTGGTCAACTCGCGCGAAGACGGAATGAATCTCGTGGTGAAAGAGTGGGCCGTTATCTCTCAGCGGCCGGGAGTTGCCGTAATTTCCGAAACGGCTGGCGTGGCCGCGGACACGGCGGACGAGGCGCTCCTCGTTTGTCCGCTGGATATCGAGGGTACCGCGCGAGCGCTGGAAAACGCTCTCGATATGCCGCATCACGAACGGAGCGAGCGTTTACTCCGCCTTCGTAAAAGCGTCCATGCGCGAAGCGCCGCTCACTGGCTGTCTGCCCAGCTCGCGGAACTGAACCTCGGCTCATGATCAAACCTTATCAGGCCCTGGCCACCGATTACGACGGAACGCTGGCCCATCACGGCACGGTGAGTGGCGAAACGCTGGCCGCCATTGGGCGCCTGCGCGCTTCCGGTAAAAAGCTTGTCCTGGTGACCGGCCGTGAGCTGGAGGAGCTGAAACAGGTTTTCCCGGAGATCAGTCTTTGCGACCTGGTGATAGCGGAGAACGGTGCGCTGCTCTATTGGCCCGCGACCGGGAAGGTGAAACCTGTCGCCGAGCCGCCTCCCGCGAAGTTTGCGGAGCGATTGCGCGCTCGGGGCGTTCCGGTAGCCGTGGGCCGCGTCATCGTGGCAACCGTCGAGCCGCATGAAGTGACCGTCCTGCAAACGATCAAGGAGATGGGCCTGGAGCTGGAAGTTATTTTCAACAAAGGAGCGGTCATGGTTCTGCCGACAGGCGTGAACAAGGCGACTGGTTTGAGCGCCGGCTTGCCTCGCCTCGGTTTATCGGCTCGGCACGTCATCGGCGTCGGCGATGCGGAAAACGACCACGCGTTTCTCCGGATTTGCGGTTGCGGGATCGCGGTGGCCAACGCCCTGCCGACCCTCAAGGAACGCGCGGACTTCGTCACCCAGCGTCCGCACGGCGAAGGCGTCACGGAATTAATCGATCACCTTCTCGCGAACAATTTTCAGCGGGGATTGGCGATGCCAGAGCCCGGCTCCTCGGCAGAATAGCCGGCCGAAAACTGCACCGCGTTGGAATCGAACCAACAACCCAGTGATTAAGAGTCACTTGCTCTGCCAATTGAGCTAGCGGTGCGTTTTGCTCGGGCGAAGAGCCGCACTTTGCCGCAAATCGCGGCACGAATCAACCGGCGGATACGGTTCCTTTCAGCGAGAACTGTCGATGCGGAGGGCGCGCGTCACGCCGGGCTCCGGACGAGCTATACTCCTCCAGATGACGTCGCAATACCTTCGGCTTTTCTGGTGGCACGTCGTGAGATATTTGCGGCGGCATCCGCTGCTCGGGTTGCTTAACGTTCTGAGCGTCGCGCTTGGAGTCGCGGTTTATCTGGCAACACAAATCGCGAATCACAGCGCGAACCGGGCTTTCGCCGCCAGCGTGGATCTGGTCGCGGGCAAAGCTGACCTCGAAGTGACTTCACCTACGCGGTCGCTCCCGGACGCAATACTGCCGCGGGTCGCGGCTGCCGGAGGCGTTGCCGCGGCAACGCCGATTGTTCGGGGCTTCGTTGCCCTCCCGGATTTCCCGGGGGATTACCTCGAAGTCCTCGGAATCGATATCTTCACGAACGACTCCTTCCGAACTTTCGATCCGGCGAACTTCGATGCCGGCGGATTCGACATCCAGCGCTGGCTCGGCAACCCAAACTCGATTGCTGTCTCGGAGGAGTTCGTCCGCGAACATCGATTGAAGCCTGGTGACCGTATCCGGGCTCGGGTCGGTGTGATCGACCGGGAGCTGGAAATTGGTTTTCTCCTCAAGAAAGACGACACGTTTGATTCGCATTTCGCCGCAATGGACATCGGCTGGGCGCAGGAATTGTTCGGCCGGCGCGGCGAGCTCAGCGTTATCCAGCTGAAGCTGAAAGAACCACGCGAACGCGAAGCCGCCATCGCTGGGTTGCGGGAGGTTCTGCCCAAAGACACGAGGGTGGCCGCGCCGCTCCAACGCACCGAGCAGGTCGACAAAATTCTTGGCGGATTCCAGCTCAACCTGACTCTGATGAGCCTGCTCTCTGTGGTGGTCGGGATGTTCCTGATTTACAACACCATCTCGGCGTCGGTTGTTCGCCGCCAGCATGAGATCGGCATTCTCCGGTCGTTAGGCGCGACCCGAAATGAGGTTCGCGCCCTCTTCCTCGCGGAAGCGGCGCTTATCGGCGCAATCGGATCGTTCCTGGGCCTGCTCGTGGGTTTTGCCCTCGCTCGTTTCCTGACCAGCGCCGTATCCCAGACGATTTCGTCCCTTTACGTTCTGGTCAATGTGCGCGAACTCGCGCTGCGACCGTCGCAGTTCCTCGCGGCGTGGGGCATCGGCGTGGGGTCGGTTATTCTTTCCGCATGGTTTCCCGCGCAAGAAGCGGCGAGGCAAAGGCCGGTTGAAGCGCTGGCCTGGGCGAGCAGGATGGAACGGTCCGCGAATCCATCGCGGCGCTGGTCGCTCGCCGGGTTGGGGTGCATCCTTGCCGCGGGAATCTTTTCATGGCTCGCCCTCTGGAGCGGGCCGCGCTGGCTTAGCTTCGTCGCTGCCTTTCTTGTTCTGCTGGGTTTTTCCCTGGCCGTTCCGCGAGTCGTCTTTCGCTTTGGCCAACAGGCCGCGGGTCTGTTTGCCAGGCGTCGCCAGCGTCGCCGCACACCGAAAATCGAAGCAGAGCTAGCGGCCGCCAACATCGCGCGATCGTTGCCCCGGAATTCGGTGACAGTGGCAGCCCTGGCGGTTGCAGTTGCGATGACGGTCGGCGTCAGCGTGATGGTGTTTTCTTTTCGGCAAACCGTCGAAGCCTGGATTAACGACACGCTGGTTGCCGACCTCTTCGTTGCCCCGGCAACCAACGAAACGCTCGGAGCCAGTTCGTTTTTCCCGCCGGACGCGATGGCGTTCCTCTCCAGTCATGCCGCCGTGGACGCGGCGGATACCTATCGGGAAGTGGTGCTTCCAACGGGCGACACGCAGGTGGGCGTTGCTGTGATCCGCGGTGAACGCCGGCGGTTCCAGTTCCTGCGCGGGGACCCTGGCGAGCTAATGCGCCGCTTTCAGGACGAGCCTTGCGTGTTCGTATCCGAAAGTTTTACCCGGCGGCAGAAGCTGGGTGAGGGCGACGCGATTAAATTTCCCACACCCGAGGGCGAGAAATCATTTCCGATCGCGGCCGTCTTTTACGATTACACCCGTGACCAGGGGGTCGTTTATATGAGCGCGGGTAATTTCACGCGCTTCTGGCGGGACGATCGGGTCAACAGCGTCGCCCTTTACTTGAAAGACGGACACCGCGCGGAAGAAGTCATCAACGCCTTTCGCGCGAAATTCAGTGCGGCGGGACAGTTCTCAATTTTCTCAAATCAATCGCTCCGCACGCGGATCTTTGAAATTTTCGACCAGACTTTCGCAGTCACCTATGTGCTGCTTGCGATCGCGTTGTTCGTCGCCGTGACCGGAATTTTTCTTTCCCTGACGATTCTGATCACGGAACGGCGGCGCGAGCTGGCGATTTTGCGCGCAATCGGCGGTAGCGCGGCGCAGATCAGGCGGCTTCTCCTGCTGGAGACCGCGATGCTGGGGACGCTGGCGGCGGCAGTTGGGTTGGTCTCCGGGACGTGCCTCTCCTTCGTCCTGACCGGGGTGATCAACCGTGTGTTTTTTGGTTGGACGATCCATCTGGCCTTCCCATGGCGAACCCTCGCCCTGACGCCGGTCTGGATTTTGGCCGCCGCGATCGTAGCTGGCGTGATTCCCGCCTGGCGAGCCAGTCGCATGGAATTAGCAGATAACTTGCGCGATGAGTAATGACTCTTCTGTAGCAGCTTCGCTGTGCGAAGCTCGGGGAGGTGCCTGGATCCGCCGCCGATCGCACGTCACCCACCGGGCGACGGTTACAGTGTTGGCGGCCGCGCTGTGCTTGCTGTTCATGGCCGCCGATTGGAAAACCGCTCAACCCGGCTGGCATTACGAATTTCCCCGGGACCACGGTCCTCACCGCGAATTCAAGACCGAGTGGTGGTATTTCACCGGCAATCTCTTCGACAGCGAAGGCCATCGTTTTGGCTACGAGCTGACATTTTTCCGGCACGGAATTCAACCGGCCGACAAGCGCGATCCGAACGTGTCCCGCTTCATTGTTGACGACTTGAAGTTCGCCCATTTCGCGATCACGGACGTCAGCGGAAAGACGTTTCGTTTTCAACAAAAGATGAGCCGTGGCGCTTTTGGGGAAGCGGGATTTGGGGACGCAACGCGGCTGGCATTCATCGATGACTGGAGCCTGACGGCGACGGGGGACAGGGAATGGGCGATCACCGCGACCAGCGACTCCGGTGCGATTCGGCTTCAGCTGCGCTTCGCGAAAGATCCTGTGATCCACGGGGAAAACGGAGTAAGCGTAAAAGCGGCGGGAGGCGCGAGCGCATCTCATTACTATTCGATCCCGCGCCTGGAAACTTCTGGCGAGCTGACGCTGTTCGGAAAGACGCGACCGGTGCAGGGCGACACCTGGTTTGATCACGAATGGTCGAGTAGCCAACTTGGCCGGGGCGAAATTGGCTGGGATTGGCTTTGCCTGCAGTTCGACGACGGCGCCGAGCTGATGCTTTACCGGATGCGCCTCGAGACTGGGGAAGTGGAACCGAGCTCCAGCGGAACGTGGATCGAGGCCGACGGGACCGCGCTCCATCTGCGGGCTCCGGAATTCAAGATGACGCCGACGGAAATCTGGAAAAGTAAGGCGAGCCGCGGTCGTTACCCGATCGAGTGGCGGGTAGAGGTGCCGGGGAAGGGGATTAGTCTCACTGTTAAGCCGGTCTTGGAGGATCAGGAGCTGAAGCTTGGCCCGATCACGTATTGGGAGGGGGCAGTGGACGCGACCGCGTCCCGCGCTGGAAAAACGGTCCGCGGCCGGGGATATCTCGAGCTGACTGGATACGCGGGCCAGTTGAACGAAGCATTGCGAAACAGCCGTTAACCCTGCGGCGTTGCCTTTGGAATTGAACCGCTGGCGGCGCCGGACCACACTGGCTCGGCCGATAACAGCGCCCGATGCGAATGCAATTTTCACGATTCGTCGCAATGAGACGGCCTCTTCTCTTCTTTCTAGTGGCGTTCGTTCTGGCCGCATTGGTGTATCGGCGCGCGCCGACCGCGTTTCTCCGGGCAGAAAGCGGCTGGTATCTTGCCATGTCGCATTCGGATGAAACAACGCAGCGGACAGCTGTCCGGAATTTCTTCACTGGCAGTTACGGCGGGCACTACACGCCGCTGGCTTTTCTCAGCGAATTTACGATGGCAAAATTTGCCGGCACCTCACGAGCCTTTTGGCGATGGCGGCAATTGCTCGCGGTAGCGGCGGTCGGGGCGGCGGTGGCGGGTTTGGTGATTGCGATCACGCAGCGGCTAGGGCTGTCGCGAGCGCATCAACTCGCGGGTGCCGGCGCTTTGGGCGCGATCACCATCTTTCAGCCGGCGATGGTGGATTTTGTGACATGGCCCTTCATGATCCTGCAACTGACATGGCTGGGTCTCTCAATCGCCGCCCTCTACTGTTCGATCCGAACCGTCTCGGCGCCGCGCGCTTCAATCTGGCCGTGGCTCGCTGCCGGAGCGGCGTATGCGTCGCTGCACGTTTCGGGGTTGGGGTTGGTCACCGTTGCCGCGACCGCCGGCTCGCTGCTTTGGTGCGCCTTCATCGCGGGTGAGGCCTCGCGACGGGAGCGGCTGCGCCTGATCTGGCCGTGCGCGGCCGTAGTGCTACTCGCCCTGCTTCACGCGGTCATGATGCTGCATCCGATGGCGGTGGCACCAGCCGTGGGCCGTTCCGCGAGCCTGGCCTCGACTGTGCAACTCGGGCTGGGTTTTATTTTCACCTTTTTCCTCGCGGGCTTGCGCAGTTTTACCTTTCTCACCACGGCGGTGCCGCATGCCGCGTCGATCGCGTATTGCTGGCCGTTTGGGCTGCTCCTCGTCGTTGGAGGGAGTGCCGGGATCTATCGTTATCTCCGCCGGACTCTGTTGGAACGCACTTTGCCTCGCACGATCACGGCCCTGTTGCTCGTTTACTCAGCAATCGGCTTCGCCGCCACCGTCGCTTTGATCGCCGGGCGGCAGATGATCACAGGTCCCGATTCATGGGTGGTGCTGCCATATTTCACCGTCATGCCGCGCTACGTGATTCCGTTGCAATTCCTCTTCCTCGGCCCGGTCATCGCCGGGTTGGCGGTCCTTGCGCAGCGGGTGCCACGGCTGGTTCTGATCGCTTGCTGCGCGATCGTTCCGGCCGCTTTAGCAGCCCAGGTCACCTTCCAAAAGAGCGCGATGCCTTTTCTGACCACAGGAACGCGTGTCTCGCACTACACCTGTTGGCGTTTGCTCGTCGAAGCGGCGCGTGAATGCCGGGCCGCTGGCCTGCCTCTGCCGAATTTTTCCATGGCCCCGCTGACCCGTGAATTCTCGGAAGCGGACGTGCGCACATTTCTTCCGCTCTTGCACCACGATTTGAAGTTAGCGCCCGGTGAAACGGTCGAGCTCGTGCCTGTCGAGGAATACCGTCGTGATCCCGCGCGCTATGGGCGGGCGGCCTCGGTAAAACGGTTCGAGAACAAGCTCGAGCTTGCCAGCGATTAAGCCTGGGTGTGGCGGGCGTAGTGCACGTCCGCACCCTTCGGCAGGAGACGTTTCCGGCCCCGCTGGCGGCGACGAGCGAGAGTGGCCCGCCCGGCTTTCGTGCTCATCCGGGCGCGAAAGCCGTGTTGGTTTTTCCGGGTGCGCTTGGAGCGCTGCAGGGTTCGTTTCATGACGTTACCTTTTCGGGAGGCGCTACCTTAGGGAGGCACGCCGGCTTGTCAATTCTCGCCCGTAATCGTGCAGGAGCACGATTGTGGGGACTGCGGGATTGCCACCACCAGCAGTTTATGGAATAACGAGCCACCCCATGAGCGAAGTCGTAATCGAGCCTGCTGTTTTCGAAGATTTGGACGAGCTGTCGAACCTTCTTGGTGAGCTTTTCAGCGAAGAAAAAGACTTTCGGCCCGACAAGGCGAAGCAGCTCCAGGGACTGCGCCTTATTTTCGAGGAACCGAACCGGGGCCGGGTTTTCGTCCTGCGGCGGGACCGCACCATCGTGGGCATGATTAACCTCCTTTTCACCATCAGCACAGCTGAGGGCGGATTTGTGCTCTTGCTCGAGGACCTTGTTGTCCACGACTCCTTCCGTGGTCACGGCTATGGCTCGCAGCTTCTCGAACACGCGATCAATTTCGCGAAACAGAAGAAGTTCCTGCGGATCACGCTGCTGACCGATCGGCCGGAGTTGCGCTCGCAAAACTTCTTCAAGCGGCACGGCTTCTTCGAGTCCCACATGTTGCCGATGCGCCTCCTGATATCGCGGGAAACGACAACGCCCCAGGGCTTGTAACCGGTAGTCGCGTTTCGCTCCGGCCCGTTTCGCTGTAGGCTCTCATTCTAATGGGAGGCACGATCAGACTTTTCCGCTTCAGCGGGATCCAGGTTTATCTTCATTTCTCCTGGTTCCTGGTCGCGGCTTATGAGCTGACCCAGCGGCGCGGCGTTTACGTTTCGATCGGCTACGCCGTGGGTGAATACCTCGCGCTCTTCGCCATTGTTCTGCTCCACGAGTTCGGCCACGCCCTGGCCTGCCGGCAGACTGGCGGAAGCGCCGACCAGATTGTTCTCTGGCCGCTTGGCGGCATTGCGTTTGTTAATCCGCCCCGCCGACCGGGAGCGATGCTCTGGAGCATCGCCGCGGGGCCGCTCGTTAATGTTCTGCTCCTGCCGATTCTGTCGATCGTCCTGGTGCTAGTTCGGGCTCGAACCTCAGTGAACACGGATTTGGCCCTTTTGGTCTGGCATGTCTGGGTGATCAATCTCGCTCTCCTAATCTTCAACATGCTGCCGGTGTATCCATTGGATGGCGGGCAAATACTGCGGTCGCTCCTTTGGTTTCCGTTCGGAGAAATTCGGAGCCTGCAGGTCGCGAGCGCGATTGGGCTGGTCGGCAGTATCGGAGTCGCCGCCCTCATGTGGTGGCTCGGAAACGATATTTTCTGGACGGCGATCATTGCGCTGTTTCTTTTCAGCCGCGCCATCAGCGGCTGGCAGTACGCAAAAGCGCTGGCCCTTGAAGAGGAAGCCAACCGGCAAGCCCGGCTCGTCCCGACTGTTCCCGCCGCCGATCGGAACTTTCCGCCGGCCGGAACCTAGCCTTCCGGCCGGCGAATCAACGACCTTTCGATGCCTGGGCGGTCCACTCGCCAATCTGTGATACAAGGCGCGGCTTGAACTCCGCGCGGAAGCCCACTTCGTCGATCGCCTTCTCAACGTCCTTCGCGGCGGTGGGCGGCAAATCTGATTTCGCGTATTTCTCCAGCTCGCTGATCCGGGACGGTTCTGAAAAGAACGTGAACAAGCCCGGCGCGTAACTGTTCGCGGCCAGCGCGTCGGTTTTTTCGAGCAGCTGTTTCATGTGACTCTTGGCGAAGGACCACGCGAGGTCGGGGCGCTCGCTTTCCCGCGCAACCTTCGCGACCAGCGAGATAGCGCGGCTGGTGGGCAATTCATCGCCAAGCGCGATCTCCATTGTCTTGGCGGCCAGCTTCGGGTCGATCGCGCTCGCGAGGGCGGTGTAGTAATTGCCTTTCTCTTCGATACTCGTCGTTTTCCGCCCCATCTCGTGCAGCTTCTTCCAGGTGGTCTCGTCGGCATATCGCCCGACGACCGCCAGCACCGACGGACGCAAATCCGGTGCGAGCGACTTCGGATCGGTCACGTATTTCTGGAAACGTTCGCGGCAACCGGTGACAACTTCCTTGTCGTCCAGATCGCCTAACGCCTTGATCAGGCTCGCGCGCAGCGTGGCGATCCTGACCGGCTCCCCGCTCTTCGGCTCCCACCCGACCGCGTCGAAACTGGGCCGCAAAATTGAGCGCGCGTATTTTTGAAAGTCCGCCCGCTTCGATTCGCCAGCCAGAAGCCGGTTGATGAAATCGAACACGTGCATGATCTGCTCGCGCTCCGCTAGTTCGGTTTTCGTGGGCAGTTTCTCAACCAGGTCAAGGTAGAGCGACATTGGAGCACGATTCGCCTGGACCAGCGCCCACGCGTCGCTCAGCAGATTCACCCGGTCCGGCACGCTCAGCTTCGGTAAGTCAGCGAGGAGCAACTTCCACGACGCCTCATCGTATTGAACGCGGTAGTTTCCCGCCCCGTCCACGTTGAACTTGAGGGCGCGGTCGCCCGAGGTGTTGGGCACGTCCATCGACTTGGACGTCATGAGCAAGCTCGCCGTCGCTGGTTCGCCCGGCACTGTATAGGTAAGCGGAATCTTCCATTCCAGTGGCGGCGCCTTGTCGAAGTGAACCGTAAAGCGCTCCTGGCTAAGACTGATTGCGCCGGATGAATCACGATTGACCTTCACGAGCGGAAAGCCCGGCTGTTCGGTCCAGGCCGCGGCGATTTCGGCAACTGGTCTCCCGGAGGCCTCCGAGAGTGCATTCCAAAGATCCACCGTCGTCGTATTCGAAAGTTTATGTGCGGCCATGTATTTGCGCATGCCGTCGCGAAAGACATTTTCGCCAAGAAAACTCTCGAGCATGGTGATAAACGCCATTCCTTTGCGGTAAGTGATGTCGTCGAAAGCGCTGTTAGCCTCGGCTTCCGTGCGGATCGGTTGCTGGATCGGATGGGTCGTCGAGCGCGCGTCCCCTTCCATGGCCGATTCCTTGCCGATCCCGTGCCGGCGGGTCGGATCGCGCGGGGTGTTCTTGCTTAGCCACACTTCCCAGTCCGGATTGAACTTCGCGCTGACCTTGCTTCCGGCCCAGGAGGCAAATCCCTCGTTCAGCCAGAGGTTGTCCCACCAGGCCATGGTGACCAGATCACCGAACCACATGTGGGCCGTCTCGTGCGCGACCACCTCATAGATGCCCTGTTTCGTTTCCGCGGACGATCTTTCCGGGTCAAAGAGAAGCCGGGACTCGTAATAGGTAATGCCGCCCCAGTTCTCCATCGCGCCGCCAAATCCCCCGGGGACCGCAATGTGATCAAGCTTGGGCAAAGGGTAGGGCTGCCCGAAGTAGTCCGTGAAATATTCGAGAATCTGCTGGGAACTCTCGAGGGCGTAACGCCCCATCTCGGCTTTGCCTTTAGTGGCCACAACACCGTGGGTGACTTCCCCCTTCCGCGCCTGAATAGCGTCCAGTTCGCCCGCGCAGAAAACATTCAGGTAGCTCGACATCGGAGGACTCACGGCGAAATGAATTTCCTTTCCGCCGGAAACTTTGGCCTCCTTTTCAATCGGCATGTTCGAGACGGCGGTGAAGTTCTCCGGGACGATTGCGGTCAACTGAAAGCGCGCGCGGAAGCTCGGCTCATCCCAGCAGGGAAACATCCGACGGGCGTCGGTCGCTTCGAACTGGGTGCCGAGCATTGTCTTCTTCGCGCTGGTTCCCTGTTCCTGGTATTGGGCGTAATATAATCCGGCGCCGCGCTGGTTGATGATCCCAGTGAAACTCAGCTCGAGCTGATGCGCCCCGGCGGGCAGCTCGCTCCCGAGGCTCAAGGTTAATGTTTCCTCTTTTGGATCGAGCTTGATAGCGGAGATCGGAATCGGTTTTCCATCGACCGTCGCCGTTCCGATTTTCATCTCGGCCGCATTCAGGACGATCTGCCGCACCGGCTCGCGGACCTCGATGTGGATCGTTTCTGACCCGCTGAAAGTGCGCTTCTCCACGTTCGGGGTTATCCGAATCGCATACTCTTTCGGGACGACCTGCTTAGGGAGTTTCCCCGGCGTAGTTGCGAAATCGAACGATCTCTCAGCGGTCAGAGTGGTGGCGGTCACGAGCAGGAGTGCGAACAGGAGATTGCGCATTGGTTATTAAACAACGCGTCCCGGTTGAAACAAGCAGAGCGCATCCGTCCCGGTTCCCAAGCTCCAGCTTGGAAATGCCGTTTTCTTCGAAGCTTCGCTTCGCCGGCGCCGAAGCCTGTGCATTCGAAGCTGGAGCTTCGCCGACAAGTGCGTTCCCAAGCTGGAGCTTGGGAACGAGGAGGCGTTGTGACGGATTAGAAAGTCACTGCACAATCAGCAGCAGGATCAACTGGCCATCGCCGACGAGCGGGCCCTTGATGATGAGCGGGCTCTCCCTGGTCAGCTTCGTTTCGGTCTGGAGCAACAGGTTCTTCTCCTGGAATAATTTCAGGTCCAGCACATAGCCCGATTTGTCCGTTCCTTGTTTCGAATCGACGTGGAGGGAAAAATACTTGCTCTGCGCCATCCAATCCTCGGACCCGGTCACGATCGCCTTCCGGGACTGGCCGATTACGGTGAATTGGTTGTAGCCGAACAGCTCCTTGAGCGTGCTCTCAATTTTCTTCAGCTCGACCGGGCTCTCCTCCGGTTGGGCGACATTGTTCGCGACAACCAGCGCACTCCAGACTGACCGCGACGCCACGGCGCTTTCCGTCCCGGCGACCATCAAGGCCAACGAAACGGCAAACAGCAGGACGGAGCGCCGTTGCATAAACCGCAGATTATTTGGAGGCGTACTCGGAGGGCAGCGATTGCAACCCGTCGACCCAGAGGACCGTGGCCCGATCTTCCTTCGATTCGAACATCGTGATCGTGGCGTTTGGGCTTACCACTGGATCAACCCTGGCATTCAGGATCTGGGACAAATATTGCGACTGATCTGTTGCGGGGTTTTCTCGCATCACGAAAACCGCACAGACACTGAAGATGGCCAGCGCGGTGGCGCCAACCCAGGCGAGCCGCCCGATCGGCCACCACGCGCGACCGCCTTCGGTACCGCGACTTGCAGGAACAGCCGATTCTTTGGCGATCTGCTCGCGCAATTGATGACTGAAAAATTCCTCGTTGCCCATGGCGTGACAGGCCAGCTGCTCCTTCAAAAACGTCCCGAGCTTCAGCGCATCGCGCTTCTCGGCCTCGGCCGCGCCCTTGTCGGGCAGGGACGCTTCAAACTCCGCCAGCTCGGCGCCAGTCAGCTCGCCGTCTATCCACGCAGTCCATTTTTCTTCAAACGTTTTCATAGAGGTCCCTCAGGAGGTTCTGGAGTTTTTTACGGGCATAGAAGAGCCGCGACATCACCGTGCCGATGGAGCAACCGAGCGCTTCCGCAATTTCGTGATACTGCATGTCTTCGGTTTCCTTCATCAGGATGACGGCGCGATGCTCGGGAGACAATTGCTGAATGGCCGCATCGATCCGGGCCCGGATCTCCTGGCGTTCCATCCGTTGATGGGGGAGCGAGTCCGCTTTCGGCACCGTCCGCGAGGCGGGGTCGATTTCCTTCAACTGGACAGCGTCATCGAACTCGGTGCCGCTGCCTTTGACCTGCTTTTTACGCAGCCAGTCGATGGTGACGTTGGTCACGATCCGGTAGATCCAGGTATAAAAAGACGATTGGCCGCGGAATCGACCAATCGATTTCCACGCCTTCAGGAAACTATCCTGGGCGAGGTCCCAGGCGTCCTGTTCGCTATGTACCATGTTGTAAATC
Organism: Chthoniobacterales bacterium; assembly: GCA_035536995.1. GTDB lineage: Bacteria > Verrucomicrobiota > Verrucomicrobiia > Chthoniobacterales > UBA10450 > AV80. The sequence goes on along the minus strand of DATLNB010000085.1, from coordinate 12,950 downwards.
ATGCCAAAAACTCTTGTCCGGTAGCGAGTGACCAACTCGTCAAACGCCCCGGTATCCCCGTTCTGGCACCGTTTGACCAGCTCGAGTTCCGGGACATCGGCCTGAGCCGGAGTCGCTTCCGTATGCATTCTTTGACGGAAAAGCCGCTAATTCATTCAACGGCGCCCTAGAGGCTACCGTAGCGGCGGAGCCACTCGCCGCGGTATTGCCCCATCAGGGAGATTATGCCGTCCCGGACCTCGAAAAGGCGCTGTTGCAGGATGGACTGCTGCTGGGGGGTAATCAGCTTTTCCTGGAGTAACTGGCAGCCCGCCTCCATTGACACCGTAATCGCCTTCAGCGCCCGTTTCAGGTAGGCGATGGTCATTCCGATCTCATCCACGTCGTCATCGCTCAGGGCCGCGGCGAGTTTTGCGCTGGCCAGGGCTGAATGGGTCGCCAGCTTCACGGCCGCCGGTTCGTTCTGCAGGGTCGTCTGGTCGTCAAAAAGCTGATCGATCCAAACCGTGAGGGCGAAAGCCGCCCGGTAAAGGGTGTGGTCCTCGAACCCCTCCGTAAACGCCATCCGCTCCTGTTGGGTTGCGTCTTCCCGCGAGCTCGCTTCCTCGGCCAGCATCGCGTCCACCTCTTCGCTCCACGAATCGGTCTCCTCTTCGTTGATCAACTGCGTCCAGCCCATTTCGCGCGCGATGATTTGGTCGCGTTGCGGATGGTCGAGGTATTTTTCAAGCAGTTCCATATACTTCTCGGTTTTATGGTCCTGCTGTTGGAGGAAACGCTCCCATTCGTATTCGTCCCAAACCCGATCCGGCTCTGGCTCGTACCCGGCCATATCTTCCTTAGTTAGGCCCGTTTGTTCACCCGCGCAAAAATTTTCAGCGGGCGGGCGTCCTTATAATTCCAGTCTGCCGCCACACCATGGCGAGCGCATAAAACGCGATCACGATCCAGAGCAGGGCGTGATACCCGAAGAGCATGCTCAGGTATTCCAGCATCCCCCCGGTCATAATCCCAAGCAGGTTCGAGGCAAAGGCGATGTCAGCCGTTTCCGTGTCACGAAAGGCGTGGGAGAAAATGACGTTCGCCAGGAAGACCGGGGCGAACGCCACAGCGCTGGCCACAGCGTAACGGGTAAAGGCATTGGCGAAGAGCAACGTCTCCGGGCGGACGACCAGGTTCAGGACCAGCATCCCAAACAGAAGAACATAGAAGATCCAAATTCGCCGGACGCGGAAGAGCGTGTTGACGCGCACCGCCACCAGCACGCTGGCCAGGATGGCGAAGAAAACCAGCGAGTTCACGAGCCAGGTGCTGCCGAAAAGGAGCGCGAACGTTATGAGAGCTTTCACCTCGAGAAGGGCGAAAGCGGCCCCGAGAAAGAACATCTTCCAATCGAAACGCCGCAAGGTGGTCCGGGGCGCGATCCACCAGATCCCGCCCAGGGAAATTAACGCCACCACGGCGAGCCCGCGGAGGTAAAGCGCCGGGAAGGCGGGTTTCGGCAGATAGACAAAGGGCCAGTCGTCTGTCGCTGGAGGAATGGCACTCGTGCCCATCAAGCCCTCCCCGGTCACCCGCAGCCGCGTCCCGCCGGTCACCGGTTCTTCGCGATATGGAGGGGAATGCGCAGCGGTCGAACTGGCCAGTCGCGGCCCGTTGACGATAACCGCTCCGCGCCCTTCGCCGCCGTAGGTCGAGACGAAGGAGTCCCGCCCAAACGTGCGGCTAACCATGCCTGCCAGCTTTTCGATCAGCCACGGTTCACGGTAATAATTGTAAAGAACGAGAACTCCGTCAGGCGCGAGGGCAGCCCGGGCGGCATCGAGCGAGTCCTGGGTGAACAGAAAGCTCTCGAGACGCAGATTCGCGATGCTCGAAGTGAGCGTAAGTGAATCTGGCAACGCAAAAATAATCAGGTCGTATTTCTCTCGGGTGTGGCGCAGAAAAACGCGGCCGTCTGTATTGACCGCCCGGACCCGGGGATCGGAATAGGGATGGTCTGGATGCAGCTCGGCCCCAAGTTTTTGGATGACGGGATCGATCTCGACCGCCGTGATCTTCTCGACTCCGTGGGCCAGCGCGGTCGCCGTGTCAGAGCCGGTGCCCGCGCCGAGGATGAGCGCATGCTTGAAGTGCGCATCCGGGAAGAGCTCATAGACCCGTCGGTAAAACGGCTCCTTCGATTGCCACGGGATCATGCTTTGGTGGCCGATGCTGTTCACGTCCAGCTCGTAGCCGCTGGGCTGCGCCGGGGTGAGCGTGATTTTGTAGTAAGGCGACCAATGAGTGCCGCGCTGGAGGAACAGGGCAATACTGGCCGCAGCGACGGCCGGCAACGCGACTTTCCACCATGTCCGGCGGCTGCCTAACGACACGATAAGCAGGCCGAGCGCGCCAAACCAGAAGATTGGAGGCAGGGCAAAATGGCCAATCAAAAAGAACGCGGCCGTGCCTGCAAGGCTGCCGAGAATATCGAAAGTGTAGGCCGTGAGCGGCTCGGTTTTCGTAAAGAGCAAGCCGAGCGCGCGCGCCAGCGGAATGAAAGCGGCGGCGACAAAAATGAAAATCAGCGGAAGCAGGATGAAGCTCTCTGCGCGCGCGACCCCGGTCGTGCCCGAGCCGAAATAGAGAACGTCGGTGCTCGAGATATTGAGCTCGAACCGATTTAGCGCGACGACAAGAGCGAGCGCGAAAACGAGAAGCGGAAACGACGGGAACCGAAAGGCCGGCCGCCGCGCCGCCATTATCCCTAGCCCCATCCCGAGGAATGAGGCAAGGAGGATGAAGTTCGTAAAGTAGCTGAGATACCGGATGTAGGCCGAAATCCACCGGATGCAGAGCAGCTCAAAGAACAGGAGCGTGAACGACACCAGGAAAATCCGGGTCCGGACTCCGGTGATCCACGGCCGCTCTTCGTTGCACTCGATTATTTGCGACAAAGCGGGCCACCCTTTCGCGCCGAAAGGTCGTTGTCGAGTGTGATCTGACGATCTTCCCGGTCGCCGCTCCTTGGCGCTGTCTCGCGACTCGGTGTCCCGGCGTACCTAGAACGCCTTATCTTTCGCCGTGCGCTTTTCCGTCAACTCGCGCTTCTCCTCCTCCGACAAGAAGGCGGTTTCCAGGGCGTTGCGCTGGGCCTGGCGAATCTGCTCCCGAGATAAGCCCGCGGCCGGCGCGGCGACTTCGAACTCGTGCCGCAGATCGATCGCGCTCACTCCAGGATCGTCCGTGTTGATTGATGCGACCAGGCCACGCTCGAGCATGGCACGCAGGGGATGGCTGGCCAGGTTCGGCACGGTGCTGGTGTGGACATTACTCGTTAGGTTTTCCTCAATCGCGATCCGATTTTCCCCGAGGAAATCGGCCAGCTTGGGATCTTCAAGCGCCCGGGTGCCGTGCCCGATCCGTTCTGCGCCGAGGAGCCTGATCGCGTCCCAGACGCTCTCCGGTCCACCCGCTTCACCCGCATGGATCGTGATGCGCCAGCCGGCGTCGCGCCCTTTTTTGAAATGCTCAACAAAGAGCGGTGCGGGAAAATTCGCTTCGTCGCCGGCCAGGTCGAGCGCCACGAAATGCTCCCGATGCGTGAGCAGCGCATCGAGTTCCCGGTGACAAATCTCCGCGCCGTAAGTGCGGCTGAGGATGCCGATCAGGTTCACGCGCACTCCGGTTGCCGCCACGCCTTCTGCGATTCCCGCGACGACGCCTTCGATCACCTCGCTCAAATCGAGCCCGTGCGGCTCGGCCATGAAATACGGGCTGAAGCGCAGTTCCAGGTAATCGATGCCTTCCCGTTTCGCGTCCTCCACATTTTCCCGCGCGACCCGGCGGCAGGCCTCTCCATTCGCCAGGACGCGCGTTGCCCAAAGCATTTTCGCAATGAACGCCATCAACCCCGGCTGCGGCTCGGTCACCTGCGCATGCGGCTTGAGCTCCTCGACGGTCGACCCGGGCAGCTCGATATTATGTTGCCGCCCCAGATCCAGGATCGTTTCCAGCCGCACGCTTCCATCGAGGTGCCGGTGCAGATCGATGAACGGAAGAGTCGGATCGATCAGCGATTCAGTCGGCATCCGCAAAGTGCATCCGATTGCGCGTACCGACTGCAAGCGTAATCATGATTCCGTGTCCATTTGCCCGACCGTCTCCACAGGCGGGGATCTGTTGCCCGGTGGACAGACAATATGTTAAATTGCGGCCGGAGGCTCACCTGACATGAAAACACTCAACTCGTTTACACTTGCTCTCGTTCTCGCCGTCGCATTCTGGTTGGGGAGTGCGAACCAAAGTGCGGCCCGCCAACCAAAATATTACTCGGGCGGCGGTGACGGCGTTCTCCGGATCAAACATTCACCGGTCCTTGGCACCAACATCCCGGTCGCGGTATGGATTGATGGCCGGCAAGCCGGAACATTTACGAAGGGGCACGTTTACCAGCGTTTCCTTTCGCCGGGCCGGCACATGATTCGCGCGAGTCGGCCGGGCCTGCTTTATGGCTCCTGGCAAGGCTCGTTGAACGTGCAGCCCGGACAAACCTATTCGTTCGTGGTTAAGAGTTCCCCAAACGGCGTCGTTCTTGAGTCAGTGCGCTCCGTGCACTAGCCGCCTTCAACGGCTAAGCGATGACTGACCAGACACATTTCAAGGGGCTGCAGACCGCGATTTATTACGCTCCCGATCTGGCGAAGGCCAAAGCCTGGTACTCGCAGGTCTTCGGGATCGAGCCTTACTTCGATCAACCGTTCTACGTCGGATTCAATGTCGCGGGTTACGAGCTCGGCCTGGATCCCGATCCTGCCAGCAGTGGCCGCGGCAGCGGGGGTGTAACGGCATATTGGGGGGTGGCGGACGCGAGCGCTGCTTACGAACGGCTGATATCTCTCGGCGCCGCGAAAAGGTCCGAGGTGCAGGAGGTGGGGGAAGGCATTCGCGTAGCCACTGTCTTGGATCCGTTCGGCAACGTCTTAGGGATCATCGAGAATCCGCATTTCAGGCTTTGAGGGGCAAAACCCGAATATCGGCCCGAAATTCGAACCAATTTTCGAAGTCCCTAATTCTTTCGGAATTTCGCGCTTCGGATTTCGAATTTTAGCGCGCAACTGGGCTGACCGCGTTTTCTTCGACCCGTTTCACCTGCAATCTCAACTGCCCGCAGGCCGCATCGATGTCGTGGCCTTTCTCGCGGCGCAACGTTGCCACGACACCGTGACCGCGAACGATGGAAAGGAAACGTTCCTGCATTTCCCGCGAGGGTCGAGACCATTCAAGATCGGCCACGGTGTTATACGGTATCAGGTTGATCCGTGCGCCGATCCGGTTTGCGTGACCGGCGAGCAAGTGGGCCTGCTCTTCCGAGTCGTTGACACCTGAAATGAGGATGTATTCGAAATAGATGCGTTGTTTCTTCCGGCTGGCGTAGTAGGCACAGGCCTCGAGCAGAGTCGTTAGGTTGTATTTGCGGTTCACGGGCATGATCCGATCCCGGACCTCATCAGTCGCGCCGTGAAGAGAGATGGCGAGCCGGCTCTGGAGCGGTTCGTCGGCCAGTTTGCGGATCTGCGGGGCCAGGCCGCTGGTCGACACGGTGATGTGACGAGCGCCGATTTCCAGGCCCCAATGCGCGTTAATGATCCGGATCGCCCGGACCACGTTCGCGAAGTTCGCCAGCGGTTCGCCCATCCCCATGAAGACGACATTGTCGATCCGCTCACTAGTCGCTTTTTCCACGGCCAGGAGCTGCTGGACAATCTCGCTCGCGTCGAGGTTGCGGGAAAAGCCTTCCAGGCCGCTCGCGCAGAATTTGCAGCCATAGGCGCAGCCTACCTGGGTGGAAACACAAATGGTGCGCCGATCCGACCGTTCTCCGTAGAGGGCAGGGGAGGCCGGGATGAGAACGGACTCGATCAGGTTTGCGTCCGCGAGCCGGAAGAGGAATTTCCGCGTCGTATCTTCCGAGCCAAGGACGCGGACGGTCTCCAGATTACCGAAGCTGAATGCGCCGCTGAGGCTCGCCCGCAAGGCCTGGGGCAGATCGGTCATTTCCTCGAAGGACCGGACGCGCTTTTCGTAGAGCCAATCAACAATCTGTTTCGCGCGATACGGTTTTTCACTGCGCGCCGCCACGAAGCTCTCGATCTCGTCGAGGAACAGGGCGTGGATGGATTGTTTGGCCGCGGTCTGCACCCGGCAGATTACGTCACCCCGTGACGCATTCAAAGCGCTCACGTAACGGCCCCGATGCCGAGGTCAGGTTTCCCTTGTGTGGCATTGTGGAGTTCGTGTGAGGTTCCCGGGGAACCCTATGGTTGTGGCTCAGAAAACAAACCGGACGTCGCTCGCTCTCGGGTGGGAAGCGGCGAAGGCTAACGCTGTCCCGGGATTTATTCTGCAGGCCGCGATGCTGCTGGTGCTGATCGCGTACTACTGGAGTCCGGCGTTCGCGGATTTGCTCGATCGTCTCGCTCAGTCCAAAACCGAGCATGGCCTTTCCTTCGTCGTGCTCTCCGCAGTCCTGGCCGGCGCGATTCTGCCGGAGATCTTCGTCGTTCTGTTGTTCCAGCGGGGCCGTTTCGACCGGCAGAATTTGCGCAACCTCGCCTTTACCATTCCGACCTGGGGCATCGACGGCATCCTGGTTGATCTAATGTACCGGCTGAACGCGGTCTGGTTTGGGGACATCACGACGGTCTGGGTAGTCACAGCCAAGATCCTGGTGGACCAGCTTGGGTACAATCCGTTTTTCGCCGCCCCGGCCGAAGTGCTCGTTTATGAATGGAAAAACGAGGGGTTCTCGTGGAAATCGGTCCGGCGTTCCCTCACTTGGGCCCATTATCGCGATAAGATCGTGCCAACGCTGCTGGCCACCTGGGCCGTATGGGGCCCGCTCATGGCGATCATTTATTCGCTGCCGTACGCGTTGCAGTTCCCGCTTTTCAGCATCGCGCTGACCTTTTGGGTCCTGTTGCTCACCTACATGACGAACCGGTTCGCCGGCCGGATCGAGGCGGATGCGCCGCCGGCTTTGGCAAGGTCCGCGGAAGATTAAATTGCGACTTCTGGACGAACTGCAGGAAGCTGGCATCGTGTCCGCCGATCGATGAAGTCGCACGAAATATTCCAAGCAATGTCGCCGGGGCAGGCGGCTCAGATTTTTACCTGGCTCCAGACGGACCAGAAGCCGGTTTACAAAGCAGCAATCCAGGGGTTGGCGAACCAGCGCAATCTTCGCAGCGTATTTATCGAGAGAAAACCGCCCGCGGAACGGTTCCCGTGGATGCAGGCAGCATTCGGTCGCAAGATCAGCGATTCAATCGCCAGCCATGTTCTGCAAGCGTGGCTGCTGGGCGCGAACAAGGAAATGCTGTGCGATTTCCTCGATCACCTCGAGATCAAGCGCGGCGAGGACGGCACCGTCGATGAGCTGCCCGCGACCATCGAAGAGGGAAAAATTGCCAGGGCCGTCGAGCAGATGCTGGCGAAGTATCCAAAGGAAACGGTGGCCGTATATCTGCATGCCTTTCGTGACATGGACGCCACCGTGAATTGGCCAGCTTTGGATGAAATTCTCGCAGAGGAACCGAGATTGGTCCTTGGAAATCCCAACTCACAGGAATCAAATCCCAAGTAAATTCCAATTCCAAAATCCCCGTGCGATTCGCAACGGCTATTGGGATGCTGTTGCCGTGCTATTGGGGCTTGGAATTTGGAGCTTCTTTGGAGCTTGGAGCTTGGGATTTGGGATTTTCCACAAAGTGGGCCAGCGCCTCATGGACGCCCGCGCCATGGTTCCTGGCCGCCACATATCCTCCCGCCGCCCTCACGGCCTCCTTCACCTCGAGAATGGCGTTCGCCGGGCAGGCCGGATATTTCGCGAAACGGCCGTCGAGCATCGAGATATCGTTATGGTGATCACCCGCGGCGAAGATGTGCTCCGGCGAAATTTCGAGGAGCCGTGAAAGCTCCGCCAGCGCCGCGCCCTTGTGGTAATCGGCGTGACAAAAACGCAGGTAGACGGTGTTTCGCTGGTAATGGAATTTCGGTTGTTTCTCTCGCGCCCGATCGATGAACTGGGTGACCCGCTCGAGCTCTTCTTCAGTCTCGGCGACCAGGCCCTCCAGACCCGCACTGTGATACAAAAGCCGCGCCTTCGTTTTCTGGGACACGAAATTCACGACCTCGGCCAGGATCGCTTCAGCGGAATGAAACAGCTCGGCATGCTCCTTCGCCACCCGCTCGTTCCAATCGCCGAAGGGCTCCCATCTCCCGCCGTTTGTCGAAGGCCGGAAAATGTCTCGCTCGCTCGTCAGGATAAAGTCGGGATGGATCGGAAATTCGAAATCGGCCAGTCCCGACTCGAGCAGATCGACTGAGCGTCCGGTATTGATCGCCCAAAGAGCGCCCTCCGCCTGGAGCGCTTCGATCGCGCCGAGGCAGCCCGCATCCAGGACGGGATCGCCGCCGTGCGCCACCAAAGTTCCGTCGAAATCGGTGCTGAGAAGACGTATCTGCGGCGCCATGAGCGCGGTAATCTAGGGGGCGCGGTGCCCACCGCAACGTCGCTCTCTTGCCTGACGCTGGGCGGCGATTAAGGTCCGATCATGAAGTCAGCTTACGAGCTCGCGATGGAACGCCTGGAAAAGAAGGCGCCGACGCTCTCGCTTTCCGACGAGCAGAAGGCGGAACTCGCCGAGGTCGATTCCACCTTTAAGGCGCGGGTCGCGGAAAGGGAATTGTTTCTGAAGGAGCAGATCGCCAAGGCCCAGCAGGGCGGAAACCTCGAGGAAGCGGAGTCGCTCCAGAGACAGCTGGCGACTGAGATACGCCGGCTCCAGGAAGAATCCGAGGCGAAAAAGCAGAAATTGCGGGATTCGTTCGGGGCCTGAGCCAATTCCCCGGGTGAACACTCGGAGGTCAGGCTTCCAGCCTGACTTGGCCGACATGCTTCCAGCATGTTTTCGAATCCGACAACCTGGAAACGCTATTCGCCTGCTCAGCGGTCAAAGAGCCAAACGTGGCTCCCGACTTCGCCACAGCTCGCGCGCACTTTCCCCCCTGCGTGGCATGCGGTTTCCCACGGGGAATGAGAGTCGTTTACGAGTCGCAGGCTTGGGGCAAGAAAAACGCCCTAACTTTTTCTGAAAATAATAAGATTTTCCTTGCTGCGCGAGGGGTACGCACCGTAGAAAGGGGGCGGCCAAGAAAAAATATCCCAGGGGCATAACAATTGTTATTGACGTTGAGAATCAATTATGACAAATATGGGAAACATAAGAGATGCCCGTGACTGCAAAGGTTGTGGAAACGGAACTCAACAATAACCAGCAATAACAAACAGGAATCAGGAGAAACCAAATGATCAAACGTAACTTCACCGCCGCGCTCGTCGCCGCCGGAATGTTCTCTCTCGCAAGTATGGCCCAAGCCATCGTCGTCGACCTCGGCTCCAGTGGGAGTGGCACCGTTGGCGGCGCCATTTTCGAAACCAACAACGATCACCCGACAGGGACCGGCGTTTACAACCCTTTCCTCACCATCCAGAACAATGGCTGGGAGCAAGGCTACAACAGCTCTACCGGCAACTTCGACACCAAGCGTGAGCCCCAGTGGAACCACGAGATCCGTTTCTCCGACCTCCAGGTCACCACGATCAACGGGATGCAGTATTTCGGTTTCTCGATCGACATCAATGAGCCGGGCGGTTCCAAGTCCGACATCTCGCTCGATGGGTTCAAAATCTGGACCTCCTCGACCCTGCAGACCAGCACCTCGACCAACGGCAGCGGGTACTTCAACGGATCACTCGGCACCCTCCGATACGATTTGGGCAATAACCAGGTGCTGTATGATGATCAAAACACCGGCAGCGGTGGTGGCGACATCAACATCTACGTCCCGGTCAGCAATTTCGCCGGTGCCCAGGCCAACGACTACGTTTATCTCTATGAGCGCTTTGGCAACAGCGACGCCACCGAAGGCGGCTTCGAAGAGACCTCGCTGATCCGCGGGCTGACCCCGGTTCCCGAGATGAGCACGATCTTCCCGATCGTCGGTCTCCTGGTGGCCGTCGGCTCGACCAGCTTGCTGCGCCGCCGCCGGGCCGCGCAGGCCAAGTAAGCGGTTTCCTTTTTTCTTATCTCCATTGTTTGGCGAAGGCGGCAGGTGATCCTGCCGCCTTCGTTTTTTTTCCCGCGAAAGTCTTCCAATCCGCGATTGCCAACGCCATATCGCCGCGCCTAAGTTAGCGCCCCCTTCCGAAAAACTATGTTCGCGCTCCAACCCGAGATGAAAGTTTTCAGCGGCACGGCCAACCGGGAGCTCTCGCAACGGATTTGCGACTACATCGGGGTGCCCCTCGGGCAGGCTACAATCAGCTCGTTCCCGGACGGCGAGACCTACGTTAAGATTGAGGAGAACATCCGCGGGCGGGACGTGTTCATCATTCAGCCGACCTGCCCGCCGACCAACGAGCACCTGATGGAGCTGCTCATCATGGTGGACGCGGCGCGGCGGGCCAGCGCTGACCGGATCACGGCGGTCATTCCCTTTTTCGGTTATGCGCGCCAGGACCGCAAAGATCAGCCGCGGGTGCCGATCACGGCCAAGCTCGTCGCAAATCTTCTGCACGCCGCCGGGGTGAGTCGAGTCCTGACCATGGATTTGCACGCCCAACAGGTGCAGGGCTTTTTCGACATCCCGGTCGATCATCTTTATTCGATGGGCGTTCTCCTGAAATACGTCCGCACCCGCCTGACCCGAAAGACTGTGGTCGTCTCGCCGGACGTCGGCGGATTGAAGATGGCGTCTGCCTATTCGCAGGCTCTCGGGGCGAACCTGGCGATCGTGGCGAAACAGCGTAAAAGCGCGACCGAGACGAAGGCGCTTTACGTGATCGGCGATGTTGAAGGTTGCGACGTGCTCCTGGTTGACGACCTGACCGAAACGGCCGGCACCCTTACTTCCGCCGCCACCGTCCTGAAAGACCGCGGCGCCCTTGATATCTTTGCCGGCGTGGCTCACGCCGTCCTCGTGGATGTGGCGATTCCCCGGTTGCAAAATTCCCAGATCGAGGAATTAATTACCACGAACAGCACGCCCGTGCGGCCGGTGGAAGGATTCAAGACCTCCGTGCTCTGCATCTCCGAGCTTCTCGGTGAAGGCATGAAACGAATCCATAACGACGAATCCGTTTCATCGCTGTTCAAGATTGATAACGACGGAAAGAACTGAGCCATGGCCAAGCAGGTAAAACTTACAGCGGAACCGCGGACTGCCCTCGGGCGTTCAGCGGTGCGGAAATTGAAAGCAACCGGAGCCGTCCCGGCGGTCATGTACGGATCGAAAGATAAACCGGAAGCGCTCCAGGTCTCGAGGCGGGAAATCAATGCCCTGCTTAGCCACGCCGCCGGCGAAAACATTCTGGTCGAGGTGGAGATTGCAGGGAAAAGCCGGCTCGCGCTCGTTCAGGAAGTGCAGCATGCGCCCTTGGGCGGCGCCGTCCTGCACATTGATTTTCATGCTGTCTCGCAGGACGAAGTCATCCAGGCTGACGTGCCGCTGGAGCCGCAGGGCACCGCGAATGGCGTCAAGAACATGGGTGGCCTTCTAGAGCAGAGCCTGCGCACGCTCGCGATCGAGTGTTTGCCGCGTGATCTACCCGACGTCATTCGCGTGGATGTCTCAGCGCTGAATATCGGCGATGCGATTCACGTTCGTGAAATCCAGTTGCCTTCAGGCGTCAGCACCCGAATCCAGCCTGACCTGACGGCTTTCTCCGTCCTTGCGCCGACGGTTGAAGAAGAGCCGGTGGCGGCTGCGGCCGAAGCGGCGGCCGGCCCTGAAGTCATCAAGGAGAAGAAGGAAGAGCCCGAAGGCGGCGCGGCCGGAGGCGACAAGGAGAAGAAATAGGGGGACCGAGTCCGGCAGCCGCCGGACGCTTGTTGATAGCCGTGCCGTAGCCGATCGCCCGCGGAGCGGCCGATCCACCAGTCGCGCATGTCCACGACAACCGGTATTCGCCTGATCGCGGGGCTGGGTAATCCGGGCGCGGAATACAACGGTACCCGTCACAATATCGGGTTCGCAGTCCTGGACCGGCTGGCCGCGGATTGGGGTATCACCTGGCAACACGAAAAAACCTGGCACGCGGTCTGGGCAAAGGGTCCGTGGGGAATTTTGGTCAAACCAATCGGCTACATGAACCGAAGCGGGGAACCGCTCGGGGCCGTTGCGCAGTTTTACAAGATCGCGCCAGAGGAAGTGCTCGTAGTTCTCGACGACCTGGCGTTGGAGCTGGGCCGGCTGCGTTTCCGGCCTGGCGGCGGCACCGGCGGGCACAACGGCCTCGAGTCCATCATCGTCCATTTTGGGACCGAGGATATCCCGCGGCTTCGGGTCGGGATTGGGGCTCCGCCCAGAGAAGGCGCCACCGATTACGTCCTCGGCCGGTTTTTCGACGAAGAAAAACCGGTGGTGGAAAAGACGGTCGCTCGCGCGGCTGAAGCCGTGAAATGCGCGATTGACAACGGCCTGCTTTCCGCGATGAACCAGTTCAACAAAAATCCAGAACCAGACCGGCCCGCGGCCGGACCAATCAAAGAATCATGAAGAATCGTTATGAAGCTTTGCTCGTGCTGAATACGCAGGGCAGGGAAGACACTGTGAAGGACGTGGTCGACCGTCTCGAATCCGAATTTCAAAAAGAAGGCGCCGAAATCGAGCAGGTCCAAAAGATGGACAAGCGCCCGTTTTCCTACGTGGCCGGAGAACTCGATGCCGGGCACTACGTGAATTTCATTTTCCACGCCGACTCACAGCTGATCACCAAACTGCGCTCGAAGTTCAAGCTCGATCCGGAAGTTTACCGGCAGCATTACCAGAAGCTTCGCCCGAAAACGGAGAAGAAGGAGCGTTCCTCGAAAAAGTTGGCCGAGGCCAAGTAAACCCGCTAGAAG
>DATLNB010000084.1:0-20107 GCA_035536995.1 Chthoniobacterales bacterium | reverse complement strand
GGCGCAGGAAAGCTGTAGGCACGGCGCTCTGTCGCCGTAATGCGCGTCTCGTCGAGTGTGAGCAGACGAAGCAGAGCTTCGGGGACAAGTGCGTTACCAAGCTGCCGCCTTCGCCAGGCTTCGGCGTGCTGAGGGAGCTTGATAACGAGGGGCAACTGACGGGCTCGAGCGCCAACGGCGCGAGTCAACGATAGCCTGGGGCAACGCCCCAGGATGAGTGTCATTTCAGAAGACTGAGCGCTGAAAGCGCGAGTCAGATTCGGTGAGCGAGGAGCCAACAAGAATCGCACTTTCAGCGCTCATTGGCAGGAATCGGACCGAGGCCTGGGGCGTTGCCCCAGGCTCGAATTGATGTCGCGCCTTTGGCGCTCTCACCGTTGACTGGCTTCGGACGCGTTCGGCCCCTCGAGCGTGGGTTTATTACTTTAGTTGGGCTTTGCTCTTGTCTCGCAGAGCCGCTCCGTTCAGATATACGCGTGTTACGAAAAATTGACATCCGCTCCGCACCCTTTATTTCGAACTAAGCTCAGCGTCCCGGTCCGATCGCCTCAATGAAACAGCTCTTCCGTCCGCGCGTCTTCCTGGCGTTCCTACTTTTTAGCGCGGGGATCTGCTTCGCCATGATGGGCGTGTCGCCGGCCTTCAAGATCGCAGCCTCGGAAAAGCAGCCGGCGAAGGAAACCCGGGACCGTTATATGCCGGTGCCCGGTGGCGACTCAGAGAGCGGCGAATCGGAGGACCTCGATCGCCTGGAAGCCGAATGGAACAACCGCGTCACTTACCCGACCGGACTTTTCGATCCCTCCTGGGTCCGCCAGGCAGCGGCGGCTGACAAGCTTCTCGCGCGGAGTACGCCTTTTGGCGCAGGCACGCTGAACCTGCGAATCAACGCTGCCGATGCGGCGCAAGCCCTCGATCCGGTCAACTTCACCTCGCTCGGTCCGAAGCCGCTGCGGATGACGGGCTGCGCGGGTTGCTTCGACTACGGGCTCACGGAAGGGCGGGTGAACGACATCGTGATCGATCCGACAACGACGACCAACGGCTCGATTGTCGCCTACGCGGCAACAGTCGGTGGAGGCGTTTGGAAAACGACAAACTGCTGCACGGCTTCCACGACCTGGACCGCGGTCACGGACGATCCGATTCTCAGCACGATCAGCGTGGATACGCTGACGATCGATCCGAACAATCACAACACGATTTACGCCGGCACGGGCGACCTGAATTACGGCTCCTTCTCGATGGGCAGCCAGGGCATCCTGAAATCGACCAACGCGGGCGCGACCTGGACTTTGCTCGGCGCGGATGTGTTCGGCCCACGGCTGCCATTGCCGGCGGGTCAGTTCCCGCAATACCAGGCAGTGGGGAAGGTCCGGGTCGATCCGAATAACAGCAACAACGTTGTCGCCGGGACGAAGACCGGACTCTTTTTCTCCTACGACGCGGGCTCGAGCTGGGTCGGTCCCTGCACGACCAACGGCCATAGCACGATGCGCCAGGACATAACCGGCCTGGCCTTGATCGATAACGGCGCGACTACCAGCGTGATCGCCGCGATCGGGGTGCGCGGATATTCGACGACGGTGCAATACAACCTCGACCAGAACGGGGCGAACGGCATTTACAAGGGGACGTTGCCGGCGAACGGATGCCCGAGCGATTTTACTCCGATCACGACGAACGCAAACGGCTGGGCCGGGACGAATGCGACCAGCGGCACGCCATACGGCGGCGCCGGGGTGGGCAATCAGCTGGGCCGGATCGATATCGCGGTCGCGCCGAGCGATTCGAATTACATTTACGCGCAGGTCCAGGCGATCACGCCGAACACCAACACCGGTTGCAATAATACGAGAGGCTGCCAGCACGGCGCTTATCGTTCAACCGATGGCGGCGCGAACTGGACGGCGATCCCGAACTCGAACGGCAACTCGCTCAAGGATTGCGAAGGAGGCGACGGAGATTATCCCCAGAATTGGTACGACCAGGGCCTGACGGTCGATCCGAACAATCCGAACCGCGTCTTCTTCGACACGTTCGATATCTGGTTGTGGGACGGAACCACGCCGGCGACGGCGGCGCTGCCCTGGAACGACCTCACCTGCGGTTACAACACGGTGAACAAAGGCGTCCACGTGGACCAGCATGCGCTCGCCTTCGTCCCGGGCTCATCGAACATCCTCCTGGCCGGTAACGATGGCGGTGTCCACGCGACGACGGACGCCAACACTGCTACGCCCGCGACCGATCCGACCTGGTTCAACATGGATGGCGGGATGAACACCATCGAGTTTTATTCCGGCGATATCAGCGGGAATTTCGCCACTTCACCGAACCCGCAGGCCAACGGTGGATCGCAGGACAACGGCTCTATGTCGGTGACGTTCGCAGGCTCCCCGACTGGCCCAGTCCAATGGCAAACCGGCCGGGGCGGCGACGGGTTTTATGGACGGATCGATCCGGTTGGGACGGGCTCGAGTTTACGATTTTTCCAGGGTTCAAATGACGGCGCGATCAGCCGGTGCGTATCGAATTGCACTGCGTCCGGCGCGACGTGGTCGACTGTGCGCACCTGGCCCTCAAGTGAAACGCGCTCGTTCATTCTGCCCTACGACCTGTTTCATGGCGGGATTCCCGGAGGCGACGATTGCGCGCCCGCCGGCGTCCCGGGCGGTTGCGGTCATTTGATCGCGGGAACGACGCGGGTCTGGGAAACAGTGGCGGGCGGGAACGCCACGATGAGCTCGGGCAGCAGTTGGTACATCACCAACGTCCCATCGACACAAAACATGACGAAGGGTGCGCTGGGCGACCGTTCCTTCATCAACCAGGTGAAGTATTCGCCGAAGTATCAGAGCGTGGCGATGGCCGGCACGAACGACGGAAACGTCTGGATCGGATTCAACCTGGGCACGGGCGTCGCGGGCCAGGCGAACTGGGTCAACGTAACCAATCTGAATGCGGTTTTGCCGAACCGCCCGATTCTCGGCATCGCCCTGGATCCATCCGTCCCCAGTGCGAGCACGCCGGTTGGTTATGCGGCCGTCGGCGGTTTCAATGAGAACACGCCGACAACGCCCGGGCACGTTTATCGGGTCGATTGCAACGCGAACTGCGCCACCGCGGTCTGGCAGGATAAATCGGGTAACCTGCCGAACATCCCGGTCGATTCTATCATCGTGAATCCGAACCGCCCGAACCAGGTCTTCGCAGGAACAGACTGGGGTCTCTATTACACGGACGACATCACGGCCGCTTCGCCGGTCTGGGCGCGCTTCGAGAACGGATTGCCACACTCGATGATCTGGGACCTTCAGATCGATCGCGGCGCCACGACCTTATCCGTCTGGACCCGTGGCCGGGGCGCCTATGTCTGGCCGTTGCCGACCGGTGCGGCGCCAACGCCCACACCGACACCAAGTCCGGCCGCTACTCCGACTCCCACGCCGACACCTCCGGCGACGCCGACTCCGACACCGACACCTACCCCAACACCTGCGCCTCCGGCAACGCCGACTCCGACACCTACACCTACGCCATCACCCATCGCGACACCGACTCCTACCCCAACGCCAGGGTCAACCGCGACACCTACACCTACAGCAACACCGGGGGAAACGGCCACACCTACTCCTACTCCTGTCGCAACCCCGACACCTACCCCGTCACCTGAGGCCAGCCCGACGGCCACTCCTTCTTCAACCCCGACCCCGACACCGCCCGCTACGCCTACCCCGACGCCTTCGCCAACTCCTTCTCCCACGCCCGCGCAGCTCCTCAACATCTCCACCCGCGCCCGGGTCCTGACCGGCGATAATGTCCTCATCGGCGGCTTCATCATCAGCGGGAACACGCCGAAGAAAGTGCTTCTCCTGGCCAAAGGACCTTCGTTCACCGCGAGCGGCGGTCCGCTTCCCGGCCGGCTGGCCGATCCGATGATCGAGCTCCACGGCAGTAACGGCGCGCTGATCCTTGCTAATGATAACTGGAAAGATTCAGCGCAGCGGAGCGAGATCGAATCGAGCGGACTCGCGCCAGGCGACGATCTCGAATCAGCCATCCTGCTGACCCTTGTCCCCGGGACCTACACGAGTGTCGTTCTCGGCAAAGATAACTCGACCGGCATCGCTTCCGTAGAAATTTACGATCTCGCCTCCGACAATTCTCTGCTCGCGAACATCAGCTCGCGCGGGTTGGTGGACACCGGCGACAACGTCATGATTGGCGGCTTCATCGCCGGCAACCAGAGCGGCCCGACCAGTGTGCTGATCCGCGGCATTGGTCCGTCGCTCCAGGGCAGCGTTCCAAACACGCTGGCCGATCCGGTCCTTGAGCTGCACGACTCCAACGGAGCGATCGTAACGACAAACGATAACTGGAAGGACTCGTCCGAGCGGGCCGAGATCGAGGGGACCGGTATCCCACCGAGCCACGATCTGGAGTCTGCGATCCTCCGCACTGTGAACCCAGGCGGCCACACCGCGATCCTGCGCGGCGCGACCGGCAGCGGCATCGGCGTGGTCGAGATTTATAACATTCGCTAAGCGCGGGCGGTTGAAACCGCGGTAGTCGCGCGACGGAGAGCATTGCCTCAGACGCCGGTTGTAGCTGGGATCGGTGATCCCGGCCACGCGATCACAGTCTGGAGGGACGGCCGCTGTGCCGTCCTCGGGAAAACGCGCGTAATCTGAATACGTTTGGACGCCACAGCGGGCGTCCCTCCAGCGCAAGCGGCAATCCTTCGCTCCTCGTTCCCAAGCTCCAGCTTGGGAACGCACTTGTCTGCGAAGCTCCGGCTTCGGCAGCGCTCGATCCGTGACAAGCCGTCCGAAGCAAAGCTTCGAAGACAACGTCATTCCCAAGCTGGAGCTTGGGAACGAGGGGCAACATTGGCTCTGACGCCGGTGGTAGCCGGGATCGGTGATCCCGGCCATGCGATCACAGTTTGGAGGGACGGCCGCTGTGCCGTCCCCGGGAAAACGGCGGCGTCGGCGCTGGCATGGTCGAAATCTATAACCTCCGTTAAGAGAGGGACGTAGCGCCGAAAAGCTGGGCCTTTTCGTCCTCTTTCTGCCGCGCCGCGGAAAACTTTGTCGGTGGTGGCGGGCATCCAAAGAGCCGGGCTACGCCCGATTCTCTTATGGTCCCTGCATCATCCCTCCCCAAAAAGGAGATCCTCTATGCATAGAAAATCCGCGAGTCGGGCTGCGTTCTATCGGCCCCAACTGTTCATTGGATTCTTATTGTGTTCCGCCGGCCTCCTGCTGGGCTTCGCCGGATGGGACGCGACCGGCGAATCCAAGTCAGAGAAGAGTGCGTTGCATCGCGCGAAAACAGATTCGCGTGCTCCTGACTCTTTCGCCGCCGATCCCGACCGCGCCGAGCGCCCTCGTGCTCCCCAACTTAATGTTCTCGGATCAGTTAACCGCGTCCTCGCGCGCTACGGCATCGGGGGCCCTCCGCCACGAAACTTTACTCCGACGGCCGCGGCCGGGCGGCAGGCCAACGCGCCCCTCGCGCCGGCTCAATCCCTTACACCTTTCGTTAGCGACGCGGTAACCGCGGTTCTCTCCAGTCCGCTCCGGGATTTGCCGGCCGCGAATGCTTTCTCCGCCTGGGTTGAACAACCGGAGCCGCAAACACCGGCAAGCCGCCTGCCTCAATTACCGCGCAATCCGCAGGAGACAGATGCGGTAGTTCAACTCGCCGCCCCCGACGCCATGCCGACGCCAAAGACCACCTTTGAGGGAATGTCCGTGGGCAATTCGTGCGGAAACTGTTTGCCGCCGGACACCGTTGGTGCCGTCGGACCGAACCATTACGTCCAGATGGTTAACTCGCATATCGCTGTTTACAGTAAGACCGGCGCCGTTCTTTCCGCTCCGAAAGCGATCAACACTCTTTGGTCGAGTGTGCCCAACACGATTTGCGCAACCCACAATAACGGCGACCCGATCGTGCTCTACGATCAGCTTGCTGACCGGTGGCTGGTCAGTCAGTTCACCGTCCAGGAAAGCACGGAGAATTACGCCGAGTGTATCGCCATCTCCCAGACGCCGGACCCAACTGGTCCCTATTACCTTTACCAGTTCGATCAAAGCCCGGACGTCTTCCATGATTACCCTCACATCGCGCTCTGGCCGGATGGTTATTACATGAGCACGCACCTGTTCCCGAACGACCCTACCGCTTCGGTCGTGGCCGGGGCCTGGGCTTTCGAGCGGCCGAAGATGCTCCTGGGGCAGCCGGCCCGTTTCGTCTTCTTCGATGAGAGCCCCCTGCTTACCAATACCTACACTCCCTTTGGACAGTTACCCGCCAGCCTTGACGGCACCACTCTGCCTCCGGCCGGGTCCCCGAATTATTTCGCCGAAGTGACGGACGCGAACGAGCCAAACACGCCGCCCGCCGCCGGCCTCCACGACGTGATGCGGATTTGGAAGTTTCACGTGGACTGGAACGATCCAACCAAGTCGACTTTCGGTGTCGGTTCGACAACGGCCGCGCCGCATCCGACTATTGCGGGCCAATACACGGGGGAGGCGGGCCAGCCCAATTTCACTCTGCCGATTGCCGATTACATCGCTTCCGCCTGCCAGATCGAGAACGGGCCTAACGACTGCAGTCCCCAAAAAGTTAATCCACCGCAGCCGCCGCAGTATCTCGATGTCCTGGGCGACCGGCTCATGTTCCGGGTCGTTTACCGCAACTTCGGCGACCACGAATCCATGATCGTCCAGCATACTGCCGACACGCCACCGGATCCGTCCACCGGCGTCGGCCGGAACGGCGTTCGCTGGTATGAGCTCCGCGGCCTCAGCACCACGCCGACAGTCTTTCAACAAAGCACGTTCGCGCCGCTCCAAGACCCAGCCAACCCGCTCTGGCGCTGGATGGGAAGCGCGGGAATAGATCGCGACGGGAATATTGCCATCGGTTACACCGCCTCCGGCCCCAACACGTTCCCATCGCTTCACTACGCTGGCCGCCTGGCAAGCGATCCCTTGAACCAACTTGCGCAGGGCGAGGGGATTCTTTTCCCCGGACAGGGGATTGAAATCCAGACCGGCGTTTTCCCATTCCGGAATCGGTGGGGCGATTACAGCGCGCTCACCATCGACCCGACCGATGACTGCACTTTTTGGTACACGAATGAGTACATCGAGGAGAACGACGCGCTCCTGGGCGCCGCGTGGAGAACGCGGATTGGCAGCTTCAAGTTTCCAACCTGTGGGACCGGCGTAGGTCCAACGCCGACCCCGACGCCCTCACCGGGTGCGACCGCCACACCGACGCCAACACCAACGCCAACTGCGACGCCAAGTCCTGCGGGCACTCCAGCTCCAACCGCAACTCCAACGCCGACCGTTACGCCGACTCCGATTGCTGGCGTAACGCCGACCCCGACGCCAACCCCAACGGTCACTCCAACACCGACGCCTACGCCCGCGGGAACCGCAACACCGACCCCGACACCGGCTGTCACGCCTACGCCCACACCGGCAGGAAGCGCAACACCGACACCCACACCGGCGACTACACCTACGCCAACGGCAACGCCCGCGGCGACACCTAGTGCAACGCCTTCCGGGACAGCCACGCCGTCACCAACAGCTTCACCGACCGCTACGCCTGCGGCGACACCAACCGCTTCACCGACCGCTACACCTACGGCGACACCCGCAGCTACGCCTTCCGCGACACCGGGCGGCACGCCGACACCAACCCCGACGCCAACGGCCAGCCCGGCGCAGCTCCTCAACATCTCGACCCGCAGCCGGGTCCAGACCGGTGACAACGTCTTGATCGGCGGGTTCATCGTTAACGGCAACGCGCCCAAGCGCGTGCTCATCCGCGGAATTGGTCCATCGCTAACCGCAAATAATTCACCGCTTCCGGGACGAATGGATGACCCGACCCTCGAACTTCGCGACAAGGACGGCGCGCTCCTCCTTTCCAACGACGATTGGAAAGATTCGCAGCGCAACGCCATTCAAAACAGTGGCCTGGCGCCGGCGGACGACCGCGAATCGGCAATCCTCCGCACCGTGGATCCGGGCGCCTACACTGCGATACTGCGCGGAAAGGCGAACACCACTGGCATCGCCTTGGTGGAAGTTTACGACCTCGAGGCGCCGGCTGACTCGAAGCTGGCTAACATTAGCACCCGCGCCCGGGTCGAGACCGGCGATAACGTCCTCATCGGCGGTTTCATTGCCGGACCGAATAATCGGTCGACCGGTAACTTTGTCATCCGGGCGCTCGGCCCGAGCTTGAGCAGCCTCGGTGTGCCTGAAGCGTTGCAGGATCCGGTTCTGGAATTGCACGATCAGAGTGGAACGACCGTGGCAACAAACGACGATTGGGCGACTGGTCCCGACGCGGCGAAGATTACCGCCGCAGGCCTCGCTCCCAAAGATCCGCATGAAAGTGCGCTATATCTTACCGCCGCGCCCGCGGGCTATACCGCGATCGTTCGCGGCAAGAACGATTCGACGGGCGTGGGTCTGGTTGAGGTATTCAACGTCCCTTAAGCGCGAAAACCGCCCTTTAGATTACAGTGCGGTAATTTTCGCGCGCTTTTCAGCGGACTCGCGGCCCTAATCTCGCGTCGCTCGCCCTTTTCCTTCGTCAACGGGCATCCGCCCGGGGACGCCGCCTTCGAATCAAAAGTGGAGTTTGCCCGCTCCCGTCCCTAAGTCCCGATGCCGAAGAAGCTCCGTTTCAACGCGGACGTTCGTAGTCCGCGCGCGCCGTTCCCCTTTGTCTCGCTGCGCTCCTTTTTGCCCCTCAGCGCCCGCTACTCCGCTATACCCTTATGAAAAAACACCCTGCTTCCACGACCGGCCGCGCTGCCCTGGGCGGACTCTTCTTTATCTGCAGCGTTGCGCTCGTCGTGCTCGCAGTAAACAGCAACGTTCTCCACGACGGACCGTCAGGCACTCTCCACGCGCAAGTCGCGCCGACACCGATTCCAGTGGCCCCCGCCGATACCGGCGCGAAGATCGGTTACGAAAATTTCACGGCGCCCGGTGCTTTGGTTCCCGTGAAGACTACGGAGGCAGGACAGCAACCGAACTCCGTTGAATACATGGGCCGCAACGCCGGCGAACCTTCTGTTGGAAGCAACTGGGTCACCGGCGTGGAGAACTTTCAATCCGGCCTGCAAACCTTGTTTGTTACCTTTAACGAAACGTGTCCGGCCGGCGGCGTGTCCGCGACCTGGGCCAACCGCGCCGCGCCGACGGCGGTTGCGGTCGATTCGGATCCGATAGGATTTACCGACCGTGGCTTCAACACTCCTCTCGGCATGGCCAGCCGCGTCTTTAGCTGCCAGTTGACCCTGCTGAGTCCTAACACGGTCAAAATCTCTTACAGCGATGATGATGGCATGACCTGGGTGCCTACTCAGTCGGGCGGACTTGCCTCGGGAGTCGATCATCAAACGATGGGTGGGGGGATTTATCACACCCCAGTGCCGCCGCGGCCAGCGGGAACAGTCTATCCTTATGCCATCTATTATTGTTCCCAGGACATCGCCACAGCGTTCTGTTCCCGGAGCGATAACGGTGGCTTGAACTACGGTCCGTCCGTCCCGCTTTATACGCTGCTCGATTGCGGCGGCCTCCATGGCCACGTGAAAGTCTCGCCCGTGGATGGCACCGTGTACGTGCCTAACCCTGATTGCGGGGCGACGTCCAGGCAGGCGGTAGTCGTCTCGGAGGACAATGGTGTTACCTGGACGGTGCGGCCGGTGCCGGTTGCGAATCCGGGCGGGTCCGGTGTCGGCAGCGATCCGGCCATCCACGTCGATGACAACGGCCGCCTCTATTTCCTCGGCGCGGTCAATGGATCGGTCGCGGCAGTTGCTACGTCCGACGATCACGGCGCGACCTGGCAAAATATTTTCGACGTCAGCTCGCAGTTCGGCCTGAAGCAGGTTGCGTTTCCCGCGGCGGTAGCTGGGACGGCCGGGCGGGCCGCGGTTGGCTTTTATGGTTCGACCGGAACCGGCGATTCCAATTCGGACGACTTCAAAGGGGAGTGGCACCTGTATGTCGCCCACACTTTCGATGGCGGCCAGCACTGGACCACCACAGACGTCACGCCCAAGGCGCCGATGCAACGGAGCGGATTGCTGCGCGGCGGTGGCGCTAACATTACCCGTAACCTCCTCGACTTCTTCGATATGACGATCGACCGCGACGGCCGGGTGTTAGTCGGCTACGTCAACGGCTGCGAAGGCGGAAATTGCGCCCAGGCTTCGCCGAATGCGACCGGCAACGCTTACACGGTCACCGCAACCATTGCCCGGCAGTCCAGCGGGCGCCGCCTGCTCCAGGGGAAAGATCCGCAGATTACGACCGAGGCGCCTGGGATGCCCTCTGTCACACAGGTGCGAATCGGCAATGTCGTCCGTCTCGCCTGGTCGGAGGCGGACACCGGGAACTCTCCGATTCTGGGTTACGAAATCTGGCGCGGAACTCAGCCGAACGGCGAGACCTTGCTCACCACCGTTCAGGGCACACAAACAGGCGGGACCTATGAAGACCTTACCGCGACCGACACAACCAAGACTTACTACTATAAGGTCATCGCCCTTAACGCGGTTGGAAGCTCGTGTCCGAATAACGAGGTAGCGGCGCCGTACCTTGGCGATGGCTGCCTGGGTGTCGTCATTCACAAGAACGAGCCGAGCCATCCTGAAGCGAGCGGGGGACTTACTACCCCGCCTTCGCTCTTGATCGATTACGTCGCCGTCGGCGAGCCGGCCTCGAGCCCCGGCAACTTCATGTTCAAGATGAAGGTCAACGATCTTTCAACCGTTCCGCCAAACAGCCGGTGGAGAATTACCTGGAACTCGCCTGCCTCACCTGGCCAGCAATTTTACGCCGGGATGAAGACCGGCCCGAGCGGTGCGCCGACTTTCCAATACGGCCAGCTGGCCGATGCCGGAGTGCCCGCGGTCTTTGTCATTACCGAACAAACCTCCGTCCCTGCCCTTCCTCAAAGTAATTTCAAGCCCGACGGAACCATCACCATCTTTGTGCCGAAGAGCGGCGTCGGTAATCCGGTGCCTGGTGATCTGCTGGGCGCAATGGGTGGACGTACCTTCACCGGGGATGGTCCGGAAACCTCGACGCTGCATCGCTCTAACGCGTTCGTGGACCACACCTTTGTCAAAGCGCAGACTGACAACAGTTATCCGCCCGCAACTTACACGGTAGCTGGCAATCTTCCGTGTCCGGCGATTGGGAACACGCCGCCGACCGCGGTGCTCGAGGCGAATCCTACTTCCGGCAATGCGCCGCTCACCGTGACCTTCGACGGCACGCAATCGTTCGACCCCGATTTCAGCGACACCCTCGTCAACTACACTTTCAATTTCGGCGATGACTCTCCTCCGGTGAGCAGTGGAGCGCCGGTTGTTCAGCACACCTACAACAGTCCCGGCACTTACAACGCGACCCTGGTCGTGACCGATTCCCGGGGAGCAGTGAGCCAGAACACGGACGCAGTCGTCATCACGGTGGGGGGGGCCGTTTCGCCTACGCCCACGCCTACACCAACTCCGACTCCTGCTGCTACGCCGACGCCCACACCTGCCGCTACGCCAACACCGAGCTCGACGCCGACGCCAACACCAAACCCAACACCTACGCCCGGAGTGACGCCGACCCCAACCCCCGTAGCAACACCGACCCCAACACCTACACCGAGCCCGGGCGTTACTCCTACACCCACGCCGGGAGTTACACCGACACCTACTCCCGTCGCTACCCCAACTCCTACGCCGACGCCCACACCTTCGGCCACTCCGAGCCCGGGCGTTTCTCCGACCCCCGTTGCTTCTCCCACGGCAACCCCAACGGCGACGCCCACGGCCACGCCCACTGCTACTCCGACAGCTACTCCAACCGCCACACCCACAGCGACGCCAACTGCTACGCCGGTCAACGTGCAACTCCTCAATATCGCGGGCCGTGTCTTCACCCAAACCCAGGACAAAGTCGGTATCGGCGGTTTCATTGTTTCCGGTTCCAGCTCCAAGCGCATCATGGCGCGCGCCATCGGACCTTCGCTGAAAGCCGGCGATGGCTCGCCGTTGCCAGGTCGCTTGCAGGACCCGGTCCTCGAGCTGCACGATGCCAATGGCAGCGCCGCCCTGTTTAATGACGATTGGCGCACCGGCCAGGAAGCGGAAATCGAGCAGTCGGGGCTGGCGCCTTCCAATGACAAGGAGGCCGCCATCATCAAGCGCCTTGAGCCGGGCGGTTACACCGCGATCATTCGCAGCGCGGATGGTTCCGCCGGCATCGGCCTTGTCGAGCTCTACGACCTGAGCTCGAGCGATCCGGCCGAGCTCGGCAACCTTTCCGTCCGAGCCGACGTCCAGACCGGCGACAACGTCCTGTTCAACGGCTTGATCCTGCGTGGCGGTACTCCGAAGCGAGTGGTCTTCCGCGCCCTCGGGCCGTCGCTTCAGAGTAACAATGGTCCACTGCCCGGTTCGCTCCAGGATCCAACGCTCGAAGTGCACGACGGGAACGGCGCATTGATGCAAACCAACAACGATTGGAAGACCGGCCCGAATGCGGCCGAGATCCAGGCCGCTGGTCTGGCCCCGAGCGACGACCGGGAAAGCGCGATTCTCCTGCTTTTATCGCCAGGTAACTATACCTCGATCGTTCGCGGAGTTGGCGGAACTACCGGTATAGGCTTGGCGGAGGCTTACAAACTTAGTAACTAGCCTGAACAAACCATGGTAAAGCAATTCCGTCGTCTTCTCGTGGGTCCACGCGGCCTGATCGCCCTCGTCTTCGTTTTGGCCGGTCTTGTCCTGGCTACTTTCAGCGTCGCGGATCCCGTCCCGGCGAGCGGCACGCTGAGTCCTGCCAATCTCACCATCACTTACACCGATGGCCCATTGGCAACTAACCCAACTCACCTGGTCAACGGTGTTCCTATCTGCAGCGCCCCGAATTCCTGCAGCAGCTTCTCGCTCACGGTCAACGCGAGCAGCCTGGCTGCTACTCATAACCTGACGTGGACCGTGCAATGGCCGGTCGTCAATGTTGATGCCGATATCTTCCTGATGAAGGACGGCCCGATCACCAACGCCAACCTGATCGCCGCCAACATCGGATATTCCGATCCGGCCACGTTAACCATTCCTATCCCGGCGGACGGCACGAAGTATCGGCTTCTCGCCGTGTTCTCGGCCGGGACCAGCGTTTTCAACGCCAGTGTCAAACTCGTTCCCAAGTATCCGACCGCGAACCAGGGCCCGGGCGCGCCGCCGCGCTATATCAATTATCCATCCGGACCAAACCAGGCTAACTCGGCCGGCGAACCTTCCATCGGGGTGGACTGGAATCCTAACGTGCAGGCGCTGAAACATGACAAGGTCAACACAGGCGGGGTGGCGTTTTTCACCGCCGTCAACGACCAGTGGCGCGCGAACTTTGACGATTGTTCTTCGCCCGCAGTCAATCTGTGGGAAGACACGAATTCTCCAATCGTGACCGGGCTGGATCCAATTGGATTCGTCGATCACTTCAGCACCGTCCAACTGGGATTGAGCTATCCACCGCCGAAAACGCCCGGACGGGTTTTTGCGCTGCAACTCGCCGCCGGGAGCAGCGCCGCTGCGTTCTCCGATGACGATGGTGGAACCTGGGTTTCGTTCGTCGCCGGTGGACCTCCCGCCGGACCGGACCATGAGACTCTGGGCGGCGGACCATTCCACGCTCCGGTTCCCACGCCGCCACCGCCGGCCTATCCTAACGCCACTTACTATTGCTCCCAGTTCGGAGTGGAAAACGCGAGCTGCTCCCGGAGCGACGACGGCGGCGTGACTTTCGGGCCGGGCGTTCCGATCTTTCCGCCCAACCTTTGTGCCGGCGGGATTCATGGTCACCTCAAAGTCTCGCCGCAAGGCACAGCTTACGTTCCTAACTCTGCCTGCGCGGAAGGAACCGGGCCGGAGCTCGGAGTAGTAGGTGTCGCCTTATCCAAGGACAACGGCGTTACCTGGACTCATCAAAGTGTGCCCGGCAGCACAGGCAGCGCCGATCCCGCGGTGGGCATCGGCCAGAACAATGTTGGTAAACCGGCCGGCCAGGGCCCGAATACGCTTTATCTGGGATGGGTCAGCTCCGATGGCCACGCCCACGCCGCCCATTCGCCCGATGAAGGCGCCACCTGGCAGGACGATATCGATGTCAGCTCCATCCTCGGGGTCGAGAAATGTGTCTTCGCCGCGATGGTGGCGGGCGACGATAACCGCGCCGCGTTCGCTTTCCTCGGGACTGATCCAGCCTTCTATCCCGGCAAACAGGTCTGGCATCTTTACATTGCCCACACCTATGACGGCGGGAAGAGCTGGATCCTGACCGACCAAACCCCGGTCGATCCGGTCCAGATCGGCGGCATCTGTTTGTTAGGCACGGGTTGCTCGGGAGGACGCAATCTACTCGACTTCATCGGCATCGATGTTGATGCCCAGGGACGCGTGCTCGTTGGTTACGCCGATGGCTGCGTGAATTGCGCCAACGACCAGAACACCACCCAGTCAAACAATTCCAAGGGCGTGATCGCGCGCCAATCGGGCGGGCGCCGGTTGTTCCAGCAATTCGATCCGGTTGAGCCTGCCGCTCCGGGCGCGCCGCAACTGTTGTCTGCGGTTCGCGTCTCCGATCCCGCTCCGGGCGTCCTGGTCTCCTGGCGGGAACCGGACAACGGCGGTTCGCCGATCCTTGGTTACAATGTCTATCGCGGCACGGCCAGCGGGAACGAAGCATTCCTCACCTTTGTCACGGGTGCAGCCACCACCAAATATCTCGACACCACTGCGTCTAATGGCTCGAACTGGTTTTATCGCGTCACCGCGGTGAACGCCACCGGCGAAAGCGAGTTCTGCCGCGAGCTCAACGTCGATGGGATCCAGCCCGCGGAGAGTACCTGCGTCTTCCCGTATTTGACCCAGCTTCTCGATCCGGCCGGCGACCAGACCGGCGGTCCGACCCTGAATTCCCAGGAAGACATCCGGCGAGTCGCGATTGGCGAGCCATTCGCCGCCTGTGTCGATCGATCGCTCACCTTGCTCATGAAGGTGCAAACTCTGGCTCCGGCTCCGCCGCCCGGCGCGGCCTGGATGATCACGTTCAAGGCGCCCGGAACAAACAACACTCTCTTTGTCCAGATGGATACCGAGGCGAGTCCGACGCCGGACTTCAACTACGGTTACATCGATGGGAACAACGCGAAGGTCATCCAGTGCGGCCGGCCGAACGTCGCTTCCTGCCCGGTCACCGGAAGCCATCTGCCGGATGGAACCATCCTCCTGAAGGTCGATACCTCGGCCCCGCTCAAGTTCTTTGGGCCGACGAATACCGGCGCTACTCCGGACTTCACCGTTACTCTAGGAGCAGGCGCCGCGTTAAGTAACATCGCCGGTGTAACCCAGTTGGGCTCAGTCCAGAATGTGGACACCACGACCGGCTCAGTGAACTACACGGTCGCGGGAAATCTTGCCTGCAGCACGCAGCTGCCAGTGGCGATCCTCACCGCTACGCCGCTCTCCGGGCCCGCGCCGCTCGGCGTCCACTTCGATGCCTCTCAATCGCATGGCGGCAGCGTATGCGCCGCGATTGCTTCCTACACCCTGGACTTCGGCGATGGAACTCCGCCCGTCACCCAGAGCTCGCCGATGTTCAGTCACGTCTATAATTTCGCGGGCTTTTACGGCGCTACCCTTACCGTGACCGACGCGGCCGGACAGGTGAGCAACAATTTTGCGCAGGTTGTCATCACCGTGGATCCGGCGGTGCAATGGAGCTCACCGACCTATAGCGTGGCCGAGAACGGCGGCAGCGTAACTCTTACTGTTACCCGGTCGGGTGGGGGATTGAGCGATATCACCGTCCACTACGCTACCCACGATGGAACGGCCCAGGACGGTCTCGATTACACCGCCAAATCCGGTGAGCTCACCTTCCACGGAGGCGGGGTAACCCCGAGCCAGACCGTGACCATCCCGATCACCGAAGATCCCGCGATTGAAGGAGACGAATCGTTTACCGTCACACTTTCCGATGCAACCGGCGGCTCGATTGGGTCGCCCCAGACCGCGACGGTGACAATCCATGACAACGACATAACGGGCACGCCGACACCAACGCCAACACCGGCATCCACCCCCACACCTACACCTGCAGCTACACCTACAGCGACACCTACAGCGACACCTACAGCTACACCCGGCGCCACTCCTACTCCCACCCCAACGCCGAGCGCGACACCGAGCCCCGCCGGCACCCCGAGCCCTACACCGACCGCGACCGCTTCACCCACTCCAACCGGCACACCCACGGCAACTCCGACTGCTACCCCGACGGCCACGCCAACCGCTTCACCGTCACCAGCTCAGCTCCTCAACATCTCGTCGCGCCTGCGCGTCCAGACAGGGGACAACGTCCTCATTGCCGGCGTGATCATCACCGGGAACGATCCCAAGAAGGTGCTGTTCCGCGCCCTCGGTCCTTCCGTGAAGTCCGGCAATGCGCCGCTCCCCGGCCGGCTGGCCGATCCCGTCCTGGAATTGCACGATGAAAACGGCGCGCTGATCACAACCAACGACAACTGGAAAGAGTCTCCCGAGCGCTCCGAGATTGAAAATAGTGGGCTCCAGCCCGAGGACGATAAGGAGTCCGCGATCGTTCGCACCCTTGATGGAGGCAGTTACACTGCGGTCGTTCGGGGTAAGGATAACTCCACCGGCATTGGCCTGGTGGAAGCCTACGACCTGAATCCATCAGCCAATTCGATTCTCGCGAACATCAGCACCCGCGGGTTCGTCGAGACCAATGACAATGTCCTGATTGGCGGGTTCATTGCCGGCAACCACCCTGATAACACAAAGATCCTGGTCCGCGCGATCGGGCCATCGCTGAAGAACAGCCTGCCCAATGCGTTGGACGACACCTTCCTCGAGCTCCACGACCGCAACGGCGCCACCGTGGCCACGAACGACAACTGGAAAGACAACCAGCGCACCGATATCGAAGCTACCGGGATCCCACCAAGCCACGACCTGGAATCCGCGATGGTGCGCACGGTTATCCCGGATGCATATACGGTGATCGTCCGCGGGAAGAACAACACCACGGGCGTGGGGTTGGTGGAGATCTATAACATCAAGTAGACTGCGCGCTAGACCAATAGGTCGTATATGACCTATAGGACCTATGCCACCCTGCAACGCCCCACTACATATTCTCGATCACGTTATCCCCGAACTCGCTGCACTTAATCTCGGTCGCGCCGTCCATCAGGCGCGCGAAGTCGTAGGTCACGCGTTTGCTGGCGATGGCGCCGTTCAAGCCTTTGAGAATCAGGTCGGCGGCTTCGTTCCAGCCCATGTAACGGAACATCATCTCGCCCGACAAAATCACTGACCCGGGATTCACTTTGTCCTGGTTCGCGTACTTCGGGGCGGTCCCGTGGGTCGCTTCGAATACGGCGTGGCCCGTGATGTAATTAATGTTCCCGCCCGGGGCGATCCCGATCCCGCCCACCTGCGCGGCCAGCGCGTCGCTCAAATAATCGCCGTTCAGGTTTAACGTCGCGATCACATCGAAATCATCCGGCCGGGTCAGCACCTGCTGCAGAGTGATGTCGGCAATCGCGTCCTTGATCACGATCCCGGCGCCCGGCTTGCCCATCGGGATCTTGCACCAAGGCCCGCCGTCGATCTCTTCCGCGCCGAAATATTGTTTCGCGATCTCGTAACCCCAGTCGCGGAAGGCGCCCTCCGTGAACTTCATGATGTTGCCCTTGTGAACCAGCGTCACGCTCTTCCGCTGGTTCTGGATCGCGTAGCTGATCGCGCTATGGATCAACCGGATGCTGCCCGATCGGCTGACCGGCTTGATCCCCACGCCCACCATCACGTCGTCTTTCTCCGGCGCGCCGACCAGTTTCCAAAATTCGCTCGCCTTTTCCTTCGTTCCGAAACGGACCTTGTCGAACGCCTTGGGAAATTCTTTCTCGAGGAAACCCAGGACCTTGGCCGCCTCGGGTGTTCCCGCGCGGTATTCGATCCCGGCGTAGATGTCCTCCGTGTTCTCGCGAAAGATCACCATGTTCACTTTTTCCGGGCGCTTCACGGGCGAGGGGACGCCTTCGAAATATTGGACCGGCCGGAGACAAACGAAGAGATCGAGCAACTGCCGCAACGCGACGTTGAGCGAAGCGATCCCGCCGCCCACCGGCGTGGTCAGCGGCCCTTTGATCCCAACCAGGTATTCGCGGAACGCCTCCACCGTGTCCTCCGGGAGCCATTCATCGAATTTGTCCTTGGCGGATTGCCCGGCGAAGACCTCGAACCAGACGACTTTTTTCTTCCCGCCGTAAGCTTTCTCGACCGCGGCATCGAGGACCCGCTCGCTCGCCGCCCAGATATCGGGCCCGGTCCCGTCCCCCCGGATGAACGGAATGACTGGCCGGTCCGGCACGTTCAGAGTCTGGGTTCGGGTGATCTTTTCGCCCTGCGGCGGAGTGAGATTCTTGTACGGCATAGGGGAGGAATCTAATTAGGAAGTAGAGAGAGAGAAAGTAGGAAGTAGAGAGGGGGAAAGTAGGAAGTAGGATTTAGGAAGTAGGAAACGCTGAGGTCACGGGACGTGCTGCTGCCGCTTGCGTGGAGGGACGGCCGCTGTGCCGTCCTCGGAGAGCGCGCGTAATTGTGGACGCCCGGGGACGTCCCTCAGTGCTCTCCTTCCAGTAATATCGCGCCACCCCCTGGGGCGTTGCCCCAGGCTAAATTGATATCGCGCCTTTGGCGCTCGAACCGCCGACCACCCGCCTTCGCCAAGGCTTCGCCCGGCAGGGCCACCTCAGCGTTTCATACTTCCTACTTCCTAAATCCTACTTTCCAATATCCCACTTCCTACTTTCCCCCCGCCGGGAGCGCCAACGGCGCGACGCAACGACAGCCTGGGGCAACGCCCCAGGATAACGGTCTCCCGGGACGCGTCAGCGCTGAAAGCGCGATTCATCTTCGGTCGCAGCAACGTCCATCCATGAATCGCGCCTTCAGCGCTCCTCCCCATAACCTCGCGCCACCCCCTGGGGCGTTGCCCCAGGCTAAATTGATATCGCGCCGTTGGCGCTCGAACCGCCGACCACCCGCCCTCGCCAAGGCTTCGCCCGGCAAGCCAACCTCAGCGTTGGGGCGTTGCCCCAGGCTAAATTGATATCGCACCTTTGGCGCTGGAACCGCCGACCACCCGCCCTCGCCAAGACTTCGCCCGGCAGGGCCACCTCAGCGTTTCCTACTTCCTACTTCCTAAATCCTACTTTCCCCCCGCCGCTCCCTCACCGACCGTCTTCCTCAATGCGTGAACTCGATCCTGCCCTCACCATCACCACTCCCGCACCGCCTCCGCGCCGCTCTCGCCTCGGACTGGTCGTTGCCATCGCGGTCGTCGTGCTGCTGCTTTACGCGGCGGCGCCTTACTACTCGGTCTGGCGGTTCGGCGAGGCGCTCCGGGCTCACGACATGGACGCGATCGCGGCCCGGGTCGATTTCGGCGACGTCCGCGGCTCGCTCAAGCAACAAATCCGCGACCATTTCGAAGGCGTGCTCAAGAAAAATGCGTCGAACCAGAACGATCTCGTCGCCCAATTCCTGACCGCAGCGGCGAACGATCCGCTCGGGCAATTGATCGATATGTATATCACCCCGGAAGGCCTCGCCGCGCTCATTGCCGATCCAAACCCGATCCGGAACGCCAGCTCGATCTCAGCCCTGCCCAGCCTGGCCGAATCTCCCCGCCCGGTTGATTGGTCGATCGCCCGCCGCGCCTTCTTCACCGGCCCCCGCGAGTTCACCCTCGACCATGAAGGGATCAAGCTGCGGTTCCGGTTGGATGGCAAGGGTTGGCGGTTGCACGAGGTGGATCTCGAATTGGAGAGCAGGAAGTAGGGAGAGCGGTCGAGTGATGGAGTGATGGAGTGATGGAGTGATGGAGTGATGGAGTGATGGAGTGATGGAGTGATGGAGTGATGGAGTGATGGAGTGATGGAGTGATGGAGTGAT
>DATLNB010000083.1:0-12932 GCA_035536995.1 Chthoniobacterales bacterium | reverse complement strand
CTGGCCAGGGTCAGGCACAAACGGCAAAGAAGTCCGGCTGCTTTACGTGGGACGAATCTCGAAGGAAAAGGACCTGGATATCCTGGTGAGCGCCTACAAAAAGATTCGGGAAACCGGCCACCCCGTGAAACTTTTCCTGGTGGGCCACGGTCCTTACACAAAGACCCTTGAAGCGGCTTTGCCGGAGGCGGTGTTCCTCGGCTACCTCAAGGGCGAGGCCCTGGCGAAAGCTTACGCGTCGGCTGATGTCTTCGTTTTCCCGAGCACGACCGACACCTTTGGCAACGTGATCCTGGAAGCGCAGGCCTCCGGTTTGCCGGTGATTGTGTCCGATCTTGGGGGCCCGAAGGAACTCGTGGACGACGGGACGACCGGGTTCGTGACGAAAGCGCACGACGCCGAGGATTTTGCGCGGGCTATTAACCGACTTACGGCCGATGCCGGGTTACGATCCCGGATGGGGGAAACGGCGCGGCGAAAGGTAATCGACCGGAATTGGCCGGGCGCATTTCGGAAGTTTTGGCAGGCAACCGATCTATAATTTCCATACGATTAAACACTGGATGATCAGGGTCCTTCTTTGTCTCTGTTTGCTGGCGCTCCCCGGACTAGTTCGGGCGGACGAACAGGTCCGTCAGGCCCAGGAGGAGCTGCGGAAGCGGAATCTTTATTTCGGGAATGTGGACGGCCAGGACAGCCCCGAGCTCGCGGCCGCCATAAAACGATACCAAAAGCGCAAAGGCTTCGCCGTTACCGGGAGCATCGACCAGATGACGGCAACTTCCCTTCATATCAATCCCGCCGTAGCGGCCACCCTCCCCGACGTCCCTATCCTCAGAAGCGATACGGCGAGCGCTTTGCCGGAAACGCAACGGCTGGCCCTCCAGCGCGAAGCCGAGGAGAAAGTCGATCTCGTACCCACGCCTCCTCCACCCGCCGAACCGCCCGCCCCCGGCCAGGATCTTGCGCCGGATCGGATCAACAAATTTGTCAGCGATTATCTCCGCGACGCTGAGACCCAGGATATCGCTGTCCAGGTAAAACATTTCGGGTTTCCGGTGCGCTATTTCGACCACGGGATCGTCACCGAGGCGTTCGTCACCAAGGACACGAGCAATTATGTGAAGCGGTGGCCGGAGCGGAAATACACGCTTACCAGTCCGGTGAACTTTTTCGCCTCCGGGGTCGAAGGCGAAACCCTGATCGAGTTCACCATCGATTTTGAGCTTCGGAGCGCAGCGCGGACGGTCAAAAACAAGGTGAAAGGCCGGACCAAAAACTGGTGGAGCGTTCGCCCCGAAGGTGAAGAACTGAAAATAGTTGCGATTCGCGAGGAACGCTTACGCGAATAAGTAAATAAGGAGGCCGTCTAACCGGACCCGGCAACCGCGCGAAACGGGTCAGGCCGGCCTCCCGAACAAAGATGAAAGTCCAAACGAAGATCACGCTCCTGCTCCTGGCAGTCGTCGCGACCTTCATGGCCGGCCTGTGGGCGTTCCGGGTTTACGACCGCCATAAATTCGCGCGGGTAGCCGCGGACCGGGAAAACGAGCGCAGACAATCTTTTGACGCTTTTCTAAAAAAAGATGGCGAGCCGCTAAAGACCCTCGCCGAATACGACGCCTACTGGGACGACATGGTCCAGGCGGTCGCCACAAAAAATCAGCGCTGGTTCGAGGAATTCGTCAACGACACCAGCCTGATGGGATACAAGGCGAACGCGGTCTGGATTTATGCCCCGGACGGGCAGCTCGTTTACACCAAGGACAGCAATAACGAACGCCCGCCGGACCTTCCGGTTCCGGCCACCGGATTTCCGACCATTTTCCAGGCGGAGCCGTTTGCGCATTTCTTCGTCCGAATCGCTGACGACGTCGTCGAGATCCGCGGGGCAACGATCCACGGCTCGAAGGACCTCGGCCGGCAGACGCCTTTGAAGGGTTATTTTTTCGTCGGGCGATTGTGGAACCAGCCGGCACTCGACGAAATGTCG
This sequence comes from Chthoniobacterales bacterium, assembly GCA_035536995.1. GTDB lineage: Bacteria > Verrucomicrobiota > Verrucomicrobiia > Chthoniobacterales > UBA10450 > AV80. The sequence continues at coordinate 10,939 of DATLNB010000083.1, read as the reverse complement.
CTTTTCTCGAGCAATCAGATCGCGCTCCTTCCGCCGCGGGACCCGCCGCGAGTGCTGAAAAGCGACCAGGAGAATGGCGTCGTGTCCTTCGCTCAGAAATTGCCGGGTTGGGACGGGAAACCGGTCGCTGAGCTGGTCGTTCGGAACGAATCGCCGGTGGTCCGTGAGCTGAACCGCTCGAGCGAGCGGCTCTGGGTGGCGTTCTGTGCTTTTGCGGTTGTCCTCCTCCTCCTCCTTTCCCTTTCCCTGGTCCGCTGGGTTACTCAGCCGTTGCGGCTGATCATGGAGAGCCTGAAACGGAGCGACGCGAAGCCGATCGACGGCTTGTGCAAAGACAGTTCCGAGTTCGGAGAAATGGCCCGCACCACCCGCAAATTTTTCGAGCAACGCGACAACCTGATGCGGGAGATGGAAGAACGCCGGGTGACCGAGCAGGCTTTGCGGAAGAGCGAGGAAGAGCTCCGGCATTCGCAGAAAATGGAAGCGGTGGGCCGGCTCGCCGGCGGCGTGGCGCACGACTTCAACAATCTGCTCACGGCGATCATCGGTTACGCGGAGCTGATTGCGACCCGGACGAGCAGCAATTCGTTGGCGAAACAAAACGCCGAGCTCATCCGCAAGGCAGGTGAACAGGCAGCGGCCTTGACCCGGCAGCTTCTTGCCTTCAGCCGCAAACAGATCCTTCAACCGAAGGTGATCGACCTGAATTCGCTCGTCGTCGAAATGGAGAAACTACTCCGGCGCGTCATCGGCGAGCGCTTCGACTTGCAATCACAACCCGATGCGAAAAACGGGCGAATCAAGGCCGACCCGAGCCAGCTGGAGCAGGTCGTCCTCAATCTCGGCGTCAACGCGCGGGACGCGATGCCGCGCGGCGGGAAGTTGATTATCCGGACGGAAAACGTCCAGCTCGATCAAGCGACCGCCCCGCAGCTTTCAATCCCCCCCGGGGATTACGTCATGCTTTCTGTGACCGACACCGGCGCGGGAATGGACGAAGACACCATGTCCCACATCTTCGAGCCGTTCTTTACGACCAAAGGACCGGGCAAAGGAACCGGGCTGGGTCTGGCCACGGTTTATGGAATCGTCCGGCAAACCGGCGGCGGTATCTCCGTCGAAAGCGAAGTCGGAAGCGGGAGCACGTTTCGGATTTATCTGCCCCAGGTAACCGCGCCGGTGGAATTCAGCCGGACGGCTCCTGCACCGGTCGCGAAATCGACTAACTTCGAGACCGTCCTTGTTGTCGAGGATGAAGACATCGTCCGCGAGCTGGTCTGCGAAGTTCTCGAGGACCAGGGCTACAATGTGATCTGCGCCCGCGACGGTATCGAGGCGATGCACGTGGCCGCCGAGATCGAAGGCCAGATCCATCTGCTGGTCACGGACGTAATCATGCCGCACATGAACGGGCATGAGCTTGCCGTGAAACTCTCGGCCCTTCGGCCCGACATGAAGGTCCTCTACGTCTCAGGCTATTCCGATAACGATATCGGCGACCACGGCGTGCTCGATCCGCGTTACGAGCTCCTCCAGAAACCTTTTACGCCCCAGACCCTGGCGCGAAAGATTCGCGACGTGATCGGCGAGGGCAAATATGCCTACGCGGAAAAGTGACCCGCGCCGCAGCCTCCGAGGCGCCGCGGCACTTACTATGGTCGCCCTTCTCTGGCCAGGGGCGTTCTTCGTTTGCACCACTGAAGCTGCCGACCGCAAAAAACCAGGTCCACAGACTTTCGAAGGAAATGCCGTCTGGTATCCGGTCCCGCCGAATTCCCTGGCGAAAAAGCGGGCCGGAAAAGATGAGCTGACGGCCGCGCACAATCGCTTGCCGATCGGAACGAAGCTCAGGGTAACGCATTTGAAAAATAAGAAAAGCGTCGTGGTCCGGGTGACCGACCGCGGGATCAAAGATCGCCGCTTCATGATCGACCTCTGCCGGGAGGCGGCTGAAAAGCTCGATATGCTCCGCGAAGGATCGACCCGCGTTCGGCTCGAGGTCCTACCCGACGAGCTGACGACGTCGCTGAAATGGTGACTTAGGCCGGCGCGCCCGGCGGCGGTATGGGCGCCTCCGGCGGAGGCGGCTCCGCAGGCAAGGCCGGGGCCTGCGGCAATAAGGGCGCTGCCCAGACATCGTACTGGTCGCCGAACTGGCGCAGAAAAAGAAATTTGAAGGCCGTTAGCCAGACGATCGCGGGCAGGAGGAGAACGGTGCTGATGTAAGGGAGCGCGCCAATGCAACAGGTCAGGCAGGCCAGGAGCATGCCGACGAGGCCGACGGCAATCGCCAGGACCATTCCAAAAAGAACGAACAAAACGAACGGTCCCGGATTGCGGAAAATCAACCGGGTGACGTCGGTGAAGGCTTCGCGAGCCGAGCAGCGGCGGCGATACATGACCGGCACCATGAATTGCGTAATCACTCCGAAGAAGAGCACGAGCAGCAGCCAGATCGCGCCAAGCCCGATGAGCAGGACAATGATTGAAATTCCCAATGCGGCGGCGGCCGTCTCGTCCCTCTGCGAGAACAGGCCCAGTGGCACGACGATCGCCAGGACCAGAACGATCGCGAGCACCCCGACGATCGCGCCGGCGATAAGTAAAAAGAAGAAGAGGCTATTCCCCTCCCGCCGATATTCTTTCCACGGCTCGGCGATTGCGCCGCGATTCCGCACCACGCAATCAGTGAAGATGAATCTCCCGCGCGCGCCGATCCACATGAACACCAGCGCCAGCACGATGGCCACAAGGACCGCCAGGATGATGAGCGCGATCGCCCACTCCGGCATGTGCCAGTCACTCGGCCAATCGCCCTGCCGGTCGACCCGGTATTTCCAATCCCCCCCGCTGAAACGGCCAAGGCGCGAGAAGTTGAATCCCCCTCCCCAGGCGCCGGCGAGGAACGCGGCGAAAGCGATCGTCAGCCACTTAACGAAATCGAATGGACGGAAGAGAACCGTCTTCATCCATTCGAAGGCGGCGCCGAACGGCGCGAAAATCTCGATCTTTGGCGCGGCGCCGTTCATCTGGTCATTTTGGCGAAGTCCGGCGGGGACTTTCAAGCCTGGAGGCGCGATCGTTGATCGCGGGCGACCGTGCAATTACATCGACCGGGATTCCCGATCCCGGCTACAAGGATGCAAATGAGCCGGACCCGAAAGACCCAGCCCGCTTCCCCGGAAGTGTGCCCGGTTTGCGGCGAAGATGTTCCTCGCGGTTCCCTTGCCTGCCCGGAATGCGGCGCGGACCACAATTCCGGGTGGCGCGCTGACGCAACCGACGGACTTGATCTGCCGGACGACGATTTCAATTACGACGAATTCGTCGAGCGTGAATTTTCGACCAGCGCGAAACCAACCGGATTAAAGGCTGTCTGGTGGATTACCGCGATCGTGCTCGCCGTGATCTTCGCGCTCTATCTTTTTGGAACCTGAGCCATGCGACTCCGGCACGCCTACCTGGGACTCGCGCTGCTCGGAACAATCATTCCCTACTGGCAGGCTGGGCCGTGGCTGCTTGAGCACGGACTCGATCTCCCGCTTTTCTGCCGCGAGCTGTTCGCCTCGAGGATCGGCGCGTTTTTTGCACTCGATGTCATTGTGTCCGCGGTCGTGCTCTTCGTGTTTATTCTAAGCGAAGGACGCCGCGCGGCGGTGCCGCGGCTTTGGCTGCCGGTCGCCGCGACGATTGCCGTCGGCGTTTCGCTCGGCTTCCCGCTCTTCCTCTACCTGCGCCAACGCGAATTCGAGAAGAGTGGGGCGCAGCGGCCGCGTTGACTTGGGTGCGATTGATCCTAGCTTTCGATTGCCGGCGCCGCGCCGGCGCGTAGCCGTGAAAAGCGTCCTTTTCGTTTGTACCGGGAACATCTGCCGAAGTCCGATGGCGGAAGGATTATTCCGCCGTTTGGTCGGCAACCGAAAAGACTTCGAGGTCGCTTCGGCGGGCGTTCATGCCGTGCGCGGGCAACCGCCAAGCCTGCACGCGGTCCACGTCTGCGAACAGGAAGGCGTCGATATTCGCAGCCTGCGCAGCCAGCCGTTGACGGGGACGTTGATCGAGCGGGCCACCCACATTTTCGCGATGACCGGCGCTCATCTCGAGACGATCCACGCGTTCTTTCCCCAGGCTGCCGAGAAGACTTATCTCCTCCGCGAATTCGAGGAGCCCGGCCAGACAGTCTGGCGTGATGTGCCGGATCCGATCGGGTGCAGCCGCGACGTTTACACGGTTTGCGCAGAGACGATCAAAAACGCTTTACCGACCGTGCTCGCGTTCGTAGAACAAAGCGAACTGGCCGTTCCCGCGAAAGCGCGCGGGGCCGGAACTTCATCTTTCACCATGGCAGATCAGCCTAACGACACGAAGGCGGGCTCTCATTCCTCGCCGGGCGGCAGCGGCGGGCCGTTGCGCGAAGTCGATCCGCAAATTTTCCAAGCCATCCAGGCCGAGGAAAAACGGCAGCGCGAGAACATCGAGCTGATCGCCTCGGAAAATTTCACGAGCCGCGCGGTGATGGAAGCACAGGGGAGCGTTCTCACGAACAAATACGCCGAAGGTTATCCGAAGAAACGGTGGTACGGCGGTTGTGAAAACGTAGATGTCGCAGAGCAGCTCGCGATCGACCGGGCCAAACAGCTGTTCGGCTGCGAGCACGTCAACGTGCAGCCGCACAGCGGTGCGCAGGCGAACATGGCGGTTTATTTCTCCATGCTGAAGCCGGGCGACAAAATCCTGGCCATGAACCTCGCTCATGGCGGCCACCTGACCCACGGGCATCCCGCGAATTTCTCCGGCAAATTCTACGAGGTCACGCAGTATGGGGTTAGCCCGGAAACCGAGCAGATCGATTATGATGCGCTCCAAAAACAGGCGGAGGAAGTTCGCCCCGCGATGATCACAGCCGGCGCGTCCGCTTATCCGCGCATCATTGATTTCCCGCGGCTCCACCAGATCGCCGATTCGGTGGGCGCGCTCCTCTTCATCGACATGGCGCATATTTCCGGCCTCGTCGCTGGAGGCCAGCATCCGAGCCCGATTCCGCACGCCCAGTTCGTGACCACGACCACCCATAAGAGTCTGCGCGGACCTCGCGGCGGAATCGTCATGTGCGGCGCGGAACACGCCAAAGCGATCGACGGCACCGTTTTCCCGGGTGTCCAGGGCGGACCGCTCATGCACGTGATTGTGGCCAAGGCCGTCTGTTTTCACGAAGCGCTCCAGCCGTCGTTCCGCGATTATCAGCGCCAGGTGGTAGTGAATGCCAGGGCGCTCGCCGCGGGCCTGACGAAACATGGTTATCGGATCACCTCAGGCGGGACGGACAACCACCTCATGCTCGTCGATCTGCGCCCGAAGGATTTGAACGGCAAGGAAGCCCAGGAAGTCCTCGACCGGGCTGGGATCACGGTGAACAAGAACGGGATCCCGTTCGACACCTACCCGATCTTCAAGCCGGGCGGTATTCGCGTCGGCACACCGGCGGTGACCACCCGCGGGATGAAAGAAGAAGAAATGCTGGATATCGCCGACCTGATGAACGACGCCCTCCAGAATCGCGGCGATGCGAATGCGCTCGAAGCAATTCGCGGGAAAGTGCGCGAGCTGACGCGTAGATTTCCGCTGCCGTCATAGGGCAGGAATTGGGGCGAACCCGGCTTCACCGCGGTCGGCGCCTGTGCTAACTTTGGCTTCGTGAGCACAGTTCAGGAGATTCAGGCGGCGATTCCGCAATTGTCACGGACGGAGATCGAAGAGATTCGGGCGTGGATCGACCAATATCTCGAAGATCAGCTAGAATTGTCGGACGGAGTGAAGTCGAAGCTCGATCAGTCGAGAGCGGAGATTGCCGCGGGGAAGTTCACGACGCGGGGCGGAGAATAAGAGGTCGTGGCCGCGGCCCTCCAGATATGGTCGCCGACCTTCACGAAAGCGTTTGATTCGCTTCCTCTCCACATTCGCGAAGAGTTAGAGCGAAAAGTGAGTGACATGGCCCGCCGATTAGCTGCCTTTCCCCATCAGCCATTGCGTGGCCGCGCTGAATGCAAGCTACGGGTTGGCGATTATCGCGTCCTGTATGAATTCGATCGTGAGCAGGGCAGAATCTATCTGCATTACGTCGGGCACCGGCGTGAGATTTACGGATAGCAACTAGAAGCGACAGCCGGCAGACCGCCGCGCGGTAGACAAATCGAGATGACCAAGTGTCGCCGCGGTTAGCGACAAGCGCTCTTGGTTTTTGAGCAGTTGGGCGCTTTGGGAGAAACGATCGGCGAGACGTTGCGTGCGAGCCACATCTAGCGAAGCCGCGCTCGGCCGTCCTGCGTATTCCTCTGTTGCCGACCGTTCTCCGGCGACAGAGGCCGTCGCTCCAGTGCGCCATTTTCAGCTTAGGCACTAGCGCGGAATCTGGCTAGAGTTCGGTTCGCGCGATGGCCACAAAATCCGAGGGACAACAGACGAATCCGCTCCGGGAGGGGTTGGCCACGCGGACGGTCCCGCAGGCTTGCACGATCGTGATTTTCGGAGCGACGGGCGACCTGACGATGCGGAAGCTGATTCCGGCGCTTTATAATATCGCGGCCGATGGCGAACTTCCGCCGCAAGTGGCGGTAGTCGGATTCGCACGACGATCGAAAACGGATGACGAATTTCGGAAGGAACAGGAAGAGTCCACCAGGAAATTTTCCCGCCAACAGGTGCGCGATGAAACCTGGGGCGATTTCGCGCAGGCGCTTTTTTATCACGAAAGCGAGTTTCACGATACGAACGGCTACAAAACTCTCGGGGAACGCCTGGACAAAATCGACCAGGAACGCGGGACCGGCGGGAACCGGCTCTTTTATCTGGCCGCCGCGCCGGACCAATTCGAGGCGATCCTGAAGAACCTGAAGAAAGCGGGACTGACCGAATCGAACGAAGGCGGGTGGGCCCGGGTGATCGTCGAGAAACCGTTCGGAACCGATTTGCCGTCTGCGAAAAAGCTAAACGCGGTTGTGCGGACGGCGTTCGCGGAAAACCAGACGTATCGGATCGACCATTTCCTCGGAAAAGAGACCGCGCAAAACATCCTGGTCCTCCGTTTCGCGAACGCGATTTTCGAGCCGATCTGGAACGGGCGTTACGTCGACCACATTCAGATCACCGCCGCGGAGACACTCGGGGTCGAAGGGCGCGCCGGGTATTACGAAACCGCGGGGGCGTTACGCGACATGGTGCAAAACCATCTGCTTCAACTTCTCTGCCTGGTGGCGATGGAGCCGCCGACCGATCTGGGGGCTGACAGCATTCGCGACGAGAAAGTGAAGATCGTGCGCGCGCTCCGGCGAATGACGCCCGAGGAAATCGGGCGCAACGTGGTGCGCGGCCAGTATTCCGAAGGCGCGATCAAGGGAGAATCGGTCCCTGGTTACCGGAGCGAAAAAAACGTGAAGCCGGATTCGAAGACCGAAACGTTTGTCGCTCTGAAAGTGCGGGTCGATAACTGGCGGCTGGCGGACGTGCCGATCTACATCCGGGTTGGGAAACGACTGCCAAAATCGGGGACGGAGATTTCGGTCCACTTTAAGAAAACGCCGGCGGTTTTGTTCAACCGCGAGAACGTGTCGCTCGACCAGAACGTGCTCGTCATTCGGATCCAGCCGGATGAAGGAATTTCATTGCGGATGCAGGCGAAAGTGCCGGGCACAAGTTTCAGGATCGAGCCGGTGAAAATGGATTTTCATTATGGGACGTCGTTCGGGAAGGCGAGCCCGGAAGCGTATGAACGGCTCTTGCTCGACGCGATGAGCGGCGACGCCACCCTCTTCGCGCGACGCGATGAAGTCGAGCAGGCATGGGCGTTCATCGACCCGATCGAAGAAGCCTGGAGCGCAAAAGAAAACCAGCCGCCGCTGCATGAATACCCGGCGGGCTCGTGGGGACCGCAGCCGGCTGATGACCTGCTGGCGCGGGATGGCCGGGCGTGGCGCAGACTTTGATCGACCATGAACAAGCGCGTCCTTTCCACGTTGATTGCGGTGATCGTGTTATCGGTTTTCGCAGCGACTACAGCCTCAGCCGCGTCACCATTCAGGAAGATCCGCGGCGGCACAGTCCACGTCCCCTCGAGCGTAATCTTCCCCGCGCGCGTCGGCGTGTTCCAATTCTCAAGGCCGCAGGTTTACGGCTCCGGCGGGCGCGATGCCGGCGCCGAATATCACTTCGGCAGGAATATCCGGTGCAATGTCTACATCTATCCGCTGGGAACGTACGGCAAAGATTTTAACGCTGAGTTGCGCGTGCAACAGAACGCGATCAACCAGATGAACAAGAGCGTGAATCTGGTTTCGGCAGGCCGGTTCCAGCTGAATCAGGGCGGGCGCAGCATTACAGGGACCCGCGCCCAGTACGAGCTAACGCGCGTCCTTTACCAGAAAAAGGCGCAACGCTGCGGGTCACAGCTCTACCTCTTCCGGGACGGTCCGTGGCTGGTCCAATACCGGTTTTCCTACCCGATCGAGCAGAGCGCGGCGGCGAGCCGACAGATTGCCGATTTCCTTCGGCTCTGGCAATGGCGCGCGCAAGGCAACCTGGTCGAGCTGAACCAGAGAAGAGCCGATGGTCGAAACAGCTGACAACGTCTCGTTAGGCCTTCCGGTCGAGATCGGGAAGATCGACCGCGAACTGAAGAAGCTTTGGGCGGACGGAGGCGGCGCCAAGACCCGCGCGTCGCTGATCAACCTGGCGGTTTATAGTGAGGCGCCCGGATCGCTCCCGGAAAACACGCGAATCGTCTCCGAAATCACTGAAGACCACGCCTGTCGCGCTATTGTGATTGAGGCGAATCCAGCGGCGAAAGAGCACACAGTTGAAACCTGGATCAACGTCCATTGCCACGTGAGCCGCGCCGGGAGCAAACAGGTTTGCTCCGAACAATTGTCGTTTCTGCTCGGAGGCGCTTCCGCCCGGCTCCTTCCGAACATTGTCTTTTCACAGCTTGATTCCGACCTGCCTTTTTATCTTTGGTGGCAGGGGGAATTCACCGATCCGATGGATCCCCAGCTCTGGGCCTGGGTCGATCGGGTTATTTATGACAGCCAGCAATGGAAAGATTTCCGGACGCAAATCGCGCGCGTAGAAACCGCGCAGGCCGAGGCGAGGCAGCGCATGGTGTTATGCGATTTGAATTGGACGCGCCTTGTCCAGGTTCGCCTGGCTCTCGCCCAGTTCTTCGACAATCCCGCGACGCACCGCCAGCTTGGCGAGATCGACAAGGTGGCGATCGACTTTGCGCCCGGTTTTCGAAGCACTGCGCTCCTCCTGGCCGGATGGCTTGCAGCCCAACTGGAATGGGAAGAGGCAAATCTCCGGGGCGATCACAAGATCACCTTTCAAAGGGAAAAAGGTGGCCCGATCGACGTTTCCTTGAACGAAAAACAGGGCCAGCCGATTGGCCGCTGCGTTCTGTCCCGCCGCAATGTGGAATACAAGGTCAGTCATTCCGAGGACGCGGATTTGCTCGACGTCGCGACGGGTGATCGCAACTGCCGGATGCCGGCGGGGCAAAACGAAACGGTGAGGTTGATGAGCGAGGAGCTGATGCGGGGCGGTCCTCACCGGGTCTACCTTCGGGCGATGAATTGCGTGCGGGATTTGTTGTAGCGGCGGTCTATGACCGCCGAGGCGCATTCAGGTCGGCGGTCATAGACCGCCGCTACAACTGACTGAAGAGCTGGCGGAGCTGGCGGACGTTCGTTTCGACCGAAAATTTCTCACGCGCAATCTCCCGGCCGCGAGCGCCGAGTTCGCTCGCCCGCGCCGGATCTGAGAGCAGCGCTGCGATCGCATCCGCGAGTGCCGCCGGGTCACGCTCCGGCACCAGCTCGCCGTTGATCCCGGGCTGAACCATCTCCGGGATGCCGGCCAACGGCGTGGAGACAACAGGCACCCCCGCGGCCATCGCTTCCATGATAACGGTCGGCAAATTGTCCATGGCGCCGTCTGTCTCCCGAACACAAGGAAGAACGAAGAGAGTGGAGTAACGAAGGAGCTGGGCGATCTCGACCTGCGATTGGGGTCCGGTCAACTCGACGGTGCCGGCGAGCCCCGCATTCTCGATCCGGCCCCGAAGTTGTTCTCCGAGGGGCCCCTCGCCCACGATTCGGCATTCGAACTCGACGCCGCGAGATTTGAGCAATGCACACGCATCGATCAGGTCCGCGAAGCCCTTCTTCTCGATCAATCGACCCACGGAAATGACGAGGGGTTTTCCCGGAGCCGGCTGGTTCGCGGCGAACCGGGACAGATCGATCCCGTTGTAAACCCGGTGAACCTTGCCCGCGCCCTCAGGGAAGCGTTCCCGCAACAGGGCGACCGCGTAATCACTCACCGTCACCACAGCCGCCGCCCCTGCGATCAGCTTTTGCAGGGAGATGGCAAAATCGCGCGGCGCAAAGATGTCGTTGGCGTGGGCGGTAAAACTGTACGGGATGCCGAAGAATTCATGGATCCAGTAAGCGGTGCGGGCCGCCATTCCCGCGAAGTGAGCATGGAGATGGGTTAACCCTGCCTGCTCCATCCGAAGGCCGACATACACCGCCTGATAAAGCCGCAAAAAGTCGGAGGCCCGCCCCCATTTCTCTATGGCGCCGCGCGCGGCGGAAGAGAGTGCGTTCCTTTTCAGGGCACGCTCGACTTCTGCGACCAGCGCCTTCTCGTCGGGCAAATAATGGACCACGTCGACAATCCGGCGATCCCAGTCCTGGGCTGGCTCATCGGTTGGGCGGCGAATGGAAAAGAGGTGGATCCTCGTTCCCTGGCGCTCCAGCTCGGAGACTTCGCGGTAACAGAAGGTCTGACCGAACGAGGGAAATCGCTCGAAGAGATAAGCCAGCTCAGGCATGGCGGAAGAGTGTATGCCCGGGCCGCCCCGCGCAACCATGGACGGGATCCACGCCGG
>DATLNB010000082.1:0-8799 GCA_035536995.1 Chthoniobacterales bacterium | reverse complement strand
TCCGCTCCTCCTCTGTCTGATTGTCGGGCTTCTGCTGGGGACGTTGCTCGCATCGCTTTATCTACTCACCCGCTACATTCGTGCGCTCGTCATGCAGCCACGCACCACCTAACCAGGCGATGGAGCGAACGGCGGACCGCTTCGCGACCCCATTTGAGATGACTTTCACCCCTTTACCCCCATTGACGCGCGCCCTCGCCCGCCGTCGCTCATCTTGCTCTCGTTAGATGCTTACACATATATGAAGACCATCCTCACTCTAATCACAGCGGCGTTCTTGCTTAGCACAGCGGCGGGAGCCGGGCTCCCGCCTTGGCAGTTCGGCATGACACCAGCGCAGGTTACGAGCTTCAAGGAATTCGGCCCATATAAACCTTTTTCAAATGGCGACCTCGAAACGTTTAACGGCCGTTATCACGGCCGCAAAGAGAACGTTCAGTTCTTCTTCGAAGCCGGCCATCTTCGCCGCATCGGCATTTATTTCGGTGCGACCCAGGATACGAAGAAAGCGGTCGCGATGTTCGAGCGCGCTTATCGCGCGCTCGAACAGGACTACGGTAAGGTCGAAGTGCCAGAAATGAAAGTCAGTGGCGGCGGGACGCCGCCGGTTACCGTCATCGCGGTCGGAGCGATGGCCAACGCGGACGCAACGGGCAAGACCCAGATGGCGCCAGTTAAACAGCCCGCGAATATGTCTGTTTTTTCCAGCGCTTACCGAGTGAACGAACGTGGAAAGAAGACATTTACCGTCGCAATCTTTCTCGATAAGCGATGAGCCATCCACCCCCCGCATCTAACCAGGCGATGGAGCGAACGGCTGGCAGCTTTGACTCCTCACTCCAGATGAAATTCCACCCTCAACGCGCAGCGACGCGCTCGCCCGCCAGCCGTCGCTCATCTTGTTCTCGTTAGATGCGTACGCGACTCGACGTTCGGTTCGTGTTTGGCATTGTGCTCGGCGTGCTGTTGGTGATCTGGAGCGGGTCGTCATTGTATATGCTGTCGCGCGCGGGGACGGCTGATATTGTCGTCTCGCGTCACCGAACTGCGCCCGTGACACAGGAGCAGGCTGCTTGGGCTCTGTTCTGCCTTGGTGCAGCTTCTATCGCGGTAGCGTTCGTTTTCCGAGAGCGTCCCCAATGAGTCTCATCCGGACATTCGGAGTTGATCGTCTTCGATCCACAAACGCATCTAACCAGGCGATGGAGCGAACCGCGGACCGCTGTGCGCCCCACTTTTGAGATGACTTCCACACTCCCAGTCCGAGCGACGCGCGGTTTCGTCAGCCGTCGCTCATCTTGTTCTCGTTAGATGATTGCGCGTCTCACAGCGTTCGGAGCCATCGTAGTTCTCGGTCTATCCAGTTTCGCGTATGCTGGCGGACCGCAGAGTTGGACTCCGAGTCGAGCAGAGAGCGATGCAGAGCGCGACATCGCCGCCAAAAATGTTCGGTTCGCGTACGTCGGCGGGCGAGCGCCGCACGCCCCCGGTCTGCCTGAGGGTGCGTCCTCGCTCACGCGCCGTTATCCGCGACTCCCGGTTGGGCCGCAGGGTTGCATTCAGGATCACGGCTCAGACGTTCGTTGGGAGTATGCGCGCCGCTACAATAGGCGGATGTGGCGCCACGTTTCTCGCGATGCGACGTAAATCATCTAACCATGCAGTGGAGCGAACGGCCACCCGCTGCGCGTTCACGTTCTGCGTGGCTCGCGCGCGTTCACCGCGATTAGTACGCGGTCCCGGTGGCCGTCGCTCACTTTATTCTCGTTAGACGATTCCGCGCATGGGACAAAAATTGCCGCCAGAACAGAGAGAGCTGTATCGCCGTGTAGACGAGGTGCTCCATTACCTTTGGGATCCCATTCATATCGCACGTGAGCCCCAGGCACGTGACGAGTACCATACATATCTGCCGCGAGTCTTTTCGCTATTGCAGTCAGGTGCACCATCCCGCGATATTGTCGAGTTTCTCGTCGGCACACAGCTTGAGACGATGGACATTTCCCAAGTCGATGGAGCGCGTAAGCATGCAGAGAAGATCACAGAGATTTTGGAGGAGTGGCGTGAGTGGATTCACCAGCGAGGGCCAATCGTCTAACCATGCTATGGAGCGAACGGCGGACGGCTGTGCGCTCACACTTCAGATGACTTCCACACGCCCATTCCAATCGACGCGCGCTCTCGTCCGCCGTCGCTCCTCTTTTTCTCATTAGATCGTATGCGTGCGCTCTCGATTTCTTGGCCAAAGCTGGTTGGCTCTCTTCTCCTTGTTCAGTCGGCGGGCTTTATCTTGTCGCAGGGCGATTTCTTGTGGTATCGCCTGGCTCCCGGCCAGGGGCCTATGGCGGCTTGGGAATTCTGGCGGCTGGTCGCCGCACTATTATTTCCCTTCTTAAGCTATTGCGTGTATCGCGGGCATGATTGGGCTCGATTGACCGTCATTGCAGTCGGTTTTTGCCTCGCTGCCCTGATCGTCTGGCGCATTAGTGAGGCCCTGATGCACTATGCAAGCGCGCATGATAAATCCACCGGCACGCGGAGCCTTGGACTTTGGCAGATTGCCGAGATTGCAGACACTTTCGGCGTAGGCCTGTCACAGTTCCTCGCGCCGCTAGCGTTTGTCATCTGCGTCCTGTGCCATCGAGACGTGGCCGCCGCCTTCCACTCCGCGACCACCGAACGATCTAACCATGCGATGGAGCGAACGGCGGACCGTCGTTCGCCCTACATTTGAGATGACTTCCACACCTCCACTCCGAGCGACGCGCGCCCTCGTCCGCCGTCGCTCATCTTGTTCTCGTTAAGCCTATGAAACGCATCGTCCTCTTCCTCGTTGCCGTCTTGCTCTTGCTGCCGATGAAATCCGGCCAAGCAGCCAGAGGCGACCTAATCGATCCCGCCAAAGCGCGCGACAGTATTCGCATCTCTACGGGTCAGCAGTTTACCGTGGCCTTCGATCAGCGCGGAGACCGCCTCGTTAATCCGCGTCGGGTGCAGAGCGCTCAAAAGCGCTCTGTCGTGACGCTTAACTTTTTTGTGGAGAGATCAAAGTCGCCGGAGATGCGCGTCCTGGTTGTCACCAATTTCTATCCGCGCATCCTGCGCTATCGCGCAGCTGCGCGGACAGGAACACAACGCGAGTTTTTAGAGACGAACATGATTCCAATACACCCTAACATTCCGTCCTATGAGGGATGGCTTGACCCTTTCGTTGAGCTTTTATTATTTGACTTTCAGATCATGAAGTAGAATCCACGCCAAGGCCTAACCAAGGGGCGGCGGTTTCCAAACCGCCCTCTGGGAAGCGGCGGGGATTTGGAAATCGCCGCTCCTTGCGAAGAACGGCCGTGGAAAGGTCAGTTCCCCTCGCCCGGTTTCCGGATCACTTTCTCCACCTTCGACATGGTGCCGTCGGTGAAGGCGATCTGGACGGTGGCGAACTGAGTGTCTTTGGGCACGTAGATGTAGGGCAGCTCCTGGCCTGAGATGAACATTGGTTTGTAAACCTGGTCGGGTTTGTCGCTATTGAGCGCATAACGGATCTCCTTGATGACGGGCCGGTGGGTCATGAGGTGGGTGAAATAAAGCAGCACCTTACCTTCGTAGTCGCGGAAAGAGAGCCACGAGCCGGAGGTCATATTGAGAATCATTTTGCTTTGCGCCATCTGCTGTTGCCCGGTCGAAAACTTCACCGTGTAGGGACCGTTCATCTGCTCGTTCTTGTCGGTGTATTTCACCTCAACGGTATGCTCGCCTGCCTCGAGATTGGGCAGCGGGACAAACGTGTTCACCTGCGGCAGCCCGGTTTGGGAGTTCGTCATCGGCAGATGACCGGTCGACTCAAAATCGCCTTTGCCATCGAGCTTGTAGAAGAGCTCCTTCGCTTTGAAATCCGTCAGCGTGAAGATAATTGCCCAGCCGGCATTGCTTTGCTGCGCCGTGATCGTAACCGGGTTTTCCAGGACTTTATCCGGCGTGCTGGTCAGGTTGGCCCAACGTTGGTCGCCCCGCTCGATCCATTTCTGCGCTTCCTTTTTGTCGATGAAAAACTTCTCGAATTTCCCCGCCCCATGGGCCGCCCGAAACTTTTCCAGCCATTCCTTTTCCGCACGCTTGTCCGCGAGGGTTTGATCACCCTTTCGCGCTTCGGAGAATTCCTGGCTGATCAGCCAGGGGAGCGGGCCGAAGTCGGGGTTTGCCTCGGCGAGCTTGGCTAGCTTGGCGATCCGGGCCTCGCCGTCTTCGAGCAATGCCAGTGCGGTTTGATAGGAAACTGTCGGCGGCTTGAGCTTGTCCCCCATGTATCGCATCGCCTCGAGCGCTCCAGCCTTTCCTTCTGCTGACTTGAGCATCGCCGAATAACTCAGCCAGGGATCGATGGCTTCCAGATTCGCGAAGAGATAATCGGTGTACTCTTTGCGAGCGGCGGAGAAGTTGCCCCCCAACTCGTGGATGCGCGCATTATGATAATGCTCCTCTGGCGTCTTAGCGTTTTGAATGATTCCGCCGTTAGCCGAGAGCGCCTCGAAACGGTCGGCGATCTTTTCCAGGGTAGCCTGACTCCTGTCGATCTGAGTCGAGACTTTCCCCTGCCCCCGCACAAGCCAAAGGACGAGGATCGCAATGAACGCCAGAAGTGCCGCGACCATCCAGGCCCATCGTTTGGCGCCTTTCCGGAGCTGGGTGAGATCGTCGCGTAGTTTCAGGACGCCGGCTTCGAGGGCCTCCCTGGTCTTGAGCGGATGGAAGAGATGGGTGTCGACCTTCAGGACATTTCGGTATGCCGCCTGAAGCTGGCGGACTTCTTCCGGCTCCGGATCGTGCGAATCGATCGGGAAGTTCTCGTCCATGAAAAGGTACCAGACCTTGATTTCCTTTTTCCGGGCGTAGAGGGCTTCGTATTGGGTGTAGCTGACTCGGCCGAAGTCCGGATCAGGGGCGGGCGGCTCGGCGCCGTAACATTGGCCGACCAATTGCACGACGCCTTTTGATTGGTCGATCTGGGTCCGAAGCATTTGCCGCAGATCGCCGGTCTCGGTGCCGAAAATGTCCTGCCAGATCGGTTCGTATCCGAGAAAGGTGAGAGTGTTGGCAACGAGCTGGCGAGCGCTGCGCAGTTCCTTGCTGACAGCGGAGATAAAAATGGTCGGACGCGGCGACATCTCGGAATGCATAGCGAAGCCCTTCTTGCGTGACAAGCACGCAGCGAGATAGACGCGGGCTGCCTAACGGTTTGCGCGGATTCTAACCTGGAGGGACGCCCGCCGTGGCTCCCAACGGATTCAGTTTACGCGCCTCATCTGAGGGGACGGGACAGCGCCGTCGCTCCAATTACGGCATCGTCAAGCGCGGCAGGACAGACTCGATGTTCCGGCGCTCGGGCTCGAGCCAGGGGGGAAGGACCAGCGACTCGCCGAGATGCGCCTGGTCTTCATCCACCGCGAAGCCGGGGCCGTCGGTCGCCAGTTCAAAGAGCACGCCCCCAGGCTCCGGAAAATAGACCGACTTGAACCAGAACCGATCGATGACCGGTGTGGGCCGGGCCCCGCCCTGCATCGCACGCTCCCGGACGTCGAGCTGGTGCGCCTCATCCACGACGCGCCATGCCAGATGATGAATGCTACCGGTCCCCCAGCGCCCGCGATCGGACGTCGGGCTCTCGTAAAGATCCACGTGGGTCCCGGATTGTCCGTCAGCGACCGCATATCGATGCCAGCCGTTCTCCGTCCCCGCATGTTGGAATCCCAATGCGTCGGTCAGGAACTTCGCGGTCCTGGCCAGATCGCGTTCGATCATGCGCGCACCATGCAACCCACGGATCTGGTGTTGCTCGGGAATAGGGCTGTCTTTCCACGCCGAGAAGGCGCGATCGGATGCAATGTCCACTTCGACAAGGGCTACTCGCAAACCGTGCGGATCGCGAAATGGCAAAACGGTCTCGCCGAACCTGGATTCAAAGGGCGGCGTCATCACGCCACTGTTTTGCAGCCGCTCAAGCCAGAATTCATGGCTGCCACGCGGTACGGCGAGCGCGACTTCGCTGCTCAACCCATGACCCTCGTGGCTGGGCGCCATCTGCGACCATGGAAAAAATGTGAGGTCGGTCCCCGGATGACCCTCGGCGTCCGCGTAGAAAAGATGATACGTGCCGGGGTCATCCTGATTCACGCTGCGTTTCACGAGACGCATCCCGAGAACGCCGGCATAAAAATCGAGATTCTCCTGGGCAGGGCCGGCAATGGCGGTGACGTGATGAAGGCCGCTGACAGTTTGCATTCTCGCAACAACCATCGCGCGGCCGACGCGGCGACGCTATGGCGAAATCGACAATCGCCCTGCACTCGAGCGCGGAGTTTTCGGCGCAAATCCGTAACCGGCACAGATATGAAACGGGAAGGTTTCGGTAGCGGCGACGCTGTTGGAAATCCGACAATAGCCCAGCTCTTTAGCGCTGGGTCGCGCGTGCGCGCGTTCCATGAGTCCCCTTAGGGACGAAAGAAGCTTCTGCCGTCCCTACGGGACTTATGCCCTTTGAATTACGGTCACCCAGCGCTAAAGCGCTGGGCTATTCTCAAGGGAGTCTTTCGAACACGCAGCGGAACGGGCGCTATTGCAAATGGTAAGCTTCGACGAGAGCGACCCCGCTGCCGCCGTTGGCGCTGCCGACAACCGCGGTGTAATTGCCCGGCGGCAAATCCGCCACGATCGCCGATTCCAAATCGCTGGCCGGGGCGAGTGCCGCCGCGACGATGGCTGACTGCTGCGAGTCTTTCCAATTGTTGTTCAAGGCGAGCCTGGCTCCGTTGGCATCGAAGAGCTCGAGCTGCGGATCGCCGATCGGGTTCGTGATGCCGCTGCCGGACAGAGAGGGACCGAGGGCGCGAAACACCACCCGGGCTGCGTCCATGCCCGTGACGATCGCTCCACCAATCATGACATTCTGGTTCGCACCGGCCAGACCGCGCGTGCTGAGATTGGCCAGTTTCGAATTCGGCGCGGGCTGCAGATCATAAACCTCGACCAGGCCGATTCCCGTGGCGCTGGCTTTGCCGCGCAGAACCGCGGTGTAACTGCCTGGCGCGAGCGCGGAGAGGATCGCTGCCTCAGCCGAGTTCGTTGGCGCGAGCCCCGCGTTCTGTAATTCTTCGGCCTGCGTCTGCTGCCAATCATCGTTACTCGCGATCGGGTTTCCGGTTGAGTCATAAAGCTCAAGCACCGGGTCGCCCAGCCAGCCCTGCACTCCCGCGCCTGCCAGGGAAGGACCGAGCCCGCGAATCACCACTTGTTTGCCGGTGTTGCCGGTGACGATGAAGCCCGCAATCGCCACACTCGCGCCCGTTCCGACATTCAGGCGGGTGGAAAGATTCGCCAATGCGTCACGCCCCGTCACGCGGACCACGACGGCATCGTAGGCGACGGCGTGCACCGTATCGTCGGCGTTCAACAGGAAGGTGTAGGTCCCCGGTCCTGGAATTGTTACTGTGGTTGAAGCCTGGTTTGGGTAGGCAAACGCCACGCCGGGCGGACCCGAGTAGAGTTTCCAGGCAACCGTAGCGCGCCCTGATGGATCGTTCACCGTGCCGGTTAAAGAGACGGTCGCAGGCCATTCGAGGAACTGATCCGGACCAGCGGCAACGGTTGGCGCCCCAGCCGAACGCGGCCCTTCATTCGGTCCAGTCGTCTGTATGATTTCGAAGTTCGCGATCCCGATCGTGGAGAGATGATCGAAGGCGTTGGATGCGAACCGATCGTCCGGGCAAACCGAGACCGAGAAGAATCCGCCGTTGTCTGCGACCAGCGCGCCGTATTTCTTCAAAGCGCGCAGGACCGCTTTCTCCTCGATCGTCCAGCTATCGGGAATTACGAAGCCGGCCTTCAACCGGACCCGCTGGCCCATCGCGGGATAACTGGTCGAGCTGGCAGGAATCGATGAAGCAAAATGGGTCGCGGGGTAAATGTATTCGCGGCGCGATTTGGCCACGACGATCCGGAGAGCGTGCTCGACCATGCCGCGCTGACATTCATCGTAACGAACGAGGGCTGGAAACATCGGCAATCCCGCCGCGTCACCGGACGTCCAGCCGGCCGGCCGCAGGGTGTTTGAATTCAGGCTGAATTTCGCGCCGTTGGACGCCTGCCATCCGCTGCTTGTGAGCCTGGTCAGCCACGTCTCCCAGATCGAGCCAACGCCCGGCGCCACCATGATCGCGTGGCGGTCGCCTCCGGTGTTGTTCACGTCCTGTTGCCATTGCTGCAAGGTCAGGTTGCCGGTGCCGCGCGGCCAGGTCTCGATCGGCAAATTTGGCGGGATCGGGTAACTGCCGTTTGGCAGCGTACCGCCATCCAGATCGGATTCGTCCGCGTAATTGAAAAATGGAATCGTGACCCGTGGCTGGTTGTCCGGGACGAGGACGTAGTTCATTTCGTAAAACGGGCGGAGGGTGCGCCGGCTCGACGAGAGATCATTCGTGATCTGAGTGATGATCGCGTCTGAGTTCGGGTGGACTGGCCGCCGCGAAATATCTTCGTTCCATGGATTATCGCGGGGCATGATCTGCATCGCTCCCACGACCGCGTCGGCAGCTGGGGTGTTGAAAAGGATCGGTTGCGCCACCGTCGGCGCGGGCCCCAGGATGCGGCCTTCGTGATTGATCCGCTCGGCGCGAACAAGACAGGTGACCGCGAGGAAAAAAGACAGAAAAAGGCGCCGGATCATACGGAAAAAAGCAGCAGCAATTGCGCCGACTTAGGTAGGGACGCCGCGCTGCGGCGTCCGGTCAAATTCGGGCCCTCCCGCGG
>DATLNB010000081.1:0-21417 GCA_035536995.1 Chthoniobacterales bacterium | reverse complement strand
GAACTATGCTGCTTTGGGATTCGCCCAGGAGCTGCACGTGCCGTTCGAGCACGCCTTCGTTCGCAATCACTACATTGGTCGAACCTTCCTGCAGCCGAGCCAGCTGATCCGCGATTTTGACGTGCGCGTGAAGCTGAACCTGATCAAGGAAGCGGTCGAAGGTAAACGCGTGGTCGTTGTTGATGATTCGATCGTGCGCGGGACAACGGCGCGCGCCCGCGTGGTGAACCTGCGCGAGGCTGGTGCAAAGGAAGTGCACATGCGCGTGAGTTGCCCGCCGCATCGATTTGCCTGCCACTACGGGATCGATTTCCCCGATCCCGAGAAGTTGATCGCGAACCAAATGCCGATGGAGGAGATCTGCCGTTACCTTGGCGTCGATAGTCTCGGTTATCTCGACGTGGACGGAATGGTGCGCGCGACCGGGAGACCGGTGAACCAGTTTTGTCTGGCTTGTTTCACCGGCAATTATCCCCTGCCCGTCGATCCGGAGCTCGACAAATACATCATGGAAAAACGCGAAGGCCGTTCCAAGGCGCTCGCGGCCGAAGAAGGTCATCCGAACCTGTTTGCGAACCTGAAGTAAAATTTGGTCCGCAGATTGACACAGATTTTTTCTGCAACCTAATCTGCGCCAATCTGTGAAATCTGCGGACCAAAAAAAGAAAGCGTATGCCCGGGCGGGGGTTGACGTAGACCTCGGGAACCTGGTCAAACGCCGGATCCAGTCGCGGGTCAGGAGCACGCACGGGCCGGAAGTGCTCGGGAAGATCGGAGGGTTCGGCGGATTGTTTGCTCCTAACTTCGCGGGGATGCGTGAGCCGGTCCTCGTCGCAAGCGTAGATGGCGTCGGCACGAAGCTGAAAGTCGCGTTTGCGGCAGGACGCCACGACACCGTGGGCGCGGACCTGGTTAATCATTGTGTCAACGACATCGCCGTTCTCGGCGCGCAACCTTTGTTTTTTCTCGATTACATCGGGGCCGAGAAGCTCGAGCCTCGTGTATTCGATCAACTATTGTCGGGGTTCGCCCGGGCCTGCCGGGCGGCCGGCTGTGCATTGATTGGCGGCGAGACGGCCCAGATGCCCGGGATGTATCGCAAGGGAGAATACGACCTTGCCGGATGCATCGTTGGAGTAGTGGACCGTACGGCCATGATCGATGGGAGCAGGATCAGGCCTGGCGATGCCATCCTCGGTCTGCCGTCGGACGGTCTTCACACCAATGGTTATTCCCTCGCCCGAAAGATCCTTTTCCAAAAGATGCGGCTAACCCCGAAGTCGAAGCTGCCGGGGTTGCGTTACTCGTTAGGTGAAGAGCTTCTCCGGGTTCATCGCAACTATCAGCCTCTCCTGAAGAAGCTGCCGGCTGGGGTGATTCGCGGTCTGGCCCACATCACCGGCGGCGGACTCGTTGACAATCTTCCGCGGGTCCTGCCTTCGAATTGCGACGCGGCTATTGAGACCACGAGCTGGCGCGTACCACCCATCTTCGAAGTGCTTGAGCGCAACGGAAAAGTCGATCGCGTAGAGATGTACCAGGTCTTCAACATGGGGATCGGGATGGTCGCCATCGTAGCCGAAAAGGATGCGGCGCAAGCTGTCCGCAGCCTGCGAGCGAAGCGGATTGGCCGGATCGTCCCGGGTCGTGGGAAGACGAACCTGATTTGGTAAGAACACCGGCGGTTGGCCTTTCCAGTAAATCTCTTACAATTGACCACATGGAGAAGCGGCTGCTCGGCCAAACCGGCATGGAGGTTTCCGTTCTCGGCTTCGGCGGCGCAGAGATCGGGTTCGACGGCGCCAGCGAGGCCACGGTCGAACGTCTGTTAAAAAGCGCGCTGGACGCGGGCCTGAATGTTATCGATACCGGCGAATGCTATGAGGGCAGTGAGGAGCTGATCGGTCGCACCGTCTCGGGCCGGCGCAGCGATTACTATCTTTTCACCAAGTGCGGTCACCCGCGCGGGATCGGAAGCGAAGACTGGTCTTACGACTCGCTTCTGGAAAGTATCGAGCGGAGCCTTCGGCGCCTCCAGACCGAGCAGCTCGATTTAATTCAGCTTCATAGCTGCTCCGAAAGTGTACTCCGCAAAGGGGAAGCCATCTCTGCCTTGCAAGCGGCTCGGGAGAAAGGCTACGCGCGTTACATCGGCTACAGCGGAGATAGCGCCGCCGCGTTGTATGCCGTGGAGTCGGGGGCATTCAATACGTTGCAAACATCGATCAACATCGCCGACCAGGAAGCGGTTGGGCTGACCCTTCCTTTAGCGCGCGAGAAAAACATGGGAGTTATCGCGAAAAGACCAATCGCGAACGCGGTCTGGCGAAACAACCACAAGCCGGTGAACTCCTATCACCATGTTTACTGGGATCGTCTTAACACTTTGCGCTACGACTTTGTTCGCCACTTCCCGGTCGACCAATCCATCGCCCATGCTTTGCGCTTTACCCTCAGCATTCCCGGCGTGCACACGGCCATCGTGGGCACGAGCAACCCGGATCGCTGGGTCGAGAATGCCAGGCTGGTAGCGGCGGGACCCCTCTCCGGTGCCGATCTTTCGGCTATTCGCGAGCGCTGGGAGGAAGTTGCACCTCCCACCTGGCTCGGGCAAACCTGAGCCCCAAGCATCAGCTTCAACCAGCCTCCCGTACGTAAACAGCGCGAGCCTCTGACAGAAGCTCGCGCTGCGATAACTAAATAGAATTCGCTACTTTTTACCGGCAGCTTTTCGGCGGGCGGCCCAGCGCGCTTTCATCGATTCAGAAAGCTTCCTTCTTCCCGCGGCGGTCAATCCGCGGCGCTTGCCGGACGACTTCGGGGCCGTTGGCGGGGGTCCACCCGACTTACGGCGCGCGGCCCAGCGTGCTCTCATTGCCTCGGAAAGTCTCCTGCGGCCGGCGGCGGTTAATCCGCGTTTCTTGCGAGCCCCGGATTTGGTGGCCGGCGCACTCGCACTCGCAGCGGAACTTGCACTACCACCTTTGCGTCGCGCCCAACGAGCCCGCGCCGCGGCGGCTAACTTGGCCCGTGTCGCCGAGGACATCGGCCCACGAAGACGACGCCGGCGACGGCCGCCGCCCCTGCGCCCGCCTTCGGACGAAGAAGGAGAAGAAGAAGAGGACCCACCAAAAAGGCTGGTGAGACGTTCTTCGAGTGCACTGATCTGCTGTCTAAGGGAAAGCGCCTGTGATAGTTTTTGAAGCGATAAGTCCATGTTCCCAGTAGATAACTCCCATCCCGCTGACTGCAAGCGAAATACCAAACTAATTAGTCTTAGTAATCTTTAGTTACTCCGCGAACTTAGAAGAATTGTTCTTCAAAATAAGACAGGCGCGCTCTTTTGGATTGATTATAGTTCGGCGCGTTGGGGCGGTTAGCTCAGTGGTAGAGCGGCTGGTTTACACCCAGTAGGTCGGGGGTTCGAAACCCTCACCGCCCATACTTTGTCCCGCTCTGCGAAGTAGCTCCGGCCAATCAGCCTTTCGCCTTGTGCCATGCTGCCAGGACTTCTGCTTCACGCTCCTGAGTTATCCCAGCTTTTAACTTTTGGCGTTCGGCCGGCTGTGCTTTGAACCAGGCGAGCGTATCGCGTGCTGTCATATCGAGCGGCCGGAAGGTGAGACCCTTTGAAATGGCACGCTGAATATTTATCCGGCCCATCCCCGCTTCTTCACCACGCGGCGGGACCCAGACCGGCATGTCGGACCAGGGAGCGACTTTCTGCTCTTCGAGGAAGTCGGTGTTCACCCAGGTGAAATTCGCTTTGGAATTGTTGGCCGTCTTGATGCCTTCGAGCATAGCTCCAACCCCGAGCGTTTTGGCCGGTCCAGTCGCGTTGTAAATACCGGTCTCGCGCTGTTCCACCATGCGTATGACCCATTCCGCCAGATCACGGCCATCGATGAATTGCACCGGATCGCTCGGCTCGCCCGGCGCCATAACTTCGCCACCGCGATCGATCCTGACCGGCCAGTAGGTGAAACGGTCGGTCTCGTCCCGGGGCCCGACGATTAAGCCAGGGCGAATAATGAGGGTCTTCTTTGGGAACCACTTTTCAGCTTCCTGCTCAGAAAGCGCCTTGAGCGGGCCGTAGAGCTGAAACTTTGAAGCGATGATGGTATCGCGCGATTCCTTCATCGGATCCGATCCTGTATACTTAGCGAGCGGCGCATTCTCATCGATGTTCGCTTTGCTCGTGTCGCCGTATACTGAAATCGTCGAGATAAAGACGTAACGTTCGACGTTGTCCTTCAGGATCTGCCCGGCGTCGCGGACCCAGACAGGGACAGAAGTCGGATTATCGATGGCAACGTCCCACTTCCGGCCCTTCAAGGCATCGAGGTTATTGTTCCGATCGCCGATCAACTGCTCGACTTCCTGCGGTAGCTCACCGGGATGAGTCTTTCCCCGGTTGAAGACAGTAACCTTGTGCCCGCGTTCCAAAGCGTATTTGACCTGGAAAGGCCCGGTAAAACCGGTCCCGCCCAGGATCAGGATCTTGAGCGGCTTCGGTTTGTCTTCCGCGCTCATCCGAGAAGCGATTCCGAGTCCCAGGGCACCGCCGGCCACGGCAGAGACTTTGATAAAGTTACGTCGAGTAGTAGGTGTCATGCTGGAGGGAGCATGACGGGCGTTGCGCTGGAGCGCAATTTGGATTTGTCGTTTGACGCCCGTTGTCTGCGAGTTGAATTGACGAAATGGGAAAGCTCACCCGCGCTTCGATTCTGGCCATTGCCCTCGCTTTCACTGCCATCGTTTTCACTGGCTGTGGTGGAACTGATCGCCGCCAGGCAGTCAATCCGGCCGCGACAACGGCGCCGCGGTTTATCGAGCTCCAGGCGCGGACTTCGGCCGGCACTATCCATTTCCCGCGCGGTTTGTATTCGCTTACAACCGAAGACCGCCATGGGTATTACTACCAGGCGCCGGTAAAAGTCTATCAACGCTCCTTCTCCGGCAGGCTGCCGCGGGAAGGCGGAATTTTCGTCTCGAAACGGAATCAACGAAAACTGCGCGGCTACGTCGTGATGCCCGGTGGAGTTACCCACGTTGGGAACCTTTCCGGGGCTGATTACCAGTTTCGTTATTGAGCACGCAACCATGGGCGATAACTACATGTCGAGGCGCGACGCGGCATGGTTGATCGCTCAAGGCGCGGCCGGACTCATGATCAGTTCATCGCTCTCGGCCGCAGAAAAAGAAGCCATTTCGGAGCACAGCCGGATGCTTCTTCGCACGATCCCATCTTCCGGCGAAAAGATCCCGGCCATCGGCCTGGGGACCTGGCAGGTGTTTGATGTCGGACCCGGGGAAAGCGAAAGGCGTCCTCTTGAAGAAGTGCTCGCGCGCTTTTCGGCCCTTGGCGGACGGCTGGTGGATTCCTCGCCCATGTATGGGCGCGCGGAACAAGTTATCGGAGAGCTGGCCGCGAAACTAAAGATCCATCCGTCGCTTTTTCTCGCGACCAAGGTTTGGACAACCGGACGCGAACAGGGTGTCGCGTCCATGGAAAGATCGCTCGCCAAACTCCAGACCCGGCAGCTCGATCTGATGCAGGTGCATAATCTGGTCGATGCCCGCACTCACCTTGCGACTTTGCGGGGATGGAAGGAAGAAGGACGGATTCGCTACCTGGGCGTCACCCATTATACCGCGAGCGCTCATCAGGACGTCGCCCGGCTCCTCCAAAGTGAGAAAGTCGATTTCCTTCAGATCAATTATTCAATCCTCGAACGCGAAGCCGCCGACGCCCTCTTTCCCGTAGCGCAGGACAAAGGTATTGCGGTACTGGCGAACCGGCCGTTCGGCGGCGGGAACCTCTTCGGCCGGTTACGCGGAAAACCATTGCCCGAATGGGCGGCGGAGTTCGATTGCAAAACCTGGGCGCAGTTTCTCCTGAAATGGATCGTCGCTCACCCGGCAGTTACCTGCGCGATTCCAGCCACGAGCAAGGTGGCACACCTTGAAGACAATATGCAGGCCGGAATCGGACGGTTGCCAGACGCGAAGATGCGCCAGCGAATGGTGGACGCCGTGGCCGGCACATAAGCTCCACAGGTCACACGGGCGCTAGGACGCGGGCAAAATCTGTCCCGTAACTTCACCAAAGCCCACGCGATATCCTTCACCCTGGGCCCAGCCCGTGATCGTCAGGCGGTCGCCGTTCTCGAGCCACTTGCGGGTTTCGCCGTTCGGCAGTGTCAAGGGATTCGCACCGCGCCAGGTCAGCTCGAGCATGCAACCGCGCGACTCTTCGGTCGGGCCGCTGATTGTGCCGCTCGCCAGCAGATCGCCCGGCTGAAGGTTGCAACCGTTGACCGCGTGATGAGCCAGCTGCTGGGAGATGCTCCAATACAGGTTCTGGAAATTTGTCCGCGTGATGACATGACCGTCCTTTAGCTTTTCAGTATGGAGCTTCGCTTCGAGCTGAATGTCGTAGGTGAAATCGTCCTCCCGTCGCAGATAGCTCAGCGGCTCGGGATCCTGCGCCGGAAGCGGCCTCCGGAAAGGCTGCAAGGCGTCGAGTGTTACCACCCAGGGAGAAATGGCAGTGGAGAAATTCTTGGCGAGGAACGGGCCCAGAGGCTGGTACTCCCAGGCCTGAATGTCACGCGCGCTCCAATCATTCATTAGAACGAGGCCGAAGATGTGATCCTCCGCCTGAGCGATCGGAATTGGCGATCCGAGTCCGTTCCCTGGGCCGATCAGAAATGCAGTTTCCAGCTCGAAATCGAAGCTTCGGCTCGGACCATAAATCGGGGCCGGAGCGTCCGGCGGTTTCATCTGGCCGGAAGGCCGTCGCACGTCGGTGCCGCTAATCACGACCGAGCTGGCCCGGCCATGGTACGCGACCGGCAACCATTTCCAGTTTGGCATGAGCGCGTTCTCAGGGCCGCGCAACATTGTTCCAACGTTATGCGCGTGATGATAAGAGGAATAGAAGTCGGTGTAATCGCCGATCCTCGCCGGCAGTTGCATCGTGACCGAAGCCTGCTGGTGAAGGACGAGTGCGCGTAGGTTCGCGTCGGCCCGAATGGTCGCGGTCTCGTGCGCCAGCAAATTCTGAATAACCTCACGGGCCTTCCGCCACGCTGGCCGGCCGAGCGCGAGAAACGGATTCAAGGCGTCGCTGGAGAAGACACCTTTTCCCTGAAACTCCGGAACCTGAAAATGACCGCGCTCTTCCAGGACGGACAAATCCAAAACGTAATCGCCAATGGCAACACCAACCCGCGCCTCACCGCCTCTGGGACGGAAAACACCGAAGGGCAGGTTTTCGATCGGGAAATGCGAATTGGGATCGACGTCTATGAACGATTTCATAAAGGGGCGTGCTGACGGGTGCAGGTTTCCAGGAGTTTCAGCGCAATCAGATCCTCTCGTGGCTCGTCAAAACTGCAGCTGCCGAGTGAAGTCACGAGCCTCCGTGCCTCCACGATGGCGTCGGTCCTGACCTGCCAATCGCGCCAGGCAAATTCCTCGTCGGTAAAACGAAAGGAAGCCGGGTCTTCGTCCTCCAGCATTTTCACGATCTGCTCCTCGGTCCAGGAATGGGCCGAAGCGAGAACGCCCGCGCCGAGGACATTAAGGAAGCCGTGCATCTTCGTTTGAACGCTCTCGTGAAAAAGGCGGACCGGATGGTGCAACCCCGCGGTGAACTTGATCGGCACTCTGTTTCGCATCGTTGCGAAAAGGGCGGAGGCGATTGCTTCCGACGTTGGAAAAGCCTCCGCCGTCACACCCCCGGTGCGAAGTTTGAAACCAAAGCAGGGCCGGGGCTGCCGGCGATTTTGCTCAGCGATCAATTCGATCGTCTTCGGTGCGGACTTGGCCGGAGACTCCCAAAAAAACGTCCTGACCCTTGAGTGGTCGAGCGCAGCTTCCGCCGCGGTCAGAACCTTGGCGTCCGCATCGGGAGGCAGCGGCATTTCGAATTGTTCAATCGCCGCAGCATCACCAAACCGCGACCGAAACATATCGACTGCGCTTTGCGTCCCGCTGAGCGAATGGACGAAACCATCGGCATTTTCCGTTCGCGGGCCGAGGGCCGAAATCCGCAGCGGATGTTCCTGGTCGAACGCGGTCAGCCAGCGAGAGGCGGCGTCGAATTCAGCTACAGGCAGGATGAAAGCGCCGAGCATCCAGGCATCGTCGTGCCGGATGTATTCCGCGTGGTTTCTTAGTGCCGGCTCGAGGGCAAGGTTCGCCGGCGGAAAAAGCCCGGCGTAATCGATCGCGCCCTTAAGCAAAGCATGGAGTGAAGCGGCTGGCATGTCCCGGATACAACGGTGCGATCAGGCTGATCGTCAACCACGGTTCGTCCCGGACTGACCGTTACCCTGGTCCTCTGTCGCGGTGATTCGGTTACTCGCCTCTACTTTTTCCCTTCAACCCAGGCGATCAAATCTTTCGTCGTTTCGCCGTCGTAACCGGTGAATTCGCGCAACTTTTTTCCAGACGGATCGAGTAGCACCAGGGTGGGATAACCTTTTTCGTCGATCCCGTATTCCTTCTCGAGCTTCTGGTTCTGTTTCACCAGCTCGGCCGACTGCTTCTTCCTCTTCGGATAATCGACTTCCACGAGGATCAGGTTCTTGTCCGCGTAGGCGAGAAATTCACTCGTCGAGAACACGGTCTTCTTGAGCTGGATGCAGGGCCCGCACCAGTCCGACCCGGTGAAATCGAGAAGGACGCGCTTGTTCTGGGATTTCGCGGTCTGGAGCGCCTTTGCATAATCGGTTTGCCAGTCCGCGAGCGCCACTTGAAAAGCCGCGACCAAGAGAAGCAGGCTGCCAAAAAATTTGCGTTTAAACATGCTGCGAACGTATTCGGCTGATCCCGGCGCGACAATAACAAGTTGCCAGCTGGTTCACGTGTCATCCTGAACGAAGCGCAGCGGAGGCGAAGGAACTCCGCGGGTCATCTTCAACGACCAGTATTCTCATGGAAGCAGCGGTGAATTAGGTGTCGCCGCGCCGCTTCACCCGTGCGCCAAGAAGAGCGCCAATGCCGCCGACGAGCGGATTGACGAAATGAAACCAGAGAGGTGTCACGCCGAGCTTGATGCCGTCGGGGAACGGAACATCGCCCGCGCGGACGTTCGGCGCGTCGGGATTTTTCGACCGGAGATCCGAAAGGCATTGAACCAGCGCGAGGAGAAAGGCAATAAGCGCGAAGACCTGGCAGGTGCGCCAGCTCTTACTGATTGTGGCGCAGAGATAGCCGCCGAACATCGCTCCTAGAAGCGCGCCGATTAGCGTCACCACCAGCCAAAGAGCAGAAACCTCGTAGCTGTCAGGCTGGAAAACCCGCTCGACTCCAAAGGCGAAGTAGAGGCCGGTAAAAAGGACCATGAACAAGACGAACATGGCAACGTAGCTGACAATGATGGCGATGATTGATCTCAGCATGGGCGTTCCTGGTTCTAAATCGCGCCGAGCATAGGGAGCGCCGACCGGCGGAGGCGACTCAATTTTTTCTCCACGGCAACGCGTCGAGGTCGACGTTGCCGCCGGTCACGATGATCCCGACGCGCATTCCTTCCACCTCTGCTTTCCCCTCCAGAATCGCGGCATAACCGACCGCAGCGGAAGGCTCGATCACGATTTTCATTGTTTCCCAGATCGTTCGCATTGCCGCAACGATCGAGGCCTCCGTAACGGTTACGACGTCATCAACGTAACGCTGGATCAACGGGAAATTCGGGCCGCCCAGATTCGTTCGGAGCCCGTCCGCGATTGTTTCTACCTTATCGAGGCGGACCTGTTTTCTTTGCTGAAATGATGCCGCGGCATCCGCCGCTCCCGCAGGTTCGGCCGCGATTACCCTGTTAGTTGGGCGCAAAGCTTTGGCGGCAACCGCGATCCCGCTCAGGAGACCGCCGCCGCCAACCGGACAGAGAATCAGGTCGAGATTGGGGACGTCCTCGAGCAATTCGATCGCAACGGTCCCCTGCCCCGCCATGACGTTCTCGTTCTCAAACGGATGGATAAGAGTTGCGCCGGTCTCCGCCACGATCCGCGCACAAGTCTCCTGGCGCGCGCGTTCGTTAGGTTCACAAAGGGTTATCTTGCCGCCGTAGCCTTCCACCGCACGGACCTTCACTTCCAGCGTGTTCGAGGGCATCACGATATGGGCGGGAATGCCGCGAAGTCGGGCCGCCCGGGACAGGGCCGCGGCGTGATTGCCGGAGGAATGGGTCGCCACTCCTCGGGCCGCGCTTTCGTCATCGAGAGCAAATACGGCATTCGTCGCGCCCCGCGCTTTGAACGCGCCGACCTTTTGGAAATTTTCGCATTTGAAGAAAAGCGAAGCACCGGTCGCTGTATCCAGACGCGCGCTGGTCAACACAGGGGTCTGGTGAACGTAGGGCCGGATGCGATCGTGAGCGGCGCGAATTGCAGCGAGATCGAGCATGGTCACGGGGTAGGAAGATTCTCGGTGCCGAGGAGGTTGCCGACGGTCTTTCGAACCGCGACCGAGCTGACCAGCGAAACGGCGTTGATCGCGTCCCAATTCATCTCCTCGCAAATTAAAAAACGGAGAGCGACCCGTCGAGGATTTTGACTCGGGCTGCTGGCAGGTGAATTTTTCCGGGCGCCATGAACCCGTACGCCCGGCCTAACGAGAAGAAAGTCGGCGCGAACCGGCCGAAAATCTCGCATCTACCGGCTGATGAGGAAACTCGCACCCGCCAGCAACGGCTGGCCGAGAAGGAGGCCGTGGCGGCGGAACGAAGAGCTATTAAGAAATCGGCGCGGAGGCATTTGCAAAAGGAACTGGAGGAAGAAATTTCGAAGCTCGAAATCCGAAAACCGAGCTTTTAGAGGCCCCGGCGGTTTGCATCCTGCTCTTTCACCGCGGGCCATGAAAACCACTCGCCCAGCTCAGGCTCTTTCGGACAGCATGATCGACAGCCACCGGCTAATCACCGGGCTCCGGCATGCTCTCGATGTCAGCTATGGCCGCGTCCTCGCTGCCGCTAAGCACCGCTGGGAACAAGACTTTGAAGCGACTGACCCGGCTAATGCCTGCGTCACGGTCCGAATAAGTTCAGGTAAACCGACGGCGGGCGTCCTGAAGAAGCCAAGCTTCTCCTTGATGCACGGCGCGCGGCGCGTGTCGCCCGCCTGATCGCGGCTCCTCCCGCGTTATTGCGCGCGGTTGTATTTCTTCAATAACTCCCGCACCCGTTCGTGCGGCAAAGCTTCCACGCGATGATCGTCGCGCCCGGTCATGCTCTGATTGTTCACCATCGCGTTGATCACCGCTTCCTCGGTTGCCTGCACCACCGCATCGAAAATCGGATCGATTCGGTCGTTCGCGACGGTCTCGACCGAGCGCGTGATCTTGTCCGGATTCGAAGCCTCGGCGTTCGCGGTTGAGAAGGCGATGAACAAATCACCGGAACCATTCCCGGAGACGGTTCCGGTTCGAGCCATGCCGAGTGAAACACGGCGGGCCAGCCGTTTCAGTTGATGGGGCAGCAGGGGCGCGTCTGTCGCTACGACCGCGATACACGACCCCGCTTCGCGCTTGTAAATCTGGCCGGGAATTTCCTTCCCGACAGGCATCCCCGCGATGGTTAGCTGGGAGCGCCGTCCGAAATTCGCCTGAACAAGAACGCCGACCGTGAACGTTCGCGGCGCCGCATCCTTTGTTTCCTTCATCTCGATCCGGCGCGAAGCCGTGCCGGTGCCGCCCTTGAATTCATAACAAACCATCCCGGTCCCGCCGCCTACGCTGCCTTCGTCGATCGCGCCACCGTGCGCTGTGTTGAGAGCATTGAAGACATGTTCCGCTTTCACATGGAACCCGTTGACGTCATTGAGCCAGCCATCCCAGGTTTCAGCGACCGCCGGCAGGCTCCAGTAGAACCCGCCCGGATCGGCGCCGCCTTTCTTCACGCGCCAATCGATGATGGCGTCCCGGACGACGCCCACGCTGTGGGTATTCGTGATCGCAATTGGTCCCTCGAGAAAACCGCCTTCTTCGATCCAGGCGGTGCCAGTCATCTCGCCGTTGCCATTAAGACTGAAAGTGCCCGCGTAAACCGGATCGTCGTTTTTGCCCCGCGGTAGAATGGCGGTAACTCCGGTGCGGACCGGCCCTTTGCCGACATCGAGCTTTCCTCCGCCGTCGATCAGTGTCGTGTACCCGACCTCGACTCCAGGGACATCGGTGATCGCGTTGAATTCACCGGGGTTGCCCTCGAAAGGAATCCCGAGGGCACGAGCACGAAGGGATTGCGTCCGAGGCGGCGAAGATTGCGGCTCGCGGGCCTGGACCAAAGCGGTTGAGAGCAAAACAATCGCAAGCGCCGCGACGACCCGTCCTTTCTTCACGACGCGAACAAAGCCCAAGGAGCGGCGGTTTACAAACCGCGGAAAACTCGATTCTCAACGGGCGCTTCTTGTTTTCTGTTTTCGCGCGCGATTGAAGCGGATTAGATTCGCGCCGTGAGCTACCAGGTTTTCGCGCGCAAATATCGCCCGCAGACGTTTGACGACCTCGTCGGGCAAACGCACGTGACCCGGACCCTCCGGAATGCCGTCGAGCAGAACAGGCTCGCTCATGCGTATCTGTTCGTCGGGCCGCGCGGGATCGGCAAAACCTCCACGGCCCGCATCCTGGCGAAGGCGCTGAATTGCGTCAACGGACCGACCATCTCGCCGTGCGGCGTGTGCGATAGCTGCAAGGAGATTGCCGGGGGAAATAGCCTCGACGTTCTCGAGATCGACGGTGCGAGCAACAATGGCGTCGAGCAGGTGCGCGAGCTGCGGGATAACGTTCGCTATGCGCCGACCAAGGGAAAATTCAAGATCTACATCATCGACGAAGTCCACATGCTGACTTCGGCGGCGTTCAACGCGCTGCTCAAGAC
Organism: Chthoniobacterales bacterium; assembly: GCA_035536995.1. Lineage (GTDB taxonomy): Bacteria > Verrucomicrobiota > Verrucomicrobiia > Chthoniobacterales > UBA10450 > AV80. Next base: position 8,531 of record DATLNB010000081.1, on the reverse strand, counting down.
CCTCGAGGAACCGCCGGCCCACGTGAAGTTCATCTTCGCCACGACCGAGCCGCAGAAGGTGCTTCCGACCATTCTCAGCCGTTGTCAGCGCTTTGATCTCCATCGGATCCCGGCGAACCTGATCGCGCAGCACCTCCAGTTCATCGCCGGCCGCGAAAAAATCGTGCTCGATCCCGCGGCTGCACATGCCATCGCAAAAGGCGCGGACGGCGGACTGCGCGACGCAGAATCAATGCTCGATCAGCTGGTCGCGTTCTGCGGAGAAAAAATCGGGGAGCCCGATGTGCTCAACGTCTTCGGGTTCACGAGCGAGCAGACCGTCGCAAGCTTCACCGAGAAGATCCTGCGTGGTGAGACGCCCGAAGCCCTGGAGCTGCTTTATTCGGAAGCCGAGAGCGGCAAGGACATGATGAAATTGATGTCCGACCTGATCTCGTATCTGCGAGATTTGCTCGTCGGAAAAGTGAAACCCGAGGCGCTCGCCGAAGACCTGAACCCGGAGCTGCAGAAGTCGCTCGCTGCGCAGGCCGCAATGATCGAGACGGATCGGCTCCTGGAGCTGATCGACCAGTTTGCCGCCGCGGAAGGCCGGATGAAATGGGCGCCGAACAAGCGACTCCATTTCGAGGTGGCCGTCATTAAAGCAATCCAGACCCTGAACCAGGTGACGCTGAACGAGGTGATCGAGAATCTGGCGGCGTTGCGCGACGGGAAAGCGCCCATTGTAACCAGGATCGCTGATCCCGGGCCGCGCAAGCCGACGAAAATAGAGACCAAACCTGCAAACGCGGCCGGGGTCGCCGACCCCAGCTACAAAAAGCCTGCGCCATCCGTGGTCGAAGAACCAGCCGCAGCCGAACGAGCTTCGCCGGCTGCGCCCCAGGTCCCGCTTGATCCTATTGACGTCTGGCAGAAAACCGTTGAGAAAGTCCGAGCCACCCGGCGTTTGATCGCCGGCTGGGTTGAGGCCGGGACCGCGCTCGGAATTGAAGGCAGGTTTCTCGTGGTTGGCTTCCCGCCCGACCAGAAAGCGGTCATGGAATCGCTCTCCATTCCGAAAACCCGTGATTACGTCGAAGGCCTGTTGAAGGAGATCACCGGCGAGGATTTGAAGATAAAATTTGTCGTTAAAGAAGGGCTCGCCGTGGTCGCACCCCGGGAAATCGAATCGCCGAAGAAGCCGGAGAGCCAGGCGACTTTCAAAGACGATCCCCTCATCCGGGAAGCTCTCGAAATTTTTAAAGGCGAAATCAAAACCGTGACCGATTGATCGATATGAATCTCAACAAGTTAATGAAGCAGGCTCAGAAGATGCAGGAGCAAATGGCCAAGACCCAGGCTGAACTCGAAGACAAAACCGTCGAGGTGCAGGCAGCCGGCGGCAAAGTCACTGTTGTCGCGAATGGGTCTGGCGATGTTCTTTCAATCAAGATCGCGAAAGAGATTGTCGATCCGGAAGACGTGGAGTTTTTGGAAGAAGCAGTTTTGAGCGGGGTCAAACAAGCGATCGCGCAAGGCAAAGATCTGGCCCAAAGCGAGATGACGAAGATCACCGGCGGCATGGGCCTCGGTGGCCTGGGGTTGTAGGCCAATACGCCGGCCTTTGCTCCACCGCCGCCGCCTCGTTCCCAAGCTCCAGCTTGGGAACGCACTTGTCTTCGAAGCTGTGCTTCGAGAACTACCGCCACTCATCGCGGCGCAGTAATGGTATCGCGCCTCCGAGCCACGCGTGCGCTGAAGAGTATCGCCAATGCTCAGGCGCGCTGACCCAGCCACGCTTCACGGGATTCGCGTGAATGTATTCGAGCTTCTGCAGCATCATCGCGTCATCCGCGATTACCTGCGGATGCGAACCCTCCTGCCAGACTTGGAAATCGTTCGATTTGTGCGCCGCGCGGTAATAGCGCAGCTGATTCAGGAGCCAGTCGCGTGCGTCAGTCGCCACTTGGTCCAGGATTTTCCGCGCGGTGTAACTTTTCAGATCGCGTAACAGGGCACCCAAGTCCGGTGCCGCAAGAATGGCGTGGAAATGATTATCGAGGATGACCCACGCATAGATTTTCAGACCTTTATGCTCTCGGCAATATTGGAGGGAGTTGACGACAACGTCACAGCACGTGGTTGAGGTAAAGATCGGCAGCCACTCAACAACGGTACACGTAATGAAGTGGGCGCGATCCGGGTGATGAACCTGATAGCGGGTACGCATCCTGAGGGGTGGGGAGAGGTCGCCGAAGGATAGCTTCGAAGACAAGTGCGTTCCCAAGCTGGAGCTTGGGAACGAGGGGCTAGTCAGAGATGTTTCGCTTCGCTCAACATGACATCTGCGGAACGCCGAACGCCCCTATTCGTTGATCTTCACCAGCTCGATATCGAAGACCAAATCCCCGTTCACCGGGCCGGCGCCGGCGTAGGCCAGGATCTCGGGAATCCAGAAACGGCGCTTTTCGCCTTCAACCATTAGCTGAACGCCTTCGGTCCAACCGGAAATGACGCGGTTGAGCCGGAAGGTCGCGGGCTCGCGACGCGTGTAAGAGCTGTCGAAAAGTTTCCCATCGGTCGTCCAACCCGAATAGTGAACGGTAACCGAGGTGTTCGCTCGCGGGTGACGGCTGCCGGTGCCGGCTTTCAGGATTTTGTAACTTAGACCGCTGCTTGTCCGCTTCGCGTCGGCCGGCGGACTTCGCACGTCGTCAGGCGCTTTTGTCGGATCGGTCGTTGTTTCCTTCGCCACAGCCGGCTTGAACGAAATCAGCTCGACGTCGAACACCAGCATGCCGGCGGGCCGGCCTTCTTTGCCTTTGTAGGCAAGCTCCTCGGGAATCCAGAAGCGGCGTTTCTCGCCGGCGACCATGAGCTGGACGCCTTCGGTCCAGCCGGCGATCACGCGATCGAGCGGGAAACTAGCCGGGGTTCCGCCGGGAACGGAGCTGTCGAAGCTTTTGCCGTCCGTTGTCCAACCCGTGTAATGGACGGTCACGACGTCGGTCCTGGCCGGATGGCTCGATCCTTTGCCGGTAGTAAGAACTTTCGACGCAAGGCCGGACGCTGTCTTCTCCGCATCAGCGGGCGGCGCGGCGACATCGTCAGGCGGCGCGATCGGTTCCTTCGGCGCGGCCAGCGCAATCGCCACGCAGGAAAACAACGTTGTTGAGATGAGACCCGCTTTCATCGCAACCGGCCTCAATTCGCCGTCGGCTCGATCAACCCGAAATCGCCGCTCTTCCGTCGGTAGAGGACGTTGACCCGCGAGGAGCGCGCGTTCAGGAAAACAAGGAACTGCCGGTGCGACATCTCGAGCTGGAGCACGGCCTCATCCACGAACATCGGCTTGACCGGGAGCCGCTCGGTCCGCACGACCGCGTGCTCGTGATGTTCCTCATCGTCGATCGGGTCCGGGTGGAGGACTTGTTCTTCCAGGTGCGCGACGATGTCTTTTCGCGGGCGGTGCTTGCGCATCAACCGCGTTTTATATTTGCGCATCTGGCGCGCGACCTTGTCAGTCACGGCATCGATCGCGGCGTACATGTCGTCCGTTTCCTCGCAGGCTTCGATAGTGATGTGATTCGAGCACACCAAAACCACTTCGGCGGAGTGCCGGTATTTTTCGACTTCGAGAATGACGTGGGCCTCGATGATCTTTGGGTAATCCAAATGGAGGCTCTCGATTTTGCGGGTGCAATAATCGTTGATCGAGTCGGTCACCTGCAGGTGGCGGCCGGTAACCTTGACGTGCGGGTGAGCGTTGGTTGTTATCACTTGGTTTCCTTTCTTTCCTACATTTGGAAGCGCTCGCCCAGGTAGAGCTGGCGGCTGATTGGATCGTTGATGAGAAAATCCTTGGTCCCTTCGCTTTCGACCCGGCCCTCGAAAATCAGGTAGGCGCGATCGACAATGGAAAGGGTTTCGCGGACGTTGTGGTCGGTGATCAGAATGGCGAGTCCGGACTTGCGCAGGTTGACCACGATCTGCTGGACGTCATAAACGGCGATCGGGTCGACACCACTGAATGGCTCGTCGAGCATGAGCAGGCTGGGCTCGGTCACCAGGGAGCGGGCAATGGTCAGCCGGCGTTTCTCCCCGCCGCTCAGGGTAATGGCGGTGTTCTTGGCGATCCGCTCGATGCCGAACTGGTGGAGGAGCTGCTCGCAACGCTGTTTTCTTTCGGATTTACTCAAGGGCAGGGTCTCGAGAATGGCGAGAATGTTCTGCTCGACTGTCATTTTGCGAAAGATTGATTCTTCCTGCGGCAGGTAACCCATCCCGAGCCGGGCCCGTTTATACATCGGATAATGGGTCACGTCGGTGCCGGAAAAGAGGACGCGGCCGCTGTGCGGCCTAACGAGTCCAACGATCATATAAAAACTGGTCGTCTTCCCCGCGCCGTTCGGCCCGAGCAACCCGACAACCTCTCCGGCGCGGACTTTGATATCGATCCCATTGACCACGGCGCGGCCACCGTAGATTTTCACCAGCTGTTCGGTGGAAAGAACAAACTCGCCGGCGTTCGGCTGAACCGGCGTCGCGGAGACCGTTGGATTGTTGGCGGCGTGGGTAATCACGGCGTCGGCGAAGTCTCGGGCTTCGGGGCCTGACGAATCTCGGTCCGGCTGGGACCGCTCGTCTGCAACTGGCCTTTCTCGTTCAAGATCATGACTGTGTCCGGGCTGGTGGCGACGTGCGTGTTCATCCCCTGCTGCACTCGTGGGTTGCCGGTGAGCTCGAAGTTCCCGTCCTTCGCTGTATAAACCGCTTTTTCGGCGCGGCCTACCATCCGATCCGGCGGGCCAGTCGGGTTGGGCCGGTCCCGGACTACGCCGACGTTGCCTTCGACCACCGCCTTATCGAAACCTTGTGTGTCTTTGTTGCCGAGGTAAATCGTCAGCTTGTCGCCCTGGATCTGAAAACGCGGATCGGTCACCACGATATGTCCGCTGAACACGCCGATCGACTTGGTTGAATCGAATACTGCCTGATCGGCATAAATCTCCGTGACGATCTGTTGCTGCGGTCCCGTGGCAGCCGCAGCACTTTCCTTCGTCGCCGCCGGTTTTTCCTCCGGAATTTTCGCAGCTTTCGGCGTCGGGGACGGCGAAACTTCGGCCGGGCTGCGAGGGGGCCGCGACGAGAGGGTCGAGGGGGCCGAACCCTGGCCGTAGACAGTTCCGCCGAGCGCTGCCGTCAGGAACAGCGCGCAAATCCCTGCCCTGGTTCTCATTCCGGTGCGTCGCCTGGTGTTCGGGCTTTCCCCCGGACAGTCATCTTCACGTTGCCGGCGAGGGTGCCCTGGCGCGTGAGCATTTCGAACTTCATGGTGTCGCCCGCCACCTCGAAGTCAGCGCGCTTAACGGTCGAGCGAACATTGGAGCTCAGCACCTGCGTTTTGAGATTAAAGACGGATTTGTCCATGCTGATCTGGAGGTCGGGCGTTTCAGTTTCGGGAACAAAAGTTGTGAACTTTACTCCGAGAAACTCGATATTTTCCGCGTCAAGACGGCGTGTCACCCCCGCCTGAAGCTTCCCGCGCATCCGGCCAAGAAAATCGAAGTCGGGCAAAACCAGGCCCTTGGCGTCGTGGCCGGTCGCAAGGGGCACGTCACGAACGCCTTCTTCCGGTTTGGGCCGGGACTTTTTGCCGGGCGTCGAGGTATCGGCAGGGCTCGGGGTCGCTGCGGTTTTGGCGCTCTTTTTCTCGGCAGCGAGGACGACGCAAGCCAGCGAAACAAGCAATGAAAGAGCGAGAAAAGCGCCGACGAATCCAGCGCGACCGCTACGAAACGGCAGCATGAATAGCTTTTAACATGCGAAGATGCTTCGGCAACTGCTTTAGCGGAATCTGGTTCGGCCCATCGGACAAGGCGCGGCCCGGGTTATCGTGCACTTCCATGAAAATTCCGTCGCAACCCGCCGCCACCGCGGCGCGAGCCAGGACGGGCGCGAGCGCACCGTCGCCGGAAGTGGCGTCGCCTGCACCGCCTGGGCGCTGAACCGAATGAGTGGCGTCGAAAATAACGCGATACCCGGCCTCCCGAATCCAGTAGAGCGACCGGAAATCCGCCACCAGATTGTTATAGCCAAAGGTCGTTCCGCGCTCGGTGAACATGAAGTTTGGATTTCCGAACTCGACCATTTTCTCGGCGATGTTCTTCACGTCCCACGGTGCAAGAAACTGCCCCTTCTTGATGTTAACCACTCGTCCGGTTTCCGCTGCGGCCCGTAATAAATCCGTCTGGCGACAAAGGAACGCTGGGATTTGCAAAACGTCGATGACGTGGCCGGCGATCTCTGCTTCGCCGGGCGAATGGATGTCGGTTGTCACCGGGATTTTAAGGTCCGCGCCAATCGCCGCCAGGATCTCGCAACCCGCCTCGACGCCGATCCCCCGATAAGAGCGCACCGAAGTGCGGTTCGCCTTGTCGTAGGAAGCTTTGAAAATGAATGGAACTGCTTCGGCCTGGCAGATCTCGTTGATCCGTCGCGCCATTCGCCAGACGAACTTCTCCGATTCAATCACGCACGGCCCGAGGATAAAGGCCGGCTTGCCTCCACCGATGGCGATCGGCCCGATCTTGAGCGGCTTTGGTTTCACGCGCGCAGACAATCAGGCAGAAAACAGCCTCACACAACGGTCACAAAGGGACCCAAAGGAAACTGGCTTAGGCAACCCCGTCACCTTTGTGCTCCGTTGTGACCTTCGTGTGAGGCTCCTCTCCTCGTAACCAGGTCGTAGAGCGCGAAGGGCAAATAGAGAACGACGAAGAAGGTCCACGCCAGGAGGTGCATCTGGATGATGTAGATCACGGGCTGATTCGAGAGCACATCGAGCAAAGACGCTGCGGCCGGTTTGTGGAGCAAATACCCGTAATTCTCGCCGGTAATCAGATCCACCGTGATGGTCAGGACAAAATAGAGCTCCGACCAGCCGACAACGCGCAGGAAGGACGCCCAGTGCGGGCGGAACCGTTTTACGATCATCATGAAGGCGATCCCGACCACGATCCCTGAATGGGAAATGAAGAAGGTAAGGAAACGAATGTGTGGAAAATCGTACTTTAGGTCCGGCGTGATGATGGCCTGGAGAGTTCCGCCAATTCCCCAGAAATACGCGACCTCGAGCCAGCGCTCACGGCCCGTCAAGAGCGCGACGACGATTGCGATCATGGCCCAGTCACAAAGCTGGAACGGAAGCGCCTTCTGCCAGGCCAGCCCCTCCGTGTTCGCAAGGTAGATTTCGTAACCGAGATAATTGAGCAGCAGCATCAGGGCGAAGAGCTTCCCGATCAGGCGGTCGCTCCGCGGCCAGCGGGACTTTCGGACAAACGCAGCCAGGATAAACGGGAGCGAAATCGTCAGCGCGATAACGACGATGTGCGCCAGCCCGTAAGGCTGAAAGGCGGCAGGAACGGCCTCCATGGGATCGATAAAATCAACCGCCGGGGAGCGGGACAAGCACTATCGAATGACCCAGAGATTGCACGGAATCACGTCGGTGATCCACGCGACGTGGGCCGGGAGCCCGTCGCCAGAGGCCGCGGGGTCCACCGGGACGGCGAGGAGTGTGGCGTCGATCGATTGAATGAAATCGAGCGCGGCATAACCGGTGTTTCCGCGAATGCAGCGGGCTTCAATCGGGACGTCAGTCTCGCCCGCCGAATCGATGAACCTTTCCAGGGCGACTTCCTCCTCGTCCAGAGTGCGCGCGCCTTCGCTGCTGGCTTCCGGCACGTCGTCGCGCGTTTTGGCCCGGGCCTCGTCGAACGTCGTGTAAACCCGAATGACATAAAGCTTCTCGGATTTCTCGAGATCGGCCAGGCGCAGCACCTTGAGCAGCGCAGCCCGGCCGTGCTCCGAATATTCGGCCAGGAAAACGATCCGGCGAAAAGGCTGCGGCTCGCTTTCGGGTTTGGTCACGAGCATGACCGAGCAGCTCGCCTTGCGAATCAGGGTCCGCGCCACGTTCCCGAGAAAGGGCCGGAGGACCACTTCCTTTTCCAGGGCACCGGCCACGATCAGGTCGATGGAATTTGCGGAAGCTGCCTGCAGGATTGCCGCGGCCGGATCCTCCGCCTGCTGGTAATGGATCGCCGAATCGGCGGGCAAGGCGAGCTGAAGCAAAGCGCTCGCGAATTTCCCGCTGGTCTGGTCGTCACGCTCTCCCACATAGATCAGGTGGAGATCGCGGCAAAGCCGGTCGCGGACCCGCTTCGCCTCCGCCAGCACTTGCATGAAACGGGGCGAAAACGTGCTGGCCACAGCGACGATGCGGTACGGAGGATCGATCATCCGAGCGACTATTGTGGGAGGGTTGAGGCCTTTCGGCAACTCGGCGCAACTCTAGGGGAGCAATGGAGCAATGGAGCAATGGAGCAATGGAGTAAGGACCAGGATTTCGTGGTGTTCCATTACTCCACTCCCTGACGGCGCTTGCAGACCCGCTCGGTGCGTTCGACCTTTGCCCGCCATGATCCGCCGCGCGATTTATCCGGGAAGCTTCGATCCGGTGACGAATGGACATCTCGACGTAATCGAGC
>DATLNB010000080.1:0-59845 GCA_035536995.1 Chthoniobacterales bacterium | reverse complement strand
GATCTCCCCTTTCGCTTCGACGAGCAGTTTCTGTTTAAGGTCGCCGTTCGCGACCGCCGTCACGACCTTCGCAATGCCGCGCACCTGGTTGGTCAGGTTGCCCGCCATGAAATTCACCGAGTCGGTGAGATCTTTCCAGGTGCCGGCGACGCCCTTCACTTCCGCCTGGCCGCCGAGTCGTCCTTCCGTTCCCACTTCGCGGGCCACACGCGTTACTTCCGCTGCGAACGAGCTGAGCTGATCCACCATCGTGTTGATGGTGTTCTTGAGCTCCAGGATTTCGCCCTTCACATCGACCGTGATTTTCTTCGAAAGATCGCCGTTCGCGACCGCGGTCGTTACCTCCGCGATATTTCGCACCTGGCCGGTCAGGTTGCCGGCCATGAAGTTCACCGAGTCCGTCAAATCCTTCCAGGTGCCGGCGACACCGCGCACATCCGCCTGGCCACCAAGCCGCCCTTCGGTTCCCACTTCGCGCGCCACGCGGGTTACCTCCGCCGCGAATGAGCTGAGCTGGTCCACCATGACGTTAATGGTGTTCTTCAGCTCGAGAATCTCGCCCTTCACATCCACCGTGATCTTCTTAGACAAGTCGCCGTTCGCGACCGCGGTGGTCACTTCAGCGATGTTTCGCACCTGGCCAGTCAGGTTACCGGCCATCGAATTCACCGAGTCCGTCAGATCTTTCCACGTTCCGGCAACGCCTTTTACTTCGGCCTGGCCACCCAGAATTCCTTCCGAGCCCACTTCGCGCGCAACACGCGTTACTTCCGACGCGAACGAGCTGAGCTGGTCCACCATCGTGTTGACGGTGTTCTTCAGCTCCGCGATTTCGCCCTTCACATCGACGGTGATTTTCTTCGACAAGTCGCCGTTCGCGACCGCCGTCGTAACGAGAGCGATGTTTCGGACCTGCGCCGTCAGGTTGCCGGCCATGAAATTCACCGAGTCGGTCAAATCTTTCCAGGTGCCCGAGACGCCGCGCACTTCCGCCTGGCCGCCAAGGATTCCCTCGGAACCCACCTCCCGCGCCACGCGCGTTACTTCCGACGCGAACGAGCTGAGCCGATCAACCAGGGTGTTGATCGTGTTCTTCATCTCGAGGATTTCGCCTTTGACGTCCACGGTGATTTTTCTCGAGAGATCGCCGTTGGCGATCGCCGTCGTAACCTCAGCGATGTTACGGACCTGTGCGGTCAGGTTCCCCGCCATCATGTTGACGTTGTCCGTCAAATCCTTCCAGGTCCCGGCCACACCCCGCACATCCGCCTGGCCGCCGAGGGCTCCTTCCGAACCCACCTCACGCGCCACGCGCGTCACTTCCGAAGCGAACGAGCGGAGCTGATCCACCATCGTGTTGATGGTGTCCTTCAATTCCAAAATTTCGCCACGAACATCCACCGTGATCTTCTTCGACAAATCGCCAGTCGCGACCGCGGTCGTGACTTCCGCGATGTTTCGGACCTGCGCCGTCAGGTTCCCCGCCATCGAGTTCACCGAATCGGTCAGATCCTTCCAGGTTCCGGCAACACCCTTCACATCCGCCTGGCCGCCCAGTTTTCCTTCGGTGCCGACCTCGCGGGCCACACGCGTCACTTCCGAGGCGAACGAGCTGAGCTGATCGACCATCGTGTTGATCGTGTTCTTGAGCTCGAGGATCTCGCCCTTCACATCCACGGTGATCTTCTTCGACAGATCGCCGCGAGCGACCGCCGTCGTCACGTCCGCAATGTTACGGACCTGGCCCGTCAGGTTACGGGCCATGAAATTCACTGAATCAGTCAGATCCTTCCAAGTACCGGAAACGCCTTCCACTCGCGCTTGTCCGCCGAGAATTCCTTCCGAACCGACTTCGCGCGCCACGCGCGTCACTTCCGACGCAAAGGAGCGGAGCTGATCCACCATGACGTTGACCGTGTCTTTCAGCTCGAGGAACTCGCCTTTCACGTCGACCGTGATTTTCTTGGTAAGGTCGCCGTTGGCGACCGCCGTCGTGACGGTCGCGATGTTACGGACCTGCGCGGTCAGGTTGCCGGCCATCAAGTTGACGTTTTCGGTCAGGTCTTTCCAAGTGCCGGCCACGCCCTTGACCTTCGCCTGGCCGCCCAGTTTTCCTTCCGTGCCCACCTCGCGGGCAACGCGCGTTACTTCGGAGGCAAACGCGCCGAGCTGATCGACCATCGTGTTCACCGTCTTGGCCGTCTTCAGGAATTCCCCTTGTAACACCCGGCCTTCGATCTCGGTCGCCATTGTCTTCGACAGATCGCCTTTCGCGACCGCGCCAATGACGCGAGCCATCTCACTCGTGGGATGCACCAAATCGCCGATCAAACCATTCACAGACCCGATTGCTTCCGCCCAGCATTGCGCGACGTCCCCGATCGAAGCGCGCTGCGAAATTCGTCCTTCTTTACCGACGACCTGCCCAATCCGATCCAACTCTTTTGCGAGCCGCTGATTCAACTCGATCACCTCGTTGAAGGTGTCCGCGATTTTCCCCGGCATCCCGGTCCAATCGTCAGGCAGGCGGACGGAAAAATCGCCGCGCTTGAAAGCCGACAAAGCGGCTAAAAGTTGCTTCTGATCGAGCGAGTCGCCATTGAGGCTGGACCCGTTTTCTGCGGCAGGCAGCCGCGGTCTGGTTTGTTTCTTCATAGGTTAGGCGGATTGGAAAGTTTAACCGGCTGACCCGGCTCGCGAGTGAGCCGAATCGAAGAACTTAACACGCAGCAAAAAATATGCTGCCAGCAATACGACGTTGCCTGCGTGGATCTTCCTGGAAGAGGGCGGGTCACAAAATCCCGTCAAATTTACGGGCCGTTGTTGAGAATCGGTTTTGCCGACCGGGTCACGCGTAAAATTTGGCCGGAATTCGTTGGGATAAGTGCCTTTAGGGCAGTGGCGTCCGTAATTGACACCGCGACCGCCAACCGGATACCACCAGGTGGTGAAGTCACCGCCCGCCGCCCGCCGGGACCTGGATGAAGTCATCGTCAACATCGAGCTCACCCTGGCCAGCATTGTTCAGGGCCTGGCCCTCTCCTTCTTGGCCGATAACGCCGCCACTGTCCTGGCGAAGGGCCTGGCAACCGCCTGGCCCTACGTCGCGGTCGCGTTCCTGATCATTCTTCTCTTTTGGTCCCGCGCCCTCATCCACACCCTGACCCTGATCCGGTGGCCCTTGGAATTCGTCCATAACTTCTTCTATTTCGCCTGCGCCCTGGTTGAGGTGCTGGCCTTTAAGCATCTGGCCGACCCCTTTATGTGGTTCATGCTGAACGCGGTTTTCGCCGCGCTCGTCTGGGCCTTGTTCGTGCACGATCTGCGCATCATTCGTCAGCGCAAAAGAGACAGCGTAGGGGAAAACAGCTCGCGCCTTTACGCGATCGTCCTGGCCGACCAGTGGGCCAACATCCGCTACGTTGTCCCCGGTGTTTTCCTTTTCAGCCTCGGGTCGGCGCTCGCGATAAAATGGGCGCCCGACCTGTTTATCCGCCGGCACGGCCACCTTCTTCTCGTGGGCGTCCAGCTGATCGGGTTCCTTTTTAACCTCGGCCTGATCATCCGGTCGTTTAGCCGGATTACGCCGCTCATTTCCGCTACCCGCGCGGAGTGGAAGGACGACGTGGAAGAAGCAATCTGAAATCGGCCGGCTCAGGCCTTTCGGGTGACGTGCTCTTTCGGCAACAGTTCTGAGTAAATCGCTTCATGCACCGGGGTCGGCACGCCGAGCTCGCGGCCGAACCGGACAACAGCGCCGGTTTGCGTCTCCAACTCCGATGGCCGGCCCGCCATGATATCGCGCTGCATCGACGAGGTGGTATCGGGCGGCAAGCCATCGAGGACGGCAAGTGTTCTCGTGACGGCTTCGCCGCCAAGATCGCAGCCCTTTGCATCCGCCACAGCTGCCAATTCCTCCAACGCCTGAATCAATCTGGCCCGCCCCGCCGGGTCGGACCGAATCGGCCCAACGGGTAATCCGGTTACCGCGCCAAGGGACCCCCACGGCGTGATAAAAAGATATTTTGTCCACATCGCCCGCGCGATGTCCGCCGGTATATCGCAGCGAACGTTTGCCGCCAGAAACGCGTCCCGCAGCTGCGCCAAGCGTTCCGGTTTCTTTAAAGGTGCAAGCTGGCCAATCGAGACTGATGGTTCCGCCCAGAAATGGTCGATCGCCCCTGGACGCAGGGTCTTGGCAACGATTCGGCAGAGGCCACCCGTGACGCGGCCGGGTCCGATAAGGGCGGCGAGGTTATCCGGCGCCTCCATCCCGTTCTGGAAGGGGACGACGATCGAATCCGGACTGCCCATCTTATTAATGGCAGCCGCGGCGTCATCGAGCTGCCAGGCTTTCACGGCCACCAGCACAGCCTCGACTAACCCAATCGTCGAGGGATCATCGGTCGCATGAACGCCAACCTCGAAATCGCCCTCTATGCTTGTAACGCGGAGCGGGCCTTCCCGTAAGGCGGTGAGAGTCTTGCCGCGCGCCAGGAACACAACTTCGTTCCCGGCGGCCGCGAGGCGTCCGCCATAATATCCACCCACCGCACCAGCGCCGATTACCGCGACCTTCATTCGTTCAGATGGAGCGCGCGACCGAAGCGCATCTCATTCGTGGCTACGAACCCCAGACGATCGTAGAGCGAACGCGCCTCGGAAGAGGCGTGCAACACCAGCCGGTCGAGCTGCTCAGCGCGCGCCCAATCCAGCACTGCGTCCATCAGAAGCATGGCAATACCCCGGCGGCGCCATTCAGGTTCGGTGAAGACATTGAGCACAATCGCATGCCGCCCCTTGGCGAAAAGCTCCTGCCCCGCAGGACGCGCGGGATGTGGCGGGACCAGACGACGCTGAACGCCGGCGCCGGCTACGATCCGATCCGGTTCTTGTTCGGGAAATGCCAGCCAGCCGACATACTCGCCGTCAGCCAGAGCCCGCTCATTCCACTTCCGTGTTGCCTCGACAAATTGGTCATAGGCCGAGTCCGTTATTTCGCCCATGTCCTGGAACATCCGGGCGCGATGCTGGGCAATTACGTTGGCGTCCTCGATCGTAGCGCGGCGCACCCCGAACTCTGCGGGTGGCGCATCGATTTGAAAGACAACATTTTCGCGGCCCTGTTTGTCAACGCGCGGAGCCACTCGCCGACCACCGATTTTCTCCATCGCGCGCTGAGAACGGAAGTTGGTCACACCGACGGTGAAGATGACGTGCCGAACGAAGCGGAAAGCGTGGCGGAGCATCAGATCCTTCATCTCGCGGTTATAGCTCCCGCCCCAGTAACGCCGCGCCAGAAAGGTGAACCCGATCTCGATCTCGCTCTGATCCTCGCTATACCCAACAAAACGCGATGAGCCGATGATTTGCCCGTTTTGCTTATCGATCACGGCAAACGCACCACCGGATTCCATCGCCTCGCTAAAGAATTCGCGAAACACCTCCGGCCGATAACGATCCGGACAGGGGTGCTGTTCCCAGATTAATCGATCGGACGCAGCGGCAAAGAGCGCGTCATAATCTTCCACCCGAAGCGGCCGAAGAAGGAGACGTTCGCCGTCGAGCGTCGGTTGCAAATCGAAAGACATCGGAGCGTGGCGCGGAATGGTTCACCCCGCGGCATTTTTCTGACCGCTGTCTTCTCCAGGCAACTGGAGTTGGCCCGACCCCATATAGCAACAGGTCCCACCCACATACACCGCAGTGATCTCAGGGCCCGCGTGTTGAACTCTGATATGAATAAAGCTCGGTCGTCCCATCTCAATCCCCTGCTCGCTCACGCAGCGAAGCTCGCCCTCCGAGCGAATCACTCCGTGGCGGACAAGATAACAACCGAGCGGCCCGCTCGCCGCTCCCGTAGCCGCATCTTCAGGTACACCCAGGAGAGGCGCGAGCATCCGGCTATGCACGTTCGACCCCGTCACTTCAGTCTCCATCGTGAAGACAAATGTGTTGCCGGCCGGGAGTTTCAACCGCTCGGCGACGTCGATCCGAAAGCGAACCCGCCGGATCGCTTCGAGCGATTTCACCGGCACATAAAGGAACGGCACCCCGCACGAGACCACCTGGATCGGTAGGTTTGCTACGAGCGCCTCAGGTTCCAGCGAGAGCATCTCCGCAACGCTTTTCCTGTCTTCGATAGGAGAACCGAACTCCGGAAGCGGTTGCCGCATTTCGATAAAGGACGGTCGTCCCTCCGCCCAATCGATTGTGACCGGAATCGGGCCGACGCCTTCTTCCAACGTGATGTGAGTGCGTCGATCCCCAGGCCTGACTAATCCGGCATGGGTGAGGACAAAGGTCGTGCCCACCGTTGGATGCCCCGCCATCGGCAATTCTTCTGCCGGCGTGAAAATCCGGACCCTAAAATCGCAGGCGGGATCTCGCGGCGGCAGCACGAACGTCGTTTCCGAGAGATTGAGCTCCTTCGCCACGGCGCGCATCGTCGCTTCTGAAATTCCCTCGCCCTCGAGAAAGACTGCCAGCGGATTTCCGCCAAAAGGCCGGTCGGTGAAAACATCCACCAGGTGATAAGAGCGCGAGATCATGGTTCTTCCTTTCCGAGAATAAGCTGCAGGTAAACGACATCGAGCCAGCGATCGAATTTGCGACCGATCTGGCGAAAAGTTCCGACCCGTTCGAAGCCGAGCGACTCGTGAAGGGCGATGCTCGCCGTCGATTCGGTACAGCAACCCGCCACCAAAACGTGATGGCCAAGACTTCGTGCGCGCTCGATCAGCTCACGCAAAAGAGCACGTCCAATCCCTTGGCGATGAAAATCGGGATGCAGATAAATCGAGATATCTGCGCTGTAGCGGTAGCCGCCCCGCGGGTTGTGCGGCGAAAGGGCGCCCCACCCGATCAACCGGCCGCCGGTCTCAACGGCCACGGCGGGATACCGCTCCGAGCGCTGGGTAAACCAGGCAATCTGTTGTTCAACCGTTTGTGGTTCGGTGATAAAGGTGGATGTCGTTTTCGATACGTAATGATTCAGGAGATCGGTGATCGCACCGGCATCAGCCGGAGTGGCAGTGCGAAGCGCGTGGGTCATGTTATTGAATCGAGGGCCTGCGCGAAATCTGCCAGCAAATCCTCCTCGTCTTCCAAGCCGGTTGAGATTCGCACCAGACTGTCGCTGACATCCATCGCCGCGCGCTGTTCGCCAGTCAGGCTTTCGGCCCACATTGCCGCGGGGTGAACGAGCAACGTCGTAAATCCACCGAGGCTTGCCGCGTAACGACCGAGCCGGGTCGCGCTCACGAATCGCTCCGCGGCCTCGCGGCCCCCATGTAGCTCGAGGCTGAGCATTCCGGTGCCGCCACTCATCTGGGCCCGGGCAAGGGCGTGTTGCGGATGCGATTCGAGGAACGGGTAATTCACCCGTGCAACCGCCGGATGTGTTTTCAGATACCTGGCAAGCGCGAGAGCGTTGCGATTATGCCGTTGGACTCTCAGCTCGAGAGTGCGCAATCCGCGCAGGAGCAGCCAGGAATCGAACGGACTGAGAACGCCTCCGGCAACCAGGTGAAAATGCCAGGCCCGGTCGATGAATTCCCGCGGCCCCACGATTGCCCCTGCCATTACATCATGATGACCGCTCAGATATTTCGTCGCGCTGTGCACGACAACATCGATACCCAGCCCTAGGGGGCGCTGATTGATCGGAGTCGCGAAGGTATTGTCTGCCATCGTCGTGATTCCGCGTTCTTTCGCGACTCGGGCAACGGCTCGCAAGTCGGTAAGACCCATCACCGGATTAGCCGGAGTTTCGACATAAATCAGCTTCGTGTTGGGCCGCAGCCCTTCGGTGAAATCAACCGTTTGCGGGAGTTGGGAGCATTCGATTCCCCAGCGGGGCAGGATTTTCTGGAACAACGTCGCAGCCGACGCATAGACGTTGCGTTGCGCCAAAACATGGTCGCCCTGTTTCAGTCCGCTCACGACCGCGGTGAAAATCGCGGCCATTCCAGAAGCCGTCATCAACGCAGCCTCACCGCCCTCTAATTCCGCGAGAAGCGCTTCGACCTGTTGATGTCCGGGATTGCCGTAGCGGGTGTAATATTCGGGCGGCTGAACCGTCTGGGAGATTTCGGCGAAGGCGGCGATGGAATCGGCTTCGAAACTTGTGCTTTGCCAGATAGGCGATGTGACCGCACGCGTCGCCGTCGCGCCGCGTGGTGGATGGATTAACAGGGTTTGAGCTTTCATGATCGTAAGCGCTGAGCCAATTCGAGGGACAACGAAAGCTCGCCTCCGAGCACGCCATTCCATCTGGCAGACACTGTAAGGGGTACCGCAGTCCTGATACAGACTCAGACTTGATGTTTCTTATGTGGTACAGTTTGCGGAACCCTTTTTCAACTGAGATGATGCAGTGATGGCTGCTTCCAGAAGCTCGCGTCCCCGCCAGGAGCCGCTCTATGCGCGGATCGCCGCAAACGTCGGCATGCTCATCGAAGGCGGCGTTCTCCGAACAGGAGATCGGATTCCTTCAGTGCGCCGCGCCAGCCGGCAGCATCGCGTTAGTCTCGGGACTGCAGTACAAGCGTATCTGGAGTTGGAAAATCGAGGGCTCATCGAGGCCCGCCCCAAATCCGGCTTTTTCGTCCGTCATCGCCTGCAGGCTCTTCTCGACGAGCCCAATCCCTCGACACCATTGCCCGGTGCAGCTGCCCACGAATCGCCCACCCTGATTTCGCGCCTGTTCGGTGCAACGATGCAGCGCGACGTCATCCAGCTGGGACCGGGGGTGCCCGGGGCGAAGCTTCTTCCAGCGCAAAAACTCAACCGCATCATAGCCTCAACCGCGCGGCGCCTCGGTCCGGCTGCGCTCGAGCTGGACATGCCGCCAGGCTGCCCGCCACTGCGCCGCGCCCTGGCCCGGCGCGCACTCGATTGGGGAGTCAAACTTTCGCCGGGCGAAATCGTCACCACGAGCGGTTGCATGGAGGCGCTCGTCCTGGCGTTGCGGGCAGTGACAAAGCCGGGCGAGACTGTGGCGATCGAGTCGCCGACCTACTTCGGCATCGTGCAGCTCATCGCCCAGCTCGGGCTCAAGGCGCTGGAGATTCCCACCCATCCGCGTTCGGGTCTCGACCTTGACGCGCTCGAGCGCGCTCTTCGGACCCGGCGCGTGAGTGCTTGCGTTGTCGTCTCGAATTTTAACAACCCGCTCGGCAGCCTCATGCCCGACGCCGCAAAGGCGCGGCTCGTCCAGATGCTCGCGCCAAGAGAGATTCCGCTCATCGAAGACGATCTCTATGGCGACCTCTATTTTGGGGCCGAGCGCCCGCATGTGGCCAAGGCGCACGATACAAAAGGTCTGGTGTTGCTCTGCGGATCTTTTTCCAAATCCGTCGCGCCAGGTTTTCGCGTGGGCTGGCTTATGCCCGGTCGATTTTTCGAGAAGGTTAAAGATCTCAAGTGCACCAGCACCGTTGCCACCGCCACCCTCCCGCAATTCGCCTTAGCCGAATACATGACCAATGGCGGCTACGAACATCATCTCAGGGGGCTGCGCCTGGCCTTGCACCGCCAGATGCAGCAGGTCAGTCACGCCGTCGCGGAATCATTTCCGGCCGGAACTAAAATGACGAGGCCAGAAGGTGGCATCGTGCTCTGGGTGGAATTGCCAGGCAAAGTGGACGCGCTTCGGCTTCATGCGAAAGCCCTGGCCGAAAAAATTAGTCTCGCACCCGGCCCGATGTTTTCCCCGCGGGAAAGCTATCGCAATTGTATTCGCCTCAGTTTCGGTGAGCTGTGGTCGCCGCGGATCGAGCGCGCCATCGGCGTGCTGGCATCTCTGGTCAACCAGCTCCAGCGTGGCCGCTAAGTCCCTCTACTCTGCGCTTTGCAACCCTACCCCGGGTGTCTAAGCTCCCAACCCTGCGATGGCGACGACAAGTCTTCTGGCTAACCAAAACGGCAGCCGTTCGCTCACGGCGCCTCGAACGCTGACCATCGACCAGGTGATGGTCGAGGAGCGCGCGGCCGCCTTCGGCAAGCGCAGCATCAAGACTGCCGCGAAACTTTCCGGTCTGAAACTGGCCATCTCGATGATGGACCTGACGACCTTGGAAGGAAAAGATACGCCGGGCAAAGTCGCCTTCGTCTGCCGCAAGGCGATGCAGCCAGCCGATCCCCGTTACCAGGTCCCCCCTTGTGCCGCGGTCTGCGTTTATCCGAATCTCGTTCGCCCCGCCAAACGCTTTCTTGAGAATTCCGGCGTGAAGGTTGCCTCGGTTGCAACCGCCTTCCCCACCGGCCTGATGCCGTTGAAACTGAAACTGCAGGAAGTCCGGAGCGCCGCGCGTGACGGAGCCGATGAGATCGACATGGTGATCGACCGCGGCCAGTTCCTGTCCGGAAATTACAACCGCGTTTCGGATGAGATCGCCGCGACAAAGGAAGCGTGCGGCGCCGCGCATCTGAAAGTTATCCTTGAGACCGGCGAGCTTCAGACCTACGACAATGTCCGTCTGGCGAGCGAGATCGCCATGCGGGCGGGCGCCGATTTCATCAAGACGTCGACCGGCAAAGTCAGCCCGGCGGCCACGATGCCCGTTACGCTCGTGATGCTCGAAGCGATCCGCGATTACTTTTACGAGACCGGCATCCGCATCGGGATGAAACCGGCCGGGGGCATCCGCACCGCTAAACAAGCGCTCGCCTACCTCGTCATGGTCAAAGAAACCCTCGGCGACGACTGGCTCACCCCCGACCTCTTCCGCTTCGGCGCCAGCACCCTCGCCAACGACGTCCTTATGCAGATCGCCAAGGTCGTGGACGGCAACTACCAAAGCAGCGATTATTTCTCGCTGCCGTAATTATGCCTCGAAAGAAATCGCGTTCCGATTTGGTCGTGCTCTCGCGTAATGCGCCCGCAACGCATGAGCGCGCCGTGCTGCCGCAAAGCGAGCGGCGGCTTAATTTCGGTGATCGCTGGAGTTATGCGCCAGCGCCGGAGTCGAACGATTACATCAAGCTCCAGAAGCGCTATCAGCTCTTCATCAACGGCAAATTCGTGGCGCCGAAATCCGGAAAATATTTCGGCTCACTTAATCCGGCCACGGAAGAAAAGCTGGCGGAAATCGCGGAGGCAAATGCGGCTGACGTTGATCTTGCGGTAAAGTCGGCGCGACGCGCTTACAAGAACGTCTGGAGCAAGATGCCCGGGCGCGAGCGCGGCAAATACCTTTTCCGGATCGCGCGTCTGGTGCAGGAAAAGTCGCGCGAGCTCGCAGTCCTCGAGACGATGGACGGCGGCAAGACGATCAAGGAAAGCCGGGACGTCGATCTGCCCCTGGTTGCCGCGCATTTCTTTTATTACGCGGGCTGGGCCGACAAGCTGGATTACGCGTTTCCGGGCCGGAAAGTTCGACCGCTCGGGGTCGCGGGCCAGATCATCCCCTGGAACTTTCCACTTCTGATGGCGGCTTGGAAGTTGGCCCCAGCCCTGGCTGCGGGTAACACCTGTGTGCTCAAGCCCGCGGAGACAACCAGCATCACTGCGATGCATCTGGCCGAGATCTTTCAGGAGGCCGGATTACCGGATGGCGTCGTCAATATCGTCAGCGGGGCGGGCGAAACCGGGAAAGCGCTGGTAGGTCATGATGATGTGGACAAGATCGCGTTCACAGGTTCGACCGCTGTCGGCAAGTTTCTCACCCAGGCCGTGGCCGGCACGAAAAAGAAGCTGACCCTCGAGCTGGGGGGCAAGGCAGCGAACATCATTTTTGAGGACGCGGCGATCGATCAGGCCGTGGAGGGCATCATCTCTGGGATCTATTTCAACCAGGGACACGTCTGCTGCGCTGGCTCCCGGCTGCTCGTCCAGGAAGGCGTTTTCTCAGCGGTGATCCGGAAACTGCGCGACCGGATCGCCACCTTGCGCGTCGGCAATCCGCTCGACAAGAACACCGACATCGGCGCGATCAATTCCCGGATGCAGCTCGACAAAATTTGCGAGCTGGTGGACAGCGGATTGAAACAGGGCGCGGAGCTGGTCCAATCGAACGCGAAGCTCCCTGCCAAAGGTTACTGGTATCCGCCCAGCTTCTTCACCGGGGTGACCGCGTCACACCGGATTGCGCAGGAAGAGATCTTCGGGCCGGTCCTGAGCGTGATGACGTTCCGGACGCCGGAAGAAGCGATCGAGCGCGCGAACAACACGCCCTACGGCCTGAGCGCCGGTGTCTGGACCGACAAAGGAAGCAAGATTTTCAAGATCGTGAGCAAGCTCCGCGCGGGCGTTGTCTGGGCGAACACGTATAATAAGTTCGACCCCACCAGCCCATTCGGCGGATACAAAGAGAGCGGCTTCGGTCGCGAAGGCGGGCGCCACGGGCTCTTGCCTTACGTCGTTCTCGAATAGCGCGCCCTGGCGTCGTAGTAGAGGACGATAAAGGCCGCCGCGAGAAGCGGCCGAACGACCAGGTTAATGACGGCTGCTGCGATCTCTGACGCAATTGTGAGACCGTCGGGTGCCTTCGCCTGGGAAAGCGATTGGACCAGGGCGGCAGCTTGCTCCGGATTCTCCACCCCGCTCATGCGGACGAGGACAAACGGAAACTGCACAGCCATTGTCAGGAAGAGCAAAACGAGCAGCCAAACCGAAGCGACCACCGCGCCGCGATAGAGCGGACGCTCGAGTCTTGGCGCCTCGGGCGCGCAACGGGCGAGTTCTTTGCTTTCGCGCAAGGCCAGGAGCGGTCCCTCTTCGCCAAGCGACGCGGTTTGTTCCCAGAAGAGGAAATTTATGAAGAGCCGCGCATTCATGTAGACCATGAAGGCGCCGATGAGCAGGTAAAGCAGCAGGCTGAGGACCGAAATTCCCGCGGCGAGGAGCCCGATCATGACCGTCAACGGGATGAAAAACCAAAAGAAATAGCTGAAGTAAACGAGCAACCCTGTTCCCAGGACCCTTCCGCAACGTTGGAGCGCGGCGCTGAACTGCCCGGCGATAGTCCGGGGACGGGCGTGAAGAATGTCATCAGCGACAAATTGGAAGGCCGCCGTCGAGACAGGCCAGGTAAAAATCAAAACGGCGAGCATCAGGTAGCAGACGGGCGGTAGCGTCACCGACGTGGGCGCGGAACCCGAAAGCAGCTCCTGGAGCGGGATCTTCGGGAAGGCCGATTGAAGCACGTACATCGGGACCGCGGTCAGCAAGCCAAACAACATGAACCGCCAGAATCCCAGACGATAAATGCGAACGGTTTCGCGCACGATCTCGGGCCACGTTCGGCGGCGGGCGATAAGGTCGGGCGGCTCGCTTGGGCCGGGCGCGGCAAAAACCTCCGGGAGTTGGCTGGCCGGGAACCAGCGTTCATCCCCGACCTTTTGAACCTCGTTGGCCGGAATCAGACGGCCTTCGTTTTTCCACTCTTGTAAAGTCTCGGCATCAACCGGGCCGTATTCGTGGCCATCCACGCGCACCATCCATTCGTCTGGCATTGCGGTTCTGTACGCGTAAACGCCCTGCCTCGCCACCGCACGTTCACCGGAATTTCCTGCTCCTGATCCTGATCGTGCTCACGATCTTTTTTGAACGACGACGTGCGCTCAGAGGATCAGGAGCATGATCAAGATCATGAGCATGAAGTTTGGAAAGCCGCGCTCATCTGGCTAGGATGCTTTCCGTGAAGCTGCTGCTCGTCGACGGTCACTACTACGTTTACCGGTCTTTCTTCGCGATCCAGAACCTTTCGAATTCACGAGGCGAACCGACCAACGCGATTTTCGGGTTCACCAAGACCCTGCGGCTGATGATGAAACATCTTCAGCCTGAGCTCGGCGCGGTTTTCTGGGACGAAGGCCTGCCGGAAAAACGGATGATCCTGCAACCCGCTTACAAGGAGACCCGGAAAGAAATGCCGCAGCCAATGGTCCCCCAACTCGACTACATCCAAAGCGAGCTGACGGCGCTTCTCGGTTTCAAGAATATCTCCCTGCCGAATACGGAAGCGGACGACCTGATGGGCTGCTATGCGATTGCCGCGTGTAAGAGGGACATCGAAGTGGTCCTGGCCACGAATGACAAGGACTTGTACCAGCTCGTCGGTCCCTGTGTGAAAGTTTACACGACCGCAAAGGCCGACCTGGTCTCGCCTAAGGACGCGTTTGCCTTGCTGGGCGAAACCGAAGTCACGACGAAGTGGGGCGTGCCGCCGGCGTTGATTGGCGACGTCCTCGCGCTCACCGGCGACACGGTCGACAACATTCCCAGCGCCGGCTTCGGCCGGAAAACCGCCGCCAAACTCCTGATGGAGCACGGCAATCTCGACGCCCTCCTGGCGAATCTTGATAAGATCAAGAGCGACAAGACCCGGGAAAAACTGACGGCGGGCCGGGCTCAGATCGAACAAAACCGCAAAATGGTGGAGCTCGATTGCGACACGCCATTGCCAATCCCAATCGATGAGTTGCGGATCAAACCGGATTATCCAGCGCTTATTGCGGCGCTGGAAAAATGCGAATTTAAATCGCTTATCCAGGAAGTCCGCGACGAGGCCACCAAAGCCGGCACGATCAAGCAGGGAGAGCTTCTTCTGTAGCAGCGGCCCTGTGGGCCGCTTTGGGAAATCGACGCCGCTCGCGAGCGGCCCGCAGGGCCGCTGCTACAGAAGAACAGAACCGAACGCCGATACCACCGTCGGTCCCAAGCTCCGGCTTAGGAACGAGGGCGGGTCTCATGCGGTTAATCCGTCCATTTTTCCATGGGGGCACAAAAAAAGTTCGAACGCCGGAAAGGGTTCGCTGTCAAATTATACAGGTTAAGGCGATTCGGGCGGCGGCACGTTTTTCGTATTTGTTGTTTCTCCTGCGTGCGCTGCCCGAATCCTTTTTTTATAGGCAAAGCCGTCTCTTTCCGGCACTAATGACGCAAATTCCCGCCAGCGTCGCCCTTACATGCCGCTTAATTCATTCGGTCTTCGCGGGTATTTGATCGACGCCCCGGCTTACGGGTCGCTCCGCAGTCACCGCGACGGCGCTCTCATCGTCGCCGATGGCCGAATTACCGAGGTCGGCGCATACGATGATCTTCGGAAACGGCAACGCCCCCAGCCCGTCCACTGGATCGACCGCTCCGGCTCAGCCATTTTTCCCGGCCTGATCGATTGCCACACCCATCTGCCCCAGTACTCCGCCGTGGCCCGCGGCGAAAGCCAGCTCCTCCCCTGGTTGCGCGAAAACATTTTTCCGGTCGAGCGCGAATTCACCGGCCCGAAAGCGCGGCACGAAGCGCCCCTTTTCTTTCGTGAGGTGGCCCGGAACGGGACAACCACGGCGATGGTCTTCGCTGCCATCTACGAGGATAGCTGCGACGTTGGCTTCGAAGCCGCCGAACAAAGCGGACTCCGAGTTATCCTCGGCAAGATGATGATGGATCTCGGCTCCTACGGGCAGCTCCAGCCGAAGAAGATCGTTTCGGTGTCCCTGATGGAAAGCGAACGGCTTTGCCGCAAATGGCACGGAGCGGCTGAGGGCCGCCTCGAATACGCGATCAGCCCCCGTTTTGCAGTGACCTGCTCGGAAAAGTTAATGCGGGGCGCCGCGGAGCTGGCCCAGCGGTTTGGCGTTTATATCCAGACGCACCTGGCGGAAAACCGAGAGGAGATTGAGAAAGTCCACAACCTCCATATGTCGGCGCGCGATTATACCGATGTTTATGAGAGATGCGGCCTGCTTACGCCAAAAACCGTGCTGGGACATTGCATCCATCTTAATAGTCGCGAAATCGAGGCGATCGCCGCGGCCCAATCGAGCATCGCGCACTGTCCCACCTCCAACCTTTTTCTCGGCAGCGGGCTCATCAAACTGGACGAGCTGGTGAACGCCGGGATTGCGATCGGGCTCGGCTCGGACGTAGCGGCGGGTCCGGAACTCAATATGTGGCAGGTCATGCGAAGCGCGCTCGCCGTTCAAAAAGCGAGGAACATGACCGAGCCCGACCTGCCGCGGATGCGGCCGACCGAGGCGTTTTATCTGGCAACGAGTGGTGGGGCGCGGGCGCTCGGCAAGGCCGCAACGATTGGTTCGCTCGATGCCGGCAAGGAGGCCGACCTGCTGGTGGTCGATCTCGCTGCGCTCCTGCCTTACGGAAAAAATGGAGGCGCCCTCGATGATCTTTCAACCGAAGACGTGCTCGCGCTTTGCATTTATCGCGGCAATCCCGGCGCGACCCTCGAAACGTATGTGCGCGGCCGGTGCGTTTACCGGGCACCGCATTGCCCGATCCCGGAATGAACGAGATTGATCCAATCGGGATCGCCTTGGGCGAAGACATCGGGGACGGCGATACGACGACGCAATTTTTTATCCCCAATGGTTTGCGCGCCCTCGGCCGGATCGTAGCGAAAGAGCGCGCGGTCGTCGCGGGCACGGAAGCCGCCGCGGAAGTTTTTCGCCGGGTAAATCCGAAGCTGAATGTCGAAATTCTGCAGGCTGATGGGACAGGGCTGATGGGGGGCGAAACCGTCCTGGAAGTACGTGGAGCGGCCGGTTCGATCCTCACGGCGGAACGCGTCGCGCTGAACTTTCTCCAGCGCCTGTCAGGAATCGCGACGCTGACCCGGCAGTTCGTGGAAGCGATCGGCAAATCGCGCGCGAAAATTCTCGATACCCGAAAAACAACGCCGGGATTGCGTGCGCTTGAGAAAGCCGCGGTGGTAGCCGGCGGCGGCTCCAATCACCGCTCCACTCTCAGCGACATGGTGCTCGTAAAGGACAACCACCTCAGCGCGGGCTCGGGTTTCTCCGGTTTCGTGGCAGCGGTGCAGCGGCTCCGCCAGGAAAAACCGGGCATCAAGATCGAGGTCGAAGCCGACCGGCTCGACCAGGTCCGCTCGTTTCTCGAGGTCGAAGGGATCGACGTTATCCTGCTCGACAACATGGAGCCGAGCGAGATGCGCGAAGCAGTCGCGGCCGGGAAAGGGAAAGTAAAATTCGAAGCCAGCGGCGGTATCAACCTCAAGAACGTGCGACGAATTGCGGCGACCGGGGTCGATTTCATTTCGGTCGGCGCACTAACGCATTCGGCGCGCGCGATCGATTTCTCGCTCGAGCTGACGCATGTCGGAACCTGACGATCGGTTGAACGCCGAAGAGCTCAGCCGAGCTCTCGCAGGCTGCCGAATCGGGAATGAAATCGTCGTCGCCGAGGAGACCGGATCGACCAACGACCTTGCCTGGGAGGCTGCTGCGCGTGGAGCATGCCACGGATTCGTCGCCTTCGCCGAACGCCAGACAAAGGGCCGGGGCCAGCATGGACGGCGCTGGGAATCAGCCCCCTATCTTGGGCTGACGTTCTCGATTCTGCTCCGCCCCGAGCTGACCTTGTCAGAATCGCCGCGGCTGACTTCAATGCTGGCCGAAATCGTTGCGAACACGATTGCGGAGACAACCGGCTGCACCCCTCGGATCAAACCACCAAACGATATCTACCTCGCTGAGCGGAAAGTCGCTGGCATCCTCGTTGAGGGGCGAACGGAACAAGATGGCAATTACGTCGCGGTCGCCGGGATCGGCATCAATGTTAACCAGACGATCGACGATTTCCCGGAGGCGTTGCGGGAAACCGCCGGATCGTTGGCACTGCATGCGGGAAGAAAACTTTCGCGCACAAACCTCGCGATCGGCCTCTTGCGGAATCTAAATGTAGAGGCGCTTGTGCCAAGCGCCTGAATCTCAGGCCTTGGAAACGATTTAGTCTCCAGGCGCTTGGCCCAAGCGCCTCTACATCATCCGAACTGCTGCAGCGCGCGTAACTTTTCCAATGCCCGCCCGCTGTCGATCGCTTCGCGGGCGCGGACCAGTCCTTCATTCATTTCATTCGCCAACCCGGCGACGACGAAACCGCCGGCGGCGTTCACAAGAGTCAGATCTCGCTTAGCTCCTTTGATTTCGCCGGACAAAATTCCTTCCAGGTACCCGGCGTTCTCGGCTGCATCGCCGCCTTTTAACTCCTCGAGCGGCGCTGCGGGAATGTTTAGCCAGCGCGGATCAAGGAGCCCGTTCGTGACCTTGCCCTTTCTGAGCTCTGCGAGGTTGGTCACCCCGCTGATAGAAATGTCGTCCATTCCCTCGCCGGTATCCGTAACACCGTGGACGACCCAGGCGCGTTCGCGGCCGAGACGCCGCAACACGTCTGCAAAAATGGTGGTCAAGCGCGGTGAAAAAACGCCGATTAACTGCCGGGCGGGCCGGGTCGGATTGAGGAGCGGCCCCAGCAAATTGAAAACGGTGCGGATATTCTCCCGGGCCAGGCGTTTCCGCATCTCGGCGATGGCCCGATACGCGGGATGATATTGACGCGCGAAAATGAAGCAGAGGCCGAGACGTTCAGCGCACTCCTTCAACCGCTCCGGAGGCAGCGCGATCTGCACCCCAAGAGCCTCGAGAACGTCAGCGCTCCCACTCCGTGAGGTGACGCTACGATTGCCGTGCTTCACCACGGCCACTCCGCCCGCCGCGAGCACAAACATGATCGTGGTCGAGACGTTGAAAAGATCGAGCCCGTCCCCGCCGGTACCGCAGACATCCACCATTGGTCCCGGGAGATTTCTGGGATCGATCTGAGGATCGATCGCGCGATCGATCAACTGCTGCACGAACGCCACGATCTCTTCGACGCTTTCGCCTTTGCGATGGAGCGCGACCAGAAAATCAGCCTTGGTCGTGTCGTCGGTCGCGTCCGATAGCAGCATCGACATGGCGAAATTAATGTCGCCCGCGGTCAGGTCGATACCGTTACGCAGCTTGGCTGTGAGCGTCTTCATGCGGCTTTTCCTTCCACCTCCCGCATCCAGGCCCGGTAAGCGTCCGGCGAAATCTCTGACGGTTTAATCTCGCTCCGCCCGCCCCAGAAAACGTTCGTGTAGGAAACCGGGATCGCACAGGCCTCGAGATGTTGATCGATCGCGGCCTTGTGCGCGAGGAGCAGTTCCTTGTCGGTCCCATGCGCGACCGCCATGAGGTTGACGTTGCGAAATTCCGGGCCGGCCTCACGCCAATAACAATGGGTGAGAATATGATGGCGACCCACTTCCCCACCTGCCTCCATCTCCCGTCCAGGCGGTACGGCCCAGTGGAACAGAGCGTTGAAACGCGTCACACGGACGCCGGTGGACGACGGTTTTACGTGCTCCAGAAAGGTGGAGAACCTCCCAACAACCTTTCTCCCGTTCAACGACTCGGCGATCCTGCAGAATTCATCCGGTTCCAGCCCGGCCTCTTCCGCCCGCGAGCGCCAGGGCGATGGAGCAATCTCCATTGGCTCGAACTCGCGTTTTAACGACACCAGGACCTTCCATTCCAGCTCGGTTAATTGCGCGGCGTGCACCGGGGCCATCGTTGCCGGACACTCCGCCTTGCTCCCGGGCTCCACGGTTTTCCTGCGGACGTGGCCTACCCCAAGCGTGAAAATCCCCCTGGCCGGCATCAATCGAAAATGATCCGCCCCAACTTTTTTTGCGAGGAGCTCCCCATGATCCTGCAGCGAAAAACCGCGCGGCACTTTCAGCGTGGTCCAAAGTTTATACTCCGAACCTGGCGTGACGGAATCCGTTGAGCGTAGAACGACGTGGCCCGAGAACGGATCGCATTGCGACATGTAATCAAAGGCCGCGTCGATCTTCTCCGGCGCCACTTTCCAAGCGACCAGCGCGCCGTCCGCGAGATTCGTTGCGAGCAGGGTTTGGCGGACGCGCCGAATCGTTCCCGCTTCCAGCATCGCACGGATTCGCGCCATTACGGTCTCCACCGGCACACCGGAACGGCGTGCTATTTCTTCAAAGGGTTCGCGGACGAATCCCTCAATCTTGTCTTCGGACACCGCGAGGATCTGCGCGTTGATGGGATCGTTGTGCTCGACGGGTAACATTGACGTTCGCGCGCGCCCTTCGACCAAAAGCTCCTTAGGCGACGCAGGAAAAGATCGCACAGAAATGGCAGGCGGTACCGGTGAGAACGAAAAGATGCCAGACGAAATGATTATAACGGACGCGCTCTCTCACGAAAAAGATGACACCGCCTGTATATGCGACCCCGCCAGCAAACAACCAGACGACTGCGTCCAGGGGCAGAGCGCGGACGAGCGGGCCGAGCGCGATCAACACGAGCCATCCCATTCCGAGATAGAGAACCAGCGAAAGCTTCTCCCAGCGCAGTCCGGCGCGCCATTTCATGACCACGCCGAAGAAGGCCAGCGTCCACACGAGCGCGAAGATGGTCCAGCCCCACGCTCCCCGCATTGGGCCGAGTGTGAGCGGCGAATAGGTGCCCGCTATCAGAAGAAAAATTGCGGAATGATCGATGATCTGGAGGAAACATTTGAGGCGGGTCTGCGGCCACGCGTGATACAGGGTCGACCCGAGGTAGAGGAGCGTCATCGTCGACACGAAAATGATCGTGCCAATAAAAAACGCGCGGTCGGCCTCCCGCGCCGCAACGACCAGAAACGGTGCCGCGATGAGTGCCGCGATCAGCCCGACCCCATGGCTTACGCTGTTGGCGATTTCTTCCGGGCGCGACTGCGTCCACTTTGCGGTCGCGAATAATTCATCGACCGCTTTCATTGACTTGTGGCGACCGACATCGCTGTCTCTTACCCTGCGCCTCTGGACGTGAAAAGCGAAAAGCACGACGCTGCTGTCGCCAAGTCCATGCGCGCGATCAAAACCATTTTCTTCGATGCGGCCGGGACGCTGATTTATCTGCCGAAATCCGTCGGCCACCATTACGCCTTCGTAGGGGAGCGAATCGGGTTGCGACTGGATGCAGCCGCGATTGACGCCGCCTTTGCGACCTGCTGGAGGGAGACGCCACCTCGCCGGGCGATCGATTCTCCACGCGAAGACGACGACAAAGGCTGGTGGCGCGAGCTGGTCAACCGCGTTCTCGATAAGACAACACCCGGCGTCGACGAGCTGGATCGCGATGCGTATTTCGAGGCCGTTTACGGCCACTTCGCGGAACCGGGAGTTTGGGAACTCTACCCGGAAGTGCGGGAGATTTTAGAAGCACTGCAGGGCCGGTACGATCTCGCCGTCGTCTCGAATTTCGATGGCCGGCTCCGAATGATCCTGGAACATCTTGGCGTTTCGAAATTTTTCTCGCATATCTTTTTGTCGAGCGAGCTTGGGGCCGACAAACCCGATCCAGAAATCTACGGACGCGCTCTCAAACTGAGCGGCGCGGAGGCTAACGAAACCTTGCACGTCGGTGATGATCCCGAGCGCGACTGGGCCGGCGCCGCCGCCGCCGGTCTCCATATTTTCCAACTCGAACGACCGCGAAATTCAGTTCGCGATCTGCTTCGTTCCCTGGAAGAACATCCATAAGTGTTTGTGGGTTGGGTGGGACTCGAACCCACAACCAACGCCTTAAAAGGGCGCTGCTCTACCATTGAGCTACCAACCCATGATCGCAAAAACAGTTTTACGTGGCCTTGGGATACTTGGCAACCAACCCCGAAAGCGTTCGGGGCTGCTCTACCGTTGACTACCACCCCCCCCGGGAGGGAGACGTTTTAATCCAGTTCGCGTGGGGCCGCAAGACAGGCCGCCTCTCCTTAGGTTGAGAAGCGTTCGCGTACCTCAGGTGGAACGCGGGTTGGCTTGCCGGTTTGGGGATTGATCGGGACCCACAAAGTTCTGGCCTGGGCTAAAAGTTTACGATCTCCTGCCCGCACAATCTCTACGAAACGTTCGAAAGTTATCCGGCTCGCCTCGCCTACCCAGGTGCGGAGCATGATCTCATCGCCCAGACCTATCGGGGTTTTGTAATCGATCTCGTGCCGCAGGACGACCCAACCAATTGAATCGCGCGCCGACTCCGGCGCCTGCGCGTTCCAATGCGCCGTCGCCACTTCCTGAACCCAGCGCACGTAAACGGTGTTATTGACGTGATTTTGCTGATCGATATCCGCCGCCTGGACGGTGATCGGCAATTCAAACGGCGCCGCGCTCTCGCTCACGCGGCAGTGTACGGCAGCCGCTCCGATTGCCGAGGCTAATTTACGGAATCCGGTAAGCCTCGACCAGTGCGACACCCGCGGTGTCGTCCTTGCCGCGAAGGACCGCCGTGTAACTGCCGGGCGGAGTAAACGCGACGATCACAGCCTCCTTGTCATTCCCCGGGGCCAGCTGGGTAGCGATCACAGGCTGGGGCTGCCCCTCTTTCCAGTTGTCGTTGAAGGCAAGCACCTCGCCGTTCTGGTCATGCAACTGCAATGTCGGGTCGAGCAATGGTTCGGACACGCCGGCCATGGCCAAGGTCGGCCCAAGGGCCCGCAAGACGACGATCGGGCTTTCCCCGCTGCTAACGATGATCCCCGCGATCATCGCGCTATCCCCCGCCCCAACGGATCCGCGGGTGCTCACATTGCCCAGGGTGGACGTAGAGCCGGACTCCAGATCGTAAACTTCAACCAGCCCGTGGCCGATCGTGCCATCCTTTCCGGCCAGCACGGCAGTGTGTTGTCCCGGCGCCAGGGTCACGAGGATGGCCGATTCGAAATCGTTCGTCGGTGCGATGCCCGTGTCCATGATTTCCTGTGCGTTCGGCGAAGTCTTCCAGTCATCATTTGTAGCGACCGGGTTGGCGTCGCTGTCGAACAAACTAAGCGTGGGATTCGCCAGTGGAGACGGAACGCCACGGGCGGCGAGCGATTGACCGAGGCCCCGAATCAGAACTTTCTTGGGCACGTCGCCAGCAATGATGAAACCGGCGATTGCAACGCGCTCCTCCGTCTCGACGAAAACTCGAGTCGCGAGGTTCACTGCCTTGCCCGGAGGAACGAACGGCAGACTAAGAGCGTCGTGCGCTCCTTTGGCCGTCTGATAATGCGCGGCAGTGGTGGGATGTTTGTCATCCCAGAAAAGATATTGATCGGGATTCGCCTCCGACTTGTCCTGGACCACGGTGCTCACGTCGATAAAGCCGTAGCGCGATGGGTAGGCCATGACGCGGATCGTGTTTGTCCAGACATCGACCGGATAGAGCGTCGGCGTGATCCCCTGCGATGCGAGATTGCTCAGCGCGGTGGTGAGATTTGCGCTCAATTGCTGCCGGTAGTCCGCTGCAGCGGCGCTCAACGATCTCTGTTTTTCGGGTTCGCCGGCATATCTCGGGATGACGCCAAGAGGCGGAACGTTCGGCACCATAATGTATTTCGCGCCCGCATTGGCGAGACGGGTCATCAAGGCGGTCGCGCGCGCCGCGGTCGCGGTGACATTAGTCGCGCTCTCGTCATTGAAGAGGTCGTTACCGCCGCCCCAGACCACGTAGAGCGCATTGGGATCGACAACCTGGGATGCGAGGTAATCGTCCACCTGCTGCCCCATGTCATCGATGGTAATTGTCACATCACCGAAAAGCGGAGTTGTCACCACAACTTCCTCGTGGGTGCCGTTGTTCGTGGTCGCGCCGCCAAAGGCATAGTTGGTTCCGCCACCCAAGCTGTAGGTTGCGGGGGCAATATTTAAAAAGGTGTTGGCCAGCTGTTCGTGCCAAACCCCGGCATAAGTCGTCGACGCCGGGTCGGTATCGCTGCTGTTGGTCCAGCGGCCGTCGCTGTAATTAAAGGAACCACTCGGAAAGTCGACGGTGCCGCCGCTTTTGGAATCGGTCCGGTCGCGGACGTTACCGGTATCCGAAAGACTGTCGCCAAAGACGATGATCTTGGTGAAAGCCGGAGCTTGTTGGGCGAAGCCGGCGGTGGCGATGGCCAAGCCGAAAAGTATGCTGAATAACGTAGTTTTTTTGCGTGCTGAAATCACTGATCCCTCCCTGTTTCCCTGGGGACACACCTGAATCGGGCGTCGAACGCGATTTGCGTGGAAATGTTTACGGAACTTCAATGATTCTTTGTTCCGGCGGGGCCCGCTTGATCAAGTAGGGCGTTGCCATCGCCCCGGCTGCCATGGTTTGCTGGAGCATGAACAGACGTCGTTTCGTGCAGTCGAGCGTGGCGGGCGGATTAACTCTGGCAGTGACGCCGCGGGCGCTTTTGGGGCAGGCTCCGACGGTGATGAGCTCGAAACCAGCCAAGCCGGTCGTGATTGCCTCCGCGAACGGGAATAAATTCAAAAACGGCGGCGACATGACGTGTGTGCAAAAAGCATTCACGATGATGACGAAGGACAACTCGGACGTGCTCGACGCCCTGATCGCCGGAGTGAACATCGTGGAGCTGGATCCGCTCGACGACAGCGTCGGCTACGGCGGGTTACCGAATGCCGATGGCGTGGTCCAGCTCGATTCGTGTTGCATGCACGGCCCGAAACGGCGGGCGGGCGGAGTGGCCTGCATCGAAGGAGTGCGCACGCCTTCCCTGGTCGCGAAAGCTGTCATGGAGGAGACAGACCACCATTTGATCGTCGGCAAAGGCGCGCAGAATTTCGCGCGCAACCTGGGATTCAAAATCGAGGACGATCTCAACACCGAAAATTCCCGACACCTCTGGCTGGAGTGGAAACGGCGGATCGATCCGAAGCATTACCTCGATCCGCAGAAACGGGCGGAAGCCGGCCGCAAAGCCATGCGCCAGATGGTGGCGGAGGGGCTGATCGATGAGCGCCACATTTATGGAACGATCAACTGCAATGGGATCAACGCCAAAGGCGAGATTTGCGGCGTAACTACGACGAGCGGGCTGGCCTGGAAGATTCCCGGACGGGTCGGTGATTCCCCCATCCTGGGCGCTGGATTGTATGTCGATGGAGAAATCGGCGCCGCGGGCTCGACCGGCCGCGGGGAGGCGAATCTCTACAATCTTTGTTCGTTTCTGATCGTGGAGAGCCTGCGCCGGGGGATGCACCCGAAAGATGCCGGGATGGAAGCTTGTCGCCGGATCAAGGCGAACACAGTGGAGAAACGGCTGCTCAACAGCAAAGGTAATCCAAACTTCGGGATCAACTTCTATATCCTGAATGCCAAAGGCGAGTTCGCCGGGGTCTCGATGTATCCCAATTACCTGAGAGAAAGCACGAAAGAAGTGGTCCCATCCACCTATGCGGTTTGCACCGATAAAGGAGCGGAGACCTTGCCGTGCGAGGCCCTGCTCGATGGACGAGCCGAGGATTAGGCGTAGCGGCTCTTGAAATATCGAGATTGCCCTCTTCCAGCAAAGTCGCTAGAACGAGCACTCCAACCCCAAAACCAATCCTATGAAAAACAAACTAAATATCATTAGTGCCTGTGCAGCAGTCATGGCGTTGAGCGCGGCTTCGGCTTTTGCCGCTCCGAAAAGCTCACCGTCCCCGTCGCCGAGCTCAAACGCGTCGCCGGCGGCCGAAAAGACCGATAAGCCTGCGAGGGCGATCCCGTTCCGTGGCAAAATCTCCGCGGTCGATCAAACCGCGAAGACCTTCACCATCGCCGGGAAAGAAACCTCCCGCATTTTCAAGATCACTGACAAAACAGTGATCACGAAGAGCGGTGCGGCGGCAACGATGGCGGACATCGTCGCGGATGAGCAGGTGAGCGGGTCCTACTGGAAACAGGCCGACGGGACCCTGGAAGCCAAAAGCGTAAAGCTGGGACCGAAGGCTGAGGCGGAAAAGAAGGAAACCAAGGCGAGCAAGAAAAAGTCGGCCGACGCCGCTGCTTCTCCGTCGCCTTCCGCGAAGCCCTAATCAACACAGTTTGACGTCTCCTGCTGCCGTCGCCGATGGCGACGGCAGCGGAAACGTTTTATTTCGCGGCTTTCACAGCCGCACAGAGGTCGGCGACGAACAGCTTGTATTCGCGCGCGCGCGATTCTTCATCAGGTTGCCGGAGCAGCGACGAAGGGTGAACGGTTGCCAGGACCCTCGGAGCGACATCGGATTTCAAAACTTTCCCGCGATCGCGCGTAACTCGGAAAGCCGGGCCTAAAACTGCCTGGGCTGCGGTCGCACCGAGACAAACGAGCAATCCGGGCCGGACGATCCTGAGTTCCGCCTCGAGCCACGGCCGGCAAGCCGCGATCTCACGTGAGTTCGGCTTCTTGTGCAACCGCCGCTTCCCGCGCGGCTCCCATTTGAAATGCTTGACCGTGTTTGTCACGTAAACCTGACTCCGGTCGATCCCCGCTTCTTCCAAGGCCCGATCCAGCATCTTTCCCGCGGGGCCGACGAATGGCTGCCCGGCGACGTCCTCCTGGTCTCCCGGTTGTTCCCCCAGCAGCATCAGCGTCGCGCCTTTCGGTCCTTCACCGAAAACGGTTTGGGTCGCGTGTTTATACAGGTGGCAGGCCGTGCACGCTTTCGCCGCTTTTTCGATCGTGCTCAGACTCGATGACTCCGGGACCGGAGCGGGAATCCAATCCTCTTCGTCCTTAGCGACAAATTTCGCTGCACTCGTTTTCATCATTTCGTCAACGCGTGCGGGCGCTTCTTGAAGCAACGCCGGAATCAGCGCTGTCTCAGGCAGGTTCCGCCAGTACTTCTTCGGCATCTCAGCCTGCATCGCGTGCACTTTTACGCGGGCTGGATTGAAAATATTGCCGTAGTAGGTGAGCCAAAGCGCTTCCACCTTGTCCTCGGACGGCGCTTTCGACTTATCGACTCCATCGGTGAAAGTAAGCGCTTGGCCGTCCCAGTGGGCGCAACGATCCGGAGTCAGAATCGACCAGCGCATCGAAGCGAATCGGTCCACGAAAAACGGCGCGTTATGCTCCACGATATGGTGATCGGGCTGAAACCAGGAGACGTACCAGACATCGCCAAAGCGCGAGATCTCGCGGAACCGGACAAAAGCGCGCATCTTGTGAATGTCGTGCCGGACTGACTTGTGCCAGTCCGTCGCGCGGGTCACGTCGGGATCGATTACGATCTCGATCAGGTTCGGTTCGCCGTGAGTAAGGCGCCAAAGCAGACGATAAAGCAAAGCCCACCGGCGCTCGTCCGAATGCAGGGCGACGAGTTGGGCCAGGCCGATGAACTTTTTCGGCACCCGAAATCGCGACGTCGAATTCGTAGCCGGCTCGGCTTCGTCAAAAAGGTCCAGCCCAGGGGCGTCGCGGCCGAGCTCCTCCCAGGCAACGCGGTCCGGCCCGAGATTACGATTCAGCGCAGTCCGCGCCGCTTTCTGCCACGCCGGAAAATTCGGAGCGAACGAAATTTGTTCCACGAAATCAGAGCTGGCCCGTGACCGCTGAAGCGCCGGTTTGAAAGAGATCAAGCTGCGGAGCCGCCGGGGCGAACCTGCTTACCAGGTCGCTTTTATCAATGGCAAGGGCGGCGGCATTGTGGTCGGCCGTGACAACAAAAGGCAAAACCTTGCGCAGACTCAGGCGGAGGCGCGGCAAATGTTCCAGCCTGATTTTCTGCCAGCGCCGCACCTGCAGGATTCGGTCGACTGATTTTGTCCCAACTCCTGGAATGCGAAGGAGCAGTTGGCGCGGCGCCTTGTTCAAATCGACCGGGAAGATATGCCGGTTCCGCAAGGCCCATGCGAGTTTGGGATCGATGGTCAGATCCAGGTTCGGCGACTGATTAGTAGTCAATTCTTCGACTTTGAATTCGTAGAACCGCATCAGCCAATCTGCCTGGTAAAG
This sequence comes from Chthoniobacterales bacterium, assembly GCA_035536995.1. Taxonomy (GTDB): domain Bacteria; phylum Verrucomicrobiota; class Verrucomicrobiia; order Chthoniobacterales; family UBA10450; genus AV80. The sequence continues at coordinate 32,301 of DATLNB010000080.1, read as the reverse complement.
CCGATGCTCGCGGACCAGGGGCGGTGCAATAATTGGTAGCTTGCTCGAGGCGTCAGGGATGGGGCTGAACGCAGAGTAATAAACTCGCCGCAAGTTATGCGCGGAATAAAGCGATGACGCCTGCGCCAGGATCGCGGCATCTGCCGTCTCCGTCGCGCCCACAATCATCTGGGTGCTCTGGCCGGCTGGCGCGAACACCGGCGCTTTTCGACTTTCCCGTCTCGCTTCCCTGGCGCCGTCGATCCGCTTCCGGATGCCGGCCATCGCGGTTTGCGTCCGTTCCAAGTTTTTTTCCGGCGCCAGTTCCGCGAGCGAGGCCACGGTCGGCAATTCGATATTGATGCTAATCCGGTCGGCCCAGCGGCCCGCTTCTTCGATTAATTCCGGGGAAGCTTCCGGAATCGTCTTCAGATGAATGTACCCGCGAAACCCATGCTCAGCTCGCAAAGTCCGCGCAACCCTAATCACCTGCTCCATCGTGTAGTCCGGATTGCGAATAATTCCGGAGCTGAGAAAGAGGCCTTCGATGTAATTGCGCCGGTAAAAATCGAGCGTCAGGCGCACGACTTCATCCGGAGTAAAACGCGCCCGCTGCACGTCGCTGGAAACGCGGTTGATGCAGTAAAGGCAATCGTAAATGCAGAAATTCGTGAGGAGAATTTTAAGGAGCGAAACGCAGCGGCCATCCGGCGTATAGCTATGACAGATGCCGGTGCCGGTGGTGGAGCCAATGCCACCGGAGGTGCGGGAATTCCGCTTCGTGGTGCCGCTGCTGGCACACGAGGCGTCGTATTTAGCCGCGTCGGCGAGGACGGCGAGCTTCTTCGCTAACTCCATTGGGCACTCTACACGCGGAAATGCTGCGGGCCTAAAAAAACGTTCGAGTGAACATAATTTAATTTGAGCCACGCCGGTGCAGGCTTGCCGCAGTTCTGTTACCTATCGCTCATGGCCGTGCTCAAAACTCCGCGCTTGCTGCTTCGTCCATTTGAGGCGGCGGACCTCGACCGGATGGCCGAGCTGATGGCGGACACGGATTTCATGCGCTTCTCCCTCGGCGTTTTTTCGCGCGAGCAAACAAGGACGTTCCTGGAAAAACTAATGGCGCGCGATCGCGCCGGACTGCCATCGCAATTTGCTGTCATTTTCAGCCAGGACAGCGTCTGATCGGTTACTGCGGTTTCTTCGCCCAGACGGTTGATTTCGCTCAGGAGTTGGAAATCGGCTATCGCCTTGATCCAGCTTATTGGAACCGCGGACTCGCAACCGAAGCGGCACGCGCCGTCCGCGATCATGCCTTAAACGATCTGAAGCTGGGCCGCCTGATCTCGCTTATTCACCCAGACAACACGCCCTCGCGGCGGGTCGCGGAAAAGAACGGGATGAGCGCGGAAAAGGAGACGACGTTTCGGGGCTTCCCGACAATTGTCTTCAGCCTGCAAGGTCCGGAGACACCTTCGCAGGATGACGCCGGATGAACTCCTTCGCCAGCGCACGATATGCACGCGCTCCGGTTCCGCTCGAATCGTATTCTAAAATCGATTGGCCGAAGCTCGGTGCCTCACTCAGCCGGACGGTGCGCGGAATGATGGTCTCGTAAACTCGCTCGCCGAAGTGGGTGCGGACATCGGCCACGACCTGGGTGCTCAGGTTTGTGCGGCTGTCGAACATCGTCATGACGATCCCGCCGATTTCGAGCGACGGATTGGCGCCAGAGTCACGGACTCGTTCAATGATGCGGACGATTTTTACCAACCCTTCGAGCGCGAAATATTCGCACTGGATCGGGGTAAGCAGCTCGTCCGCCGCGGCCAGCGCGTTGGTCATGAGAATGCCGAGCGATGGCGGACAATCGAGCAAGACGAAATCGAAGGTGTTATCGGCGCGGAGCGGCGCCAACGTTTCAGCAAGCCGGGTGAGATGATTGTCGAGCCGGGCGATCTCGACTTCCGCGCCGGCCAGGTCGAGGTCGGCCGGCACCATAAAAACCCGATCGACCCGGGTCGGCACGATCTTGTCCGTAATCGGCGCTTCCCCAAGCAGCGGCTCGTACAGACTTTGTCCTTCAAGCTCCTGCAAACCGAACGAGCTGGTCGCGTTTCCCTGTGGATCGAGATCGACAATCAGAATCCGCAAATTCAGTTCGGCCAGGGCGCAACCCAGATTTACGGCCGTCGTCGTTTTTCCGACGCCCCCTTTCTGGTTCGCGACTGCGATGATTTTCATGCCGCTGGCGTGATCTGCGTCCGAAGCTCGAAGGTGCGGCGTCCATCTTTTTCCTGCCAGAGTAAATGGTCAGGATCGGGCAGCATTTCGGTCACTTCCAGTTCCCCGGCTTTCGTGAGCCAGCGGTAAAAGATTTCCACAAACAGATAGCTTTCGAGATCGATGTAAATCGGTTTGGTATCCTTATCGCGACCTTCCGCCCCGCTGCGCCGCAAGGCTTGTTCACTCGGGCGGACATAAACGTGGCGCGGCAAATCTTTTTCGAGACGAAGCAGTTCTGCCCCGACAAGAAGGTCCGGCGAGAGCCCGGTGAACTTTCCGCCGTGAAACTCCTGCAATGTGACCGTCCATGTTCGGCGTTGGACCACGACCTTTCCGCAGAGCAAGCGCGGAGTATGCGGGCCGAGGGAAAATTGGAACGGATGAAAACCCAGCGGGATCACCCACGAACGGGAAAATGATCCCAGGGGTTCTCCCGTTCCGACGCGTCGCAGCGCGACATCGCCCGACTCTGCATCAAGGTAAACTTCGGTCTCGGCCGGTGGCACGCGGCGCCAGCTTGGATCGGCCCGTTGCGGCGCGACGAACGTCGTCTGCTCCGGCAGGGCATCGAAAATCCGCACGGTTGTATGCGCGGTAAAATCCGCTGCGAAAAATCCAAAATGAAAACCGGGCCGACCATGGGTGGTCGCCGCAAGCGCGGCGTTTAAGGCGGGTTTATCCGGGCAGCTCCAATAACCGGCATGGTGAAGCAGGGCGATCGGAGGGTGGAGCTCAGCCAGGACCCAGCGGTAATCACCCCGCGCGACCGCTTCGATTGATTGAGCTGCCAATTGCAGATCGGCCGAAGGATAAGTGTATTCATCAAACTTCGGGTATTCGAGGTTTCGGCGGACAAAGTCGCAATCTTCCGCCGTCAGTTGGTATTCCGCCTTGCCGGCCTGCGGACCCAGCTGGTCGCGAAAAGCTTTTTTTACTTCCTGAAACGCGATATGAGCCAGCGCGACCAAGCCTGGACCGGTCAAGGGAAGGCGGGCCGATTCACAGATTTTCAGGAATTGCGGTAGCGGCACCGCCCGTTTTTCGGGTGAGAAAGTCTCGAGGATTTGGCGTAACCCACCGGCTACGCGGCTCGCGATGAACGCGTAACTGTCGCGCCAAAAATTGATCCAGGGTGCGGCCTCGTCGGCTACTTCCTGGATGAGCTCCTCCGAGATCGAAAAATTACAGGTACGAAAACACTCTTCTCCGATGGGGTTCGAAGCGGAATAAAGGAATCGGTCTGACTCTCCCCGCACCCAGCCGATCGCTGTCAGTTCATCCCGGACGGAGGCCATCAACGCGCGCCGGGCCTCCGGATCCGTGGTCTTGCCAAAATCCGCGGCGAGATCGGCAATTCTTTCGACTCGCGGAAGCCACCTGCTTCGGGCCGGGCCATCCGGCCATTTCGAGACATCGTCGAGAAGCACACGGAAAGCATGCGGATCGAGTGCGGGCACTTCGACCGGTTCTTGCACTGGGATTTCCGGGTCCGCGTTGATTGCCGCCGCGACGCCGTGGGCGACCCAGCGCTCAAGAAAGACTTCGCGCGACGCCACGCCGCTGACAGGAGCGAGGCTCAACCCTGGTCCAGCCTTTTCATTCGTGACCCCTCCCCAGCCCGAAGGGCCAAACTCGCTGAAGGTATCGTTCTTGGTCGCGACTCGCTGCAGGTACATGAGCAAGCTCTGCTCGAGCTTTCGCTTTGCATTGTTCCGTGAACGGGGGTTCTGGCCATCGCCTTCGGTGACGTTCAGTTCGTCCCATAAAAGGCCGCGAACATTTTCCGCCGCGAAAACCAGGTATCGCGGAAGATAATTGCGGCTGGATTCGATCAGCGATGTGCGCGCCCGTTCTGTTTCAAGAATGAGCGCATCTTCCAGCTGCTTCTTCAGGGAGGCCACCTCGGCTGCAATCGATGCGTAATTCAAAAAAAAGGCCGGCTGATCGCCAATTACGCCAGCCAGAGGCTGCTCAGCCCGGACCGCCACGCGAAGCGCGTGATAAGCTTCCTTCGCTAACAGTTGCTGGCGCGAACGAAAAAAGACCTCAACCTCTTCAATCGCCTCCTTCAGCGACTTCCGTTTCAGAATGAGGTCCTTCGCAAGGGCAACGCATCGCGGGGTCGCGAGGCTTTCTATAACATCGAACGGAACGCCGGCTAAGCGGATCAGAAAAATGGGGGCAACGCGATAGGCACAGTCGGACACTCGTGCAACAGAACGGAACAGGCTGAGACTGACAAGCGAAAGTCGCCCGTCAGTTGCTTGCCAACGGCAAGCGAATTGTGAAGCAGGTGCCGACTTGCGGAGTGCTGTCCACCTTGATCGAGCCGTTATGATCTTCGACGACTTTTTTGGTAATGTAGAGGCCGAGGCCGGTCCCGCTTTTCCCTTGCTTCGTCGTGAAATACGGATCGAAAATTTTCGCGATCTGGGCTGGCGCCATTCCCGCGCCAGTATCTTCGACGCGAACATCGACGTAGAAATCCTTCCGTAAACAAGTGACCGTGACGGAGCCTCTTCTCTCTGACGCTGCCTGGACTGCGTTGATAATCACGTTTTGGATCGCGCGCGTGATTTGGACGGAATCACCCATGAGGGTGCAGGCATCGTCGCAAAGGTTCGACTTTACCTCGACGCCGTTCTCGGCCGCCATGGCGCTCACGCTCTTGACCACCTCACGCGCGATGGTCGAAACCGAAATGGGCTTAAGCGGGGCGGCTTCGACGCTGCCGTAACTTTGCCACATCGTCAGAAGCTCGCGGCAAAGCCGGACGTTCTGCTCGATGATCTGCAGTTCTTTCGCCGAGGTTTGTGTCGTGCCGTTTTCCTTTTCGGATTGCTCGACCTTCTTGGCCAAAAGTTGAACGTAACCCCAGACAATGGTGAGGGGGTTGCCGAGATCATGAACGAACTCGGCCGAGGCCTGGCCTAACGAGGCGAGCCGTTCTTTCTGAGCGAGCTCTTTCAGGAGCCGGTTGTTAAGCTCTTTGATCTCCTCGGACGCGGTAATGCCGGTGCGATGAAGCCGGGTGCGTTCGACATTGCGCCCGATGACTTCCCGCATTTCGCGGGCATCGAACGGCTTGGCGATGTAATCGTTCGCGCCGAGCCGAAGCGCTTCCTGGGCCGTTTCCAAAGCGCCGAATCCGGTCAGCATGATGACCGCAACATGTGGATCGATTTCCCGAATGCGCCGCAAGCCATCGATGCCGCTCGCGCCCGGCATGCGGATATCGGTAATGACTGCGTCGGGATGTTTTTCCTTCAGGAGCTTGATGCCGGCATCGACCGAGTCAGCGGTATGGACCTGATAGTTCGGCTTCAGAAGCATCCGGAGGCTTTCGCGCGGCCCCATTTCGTCATCGATAACCAGGACTTGGGGGAGGTCGGAGGCAACACTCATGTTGGGTCGAAGAAAGCTAACGCTGTACCGTGGGAAAAGTGTATGATGTGGGACCCCTCGCCTCAACCGGCGTCTTTGCAGTGTGAAAGTTTTTGCAAACCGCACAAGAAGCAACTTGTGAATAAGTGCGAAATTTGGTGAATAAGGTCGACAGAACGGGTCGCAAAAACATAATGACTGGATTTAGCGTAATCGCTAGAATGCGTCCCTCTCCCTCCACATTCGGTTCTTATTAAGATGGCAAAACGCAATCGAGTCGTCGTGACCGGCATGGGCGTTCTCGCTCCCAACGGGATCGGGCTGGACGCGTTCTGGGATTCGCTTGTCAATGGCCGCAGCGGGGTGGGCCCCATCACGCATTTCGACGCGAGCTCATTCAAAAGCCGGATCGCCGGCGAAGTGAAAGGCTTCGAGCCGCTCGATTACATCGATCCGAAGTTCAAGCCGAAACGGATGGCGCGCCACACGCAGTTTGCCTTCGCGGCCATGAAAATGGCGCTCGCTGACGCCGATTTCGAATCCGCGAAAACTTTCCTGGATCATCCGATCCCGGTGATGCTCGGCGTGAGCAGCACTGCGATGGAAATTCTCGAGGGTGGCTGGGAGGATCTTTCCCGGCGCGGCCCGCGTGGTGTGAGCGCAGGCGTCGTCGATTGTCAGCCGCAAGCGGCTACACAGGTCTTGACGATGGCGCTTGGGATCTCCGCTCGTGCGACCACGATCTCGTCCGCGTGCCCATCGGGCCTGGACGCGATTGCTTCCGCCGCCGCCATGATCCGCCACGGTGAAGCGGACATTGCGGTTGCGGGCGGAACCGACGCAACGATTACGCCGCTGTCGATGGCCAGCTTTGCCACGGCCGGATTGAGCTCAACTCGGAATTCGGACCCCGAAAGGGCCAGCCGGCCATTCGACTTGCAACGTGATTCCGGGGTGATTTCAGAAGGCGCCGGTATCCTTGTCCTGGAAAATTACGAGACGGCGATCGCGCGCGGCGCGTCGGCATACCTTGAGATTACCGGGTACGGAACCCAGGGCGATGACTACGCGAGCGGCGAACTTTTCGGTCTCGGCCAGACGATGCGGGCAGCGATGAACAGCGCCGGCCGGACGCCGGAAGACATTGACTACATCTGTGCCTACGGACCCGGGCACCCGGCCCTCGACATCGTCGAGACGGACATGGTGAAACGGGTTTTCGGCCGTCGCGCATACAGCGTTCCGATGAGCTCGATTAAGGGTGTAACCGGCAATGCCCTCTCGGCAGCCGGGCCCCACCAGGTGATCACGTGCGGTTTATGCTTTAAGCACAACATCATCCCACCAACTGCAAACTACGAAGTCTCCGATCCGCGCTGCGACCTGGACTATGTTCCCGGGCGTTCTCGGAACCGCCGCATTAACACCGCGCTGATCAACGTGCGCGGGCTGGGCGGCGGAAATAGCACTATGATCGTGGAACGCGTTCGCGAATGAACGCCGCCAACATCTCACTCTGGCTGGCCCTCCTTATTCAGCTGGGGCTCGGGCTCGCCGTTTACCGGGCGAATTCCCGTAACCACGCCAATCAAAGCTTTCTCATCCTGTCGGTCTTCATTTCGTCCTGGCTCCTCTCGCTGCACCTCGCTTTCGCAGCCACAGAGCCCGAAAAGGCCGCATTCTGGATTCGGAACGCCTGGGCCGGCGGACCGATGATCATCCTGGGTTTCAATCTCCTGCGGCTCGGCATTCTCTGCCGGGACCGGGGTTGGCGCGAAATTTGGCGGCGGTGGGCCTGGTTCGGGATCCCAGGATTGGTCGCAGTCAGCGCGTGCTATACGCCGCTGTTTCTGAGGTCAGCTGAAATTCGCCAGGACGAAGGACACGAAATGATTCCGTTGCCTGTCTACGGGCCGTTATTTCCAGTCTTCGCCGCGCTTCTCGCACTTTCCGTCGTCGTTCTGATTGTTCTGTACGTTCGTGACCTTCGGCGGACGGCGGGCGTCCAGAAGATGGAATTTCAGTTTATCATCGCCGGGGGCGTAACTCTCGCGCTGCTCATTGGATCGACTCAATTCGTGGACCGGGCGATCGTCATGCAGGTCGCGCCTTTCCGGATCGTTGTGTTCAGTCTCATCATTGCCTACGGGATCGCGACCCGGAAGATCATGGACGTCGGGTTTTTCTTCAGACGCGTTACGTCCTACGCAGTTCTGACGGCCTATTTGTTGGTCCTCTATGTTCTGGTTTGGTGGCTGGTCTCCACCGTGGCCAGGCCAATATTCCCGCACGAAAGCCGTACGGGGGGGCACTTGGCGGCGGCCCTCGTCGTCGCCTTCGCGATGGCGCCGGCCCGTGGAATTTCCCAGCGTTTCGCGAACCGGCTCTTCATCGGATCGCGCGGGCTTGATTTCCAATCGACCATGAACCAGGCCGCGGGGATTTTGAAATCGGTCAGCACTTTGCAGGATTTGCTGGATCGTTTCGCGAAGACAATCGGCGAAGCCGTCGGCACCGACCGCGTCTTGATCCTGTTGCCGGAGAAGGACGCTTTCGTTCAACATTTTCCGGCCGCCTTTACCGACCCGGACAGGCCGGAACTGCGGTTGAATCGCGAGGACCCGACGATCGCATACCTCGAGACCCACCAGGAAGTGCTCGTGCTGGATGAACTCCATCGCGTGCGCGCTACGCCCGACCTCGAACGCGTTATCCAGGAGATGGCGCAGCTTAAGACCGCGGTCGCGCTCGGCATTTTTTCACGGCAACATCTCGCCGGAGTCATGTTGCTCGGCCCACGGCTCTCCGGCCGGATTTACGGGGCGGTGGAGCAAAACGCTTTGCAGGTGCTCTGCGGGCAGCTGGCGGTCGCAATCGATAACGCGCAGCTCTTCACTGAAGTTCAGAATGCACGGATCTACAATGAAACGCTGCTCGAGAACCTGACCACAGGTGTGATCGCGGCAGGGGCTGACGAGCAGGTAACGGTTTTCAATAACGAAGCGGGCCAGATCACCGGGTTGAATCCGCGCGACATCATCGATCACTCACTCGACCGGCTCCCCGCTGGGTTGCGCGAAATCCTTAGTCAGACATTGCGGACGGGAGACGGCCAGGAGAACGGCGAGCTAATTGTCCCACTCGGCGATCATAACGCCGTTGTCCGGGCCAGCAGCTCGATCTTTCACGGCGAAGAGGGCGAGATGCTCGGCGCGCTGGTTGTGCTCACAGACATCACCGCGTTGAAACGCCTCGAACTGCAGATTCGCCGCAGCGACCGCCTGGCCAGCCTGGGCACCCTTTCCGCAGGCATGGCCCACGAAATCAAGAATCCGCTCGTCTCGATCAAGACCTTTGCCCAGCTTTTGCCGGAGCGTTACCAGGATTCCGATTTTCGCGACACCTTCTCGAATCTGATCGGGCACGAAATCGACCGCATCGATTCTCTCGTTAACCAGCTCCTTCGTTTCGCCCGCCCCGCCAAGCCGGTTCTCCGCCCGATGCATGTCCACGATGTCCTGGAAAAATCGCTCCAGCTCGTCGGCCACCGCCTTTACCAGAAAGAAATCAAATTAACTCGTTCGTGGCAGGCCGATGTCGATACGATTCGCGCCGATGCCGACCAGCTCGAACAGGTATTCCTCAATTTCTTCCTTAACGCGATGGACGCGATGAAGTCGGGCGGGGAGCTCAGCGTTGAGACTGAGATCCGGGCCGGGAACGACTGGGTGGCGGCGTTTTCCGGGACAAACGGGGAGTCGCACGAAGTGTTACGAGTAACTATTCGCGATGATGGCGAAGGCATAAAATCGGAAGACATCCCCCACGTCTTTGATCCCTTCTTCACGACAAAGGATTACGGAACCGGTCTCGGATTATCGGTGGTCCACGGGATCATCCAGGAGCACGGTGGGCAAATTGAAGTCGAGAGCGAGCTCCGCAAAGGGACCGCTTTCCACATTCTCCTCCCCCTCGTCCGATTCGGACAGAAAGTTATAGCAGCATGATTGTTTCACCCCCGATTTGCATCCTCTACTCGCAGGATGTCGACCTCGTCCGGCGCATCAAAGCGTTCTTGAGCGCGCTCGCCCAGGTCCGCCACGTGACCTCGCCCGATCGGCTCGACGCGGTCCTGCAACAGAACAGCCCGGCCATTCTCGTCATGGACCTGCGCGCGAGCGAAGCCCGTGATCTTCTGGAGCAGATCCAGGCGGCGTTGCCCGAGATCCTCGTCATTGCCCTCGGCACCTTGCGCTCGGAACCACTCCGCGAGGTCGAAAACTCCGGGGTCTACGCCGCGGAAGATTTACAAATCGACCGGCGCCGCTTGCAGGCATTGGTGTCGCGGGGGTTCGACCATTTGCGAATCCTCCAGGAAAATCGGGATCTGCGCGAAAATGCGCTGGTTCCATACGCGCCGGAACCGGTCCGGCGAATCGAAACCGCGCCGGCTCGCCGTGAAACGGTAATGCCGCTGCTCCGTTTTCCCCGGGTCTTTCGCCGTTTCGAGAATGTAGAGACGTTGATGGCCAGTGTCGTCGAATCAGTTGCGGACACGACTGGTATCGGCCGGGTCGGCATTTTCTCCAAGATGCGGCAGGGTGACCGGTATCGGTTGCGCGCCGGATTGCGCTGTCTGGCGGAAACGGACGAGTTGGAGTACGGCGAACGCGACGCGCTGGTCCGCTGGTTCGAGCTCCACGCTCATGTGATCTGCCGCGCGAATCTGGCTCACGTTGATCCGGGACAGCGTTCCGTGATGCGGCGCGCTCTGGACACTTTCGGGGCCGAAGTGATCGTCCCGCTCCACGCCCGCGGCCGGATCATCGGCTGGATGTTTTTCGGCCATCGAGTCACCGGCGAGCGTTTTGAATCAAGCGACCTCGAAGGGCTAATGGTCATCGCAGAACATGTCTCGAGCGTCCTTGAGAATGCCCTCCTCAATGAAGAGGTGACCCTTCAAAAGACGCTGGCGGAGACGTTGCTCAAATCGATTCCGCCCGGCATCGTCGCCACCGACGAGGAAGCGACCATACGTTGGTTCAATCCGACCGCGGCCCAGATCCTCGGGATCGAAACGCAGGACGCCCTCAACCAGCCAATTGAAGCTGCGGGCGGCCGGCTGGCTGCCTTCCTCCGCGAAACGCTCGAAGCCCCCGAAAACCTGCCCCCTCGCCAATGGATCGATCCCAACACCCGCCGTTCACTTTCAGTCGAAACGCGCCGGCTGATTGATAACAAAACCGCGCTCGGCGCGGTAGCGGTAGTCCATGACCTGACAGCCGAAGACAATTTGCGGGAAAAACAGGACCTCGTGGACCGGGCCGCATTCTGGACTGATCTCGCTGCCAGCATGTCCCACGAAATCCGAAATCCGCTGGTCGCGATCAAGACTTTCGCCCAACTGCTGCCCGAGCGTTTCGAAGACCCGGATTTCCGCAAGGACTTCAACGAAATTGTCGTCCAGGAAATCGATCGGCTCGATCGGATCATCACCCAGATAAACAACTTCGCGCATCCGACTGAGCTGGTTATGAAGCCGGTCGATCTGCGGAGCTCCGTTAATAAGGCAATCGAGCTCGCCAAGGCGCGCGTGGTGAAGAACGGGGTTGCAATCGATACTTCGATCGCGAACGACCTTCCCCAGGTTCTCGGCGATGAAGACGCTCTCGCGGAGGCTTTCGCCCACGTAGTGGCAAACGCAGCCGAAGCGACTTCAGGCCAGGCAAAGCCGCGGATCGCGCTCGCCGCCAAATCCATCCGCGAAGGCGGCCGGCCGAGCGGTGTCGTCATCACGGTCCAGGACAATGGCCGGGGCATTTCGCCCGACCTGCGCGAGAAAATCTTTTCGCCTTTTTGCACCACGAAAGCGCGTGGGATGGGCCTTGGCCTGCCTATCGTGAAACGGACCGTTTTTGATCACAACGGCCGGGTTGATATCGATTCGAACCCGCACGGCACGTCCGTCAGCATCATGCTCCCGGCGAACACAGCCGCGGAGTAGGGATTTTCGATTTCCGCTTTCGAATTTTGGATTTAAGGTTGCGTCCCCGTCGGACGAAACCAACCCAAGCAGACTCAAATCGAATGATCGTCACCACCGCCCAATTGTACAAAGTCGCCTACACGAAGTTCGCCGTCGGCGCCTACAACATTAACAATCTCGAGCAGACCATGGGGCTTTTCCGGGGCAACATGCAAAGCAAGGCCCCGTTCATCATTCAGCTCTCCAAGGGCGCCCGTGGTTACACCGATAAACGGATGCTCGAGGCGATTATTCGCACCGCCGAAGAGATTTTCCCGGAGGCCATCTTCGCCGTCCACCTCGATCACGGCGACGAGCAGACCTGTTACGACTGCATCGACTCCGGGTTCTACAGCTCAGTCATGATCGACGCCAGCCACGAATCGTTCGAGGAGAACGTCGCAATCACCAAACGGGTCGTCGAGCGCGCCCACGCTAAAGGCATCAGCGTGGAGGCCGAGCTCGGCATGCTTGGCGGAGTGGAAGAAGACATCAAAGTGGACGAAGGGCACGCCTGCCTGACAAATCCAGATGAAGCCGTCGAGTTCGTTAAACAGACTGGCTGTGACTCGCTGGCGGCGGCGATCGGCACAAGCCATGGCGCCTACAAATTCAAAGGTCAGCAATCGCTCCGTTTCGATGTCATCGAACAAATCTCGGAGAAGATTCCCGGGATGCCGATTGTTATGCACGGCAGTTCGAGCGTTCCGGTTGAAGAAGTACAACGGATCAACGGCGCCGGCGGGAAACTGGACCCCAGCGCGCGTGGTGTTGCGGAAAACGAGTATCTCCCCGCGGCTAAGCTCGGAGTGACCAAGGTCAACATCGACACCGATGGCCGTCTCGTCTGGACCCGCGTTCACCGCGAGTTCTTCCGGGATAAACCGGCCGAATTCGATTTTCGGCCGCCGGGAAAAGTTTTCATGCAGGCCTACGCGGACTTTATCGCGCACAAGAACGAGAAGCTGGGCTCGGCCGGGCAGCTCGACGCGATTCGCGCGAGCGTGGCGAAATAAGCGAAGCCGAGGTCGAGAGCGCGCAGGGCGCCGAGGCTGCGGACCGTCGGCTTCGGGTGGGGCCCAGAGAGCCAATCTTCTCTCTGGAGACTGTTGGCAAGCTTAGTGCTTATAGGGTTTATAGTAATTATAAACAGAGAGCACACTATGAAAATCCTTTCCCGCGATGCCGTCGAATTCCTCCTCATCGATGATGATCCCGCGATCACCAAGTTCCTGGTCACTTATCTGAAACAAAAAGGCCACACCTGTGAATACCTCACCGAAGGTTTCAAAACCGCCGCGTGGCTCGAATACCACCGCTGCGATGTCGCTGTGGTCGACCTTAACATGCCCAAAGTCGACGGCATTTCTCTTATCTCCTTCATCCGCGAGATGAGCCAGACCCTCCCAATCATTGTCTTTACTGGCGTCGGCTACGACGAAGAGCGGATGCATGCCGCCCTCCGGGCCGGCGCCAACGGTTACGTCAGCAAGAACCTCCCGATCGAGCAGCTCTACTGTGTGTTGTCGCGCGTCCTCGCGACCTGCCAACAGCGCGCCCGGCGGGAAGCGCTCGCCCGCCCCGCCCCTGCTTTGGCCGGGGCTGCTTAGGCAGGATCGGGCCGCTTCGCTGACTGTTCCTCCAGCAGCCAGCGAAGCGCTTCTGCCGAAACACACTCCGCGCCGCACGCGCTCGCGGTTTCCTGCTCCAGAACGTCGCTGGTCGCAACGAGCAGCTTGTTCCGGCGTCCGTATTTGCTGGCCAACCGCTCGATGATTGAATCCGCTGTTTGCCCGGCGCGGGAATAGAAAATCTGGATCTCACCCGGATGGGAGGACACATCGACCGCCGGGCCTTTTCCGTCGAAAACGACCGCCACTCGAATCCCGGTCCAGTCCTGGTAATCGCGCAGCTTCTTCGTCAGTGCGTCCCGAGCGAGCGAGGTCCGACGGGCATGCAAAGCGCGAAGCTCGGGCCAGGCAAAGATCACGCTGTGCCCGTCGACGATCAGATAGTCAGCGCGCATTCGGCGGCAGCCGCCAGCAATCTGAAACCCGACTTATGTGGTTGCGGAAGAGGCGGCCTGCTTCTTGCCCTTTGGCTTCGCCGGCGGCTTGGGCGTCTCCCGGCGCACCGGGGCGGCCTTGGCGCTTGCTTTCTTGCGTTCGAGATACGCTGCGCGGCGTCGACGCTTAACCCTTACCCGATGTTGCTGGCCCATAGGGCGTTCTATAGGATGGAAGGGCGAACCGCGCAACGCGAAATGCGGCCCGGGCACGTCGTGCTCGTCGGTCAGTGGCGAATCAGATTGCCATGAACAGCCGCGGTTTCTTACGCTCTGCCTATCAGCGCACTTTCTTTTCCATCTTTCGCCATCACGTCCAAGCGGATCATCACGGCATCTCTGGTCTTGCTCGGATTTTCGGCGGTCTTCGCGCTCTTGAATTTGCAAAAAACGCGTGGCCTCCGAACCGCAGTCGTCGAGAGCGAAACTGCTCGTCAGACCGCTGAGCGCGCCCGGGCATCCCGGGAAAAGCTTTTGAAAGACCGGGAGGCGGCGGTGGCGGCGGCCAGCGCGAAATTCAGCGGCGTCGAGAACAAGGTAACGAGCGTCGAGTCGGAACTGGCCAAGGTCCAGACCGAGCGGAACGATCTGCAGGCCAAACTTCGAACGAACGAAACTGAGATTGCAGAGCTTCGGAAACGAATTGAAGGCGCTGACGCAGCGCCGGTAACCGGGATCACGCCGTCCACTACTTCGGTGACGGAGCTACAGACCCAGCTCGACGACACCAAAAAACAACTCGACGCGGCGGAACGTGAAAAGGTGCTTCTTTCCGACAGAATGAAAGTGACGCAGGATCGTTCAACCCAGCTCGAGACGGAAAAGAAACATTACCGGCCCGCACCGGGCGGTAACACAGCCGGGATCCGTGGTTCAGTGCTGGCGGTAAATCAGGCCTATAACTTCGTTGTCTTGAGTCTCGGGGCCCGCCAGGGAGTGGAGGCCAATAGCGAAATGCTTGTCCTCCGGGGCGGCTCTTTCATAGGTAAGATTCGCATTTCGTCAGTTGAACCGGCCACAGCCATCGGCGATATCATCACCAGCACCCTGGCCCGAGGGGTTCAGGTGCAACCTGGAGATACCGTCGTGTATGCTGGCAACAATCCGTAACCTGACCTTCCGAAAAGCCGGTGCTTTGGCACTCTTCTCATCGGTCCTCATCCTTGGGTCGTGCAAAACCAATAACCCGGCCCCGCTGATTGCCGATCCGCGCGGCGCTCAGGAAACTGCGCTCCCTTGGAACGAACAGCAGAAATGGGAGCGTGAAGGCGAAGGCGCCGCGTTGAACCAGCAGCGCCGTTACTAAATCCAGAAGCCCGGCGGAATGATGGCGTTCTTGGGCACCACGACGATCCCGTCCCGGATAAAGTAATTGCCTGCATCCAGGTCGGCCGGTTTACCTTCCGGAGTAATCACCACGCCGTCGGCGATCCGCGCGTTTTTGTCGATGATCGCGCGGTCAATTACACAATTCCGCCCGATCCCGATCGGAGGCATTCGCCGCGGATCGCCAGGGGGTTCGGTTTCATAATAATCAGCGCCCATGACGATGCTGTTCCGGATCGTCGCGCCACTCTGGATGATGCTCCGCACTCCAATGACCGAGCGCTCGAGATGAGCGTCGGAAATTATGCAGCCGTCCGCGATGATTGCCTGGCGCAAGGTTGCGCCGTTAATTTTACTGCCCGGGAGAAAGCGGGGGTGAGTGTAAATTGGCGCCGCGGCCTCGAAGAAACTGTATTGCGGTAACAAATCTGTGAGGTCCAGGTTCGCTTCATAGAAGGCGCGGATCGTCCCGATGTCTTCCCAGTAGCCGTTGAAGATGAAACCGCTCACCTGCCTTTGCTCGATCGATTGCGGGATGATGTGCTTGCCGAAATCGACCAGATCGTTGTTCAGGCACTCAACCAGGACGTCCCGGTTGAAAACGTAAATACCCATCGACGCCTGGAAGAGCTCAGCCTCCGGTTCAGATCCAATCGAAGCGAGCAACTCCGGCCCCATTTTGAACTCGTCCTGAACCGCGGGATCCTTCGGTTTTTCAACAAACCTGGTTACGCGCCGGTGCTCGTCGCTCTGCATGATGCCAAATTCGGGAACCTGCGCGCGGCCCACAGGCTTGGTCGCCAGGGTGATGTCTGCGCCCGAGCGGATGTGCTGGTGAAGCAGTGCCCGAAAGTCCATCCGGTAAAGCTGGTCGCCGCTCAGGATGAGATAGTAATCGAACGGGCGCTCAAGGAAGTAGCGCATGTTCTGCCGGACGGCGTCTGCCGTGCCCTGGTACCATTGCGAGCCTTCCGGAGTTTGTTGCGCGGCCAGAATATCCACAAAGCTGCGCGTAAAGGTGTCGAATTTATAGCTCGCCTGAATGTGGCGATGGAGGGACATGCTGTTGAACTGGGTTAGCACATAGATCGAGCGCAACCCGGAGTTCAGACAATTGCTGATCGGAATATCGACCAGCCGATATTTACCGCCGAGCGGAACCGCCGGTTTCGCGCGGTCCTTCGTCAACGGGAACAGCCTGGTCCCGGCGCCTCCACCCATGATGACGGCGAGGGTGCGTTCAGTCGTCCCCGGAGGCAGGGCGGGAGTGTAGGCTGGCGTCGTCCCAAATTCGCGCGACGAAGGGTTCCTGGTTTCCACGGTTTGTAATTAAACGATGTAGAGGCGCTTGTGCCAAGCGCCTAACCCAACTAGCGCGCGCCGCACACAAGCGCCTCTACATCGGTTGCGTCTGCCGCGGCTTAATGTCACGCTTCTTCCCATGTGCGGGATTGTCGGTTATGTGGGTCGGTCGGAGGCAGCCCCTATCCTCCTCGATGGATTGCGCCGTTTGGAATATCGCGGCTACGACTCTGCCGGCGTGGCGATCGTGAACGGCAACAAAGTCGAGACCCGGAAATGCGCCGGGCGGATCGCCGAGCTCGGCAAATTAGTGGCCGATTCTCCCCCGACCGGCACCTACGGAATCAGCCACACGCGCTGGGCCACCCATGGAAAGCCGACCGACCAGAATGCGCATCCTCATTTCGATTCCACGGGACGCCTCGCTCTCGTCCACAACGGCGTTATCGAGAACTATCAGGCGCTAAAGGACCAGCTTATCCGGGACGGCGACCGAGATTTTGCTTCCGACACCGACACGGAAGTGCTCGCTCATTTGATTGGCAAAATTTACGACCAATCTGTCGCGACCGACCCGAGCGCTAACGGGAAGGCAAAAGCCGCCCTCCCCAACAAGAAGGGCCGTCTGGTCGAGGCCGTTCGTACCGCGCTGCGCCAGGTCATCGGCACATATGGCATCGCATTGGTTCATCGCGACATTCCGGACTTCATCGTAGGCGCGCGCCGGGGCAGCCCCCTCGTTCTCGGCGTCGGCAAAGATGAAAATTTCCTGGCCAGCGACGTGAGCGCGATTGTGGCCTACACCCGCGACGCTGTTTACCTGAATGACTTCGACGTCGTGGCGGTCGAGCGCGACAAATTCGAGATCAGCTCGGTCGCGGGTGAAGGCGGCAATTATCAGCTCAGCAAAGTCGAGTTCACCGACGCCGACATCAAGAAAGGCGATTACCCGCATTACATGCTCAAGGAAATCTTTGAGCAGCCCGGCTCGGTCCGCGACGCGATGCGTGGGCGGCTGAGCCACGAAGAATGCACTGCCAAGCTTGGCGGCTTGAACATGACTCCGGCGCAGCTCCGCGACGTCGGTCGCGTCGTTCTGACCGGCTGCGGCACCGCGCTCCACGCCGGAATGATTGGCGAATACCTCATCGAGCAGCTGGCCCAGATCCCGACCGAAGTGGAGTTCGCGAGCGAGTTCCGGCATCGCAACACTCCGATGACCCGCGATACTCTGGTCTTCGCGATCAGCCAGAGCGGCGAGACCGCGGACACCCTCGGCGCCATGCGGGAAAGCCGCCGCAAAGGGTATCGCACCCTCGGCATCTGCAACAATGTGGCCAGCTCGATCGCGCGCGAAAGTGACGGCGGCGTTTATATGCATGCCGGACCGGAGATCGGGGTCGCAGCGACGAAATCGTTTACATCACAAGTCGCAATCCTGACAGCGATCGGGCTGCTTCTCGGGCGGATGCGGCATCTTTCTACTTCTGAAGGCACACGCATCATCGAAGCTCTCGAGGAGTTGCCCGAGCAGATCGAGGAAACGTTGAAGCTGAGCGACCAGGTGAAAGAGATCGCGAAGAAATACGCCTCCGTCGGGGGCATGCTCTTCTTCGGGCGCCAGTTCAATTACCCGATTGCCCTGGAAGCCGCTCTCAAGTTGAAAGAGATCACCTATCTCTTCGCCGAGGGTCATCCCAGCGCCGAGCTCAAGCACGGCATCATCGCGCTCATCCGCCCCGATCTTCCTTCGGTCTTCATCGCGCCGGACGACGCCGTGTTCTCGAAGAACATGAACAACATCGAACAAGTCCGCGCGCGGAAAGGCCCCGTCATCACGATCACCTCGGGCAATTGCGCGAAACAACTCAAGGGCATCGCCGATGACATCGTGGTCGTCCCGAAAGTGCCCGACTTCGTCAGTCCCATTCTCTCCGTCATTCCGCTTCAGCTCCTTGCCTACCACCTCGCCGTCGAGCTGGGCCGGGACGTCGACAAGCCGCGCAATCTCGCGAAGAGTGTGACGGTTGAGTAGGCTGCGGCCGCAAGCGCGGCTTTAAGGCCCGGCTTCACTTCGCCGGGAAGCCGATTTTGACAAGGACGCCTCCGCTTTGCGAAGCTGCCCGTCCCGGAACGATCTCATGGCGAGCACGACCAAGATTTTGATCATCGACGACGAACAGGACGTCATCGACCTGTTGAGCCTGCACTTAAAGAAGGCCGGTTTTGCTCTTAGTACGGCTACGGACGGAGCGGCCGGCCTGCGTATCGCGCGAGACGAATTGCCCGCCCTGATCGTTCTCGACCTGATGCTTCCCAAAATGCCAGGCCTGGAGATTTGCAAGGTCTTGAAGACGGACCAGGCCACGCGCCACATCCCCGTCCTTATGTTGACGGCGAAAGCCGAAGAGATCGACCGGATCGTGGGGCTGGAATTCGGCGCGGACGATTACGTTACAAAACCATTCAGCCCGCGGGAGCTTGTCCTCCGGGTGAACGCAATCCTCCGGCGCGGCAAAGGGGATTTGGCCGAAGAAAAGATGCTCAAGATCGGGGCGATCACGGTGGACCAGGCGCGGCACGAGGTCGCGGTTGGTGGAAAACCGGTTCGCCTAACGAGCGTCGAGTTTAAACTCCTGAGCATGCTGATGCGGAGGCAGGGCCGGGTCCAACACCGCGATCGTCTCCTGAACGAGGTCTGGGGCTACGAAAGCGCGATCGACACCCGCACGGTCGACACCCACGTCCGCCGCCTCAGGCAGAAGCTCGGGAAAGCTGCCGCCACGATCGAAACCGTGCGCGGCTTTGGTTATCGCATTCGGGAACGCTGAACGCCGATGGGCTGGATTGCTTTCTCGGTCCTGGCAGCGCTCGTCGTGGTCGCCGCGCTGGCCATCTGGCGAAAATGGATTTCACCCTGGGACGACGCCGATGAGCTCGCGGCCGCCGTGCTCGACGGACGTGAGCCGCGCAAATTCCTGATCAGCGGCAACCCGCAGGCCCGTCGAGTCGGTCTTGCCCTGGAAAAGCTGAAGGATATTCGGGGCGCCTTGGAAACGCGGGTCGCCGAGAGCGAGATGAACGTCCAAACCGTGTTCGGCGCCATGCCGGATGGCCTGGCGGTGGTGGACGAGCGCAGAAATGTCCGCCTCATGAACCGTGAATTTCGCCGTCTCTTTGCGCTCCCTGACGATATTTCGAGCGGCACACTTCTGGAGCTTAGTCACAACGCCTCCATTGATCGTTTGACTGCAAAGGCAATAGCGAGTCAGCAGCTAGAGGGCGAACCAGTCAATCCATCGCGTGGCGGGGGCGAACCGCAGGAGATGGAGGTCACCGCTGTGCCGATTATGGAAAACGCCCGCGGACACACGGGCGCAGTGGTGCTGCTTCGCGATGTCTCCCATTTTCGGAAAGTAGAACAGATGCGGCGCGATTTTGTCGCCAATGTTTCGCACGAACTTCGGACCCCGCTTTCGATCCTGCGCGGCTATTTGGAGACTCTGCTCGATGATCCGCACCAATCCCCGGGGGAGTTGCTTCGCATCCTTGAAGTAATGGAGCGGCATTCGGACCGGCTCAACGCTCTCGTGGAGGACGTCTTGAGTCTCGCGCGCCTTGAATCGCCCGGTATCGAATTAAACCGTATCTCCATCGATCTTAGCGAGTTCCTGCATTCCATCATGCGGGACTGGGAGAAGCGCTTCGCCGACAGGCAGCTCAAGTCGCATTTGAATTTCCCAGGCACTCTTCCGCCGCTCGACGCGGATGAAACGCGCCTGCAAGAGTTGATCTATAACCTGCTCGATAACGCAGTGAAGTATTCGAAGCCGGGCGGGACAATCTTCCTGCGGGCTGAATCTGCCGGTGAGTCGATTCGCATCACGCTAGCGGATCAGGGTATCGGGATTTCTCCGATCGATTTACCCCGGATCTTCGAGCGTTTTTACCGCGCCGATAAATCGCGCGGGGGCGAGGAACGCGGAACGGGTCTGGGTTTGTCGATCGTGAAGCACATTGCCCACCTCCACGGCGGGACCGTCGAGGCGGAGAGCGAACCGGGCAAAGGAACGACGCTCAGCGTAACGCTCCCAGCCCATCATGCCGCCGCCGCTGTCACACAAACGTAACACTAAACTTTTTGCGGGAGCCATGGCCTATCCGCGAAACTTGCCGTCGCCATGGAAAGCGTTGCTAGTTCGCGCAGCCTCCTGCCAGCTCGACGAAAGTCGCGCCGGCTCCAAGCGGCGCTCGAGAAGGGAATAAAGGCATTCTTCGGCGGCAACGCGATTCTCGCCGTGATCGTGCTCGCCCTGATCACGATCTTCCTTTTTCGCGAAGGTTTCGGCTTCTTCGGGCAAAACCTCGCAAATCTCCGCGTGTATCGGCAGGCCGGCCTTGAGTACGTCGACATCATTCGTGCTGTCGGAGAACAACATGAAGCGCTTTCGCGCAGGTTAAGCGACATCCGGCTGGGAGAAGCTCAACACCTCGAAAAGCGTGGAACGCCCGTCGACGAAACTGCCGCGATCCTCGCGCCCTTCGATAAGTTCGCGGCCGAGTTCGGCGACACCGCTGAGAACCTGCGTGGACTGATCAGCGAATCGACCGACCAGGCCACTTCCTTGAAAGAAGAGCTCGCGGCCAGCCGCACCATGGACCCTGCGAGACTTGACGTTGCACTGCCCACGCTACGCCAGGCTGAACCAGCCTTCGACTCGGTTGCGACTGATATGACGGCCCGAATCGCCGCGCTCCTGGCAACCGCGCCTCCGATTTCCGACCCAGCCAGCTCGCGAATTTTCGGGCACTGGAAGAGTACGGTCGGAAATTATCTGAAGGAATTCCCGGGGGCGGCCGCCAGGCTCCGCTCGTGGTCACCAAATGAACCGATCCCCTGGCACCGGTCGATCCAATCATTCCTTTTCGGTCGGGAATGGGTCACGGCCAGTTTTTGGCAGGATTGGTACGGCATCATTCCGCTCCTCACGGGCTCCGTTCTTGTCTCGTTCGTGGCGCTTTTAATCGCGGTGCCGCTCGGCGTCAGTTCGGCCATCTACGTGAGCGAGGTAGCCTCGCGGGGGGAGAGAAAATTGATCAAGCCCATCATTGAGTTCGTCTCCGCGATTCCGTCCGTTGTGCTTGGATTTTTCGGCATCGCGGTCGTCGGTGAAGCAATCCGCGCCGCGTCCCAATCCTCGCTTCTTAGTTGGGTATCCTTCTTTCCAATCAGCGAGCGGCTGAATGTAATGACCGCGGGTTGTCTCCTCGCTTTCATGGCCATTCCCACGATCTTTACCCTGGCCGAGGATGCCCTGCGCAATGTTCCGCGCGGATTCAAAGAAGCCTCGTATGCGCTGGGAGCCAATCGCCTTCAGACAATCGGTCGCGTCATCGTCCCGGCATCCCTGTCAGGGATCATCTCGGCCATCCTTCTCGGCCTCGGCCGCGTCATCGGCGAGACGATGGTCGTCCTACTCTGCGCCGGGAACCGCATCGCAATCCCGGATTTCACGCAGGGTGTCGGCTCCTTCTTCCAACCGGTCCACACCATGACGGGGATCATCGCGCAGGAAATGGGCGAGGTAGTGCGCGGAAGCATTCATTACCGGGCGTTGTTCATGGTCGGCCTGGTTTTGTTTACCATCACCCTGGCGATCAACTGGCTCGCCCAACGGTTCGTCGCCCGGTTCCGAATGAGCATCGGCTAATGAAAGCGAGCATGGAGAACAGGGGAGCGCCATCCTCAAAGGGACGCAGACGGCTGTTCGAGCAGACGACCTTTTGGGTATTCCGGCTGGCCACCTACCTCATCCTTGCCGCCGCTGCCATCATCTTCCTCGATATCGGCATCAAGGGCGCGCGCACCGTGTTCACCTCCAAGCCGCCCTTCATCAACCTGCCGTTTCTCACCGAATCGCCCCAGACCCTGTATGTCTTCGAGTTTGATGGAAAAAAAATGGCGCTCGGCGATCGAGAATTCCGGCAATGGAAAGTCGAGCATCCGGGTGTCGAACCCGAAGCGGCGAGTATCGCCTATTCCGCAGGGGGGATCTGGCCTTGTATTGTGGGAACGGCCTTACTCGTTGTCGGCTCGATGGCCCTGGCCCTGGCGATCGGAATCAGCAGCGCCATTTATTTGAGTGAGTACAGCCGCAACGGGCCGCTCATTCATCTCGTTCGTATCGCCGTCCTCAACCTGGCCGGCGTGCCCTCCATCGTCTTTGGCCTTTTCGGTTTCGGCCTGTTCGTAATTTTCTTTGGCTGGAATGTTTCCCTGATCGCCGGGTGGTTCACTCTTGGTCTGATGATTTTGCCGGCGATCATCACCGCCAGCGAAGAATCGCTTCGGGCGGTTCCACAGGGCCTCCGGGAAGGCTCGCTCGCTCTCGGGGCGAGCAAATGGCAGACGATTCGCAAAAACGTGCTGCCTTATGCGCTGCCCGGGATGCTGACTTCTTCGATCCTCGGGATTGCCCGGGTCGCCGGCGAAACCGCGCCGATCATGTTCACCGCCGCTTATGCCATGAAGGACGAAATGCCGTGGCAGGTAGCGAAGGTGACCGATTTCTTTTTCCAGGGCGTGATGGCCCTCCCCTATCATATCTATGTGGTCAGCTCGAAGATTCCTCAGAACGAATACACCGAGCGCGTCCAATACGGCGCGGCTTTCGTCTTCCTGTTCCTCGTCATGCTGATTGCCTTAAGCTCGATCGTTCTTCGTGAACGCAGCCGGAGCCGCTTATCATGGTGAGCGTTCTTGCAATGCCCGAGACCACATCACCCAGGCCTGTCGACGAGCGGCCCAATCGCGGGGAAGCTTTGCGTGACGCGATTGAAATCGAGGATCTTGATTTCGCCTACGGCGACAACCAGGTCCTGCACGACGTGAGCCTCAGCGTTCCGCCACGCGCCGTAACCGCATTCATAGGGCCATCGGGTTGCGGCAAAACGACGCTCTTGCGCTGCCTCAACCGGATGAACGATCTCATCGACGGCGCACGAATCACCCGCGGTTCCATCCGGATTGAAGGCGTTGATATTAACACGCCTGACCAGGATGCAGTCGACCTTCGACGCCGTGTCGGAATGGTCTTCCAAAAGTCGAATCCATTCCCAAAATCGATCTACGACAACGTGGCTTACGGCTTGCGCATCGCCGGCCTGACGAAGCGCTCGCTGATTGACGAAGCGGTCGAAAAAAGTCTCCGTTCCGCGGCGCTCTGGGACGAAGTCAAAGACCGTCTCCACGTCAGCGGCTACGGCCTCTCCGGTGGACAACAACAGCGCCTTTGCATCGCGCGCGCCCTGGCGGTTGAGCCTGAAATTATCCTGATGGACGAACCCTGTTCCGCGCTTGATCCAATCGCGACGGCGAAAGTGGAAGAACTTATCCGCCAGCTGAAGGCCCATTACACGATCGTGATCGTGACTCACAACATGCAACAAGCCGGCCGTTGCTCCGATCGAACCGCTTTCTTTTATCTCGGCCGTCTTATCGAGTTTGACGATACCGCGAGAATCTTTTCCAACCCGCGCCAGCGCCAGACTGAGGAATACATCACCGGCCGGTTTGGTTAACCGGGGTCATCCGATGACAGAGCAGAAACACATTCTCGCCACTTTCGATGAAGCGCTGGGTTCGCTCCGCGACAGCGTCCTGCTCATGTCCAGCCTGACAGAGCGCAGCCTGGAGCGTGCGGTGAACGGCCTGTTCCAAAGGGATGACGAACTCTGCGCGATCGCTATCGCCGACGACGAAGAGATCGATCAGCTCGAGAAGCAGGTGGATAAGGACGGGATCGATCTGCTCCTGCGCTTTCAACCGGTGGCGTCCGACCTGCGGCGCGTGGTCTCGGCCATGAAACTTTCCTCGAACCTCGAGCGGATGGCGGACCAGGCTACCAACATCGCCCGGCGCGCGCGGAAGCTGAACCAGCACCCGCCTTTACCGGAAGTGGAGCTGATCCGGCCCATGCACGGGCATGCGATGGCGATGTTCAAGGATGCAATCGACTCCTATGTCCGGAGCGACGTGGATCTCGCGCGGTCCGTCGTTCCCCGCGATGAAGGACTGGATGAGATGAATCGGATGGCCGGGCGGCGCTTGACCGAACGGATGGGCGAGGACCCGGCTCAGCTCCGCGGTTACCTCAATCTGATCTTCGTCTCACGCTGCCTCGAGCGAGTGGGCGATCATGCCACGAACATGGCAGAAGACGCCGTCTATGCCGTGGCCGCCGAGGATATTCGCCATCAGCACGCTCCGTCGACCAAGTAGGGTATCAAGGAGCGCCGGTTTCCAAACCGCCGACGGAATTCAGATACCGCTCTTTCTGACAACAAACTCTACCCCGTTTCACCGGCAGCCTTAACGCAACAGCCGGGTTGGCGAACACATCGGCACCCGAGGACGCCGATTCCCGCCCCAAGGACGGGCCCTACCACATAAATCCAGAAACTACCTAGCTGGCCTGAAAGAAGCGCCGGGCCCAGGGAGCGCGCGGGATTCATCGACGCGCCGCTAATCGGCCCTGCAAAGATCGCTTCCAGGGCGATGACAGAGCCCACGACAATACCCGCAGTAATCCCTTTCTCCCGCGCGCCGGTCGAGACGCCAAGAATCACGAACATCAACAGCGTGGTTAACAACACTTCCAGGATTAATGATTGCAACACCGGCCCGGCAGGTTGAGTCCCCCCGAGCGCAGCGTTGAGCGGAAAGAGCAGCCGCAGGACGCCGCTCGCAACAACGGCGCCGGCGGATTGGCTCGCGATGTAACCCGCCACGTCGCGCCCGGGCAGTTGTCGCGCAACCCAGAAGCCTATCGTCACGGCAGGGTTGATATGCGCCCCCGAAATATCGCCAAGCGTGTAGATCATCACCAGGACGGTTAATCCAAAGGTCAGCGCCACTCCGACGTGGCTGACGGCCCCGTTGCTGATCTCGTTGACGACGATCGCTCCCGTTCCAGCGAACACGAGGGCGAACGTCCCGATAAACTCAGCCGCGTACTTCTTCATACATCGAGCGACTCACACCAACGCTCAACTTGCAGACGAATCTCGTCCCGAATCCGCCTGACCTGCTGCAGCTTCTCCTCCCGGGACCCAGTGACTTTCGAAGGATCAGGGAAAGGCCAGTGCAACCGCGCCGCGATGCCCGGAAAAACCGGGCAGCCTTCCGCCTCGGCTTCGCTGCAAACCGTAATCACGTATTGGAAGATTTGCCCCGACTTCCAGACGTCGAAAACCGCCTGCGTTTTCTTTTGGGAAAGATCGATCCCGACCTCTTTCATCACCTCGACCACGATCGGATTCATCGTGCCCGGTTCGAGCCCGGCGCTCTGGGCTTCATACTTCTCCGGAGACAGCGCGTTCAACCATGCTTCGGCAATCTGGCTCCGCGCGCTGTTATGGACGCAGATGAACAGAACTCTTTGTTTCGGGGTCATCAGGATCTCCTATTGGTTTTTTGCGCGCTTTGAAACACAGCCAAAGGCTCGCAGCAGCTTGCCTGAAGCCGCGTCAGGTTTTTTAAATCGCGACTAAAAGCCTTGTCTGATTGCACGCAATCCTGCAGGCAGCTCAGGTTCTTCCTCAGTTCCGTCGCCGGCTTTTTCGGGAGCGAATAGATCATCCAATTCCCCTCTCGTTCCACCTCGACCATCCCGCGCGCGCGCAGGTAGGCGAGATGCTTGGAAATCTTGACCTGCGGCTCATGCAGGATGTCCTGGAAATGACAGACGCAGAGCGGCGATTGGGTCAGGAGATGGAGGATTCGCAAGCGCGTCCGATCGCAAAAACATTCGTAAATCTGGACCAGCTCCATTTTCACGAGCAGCACGCGGAGGCAGCCGTGGCGCAGCAAGCTTCCTCGGGAGTGCCTGCCGCCGCCTTTTGTCTTTCCTGGGCGAGGCATTGCGTCCGGCGCTTACCGAGCACAATCTCCAGATGCTGCCCGGCCGGCTTGACGGCCTCGACTGGATATTGGGCGACGACACAGCAATCGTATTCCACTTCCACGTCCAACTGATCGTGCGGCAGGATCCGCTTTCCCAGCTCGAGAATTTTCGCGAAACGGCCGGAGTTCAACCGATGCTCCGTATCCCGGCCCACATGGGTTTGGAGCAAAACCGTCTCGTTCCTTCCGGTCACCCCACCGCAGTCGATGAAGCTCTTCGTCACGTGGCCGACTTCCGTGACGTGGGCATGGGCTGGGATAAGATCGCCATCCGGCAAAATAAACCGGGGCAGAGTGCCTGGATGCTGTTCGAGCGCCAGTCGTAGATCAGATAGTTTCATATCACATCTATATTCCTATTTGGGAATATAGTCAATGGCGCTCTCGTTAGAGGCAGCCCCCTTTTATTGGATCGGAACGAAACCAACCTGGCTAACGATCTTTTGACCTGCGCCGCTCAGGGTGAAATCGAAGAATTGCCTGGCCAGGCCGTTTGCCTCGCCGTTGGTGTAATAGAATGTGGGACGCGCGTAGGGGTAGGTCTTCGCGTGCACGCTTTGGACTGAGGGAAGGACGCCATCAATCGGCATTACCTTCACACCGGAGGCTTTGATGTAGGCCAGGCCGACGTAGCCGATGCCGTTGGGATTCCGGCCCACTTCAGCAGCAATCTGCTCGTTCCCGGCCATCTTTTGCGACCCAGTCGCGTAATCGCGTTTCTTCATGGCCAGCTCTTTGAAATCGGAATAAGTGCCGGACGACGTGTTCCGGGTATAGATCGAAATCTTTCCGCCGGAGCCGCCTACGGCGCTCCAGTCGGAAACCTCGCCGGTGAAGATCTGTTCGATTTGTTTCCGAGTCAGGCTTTTGATCGGGTTGGCTGCATTCACGATCACGCCGATGCCGTCGTAGGCGACGATGGTCGGCTTCAGGTTCACGCCTTTGCCGGACGCGGCGCTCACTTCGGCAGGTTTCGCCCGCCGGCTCGACATTCCGATCTGGGCGGTGCCGTCAATGATCGCGGCGATTCCGGTGGTAGAGCCTTCCGCGGCGATATCGAAGGTCGTCCCCGGATGTTGCGCTTTGAATTGCTCGGCCAGCTGAGGCACGAGTTTCGCCCCAAGGGTGTCGGAGCCCTTGATGACGAGTTTCTCGGCGCGCGCTTCGGCAGTGACGAAAGCGAGCGCGATAGTAGTGATGAGATAAGTCAGTTTCATATTTCGTTCTTTTCTTAGAGGGACGGCCGCTGTGCCGTCCGTTGTTCGTTGGTTTGTTAGTGGAATTCGTCGCTTAGAACTTCACGTTCAGGTCGGCCTGAAAGATCTGGTATTTGTCGAGCGGGTTGATGCCGATGTCGCCGGCGCCGCCAGTGCCGAGACTGCTGTTTGAGCGGCGGCCGTAGCCGTAGGTCAGGTTAAAGATAACTGCGTCGCTGAGCGCATAGCCGGCCTGGACAACCACCCCTTCCATGTTGACGCGGCTATCGAAGATGTCGGTGTCGACCAGGTTCGGATCGAGCGCGTATTGCTCGGTGTGTTGCCAGAAGGCCTGGATCTGCCAGTCCCGTTTGGCCTTCAACTGACCGATGCCCGCGCCGAGCTGCCAGGCGTAACGCTCATCGCCTGCTTCGGGATGCCCGGCGGCCAGGGCGCGATCGTCCGCGTCAAAGTTGACCGCGAAATCCCCGAAAACCCTCACGGGCAGCTCGCCAATTTTGAATCCAAATTCCGTTGGAATCTCGAGCACCATCAGGCTGTCGATGCCAGCCTGGTTCGTGGCGAGCGAAGCGGCGTTGGTGATTCCCTGCTCCCCGCCGACGAAGAAGGCGTTAAAGCTGTCGCCGTTGCCGGTGTAGGTGTAGAGGACCGGCGCCGTCTGGAAGTAAACGTTGTTCGGGAAATTCAGCCGGGCGCCGGCCTGCCAGGCAAGCAGCCAGTTGTCGCTGTTCGGATTCAGCCGCCCACCCGTGGCCGAGCGCGGGCCGAGAGGATTCTCAGGGTTCGCGTCGTCGTAAGAGAACTGACCAAGGTTAACAAAGAGATCGAGTTTCAGCTTCCAGGACTCGGCCGCCGGGACGACCGCGGCGAACTTCCCGTCCTTGCCGTCGTCTTCGGTCACAACAGTGGGGCCACCGCCGAAATCGAAGTTGTAAGAGTGTTTCCACTGCTCGGCCAGGCCTTCGGGATTAATGTCGGCGTCCCAGACCATCAGGGTGGTGACGATCGGATTAGGCATGCGACCGACGGTGAGACGAACGTCCCGGATGCCGCTGTAGCCCAGATAGGCCTGGCCGATGAACGCGCCATCGCTCGTCTTGCCAAACGGCCCCGCGTCATCGCCAAAAGTTACGTTGGTTGAGCGTGGATTCGTGCTCGTTTCCAGGCGCAGTCCGAAATACCAATCGTCTGCCAGCGTTCCGCGGAGGCCGAGCCGAAGGCGATAGCGTTCCCGGCTCCGCTTCAACATATCGTTAGCCCCGGGGGCCCCGGGGACGACGCTGGCTGTCGTGCCTTGGCGCTGCTCGTAACGGACCCGCATGTCGCCGTAAAGCTCCACTTCGTTGATCGGGGCCGAGAGCTTCCATTTTCCGGCCGAGGTCGCCGCGACTTCGCGAGTCAGCTCACCCCGGACTTCCTCGGCTTCCTGATCGGTGATGATGCGCTTCTTGACCAGGAGGTCGAGCAGGGCGCCGGCGTCCTGCGCGGGCAAGGGCGCGCTCGGGAGGATGACGGCAGCGACAACGATCAACGCAGTTCGGGAGAACGCGCGGAACAGTGAGTGAGATTGCAATCTCCACGCTCCAAGCTCTGTTGAAGAGCCAGGTCTCGAGGTCCAAACGCCGGGCGGGCGGCGCCCTGACTGGACGAGAGGACGAGTGGGTTGCGAGTCGAGGCAGGGTTTATTTCGAAGGGTAAGGCGGTTTGTTGTTTCCACGCCGCAAAGCTGGACGGCGATTGTTACGAACAGATGGCGAGCCGGTGACAGTTGGGTGAATTCGCCGCCCGTCCGGACTCGCGCGCTTCTGCCGCTTCGTTGCGGCCGGCGCCCTACGGTTCGATCATCTTGTTTCGGATCGCATAGCGAACAACGCCCGCCACCGAGTCCACATGGAGTTTTCGCAAAATCGCGGCGCGATGCGCTTCGGCTGTCCGGATGCTGATGCGGAGCATGTCAGCTACGGCTTTGTTGCTATTGCCTTCGGCGATCAATTGCACAATCTCCCGCTCGCGGGCACTCAGCCGGTGGCCAGTTTCCCCGCTATCGCCACGGCCCTCCGCGCGATCCACGATGTTCGAAAAGAGAACGGCCGAAACCCTTGCCGTGAAAAACGGCTGGTGACGCGCCAACGATTCGATCGCGCGGACCAGCAATCCTTGCGATTCGAGTTTGGAAATAAAACTTTTCGCGCCGGCGGTGAACGCCGCCCGGATCAAGTCGTCATTTTCGTGCGCGGTGAAAATCACGATCTCGGCGCTGGGGACCTGTTGTTTGATCTGAATTGCCGCGTCGAGGCCGTTAAGCTCCGGCATACTCATATCCATGACCACGACGTCAGGCTGGACCGTAACCGCAAGCTCTACTGCCTCCCGCCCGGTTTTTGCGATCCCGCAAACTTCCCACCCTGGGTGCCGCTGGACGATGGCGCGAGCGCCTTCGCGGACAATGTCATAATCGTCCGCAATCAAAATTCGCAGGTTTCGATCCGTCATCATAACGCAGTCGGCTAACGACCAACTCGCCACACGCGGCCGCCAGGGGGTCATTACCATATCGTGCCCGGACCCGCTGCCTTCCTCCCTATTTCCGAGACAGATTTACCCTAGGGAATGAACCTTACTGTTTGCGGCTAAGCCTGGATGATGCGTTCCCGGATTGCGTAGCGAACGACTTCGGCAAGCGAATGCATGTTCAAACGCTTCATGATGTTTGTCCGATGCGCGTCCACGGTTTTATAGGCGATGCCGAGTAGAGCGGCGATTTCCTTGTTTGTCCGGCCCTCAGCCAGGAGCTGCACGATCTCGCGCTCGCGCGCACTCAATCGCGCGGGGATTTGCCCTCCGGTGGCAGACGATCCGCCCCCGCCTGACCCCGCTCCGGCGGTGGTTGTGACCGATACGCAATACTGTTTGCCACTGGCCACCGCTTCGACGGCCGCAAGCAATTGTCGCGGGCTGTCACTCTTCAAGACGCATCCCCTCGCCCCGGCCCGGATCACATCGGCGCAAAGCTGGTCGGACTCGTGCATGGTCAGGATGAGAATGGCCGCATCGGGACGTTCCCGGCAAAGCTGCCGGGTTGCATCGAGTCCGTTCAATTCCGGCATCGTCACATCCATGAGAAAAACATCGGGCTTCAATTCGAGACCGAGCTTCACCGCGCTCCGCCCATCTTCCGCTTCGCCACAAACGGTCCAGCCCGGTTGCGCTTCGAGCACCGAGCGCAAGCCGTGGCGGACGAGCGCATGATCATCAGCGATCAAAATACGAAGCTTCTTCATTCTTCAGGCAACTTCCGGATCGAGGTTTAGCTTGTTTCTGGGCAGAACGGCAAAACCGCGTGCACGGTCGTCCCGTGGCGGTTCGAGGCGATTTCCAGCCGGCCCATCAGCTGACTCACTCGTTGTCGCATTCCGGAAATACCAACGCCGACGCGAGCCTTTTCGGCCGTGCCGATAAGAAGACCTTCGGGCAAGCCCTTGCCGCGGTCTACGATCGTCAATTCAACGACGTCGCGGTCGCAAGCCAGTTTGACCAGCGCAACTTTGCTGCCGGAATGACGATGCACATTCGACAAACTCTCCTGCACAACGCGAAAGAGGGCCGTCTCGATTTCGCTCGAGCAACGGTCGAAATCCTGCGGCGCTTCCAGGTCCACCTGGATACCGCTGCGGGCTGAAAAACCTTCGACATAATCCCGGAGCGCGCCGATCAGGCCGAGCTCCTCGAGCATCGGCGGGTGAAGCAGATGAGCGAGGGTTCGCAAATCACGGTTTCCCTGAGCGAGGACGGCGAGGCTATCGGCGAGAAGGTTCTCCGCCCAGGCGTCACGGCCCTCGATCCATTCTTCGAGGCGCCCGAGGTTCATTGCCACAACCGCCAGCTCCTGCGCCGTTGAATCATGCAATTCCCGCGCGATTCGCCGGCGCTCTTCGTCCTGGGCTCTCAACAATTCGGCCGGGAAAGCCTGGGCCGCTGCTTCGACGCGTTTGCGTTCCGTCAAATCGCGCATCCCCCCGACCATTCGGACGGCTTTACCGGCGCCATTACGAATCACCTGCCCGCGATCGAGCACATAAGCGTAGCTGCCGTTCTTACAAAGGAAGCGATACTCGTCCGACCAGGTGGTTCCCCCCTCGTCGATAACGCGATGGATTCCTGCAATCACCCGGCCCCGTTCGGCGGGATGCACGCGATTGTACCAACTATCGATGGTTTTCTCGATTTCTTCGCGGCTATACCCGAAAAGGTTTTCGAATCCTTCATTCCACCAAAGCTGGTTGGTCACCAGGTCCCAATCCCAGATCGCGTCATTGGTCACCTCGGCGAGCAGACGAAAACGTTCTTCGCTTTCACGCAAGGCCGCCCGCGCGCGTTCCTGCTCGGTAATGTTCGCTGCCACCACCAGGACTTCGATGATCGCGCCCTCTTTTGAGAAGATCGGCGTGGCTGTGGCGCGGTATCTCGTCCCTCCCTTGTAAGGTGTTTCGTAGATTACTTTTTGTCCCTCGAAAGCGAGCCGCACGTTCGGCTCGACAATCTCGCACGTCTCAGCCGGCGCGATTTCGCGCAAGAGTTTGCCCACATACTTTTCCGGGGGACCGTAATTCTTTGCGTCATCGCCGCCGATGAACAGGATACGAAAATCTCTATCGAACACGGTCATGCTACCGCCTGGAAAATTTTCCACTAAGGCGCGGTAGCGCTCTTCTGTTTTCCTGATCGTGCTCTCGGCTTCGCTCGAGGGACG
>DATLNB010000079.1:0-67266 GCA_035536995.1 Chthoniobacterales bacterium | reverse complement strand
GCGCTCCAGCTCGGAGACTTCGCGGTAACAGAAGGTCTGACCGAACGAGGGAAATCGCTCGAAGAGATAAGCCAGCTCAGGCATGGCGGAAGAGTGTATGCCCGGGCCGCCCCGCGCAACCATGGACGGGATCCACGCCGGTCCCCGACCTTGCCTCTATCATCCTGAGCGAAGCCGAAGGATGACAATTCTGGGTCAGGGGCGCCGGGCGGGCGTCCGGTGGGCGCCCCGTATGGGAGCACGACTTCTGCTATTAGCCACGCGTGCTCAACCGCGATTTCTTTGCCTATTGTACAGGGCTCAAGCTCCTCGAGCTGAAGGCTATCGGCGAGCTTTCCCATGTCCGGCACTTGCCGGAAGGCGCGACCATCTATTCCACCGGCGATCCGGGCGACGCTCTCTTCATCATTAATCGCGGGGTCGTCGAGGTCATCCACCCGGCCGCCCAAAAGTCGGCCCCGGCCGCTTATCTTTCCCGCGGTGATGTCCTCGGCGATGTGGAGACACTTTCGGGGTTGCCACGGAAGCACGTAGCCCGCGCCTGCGAGCCGGTCAGCTTGCAATCCTTCGAGCGGAAGGATTTTCCCGAGCTCATTCGCCGGGTGCCGTCATTTTTTCACTATCTTAGCAGCCACCTTGCGGTGCGCCTGGCGCAGGCCCGGGACCTCGCGATCACCCAAAGCCATTGCCTCGAGCTCAGTGGAAACCTGGCGAATTTCGACCTGATCACGGTTTACCAGACGATCGCCAATTCCTCCCAGAGCGGGCAGCTTCGGATCGTCAACGCCCAGGGCGAACTGATGTCCGCCTTCTTCTTTGAGAACGGTCAACCGCGCTGCGGGCAATTCGAGCACCTCACCGGGGAGGAAGCTTTCTGGCAATTGTTTGTCGGCGAGGACCTCGCCGGCACGTTCGCGTTTTCCGCCAGTGAGCTCCCGGAAAAAGATTGGATTCAATCGGAACGGATCACCAAAAGCGCGAGCGAGATGCTGATCAACGCGCTCCAGGGACGGGACGAGTTCGCGGAGCTAAAGGGACGGTTCTCGGACGATGCCGGCCCTGTCCGATGCGCCAAGCCTGTCTTCGCCTGGCCGCCGTCCGCGGCGCCGGAACTGCAACCGGTCGCAGAACAAGTTTGGAAATTCCTGGAAGCGGGACCAAAGACGGTCGGAGCCATCTATCGGCATTGCGCTGTCTGCGAGTTGAAGATCTATCAGGTGGTCAGCGAGCTGATCGTCTCGCGCCAGCTCGTCTGGTCGCAGGCAATGGACGTGAAGGTCGCGTAGCCGCTCGCTCTCGCGAGCCGCGGGTGATTTGTTACATCGTTACATGGGAAGAGATCACGATCCACGACCCACGATTCACGATTCACGATTCACGTTTCTCCATTCTCCCAACCCTCACTCTTCCCGCTCTACCGGCACCGGCTTCCCGTCCTGATCGAGGGCGACGTAGGTAAATACACCTTTGGTGACCAACACTTCTTCGCCCGACATGTAGCGCTGGACCCAGACTTCCACGGGGATAACCATCGAGGTTCGGCCGATCTTCTCGACCCAGGCGTAACAAGCCACCCGGTCGCCCACCCGGACTGGCCGGAGGAAAGACATGCTTTCGATCGCGACCGTTACCACGCGGGTCCGGGCAACCTTCGCCGCGAGGATTCCGCTGCCCAGATCCATTTGCGACACAATCCAGCCGCCGAAAATGTCCCCGCTCGGGTTCGTATCCGCGGGCATCGCGATGGTCCGGATGACGAGCTCGCCTTTCGGTTTCTCAGGGATGGCCATGGGCCGAGCGTAGCATAAATTTGGGAGACAGCCTCCGCGGGGCCCATCTTATTCTTCCTCGTGCTTATGATCACGATCCTGCTCTTGATCCTGGGGGGAGCGCCAATGCTCAAGAAAAGATCAAGAGTAGGATCATGAGCAGAAGCGGGAATTCATCTCCGTGAACCGCAGGTGCCCGTTCTTCACAAAATCAACATGCAATCGCCGTAACTATAAAAACGGTAGCGCTCTCGGATCGCCTCCCCGTAGGCCCGGAGGAGAAATTCCCGTCCGGTAAACGCACTCACGAGCATAATCAGGGTTGAACGCGGGAGATGAAAATTCGTTATCAGCGCATCGACGCAGCGAAGCTGTGCGGGCGGATGAATGAAAATGTCGGTCGCTCCTTCCTGGGCGACGAGCTGTCCGTTTTCGCGCCGGGCTGATTCGAGCACGCGGACCGTTGTCGTCCCAACGGCGACGATCCGTTGGGCGGAATTGATTTCGGAGGCAGCCGACTCGGAGATAGAAAAACTTTCCCGATGCATTCGGTGCTCGGCAATGTTCTCCACCTTGACCGGCTGAAACGTCCCGGCGCCGACGTGCAGGGTGACGAAGGTATGGGGAAGGCCACCGAGCATTCCCGGGGTGAAATGAAGACCCGCTGTCGGAGCCGCGATTGCTCCCGGAGTCTCCGCAAAAACAGTCTGGTAACGCTCGAGATCTTCGACATCGCTTTGCCGGCGGAGGTAGGGCGGCAGCGGCAGCAGCCCGCCCTGCCAGGGATCAAAGTCGCGCTCGAAGGAAACGATCCGCTCGCCATCCGGGCAGATGTCCTCAACCCGCAAGACCACACCCTCGATGGTGGCCGTGGCGCCGGGCCGCATTTTGCGTCCTGGCCTAACGAGACATTGCCACCGCGCCGGTCCCACCTGCTCGAGAAAAAGAAACTCGATTTTACCGTCGTCGGAGAATCGGCGTGCGCTGACCACCCGGGTGTTGTTCAGGACCAGAAGATCCTCCGGTTGAAGAAATTCTGGCAGATCAGCGAATTTTCGATGCTCGATTCGATCGTCGGCACGATTCAGGACCATCATTCGGGAATCCGCCCGATTCGGAAGCGGCCGGGTGGCGATCAACTCCTCCGGCAACGGGTAATCGTAATCAGAAAGCGCGAGGCTCACGCCGCACCGTAGCACGGCCGTCTCGGCTGTGCGGCCGGCAGGCGTCTCGCCTGCCGCGTGGACGAACCACAGGCTGGAAGCCCATGGGCTGCACAGGCGAGACGCCTGTGCTCCGGTCTTGCCGTCCCGCAAAAAAACCCGGATGGTCGGCACCGTGACCACAGAGTTTTCTCCCGCGCTCGAATTCGTTCTCAGCGCGCTGGAACAAATGCGAGACAGCGGCGGCCGGCTGCCGCGGGCATCACGCGGTTCGCTCGTTCAACTGCAGCGGCCGCTGTTGGCACCGCTGGTGGTTGCCCGGTCAATCGCCGAACCGCGCACAAGCGCAACAACCGATAAGCGCACGCTCCTCGCCCCAATCCAGGAGCGGGTGGCGGTCTGCGTTAAGTGTCCACACCTGGCGCGTTCGCGCACCCAGACCGTATTCGGGGTCGGCAATCCGGACTCGGAATTGATGTTCATCGGGGAAGCGCCGGGCGCCGATGAAGATCTGCAGGGTGAACCATTCGTGGGCCGTGCCGGCCAGCTCCTGACGAAAATCATCGCGGCGATGGGATTTAGCCGGGACGCGGTTTATATCGCCAACGTTTTGAAGTGCCGGCCGGACATGCCGAGGGGCAACTCAGGCAATCGTCCGCCAACTCCGCAGGAAATGCAGACTTGTCTGCCCTACCTCGCCGAGCAGATCGCAGTCATCCGGCCGAAGGTGCTCGTCGCCCTCGGGGCGACCGCGGTGGAAGGATTATTGGGGACGCGCGGCCCGATGCACGCGATGCGCGGCCGTTGGCATTCGCACGAGGAAACGCCTCTCATGATTACATATCACCCATCGTACCTGCTCCGGAACCAGGCGCCGGCCGAGAAACGCAAGGTCTGGGAAGATATGCTCCAGGTCCTGGAGCGACTGGGACGTCCGGTCACCGAGAAGCAGCGCAACTATTTCCGGCAGTAAAGACTCAACTGTAGGGCGCCTGTGTCAGACGCCTTCCTGGAGCCGAGGCGTCTCACAGAGACGCCCTACAAATCGCGCACTTCGAGCTCAGGCTCCACGAAGCTTCGCAAACATCCGCTGCAGCGAGCCGCGGGACGCAACCGCGGCGGAGAAAATCATTTTACGAACTTCGGCGCGCGGAACCTTGACCTTCGTCGTTAACCCAGCCGCGCGCGCCTGCTCCAGCAAGGCCAGCGTTCGGGCGCCAATCAATGCCGGGAGCGCGGTGGCAAAACGAACGCGGCGGCTACGAATCGCACCTGCATACTCGATCCCCGCGGCCATCCCCTGCCCCGCCTTGTCCCGCCATTTTTTCATGACCGGGTCGACTCGTGCCGGATCGCCCAGAATTTCGGATGGACGAAGGCCTAACGAGTCGAGCTCGTCTGCCGGAAGATAACAGCGGCCGTTCCGCAGGTCCTCGCCGGCGTCGCGCAGGACGTTGACCAGTTGCAGGCCGCGGCCGTAATCCGCTCCGAGCTCGAGCATCTCGGCTTCCGGGCGATCGCAGAATCCCCTGAGATGCGCGAAACAAATCCGCGTCCAAAATTCCCCGACACAGCCCGCAACGAGATAGGTGTATTCATCCAGCTCTGCTGCTGTCAGGAGCGCCTTAATGTCCGTACCCGTGCCCGATCCCGAATCGAACCGCTCCAGATCCAACATCTGGCCCCGATTAATTTTCATGAGAACTGCCCGCACCTGGTCGCGGTCGTCCTCAGCCAACGCATCCAGCCATTGGATTAACTCAGGCAGCCGCTCGATCAAAGTTCGCTCAGCGGGGTTGCTTTGAAGCCGAGTAAACGAGCCGGCCAGATTGCCTGCAATCTTCTCCGAGTTCCTGCCCTGGATAGCGGCCGCCAAATCCGCGAGGCCCTGTTTTTTTACCGGAAGGGGCGCCTCAGGAGTGTCCGCGAGCGTGTCCGTGGCGCGCGCGAGCAAATAAGCGAGCGATAACGGATCACGCAGCGGTCCCGGCAGAATCCGAAGTGAAAGATAAAACGAGCGGGAAACGGCGCGAAGCACGTCCCGACGCAATTCCTCTCGATCGGGCGGAGTCTTCATCCTCACGGCCCGACGTTGCGGACTTCGATCACCTCGGCGTTTCCGAGTCCCATTTGACCCGCCGCCTGCACGTGCTGGGCGAGCGGAGCGATCGGCGTAAGCCGCGCTTTGACGCGCCATTCCTCAATCTGCCGGACGGTAAGCGCGTCGATCGCCACTGGATCGGTGCTGGCCAGAATCGTGGCGTGATGAACCGCATAATTCGGATGAGGTCCGGGGCCACCGGCGTATTGGGCAACCAATCCGTCCATGATATTGAGGACGACCTTCGGCCCGATTACGGGTGTCCGATAAATATCCGCAATGGCGGAAGCGCCGTAGCGGAAACCCTGGGTAAAGCGCCGCCAATTGTCGATATTCGGAATGGTCATGTTGTAGAGGCAACCCGCAATGCCGCAACCGGCGCTATCGCTCATGACCGGCACGTTGATCACCTTCGTCACTTCCGAGGTGAGGATGCGAGCGAAATGGCTGTCGTCACTGGTCAGTTCCTGGTCGGACAGGAGCGGAACTTTTCCGCGATCGCTTCGATACTCGAAATCGCCCCAGATCAGTTTGCCGGTGATCGGCGCGGTGAAGATCGCTTTGGGATCGTAACCCTCCCGCGGCGCGATTGACTTGAGCTGGTACCCTTCCCCATCCGTGCGGTAGCCGGCCTGCTTGATCCCGCCGAGCGATCGGTCCCAAACGATGATATTGGCCCGGGAATGGCCGGCCGCGACGAGGCCATCGACGATCGCATTAACGATGTCGCGGTGAGTCGTGAATAGCTCCCCGCCGGCGGCCGAGATCTTGATGCCGACTTTGTCGTTAGGCGAAACCAAAGATCCCCAGGCGCGGCCGAGATCGGGCTGGCGGGTGACGGCGAGGACAAGGCGATTGACCATCCCGCGAACGACTGCGGCGTTGGTTTGATAATCCTTGATCGCCGCGGGATTCCGCGCGGCATAGACGATCGTCTGTTTGGAAACGCCTTGCCCGGGCGCGATCGTCGCTGCGCCGAGGAGAAAAAGGGCTAGGATTGCGGTTCGCACGATGAAGAGTGAGGCCGAACTTAGGATTCGCCCCGGGGAATGTCGAACCCGCGCCGCGGTTTCGCACCTCTACGTTCATATCCCGTTTTGCGCCCGGATCTGTC
Source organism: Chthoniobacterales bacterium (assembly GCA_035536995.1). GTDB lineage: Bacteria > Verrucomicrobiota > Verrucomicrobiia > Chthoniobacterales > UBA10450 > AV80. The sequence goes on along the minus strand of DATLNB010000079.1, from coordinate 61,119 downwards.
CGTATTGCGCTTTCTACAAGGAGCAGGCCGACCCCTCGCAGACGCAACGATTCTGCGAGGCATTGCTCCGCGAGCTCGACATGGTGCGGGAACAATTCCCCCTGCGATTCCGCACGATTTTTTTCGGAGGCGGAACCCCGACCGCCCTCACCACCACCCAGCTTGCCTTCCTCCTCGGCGGAATGCGCGAACGATTGGACCTCGCAGAGCTGAGGGAATGGACTCTGGAGGCGAATCCGGGGAGCGTTTCACCCCGCAAAGCCGTTCTTCTTCGAGACCTTGGCGTCACCCGCCTCAGTCTTGGCGTCCAATCGTGGGATGACGCGCTGCTGAGGTTGCTCGGCCGCGAACACGACGCAGCCCAGGCCGAAAATTCCTTTCAAACCCTGCGCGACGCTGGATTTCAAAACATCAGTCTGGACCTGATGTTCGGCTTGCCCGGGCAAACTCGCACTCAATGGGAAGCCGACCTGACAAAGTCGATTTCCCTGCAACCCGATCACATTTCCACCTATTGCCTGACCTACGAGGAGGACACCGATTTTTTTCTGCGCCACGCCCGCGGCGAATTTCGCGCGGACACGGAGTCTGACGCGCAGTTGCTGGAGCGGACAATGGCGATCCTTGAGGGAGCGGGGTACCGGCACTACGAGATTTCGAATTATGCGCGGCCAGGGTTCGAGTCGGTTCATAATCGAGGGTACTGGGCGGGGCACGATTATCTTGGGATCGGGCCATCCGCCGTTTCCACCGTGGGCTCGAAGCGCTGGCAGAATGTGTGCGACTATCGGGCTTACGCAGATCGGGTTCTCGCCGGTGAATTACCAATCGCGTCGACGGAAAACCTTACCCCGGAGATGAAGCGGACAGAACGAATCGCGCTCGGCCTCCGGACGCGCGATGGAATCCCGGCGCGCGAGCTGGAAGCGTGGCGCGCAGAAAGCGAAGAATTTTTGAAGCTCGGGCTCCTTCGTGAATCCGACGGCAATTTCCTCCTCACGCCGCGCGGCAAACTCCTGGCCGACTCGGTAGCGGGGGCGTTCATCTAGCCGGGTTCGAGACGCCATCTTCTTATTGTCATCCTGAGCGGAGTGAAGGATCTCTGACTATTTCCGGACTTCTGCGCGGAGAAATGATCAGAGATGTTTCGCTTCTCTCAACCTGGCAAATTTGGGGAGGGCTGAGCAGGCAGCCAAAGCTTCACACCGCGCCGTAGCGCCGATTTCGGTTCCCGAAATCCTCGACCGCTTCAAAAAGGTCCTTCTTCGTGAAATCGGGCCAGAGCTTGGGCGTCACGTACATCTCCGTGTAGGAAAGCTGCCAGAGCAGAAAATTGGAGAGCCGCATTTCGCCGGAGGTCCGGATGAGGAGATCAGGGTCCGGATAGTAACGGGTGTAGAGATGCTTGCTGAACATGTCCACGTCGATCATCGCGCGATCGATGTGGCCGGAATCGATCTGGCGAAGCAGGCTTTTGATCCCGTCGATGATTTCCAGTCGGCCCCCGTAACTGAGCGCCAGGATCAGAGTCAGCCCGGTATTTCCAGCGGTGCGCTCGATCGAATCGTGGAGCTGTTTCTGGCAACTGGGAGGCAGATCTGTCAGCCGCCCGATAGCCTGCAGCCGCACGTTCTTCTCGAGCAATTCAGGCGTTTTTTCCTTCAGGAAACGCTCCAATAATCGCATCAGGGCGAAGACCTCGGCCTTGGGGCGTTGCCAGTTCTCGGCCGAAAAGGCGTAAAGGGTCAGGAATTCGATTTTGAGCTCGCCACACGCTTCGACGCAGGCGCGGACGGAGTCGGCTCCCTTCTCATGACCCTTAATGCGTGGCAGGCCGCGCCCTTTGGCCCAACGGCCGTTGCCGTCCATGATGATGGCGATGTGCCGCGGGACCAGTTTAGCGGTCGGGGCCATTGGTCAAAGAATGATAGTTTCGTTGCGGGTGGGGCCAATGCTGACGATGCGCAACGGAGCCCCTGTAAGCTCCGCGATGGCTCGAACATAACTCCTTGCCGCAGAGGGTAGATCAGACAGTTTTTTTGCCGACTGCGTGGATCCCTTCCAACCGGCAAAGTCGCGGTAAATTGGCTCGCAATTCTCCAGTTGCGCGGCGTCGCACGGAGGGACTTGGAGTCGTTTTCCGTTCAAACGATAAGCCACGCAAACGCGGATCCGATCCACCCCATCCAGACCGTCGAGGTTGGTCACGGCCAGCTCATCGATCCCGTTGATCATCGTTGCGTAGCGAGTCGCTACGGCATCGAACCACCCGCAACGCCGTGCCCGGCCCGTGGTAGCCCCGAATTCCCGCCCCATTTCATGGAGCTTGTTGGCCAGGCCCGCATCTTCCGTCGGGAGCGCGCCCTCCCCCACGCGGGTCGTGTAGGCTTTCATCACGCCCACCACCAAATCCATCCGGTGGGGAGGCACGCCGGAACCGGTGCAGGCCCCGCCCGCAGTCGTGTTCGAGGATGTGACGTACGGGTAGGTCCCGTGATCGATATCGAGAAAGGTGCCTTGCGCTCCTTCGAACAGGATCTCTTTGCCATGCTGGAGCGCTCGATGGAGAAAAAGCACCGTGTTGCTCACGAAAGGCCGAAGTTTCCGGCCCGCTTCCAGGTAGCTCTCGTTAACCTGCCGATAGTTGATCGGCCGCGCGCCGAATGCCTGGAGAATGCTGTTGTTCTCACGCACCTTGGCCTGAAGCTTTTTCGAGAACAGGACGGGCTGCATCAAGTCGGACATTCGCAGCCCGGTTCGGGCCGCCTTGTCGCCGTAGGCCGGACCGATGCCACGTTTCGTCGTCCCGATTTTCGCGTGGCCTTTGCGGAGCTCTCGTTGCTCATCCAACGATCGGTGATACGGCAACACCAGGTGGGCGCAGTCGCTAATCAGGAGGTTCTTTCCGATTTGGACACCCAATTTCTGCAACCCTTCGATTTCCCCGACCAGGGCGACCGGATCGATCACGACTCCGTTACCGATGACGCACCGTTTTCCGCGCCGAAGGATGCCGGACGGGATCAGGTGCAGGATATATTTTTGCCCGTTATGGATGACCGTGTGGCCGGCGTTATTGCCGCCCTGGCTCCGGACCACGATGTCCGCCTTCGCGGTCAGCACATCGATGATCTTGCCTTTGCCTTCGTCGCCCCATTGCGCGCCGATCAGAATCGTGTTGGCCATGAATCTAAAACAACAAAGTGTCCCGACGCATCCGGCTGGACACATTCGGGACTGCGCAAAAGAATAGGGTGAGCACGAGGGGCTGCAAGGAAATTTCGGCACCTTGGACTGCCTCCGTTCATGCTCGTGATCCTGATCATGATCCTGATCCTGTGAGCGGCGTGTCCGTCAGAACAGGATCAGGAGCAAGATCAGGAGCATGAGCATGAGGGGGAAGAGAAAATAAGCATTGTCAGCGCGAGAGCGGCGGAACTAATCTCGCGGGCATGCGCACTATCCTGCTGATTATCCTGATCCTCCTGTTGGTCGGAGCGTTTCCGGGCTGGGGTTACAGCTCAGGCTGGGGCTATTATCCCTTTGGCGGGATCGGACTGGTCCTGCTGATCGTCCTCATCCTCGCCCTCCTGGGGAAAATATAGGGCCGCGCCGCGGTCAGCTCGCTCGAACGGCCGAAACGCTACCGAGCGAATTGCGGCTAACGATTGCTCGTCAGGGCGCGGCGCAAAGCCGCGGACGACTCCGATGTGCTCCTTTTCCGAGCCGGAAAATTCCGGTTGGAATCGAACTTGAACATCCAGTCGTGAGTGAAGGTATTCATCGCGACCTTGTAATTCGAGCCGCCTCCGGAAAGCCGGCGGTGGGAAGCGATGAACTGGGTCGGGTCGTAGTAGTTGCTGAAATTCTTTTGGAATTTTGAGCGGCTCATGCCGATCTCGAGGTTTTTCCGGATCTCGAAATGGAGATGGGCATCGTAGCGGCCATGGGCATTACCCATTGTGCCAATTTGCTGGCCGCGGGTGACGCGCTGGCCACGGCTGACCATCATGTTGTGGAGATGACCGTAAAGGGCATCGATGTATTTTACGTTGCCGTTCTCGCGGTAGGCATGGCGAACAATGATGACGTTGCCCCAGCCGAGATGAACGTCGCGGGCGAATACCACGATCCCGTCGCCGATGCTGAAGATCGGGTCCCGCATATCGGTGTCTCCACCCCCGATGCCATCCCAATCTTCCCCAACGTGCCCGCCCGGGCGAAATCCACGCGCTTTGTAATAGCCTTCCGCTTCCGGTTTTCCGACCGGGAAATCGAAACCGTCCGCGATCTTGGTGAGACCGGTGTCGAGGGAGCCGGTAACGGGGGGCAAAATCTGGGGCGCATCCTTTTGTGACGGGATAGCGACGACTTCCGAGTTCACGGGTAACATTTTGGCTGGATTAGCAGGGCCTTCCCGCGGGGACGGCGGGTCCGCCTTCGCCACCGTCGTAGCGGGCTTCTCCTTTGCGGAGGCTGGCTTGTCCGTCTTCGCGACGGTGACCGCAGGTTTTGCCGGTTCCGTTTTGGCGGCGGCCGTTTTCACCGGCTCTTCCTTCGCGGCCGCAACTTTCTCTTCTGTTTTTCGCGGTGGTGTAACCGCGACGGTCGCAGGCCTTTCCTTTACCACCGGCTTTTCGGTCTTAGCCGTGATCGTCTCGATCTGAACGCCATCGCTTTTGGCTGCCGTTTTGCGGGACTCCTCTTTAGGCGAAGCTTTTTCGGTCTTCGCGACGGCGGTCTCAGTCTTCGCAGGGCCGCTCTTTGCCGCGATTTCAACCGACGGTTTCTCCTTGGCTGGAGCTGGCTTTTCCGACTTCTCCTTTACCGCCTCCGGCTTGGCCGGCTCCGTTTTCGCAATCGTCTTGGCGGGCGCAACAGGCTCCTTCGCCGCGGTGGCCTTCTCTATCTTGATCGTCGGCACGTCAGCGACCGCCTTCTCCTTCTTCGGTTCAGGCTTGGCGGTTTCCGTCTTCGCCGCAACCTTGGGGGCCGGCGCCTTTTCGACCTTGATGGTAGCGACCGCATCGTCCGAAGCTGCTTCGGTCTTCGCAACCGCCTTTGGCTTCTCGGTCTTCTCCTTCGCGGGCTCAGGCTTCACAGTCTCAGCTTTGGCGACTTTCTTTGGAGCGGTTTCAACGGAAACGACGGCCGGTTTTTCCACCTTGGCAGGCCCCGGTGGCGCCGCTTTCTCTTTCGCGGCAACCGTCTTCTCGACTTTCGTGGCGATAACTTCGGTTTTCTGAGCCTTCGGCTTGGCAGCCTCAGCGGTGACAGGCGCGGACTTTTTCTCAGGGGCTTTCAGGTCGGACTCGGTGACGGCTTCCGCCCGGCGAACGATTTCCTTCGGCTTCGCCGGCTTGGTCTCCGCAACGGCTTCCTTGGTCGCCGGCGGATGGACAGCCTGCGCCTTTAATTCGCGTGGAACGAAGATTTCCTGGGCCGATAACGGCGCGAGCGGCGCGAGCAGCGCGAGCGAGAAGATGAGCGACGACAGGGCCTTACGGGACATGCGAGCGCCCTTTGTAGAACATTGCCAGGGGCCGTGGCAAGCGTTCGTTTCTAAATAATCCCCGGACTTATTGCGTCTGGGCCGGCCGAATCACACGATGGGCAGCGGGAATCTGCGCCGCGGCACTCGCGTTCGGGTCCATTGCTCCGCCTTAAATGGCGCCGCGATAAATCAAGACAAGGAGGATGATCCCGAAAACGATCCGGTAGATCGCGAATGGGGCGAAGCCGCGCGCCCGGACCCAGCGCATAAACCAGGCAACGACCCCGAGCGCCACCACAAACGAAACGACAAATCCGATTGCGAGCACGATCCAGCCATGCGCGTCCATCGTGACCGGGGCGAGCCCGGCTTCCGACACATCGTGACGCGGCCGGATCGTTTTCAATAGATCGTAACCCGTCGCAACAACCATGGTCGGCATCGAGAGGAAAAAGGAGAATTCCAGGGCGGCCGAGCGCGAGAGCCCCGCGGTTTGTCCAGCGGCGATCGTGGACATCGACCGCGACGTTCCCGGAAATACAGCTGACAAGACTTGGACAGCACCAATCCAAATCGCCTGCGGCAGGGTCATCTCTTCCACCTGGTCGGTCCTCGGATGGCGGCAGAGCGCGTCCACAATCCACATGACGATGCCGCCGAGCAACAGCGCCCACGCCATCACACTGAGGCTTTCGAGGTTCTGACCGATCTGCTTTTTCAACAGGTAGGAGGGCACCGCCGTGACCACGAACGCAATCAGGGTCAGGCTTACCGGATGGTTCAGGAGATTTCGGTTTCCGTTTTCACCGCGCGGGAAAGTCGAAAGAAACTTCAGGATCCGGTTCCAGAAATAAACGGGCAGGGCCAGGATCGCGCCGAGCTGAATGACGATCGTGTACATCTTCCAAAAACTGTCCTGGAGGTTGAAACCGAAGAGCGCCTCTACGATCCGCAAATGCGCGGTCGAGCTGATCGGGAGGAATTCCGTCAGGCCTTCCACAACCCCGAGCACAAACGAAATAAGAAAGTCATTCATATTGATTAGCCTTCCGCACCGGCATCGATCTCCGCGAGCTCCGCTTCCACCATTTCGCGAACGAGATCCTCGAACGAACCGCGCGGCTCCCAGCCGGTGGCTGCCTTGATTTTTGCCGGCGATCCTACCAGGCGGGCCGGGTCGCTTGGCCGGTCGAACGCTGGGTTCCGCCTGACATATTTTTCGGAGGGCAAATTCACCACCGCGAACGCCGCTTCCACGAAATCGCGAACGGAATGGGTCTCACCCGTGGCGACTACGTAGTCGTCGGGCTTGTCCTGTTGGAGCATGAGCCACATGGCCACGACATAATCCTGGGCCCGGCCCCAATCCCGCCGGCTCTCCAGACTTCCAAGGGACAATTCCTGGTCGAGGCCGCGCGCAATCCGGGCCGCAGCTCGCGCAATCTTGCGAGTCACGAAATTCTCGCCGCGCCGGGGGGACTCATGGTTGTAGAGAATGCCGTTGCAGACGAACAACCCGTAGGATTCGCGGTAAACCCGGGCCAGCTGGGTCGCGAAAGCCTTTGCGCAACCATACGGGCTGGCGGGCCGGACCGGAGTCATCTCGGTCTGCGGCGACTCCACCGCGCTGCCAAAAATCTCCGAGCTCGATGCGTGATAAAACTTTACCGGGCCTGGCTGATCGCGCGCGATTTCCAGCAGGCGAAGCGTCGCCATTCCCACTTCCTCGCAGGTCGATTCCGGAATTTCGAAGCTCAGCCCAACATGGCTTTGGCCGGCCAGATGATATATCTCGGACGGCTTCACCTCGGCGAAGATGCGCCGCAAGGTCGTCCCGTCCGACAGATCGCCGTAATGCAAAAAGAGCGACTTGTCGTAAACAGAGCCGTTCCCCCGGAGATGTTCGATCCGCGAACGCAACAGGTTGCTGGTTCGCCGGACCACGCCGTGGACCGCGTACCCTTTTTCGAGGAGGAGCTCGGTCAAATAGGAGCCGTCCTGGCCGGTGATGCCGGTAATGAGCGCGGTTTTATTTTCGGGCATGCGTTGGGAAACGTCGGCAACACCAATCTACGAAGCGTTCATCTCGCACAAGGAAGAACGTCGGTGTTAAATCTCCCGATGCGCGTCGTTCCTGCCTTGCTGGCGCTGACCACGGCGGCCCTTTCCGGGCTCGCGGCTGAGGCTGCGCCGCCGTTCTACAAGGGAATGACGGTCTCCTGCCAAACCTGGGGAATCGAATGGCAAAGCCCCGAGATGAGACACACGCTCGATGAACTGAAGTCGTTAGGCGTGAACAGCATTGCGATTCATCCCTACGCCCAGATCCGGGAGGACGGCCACGTCGTCACCAGCCGCCGGGCCGGGTCCAGCACCACGCATATCACGACTCCGCTGCGCTGGGCCTACGAGCGCGGCCTCTCGGTCATGTTGATCCCGCACATCGCTTATTGGGGAACCAAGTTCAGCTGGCGGGGCGAAATCAATTTCGTTACGCCCGAGGAATGGGATCGCTTCTATTCGGAGTACGAAACCTGGATCGTCCAGATGGCGGCGCTGGCCGAATCCGAGCACGCGGAGATTTTCTGCGTCGGCCTCGAGTTTACCTATCCGCAGAAACATGAAGAGCGCTGGCGCAAGATCATCGCGGCGGTGCGCGGCGTTTACCGCGGCAAGGTCACTTACGGAGCGAATTGGAACGAATATCAGAACGTCAAATTCTGGGACGCGCTCGATTACATTGGAGTCCTCGCCTACTTCCCGCTGTCGAAAGCGACCGATCCCAGCGGGGCGGAGATCGCCGCCGGTTGGGAAAAGCAGTCCGCCGAGCTCGAAAAATTCTCGAAGCAAAACGGGAAGCAGTTTCTTTTCGTGGAAATCGGTTACAACGAAAGTGCCCGGGCCGCGGCCGAGCCGTGGGCTTTCAAGACCGGAGGCGAGAACGCAACGGAAATTCAGAAACGCTGCATCGATGCCGCGCTCCAGTTACCGTCGCGCCATTCTTTCCTGGCGGGGATGTTCTGGTGGAAATGGTTCCCGGAGATTCCGCATCACCATGAGGAGAATTACCGACTCCAAAGTCCCGAAATCAAAGAGTTGATCTCGAAATACTGGCGGTAATCGACCGCAATCTTCCGATTCACGATTCACGAATCTCGATTCACGCGCCGAAGGGCGCCTACACCTTCCTGCCGAACTTCTTCTCCAGCTCCGAGTGCGAAATCTGGATCATTGTCGGCCGGCCGTGCGGGCAGCAGTAAGGCAGGTCGCATTCGAGCAGATCGGTGATCAATTTTTCCACCTCCAGGTACCGGAGCGGATCGTTCGCCTTCACTGCATGACGGCACACCGTCTTCGCGATCATTTCTTCGCCGAGCCGCATCGGCGAGCTGCCGTTGCTCGCGCTCTTCAAACCGTCAATCACCTTCATGACGAAGATGACCGGATCGGACACGTCGAGAAAGGTCGGCAAGCTGTCGATCTTGAATGCGTTCGGGCCGAACGACTCGATCCCGATTCCCATCTTTTGCAAAGTCGCGACGTTCCGCTCGACCCATTCCGCGTCCCGGGGCGCCAGCTCCATGGTTTGCGCGAGCAGCAGACGCTGGGAAGGAACCCCCTGCTCTTCCATCCGGCGCCGGAGTTCTTCGAAGAGAATGCGCTCGTGGGCCGCATGCTGGTCCACCAGGACCAGCCCTTCCTCGTTTTCCATCAGGACATAAAGCTTGTTCAAAACACCGATGATCTGGAAATGGCGCGACCGGCCCGGTGTTTCGAGTTGCTGTTGGTCGTTCCAATTTGAGGCGGGCGAAACGGCTGTTGTGGAGAACTCGTTAGGCGACGGCTGAAAAGAATGAAGCTGCTCCGTTGTAGCCGGGATCGTTGTAGCCGGGATCGATGATCCCGTTGTAGCTGGGATCGGTAATCCCGGCCCTGTGGCTGCGGTCGGCGGGGTAGGAATCGACGCCGGAACTCGGCCGGGATCGGCGATCCCGGCTACAGGCGTCGGCGCCCGGAATTGCTGTTGCCATTCTTCCCGGCCGCTCTCCAGCGTCTGCCGGATCGTCCGGACGATCGCTTCACGGACCGAATTGGGATCGCGGAACCGCACTTCTCTCTTCGCCGGATGCACGTTCACGTCCACCGCCGCCGGGTCGAGATCTAGAAAGAGAAAGGTGACCGGGAACTGGCCCTTCATTAGCGCAGTGTGATAACCCTCGCGCAATCCTGCCGTCAGGACCGCGTTCTCGACCGCGCGCCCGTTCACGAAGACCAGCTGCTGGGCGCGAGTCGGCCGGCTCACTCCGGCCTGCCCAATCAAACCGTGAATCCGGATCGCGGCGCCCGTTCGCTCCTCAACCGGCAACAACCGGTCGACCAGCTCCCTGCCGTGCAGGTCCCTGATCCGCTCGGACAAGCTCGCTGCGGCGGGCAGTTGAAAGACGACCCGCTCGTCGCGGACATAAACGAACGCGATAGATGGATGACCGATCGCCTGGAGATGGAGCTGATGCTCGATGTTGCGGCTTTCCGTGTTCTCAGATCGTAAAAATTTCCGGCGCGCCGGAAGATTATAGAAGAGAGAGCGCACTTCGATCTGCGTTCCGGGCGCTTCGCCGCCATCGCGGACGGTCTCGATCTTTCCGCCCGCGACGATTATTTCCGACCCGGCGACTGCTTCCGGTTCCCGGGTCGTCAACCGGAAGCGCGAGACGCTGGCAATGCTCGGCAACGCTTCCCCGCGGAAACCGAGGGTCGCAATGGCCGCCAGATCGTTCGCTGTCCTGATTTTGCTCGTGGCATGGCGTTCCAGGGAAAGGAGGGCGTCGTCGCGGTCCATGCCGCAGCCGTCGTCCACCACCCGGATAACCGAGATCCCGCCGCGGCGAATGCTGACCTCGATCCGGCGCGCCCCGGCGTCGATACTGTTCTCGACCAGTTCTTTTACAACCGAGGCGGGACGCTCGACCACCTCCCCGGCCGCGACCTGGCTAGCGAGAATCTCCGGCAACAGGCGAATGCGGCTCATCGGATTTTCAATTTTACGGGCGCGATTTGCGATTGCGAAGGAAAACGATAGTTTCGCACGACCGATGATTACCGTGACGGATAACGCTGTCCGCCAGCTGCGCACCCTCCTCGAATCACGCCCCGAGACCGAGGCCAGGGGGCTGCGGGTCGGTATTTCCAAGGGCGGTTGCTCCGGGCTCCAATACGAAATGTCTCTCGGGACCCAACTACCGGGCGACGAAATCGTGGCCCGCGACGGCGTCGAGTTTTTTGTCGATTCCGAGAGCGCGGATTACTTGCGGGGGTCCGTCCTGGATTACCGTGACGGCCTGACCGGCGCCGGTTTTCACATTGAGAATCCGAACGCTGCCCGGACCTGCGGTTGCGGAACCTCTTTCGAAGCAGCGCGCCCGGCTTGAAAACGGATCGCGGCAGACCCGCTTAGATGGCCCGGGATTACATTCGTTACGACGAAGGCTACGGGAGGCCACGCGGCAAGAAGACCAACCTTTTTGCGTGGTCGATTGCCATCCTTCTCCTGACCGGGTTTGCCTTCGCCGCCTGGCTCGGAAGTTTTTACATCTTCTGGCAACCGGAACGGCCCCAGAGCTACCGTATTCTGAAGAAGCTCAACAAGATTGAGCCCGCCAAACGCTTCGAGCTGACCGCCGCGCCAGCCGGCGAATTTCTCACCTCGAAACAACTCTACGATCGCTACATCGCGATGAGCCCGACTGAGCTGGCCCACGCGAACGCCGAGTTGGCCAGAAATTACATCCGCAATTTTCAGCACGTTCGCGGCCTGGTTCCGTACGTGATCGGCCGGTTCAACATCATGCAGGCGCGTGAGCTGACCCCGGACGACGTGTTCCTTTCCGGGATGGTCGCGCTAACCAACGCGGTGGATCACGGGGAATTGCTGATGGAACACGTTTATCCGGCGGACCCACAGGCGTTGCCGTTGATGAAACAGACGCTTGTGCCCGGGTTGGAGCTGAAGCTCGAACGCACCCATGACCTGTCGGCTGTGATTCACGCCGAACGCCTCGCCGACGGTCGCATGCTGATCACGACGGTGCCGTTGCTTTACGGCCGATACACAGTAACTCGCGGCCCCGGCACATTTTCACTGGAGCCACCGCTCGACCTGAATCTCGAGCCCGGCTGGCCGCTTTACAAAGACGACGCGCGCAAGGCCGCCGAAGGCCAATACGCAAGCTATCGCGAGAAGAGTTCGCCTTCGACAAACGCACCGGTTGCAGGGCTCGCCCCAACCCCGGCGCCGCCGCCAGCCAACGAATTGATCCGCGTCGAGCCTGCCGCGCAGATCGAAGAGCCGAAGGTTGCGGTCGTGACCCCGCCCCCTGCGCCGCCGCCGTCGCCGGAAAAACCGACGAAGGGCGACAAGAAAAAACCGAAGGGTACACCGACGCCTTCGCCAACAGCGGGGCGCAGTCCCACCATGGTCGCGCAGAATTCTCCGGCCAAACCGACGCCGACTCCAGCCGCCACGCCACCGGCGGTTGCGGTGACTTCCCCCGCGGCGCCGGCCGCATCGGCGACACCTGTGCCCAGTGCTCCGGAGAACGCGCTCGCCTCTACGGCCGGTGGCGGCACCTGGAAGATGTATTTGCCCGGCAAAATGCCGGTCGGCCGTTTAATCACAACGACTGACGTTCAAGACCTCGCGGATCGCGGGCTCGCCGGCGAACGCGTTTATTTGAAGGGACAGTTCGTCGTCAACTTTACCGAGTCCAACCGCGCGGTTCTCCGGCCGAAGACCGGGATAACCGACGCCGTCTTGAAGCTGGCGGGCGGTGGGCAAAACCTCCGCATCGTGGTCGATTATCCCGCCGGATACAATCCGCCCACCCGCGGCTCGACTGTGACCAGAGACGAGGCGCGGCCCTACGAAATTACGGAAGTGCGCAAACAGGCGGATGGGCAGCTGAACGTGTTCGTGCGCGAGATTATGCAGTGAGGGCGTTTCTGTGAAACGCGGTCGCCCCTACGCCGTCTGACACGGACGGCCTACAAAGGTCTGCAACGCAATCTACGGCGTTACCCCGGGGATCGCCCGCCCGTTCTCAATGATCACCCGGTTATCTTCGATGGCGAAGCTCGTGATGTCGTATTCGGTCGCGTACTGGTCGGCGTAGCTGCGCAGCGAGCGGAAGCCGAGAAGCGCGTTCAGGACTTTTTCCGACACGCCACCGAGTGAGACCTCGGTGATTTCAATGTTGCGGGGGTTCCGATCGGGCGACGAGCGGACCTGGAGCTCACCATTCAGAAAACGTCCACGGAACCCGACTTTCTCGAGCGGCACACTCACCTGGACGCGCGCGACATTATTCTCGATCGAGACAAACGCCTTTCCCTGCAATTTCCGGCTGCCCGCGATGAGCTGGTTAATATCGTTCGCACTTAGCTCGATTCGGTTCGTGGCCGGCGGGGCGACCTCGGTCGTTGTGCCTTCCACGGTGGTCGTCGCCATCGTGGTGTCGGCGGCGCGGCGCCCGTCCTTAAATTGTTCCCAACGGGTGCGGACCGCTTCCTGTTCTGCCTCGCTTGATTGGACCTGCGGGATTTCTTTCGGCTGCGTGGTCGTGACGACGTAGCGGACGCCGACATATCCGCCCACGAAAAAGGCGACCCCGAGCAGAATCAGGAAAACGCACAGCATCATGCAGCCTTTGCCGAGGCAGCCGCTGCGTCTTGGTTTCGGTGGCGGTTCGATCCAGGTCGTCGTCATGATGAGGTTGCGTTGTTTTTCTCCAAACGCGCCTGGGTCGCAATCAATTTATCGTACAACCCGCGCAATCCTTCCGAGAGCATCCGGGTCCCGGAAAGGACCGGCATGAAATTCGTGTCGCCATTCCAGCGAGGGACAATATGGAGGTGCAAGTGGTCCGGGACGCCGGCCCCGGCGCATTGGCCAAGGTTCAAACCGAGATTGAAACCCTGCGCCTTCATTGTTTCCCGGAGGAGGCGTTGCCCGTGCATGGCCAGCTCCCAAAGCTCGAGCACTTCATTTTCGCCCAAGGCCGAGGCGTCTCCGGTCTTGCGGTAAGGCACGGCCATGAGATGCCCGGAGATATAAGGATAGCGGTTCATCATCAGGAACGCGTTCTTCCGCCGGGCCAAAACAAGGTGCGCGGCATCGTCGCTCGTCCGCGCCGCTTCGGAGAGGAAATCCGGGTTCGGCGTTTCCTGCTCGAAATATTCGACACGCCATGGACACCAGAGCGCCTCGATCTCCATCTTCGGGAACTGCATCAGGTCGTTCAGCTTGGACGCGAGACTACAAACGGTTGCTTCAAAGTCGAGCAGGCTTTTCGCGCGGCCGGCTCAGGCGGAAGACCGCTTGGCCAGAAGCACGTAGCGTCTTCGATAACGCCCTGCCTGACCGGAAGTGAGCGCTCGAGTCGGTTCGGGCGGGTTAAGCAGCGGAAGGATCTTCGGCAGATCGTCCTCGGGAACAACGAGCGCATCAACCCGCCCGGCGTTCCACTCGGCGACGCCCTGATAAGGATTCAGGAATTCGATTCGGCGAACGTAGAGAGCGAGCCCTTCATCATCACGGCCGACCAACGCGTATCGCCATTGGTGGGCTGCGACTTCGCGCACGACAGCGCGCCCGAAAACCGCGAAAGCGTCACGCTGTTCGCGCTGCGCCGCGATCGTCTTCTGCACTGTGTACGCGGTCGTGCCCAGGACAGCCAGACCAAGCGCGATCACGCACAAACGATCCACTGCTCTGCCGAACCGGCCACGTGCGTCGGTTGCGAGAACACCGAGCAGCAAACAAAGCGGTGGGATAATCGGGAAAATCCGGTCGATCCGCTTTGACGGAACACACGACATAACGATCAATCCACCGATGCTCCAGGCGAGCAGCCAGAAAGTCGGTAGCGACAACCCGGCAGTCCGCGGCGCCGAGGAGCCCTCCTCTGGTTTCCGCGTCAAAAATGCCAGGCCAATCAGCAACAAGCTCCACGGTGCGAAACGGTGGAGCAGGTGCGGCAAATAATAATAAAAGGGTTGCGACCGATGGACCTCGTCACTAAACCGGCCCGCAAATTCGCGCAGGACAACGTGCTCGGTGAAATCCGGCACGAACAGGATTCCGCCTCCAACCCAGATAAGGAAAACGAGAAACGAGAGGAGCCACGGCAGCCATCCGCTCCACGCAGGGTTCGCGACGCGGCGGCGGCGACTTAGCCATTCCACAGCTACGACGCCTGGAAGCAGGAATGCGTAAACGATCGGACCCTTGATCAGCATCCCCGCGCTGAGTAACGCAAACAAAATGAGCTGATCTCGGCTCGTCCACCGCGTCCGCTCTCGCGCCTTGTTCCAGATCACCAGGCCCGCTCCGAAGAGAACGAGTGCGAGCGGCATGTCGGTTCGGACCAGCGAGGCGAGCCGCGGCGTCAGCAGGTTAAGGCTGAACGCGCTGGCCGCGATCAGGCTGGCCACGGCTCCGTAGCTGCCCGCGGCGCGGGTGACGAGCACGAGCAAACCAATTGCGGCCAGGAAAGAAGGCAGCCGCCACGCTAATTCCCACGACCGCGTGATTCCGTAAACCGCAGCGGAAATCCAACCGACCAGCGGCGGTTTCGTGGCCACCCAGCGATTAGGAGTGTGCTGGTAAAGCCAATGCCCTGATTCCACCATCTCGAAGGAGGTGAAGGCCTGTTTCGCCTGGTCGTAGTCATCCAGGTGCCAGGGAAGATTCGTCACGCCGAAGAGCGCCAGCGCGAGTGTCACGGCACCCCACCGTGTGATGCGGGACTCGAGCAGACGGCTCACGCCTGTGATTCCTCCTCGGACGGACCTCCTTTCGCAAGTCCCATTGTGTTCTCGGAGGGACTTGCTTCTGCTCCCTCGGAGGGACTTGCTTCTGCAAGTCCTCCTCTGCGCTCCATCACGCGGACGTGCAGAAGCAAGTCCCTCCGACGCTAATCCAGCCAGAGGACGGCGCGGACCGGGGCCGCGTCGCCGCCGCGAATCCGAAGCGGAAACGCCGCGAAACGGTACGTCCCTTCGGGGATCGCGCTTAAGTCGAGTGATTCAACGATCGCAATGCCGGCCGCGGCCAGGGCGTGATGGTTATCGAGCGTCTTCGAATCGATCGCATCCACCGACGGCAGATCAAGCCCGAGCAGCTTCACTTTTCGATCCTGCAGAAACCCCGGCACATCAGAAGCGATGACCGGAATACGTTCTGGAAAGATAGCCGGATCGGGCCACGCGCCCGTCTTCACCAGCAGACGGGGCGCGCTCCTAAGCGCATCAGCCCTCGGCTGGAGATCGGCCACCGTGATTTCCCCCTCTCCACCTGCTCCAAATCGACTCGTTAGGTCAACCACAACCGCTTCGCCGAAATAAGTTTCGAGCGGCATCCGATCGATCGTCGTTCCATCCGCCTGAAAATGAAATGGCGCGTCGGCATGAGTGCCGTTGTGAAGTCCTGTCTCAGCTGCTCCAACGTTGACCGATGCGCCCTCCGCCATCTTCCATTTCAACTCGAAATGGAAAGCGGTATCGCCCGGCCATGGAGCAAGACCGTTGAAAAGCGGACGCGAGATATCGAAAATCTTCATGGTGAACGAGTCGCAACCTAACGGTCTCGGTCGCACGGCGGAAGGTTCAACTCGCGCGCCGTTCCGCCAGGACGAGCCCGATCCCTCCGAGCACTGCCAGGGAAGCGAGCACGAGCCGCAAGGTGATTGGTTCGCTGAGGAAAATGATTCCACCCAATGCAGCGAGCACTGGCACGCTGAGCTGGACCGAGCCGGCCGCAGTGGCGCGTAACCCAGGCAAAGCCGAATACCAGATCGCGTAACCGATCCCCGAGGCAATCGCCCCAGACGCGACTGCGTAGGCAATCCCCGCAACGTCCGCACGCGCGGAGGAAAACGTGGCCAGACTTAGGAGCAAAGCCATCGGCACCGCGAAGACAAAATTTCCCGCGGTCGCGCCGAGCGGATCTGAATTGCCCTTGCCGCGAAGCGAATAAATCCCCCAGGCCACCCCGGCGCCGAGCATGAGGACCGCACCGCTTAAAGGGGGGGCGGACAGGCCCGGAAAAACAAGGACGACCAGCCCGGCGATCGCGATCAGCAGGCCGAGCCACTGGAGGGTTCGGAGCCGCTCCCCGCCTTGGAATGCCCGAATAATCATGGTTGCCTGGACAGCGCCGAAGAGCAGGAGCGCCCCGGTTCCCGCGCTGAGACGAAGATAGGCGAACGAAAAAAGCGCAGCGTAGCCGAACAAAGCCAGGGCCGAGATCCAGTTGCCGGCACGGGCGAAACGCCGCTGGCGCACCCAGACGAGCATCGCCAGGCAGAGCGCGCCGGACACGATTCGCACGAGGGTAAAGCTGGCGGCATCGATCGCCGTTTCTTTCAGCGCCAGGCGACAGAGGAGCGAATTGCTCGCAAAGGCGAGCATCGCCAGTCCGGTGAGCAAAAAAGTTCTGGTCATCGCGAGCGGAGGTAGTCGAGGGCCGCGGGGCCAGTCGGCGCGGCCGCTCCGTCAGTTAAACCGCCCGAAGCTCCACGGGATCCTTCGACAGGTTGAGGATGACGGCGAATTCGAGCGACGTCGAGAGCAGCGGAATAGTTGACGTTACTGGGCCGCCGAAATACGCTCGGGCATCACAACTGCCACTCTTTCTCCGCCGGAAAAAATCGGCACCGGAACGACGACCAAAGTCCTGCCGCCGATTAACGTTAACGACTGGATCGAAGCGAACCGGGAGCTGTTCAAGCCACCGGTCAGCAACCGTTATCTTTACGACGGCCGCGACTTTTTCGTCATGGTCATCAAGGGCCCGAATGCGCGGAACGACTTTCATCTGGTCGATTCCGAAGAATATTTTTACCAGCTGAAGGGCGACATCAAGGTGCGGATCCGGGAAGGCGACCGGATTGTCGATCATCTCGTCCGGGAAGGAGAAACATTCTTTATCCCGCCCAACGTTCCGCACGCGCCTGTCCGCCCGCCGGATACCGTTGGCATCGTCGTGGAACGCCGGCGGCCGCCAGGCGAGCATGAGCACGTCATCTTTTACTGCGATAAATGCGACGGCCTCGTCGAAGACATCGATTTCGACTGCGGCGATATTGTCCAGCACTTCAGCCAGGCCATGCTCGATTTCTGGAACGACGACACCCGCCGGACCTGCAAAAACTGCGGCCACAAGGTTCCCCAGCCTGAGCCGGTCAAACCATTCTAGGTAGGGACATCGCGCTGCGATGTCCGCGCTCACCGCGGCGCAATCTGGACGCCGCAGCGCGGCGTCCCTACCATTCCTACAGATGAAGATCGATCTTCACACGCACATTCTCCCGCGCGAGTGGCCCGATCTCGATAAGAAATACGGTTATCCGGGCTTCATCCGGCTAGAGCATTGCGATGCTTGCAGCGCGCGGATGATGAAGGGCGACACGCTCTTTCGGAAAGTCGAGTCCAACACCTGGGACCCGGCGCGCCGGCTCGAAGACATGGAGCGGACCGGGGTGACCATGCAGGTCCTTTCCACCGTACCCGTGATGTTCAGCTACTGGGCAAAAACGCCTGATGCTCTCGATCTCTCCCGAATGCTAAACGATCACATCGCAGAAATCGTTCGGGCCCATCCGCAAAACTTCGCCGGCCTTGGGACCGTTCCGTTGCAGGACCCGGATCGCGCGGCCGGTGAATTGGAACGATGTGTCGGTGAGCTCGGCTTCCGGGGCATCCAGATTGGCAGCCATGTCGATGCAAACGAGAATTGCCACGGCCCCGACTGCCGGAATCTCGATCACCCGTCGCTCGACCCGATATGGGCAACGGCGGAGAAACTTGGTGCCGCCATCTTCGTTCATCCGTGGGACATGCTCGGCAAGAAACGCATGCAGAAGTACTGGCTGCCGTGGCTCGTCGGGATGCCGGCCGAAACCTGTCTCGCCATTTGTTCGATGCTATTCAGTGGCGTCTTCGATCGCTTTCCGAAGTTGCGGGTGGCCTTCGCCCACGGTGGCGGATCGTTCCCGTTCACCATTGGACGGATCGAGCACGCTTTTCGGGTTCGGCCGGATTTGGTGGCCGTGGACAACAAGAACAACCCGCGTTCCTACCTCGCCGGCGGCGATCAACCCGCGCGATTCTACGTCGATTCACTTGTCCACGACGCCGACGCGCTCCGGATGCTCGTGAAATTCTTTGGCCCTGCGCGCGTCGCGCTCGGATCGGACTATCCCTTCCCGCTCGGTGAGGCCCATCCCGGTCAGTTGATCGAGGCGATCGCGGGATTTTCGCCGGACGAAAAATCCCGGCTTCTCTCCGGGACAGCTCGCGAGTTCCTCGGCCTCTCCGGGACCGATTGACCGGGCGCCGTTTTTTCGTTAGGCCAATCACATGAGCTATGTCGATGGTTACGTTCTGCCGGTGCCGAAGAAAAACCTGGCCGCCTACCGGCGTATGGCCAGCCACGCAGGAAAGATTTGGCGCGAACATGGCGCACTCGAATTTCGCGAATGCGTAGGCGACGACCTGAACAGCAAAATGGCGCGATCCTTTTCCAGCGTGGTGAAACCGCGACCGGGCGAGACGATCGTCTTCTCCTGGATCGTCTATAAATCGAAGGCGCAGCGTAACAGTGTAAACAAGAAGGTCATGACCGATCCGCGCCTCGAAAAAATGATGAAAGGCGACTCGCCGTTCGATCCACGCCGGATGATCTACGGCGGATTCAAGGTGATGGTCGAGGCCTGATTATCGCCAATGGGCCGGCCAGCTACCGCCGCAATCGCCAAAAAATTGCGCAGCCACGCGCTTGCCTACCCCGAAACCACCGAGGCGTTCCCATGGGGCGAAAGCGCTTTCAAGGTGAAGGGGAAGACGTTCGTTTTCATGCGGGCCGATCCGGATGATCTCAGCTTTTCGGTCAAACTCCCGATCTCACAGAAACAGGCGCTCGCGCTTCCCGGTTCCGAGCCGACGCATTACGGGCTGGGGGCCAAAGGCTGGGTGACCCTGCGGCCGACCGCGAAAACTTCGATCAATGTTCTTCTCGCGTTCGTAGACGAGAGCTACCGCGCCATCGCTCCGAAACGAGTTCTTGAAGAACTGGTCAAGAAAGGAGCATGAGCAGGACATTTCCTGTTCGTCATTAGTCATTGGTCATTCGTCATTCGTCATTTTTGCGACATCCGTCGCAAATACTCCCTGTCCCACGCTGCCGGAATGCTCTCCCGCGAGGAGTATGGCCCCGGCTGATACGCCCGCGACGAAATCCCCTGCTGGCTGAGCTCGCAGACGTGCCAGTCCTGTATGTTCGTTAGGTCCCAGAACTCCACCGCGTCCTCCGGCCTGAAATCCGGTCGGCCGAACGCCTGCGGATGAAAGAACCAATCGCACACAATCCGTGTCCGGTCCGCCGCTTCGGGCCAAAGCTGATGTACCATCACATAGTCCGGATGCATGCTTAAGAGCATGTTCGGAAAGATCGAGTAATAGAACACCCGCTCCCCTTCCTCTTGCTCTTGCTCGATCTTCATCGCGCACGCTTCCCCGCTCATCGTCAAACTCTTCCCCTTATTGATCTTCATGAATCCGCCGAGAAACGGACCTTCCGTGAGATCGTTCTCCGCGGAATCGTAGGGCGACACCTTGGACAACATTGGGTGCACTCCGGGGCAGTGGTAACACTCCGAGTAATTTTCAAACATCAGCTTCCAGTTCGCCTTCACCTCGTAGGTGACGCGCTTCCCTGATCGCAATTCGCCCAGGTTCCAATCCGCGAACTTCCGTTGGAGCGGCGCGAACCATTCCTCCAACGGCATCGGCTTCTCCTCCAGGTTCACAAAAATGAACCCTTCCCAAATCCCCGTGCTCACCGGGAGGAGCGAATACTTCTCCCTCTGGAACCCACGCACTTCATCCATGTGGGGCGCGCCGATCAGCCGGCCATCGAGTCCATACGTCCAGGCATGATATGGACACTGGATCGCCGCCGAATGCCCCCGTTCCTCTTCGCACAACAGCGTACCCCGATGCCGGCAGACATTATAGAAGCCCCGAATCGCTCCTTCCCGATCGCGGGTCAGAATCACACTCTCACCCGCCACTTCCGCCAGGAAAAAATCACCCGGCTGCGCCAGTTCGCTCTGGTGCCCGGCTACCACCCAGTGTCGCGCAAAAATTTTCCTCGTCTCTTCGTCGAAGATTTCCTCCGAAACAAAGTACCGCTGCGGCAACGTCTTCCCGTGCTCGGCCGACGTTCCAGGGCTCGCGCGAAACACATGGATACCCTCACCAGCCATTCGGGATTTTCTTTAACTTGGCCCGCGCCTCTTGTCACTCCTCACCTTTTTGCCCCCTTCAACCTCTGCCGGAGCGATGCCGATCTTTGACCGCTACCAGCTCAACCATAAGACGCCCCCGCGATCTTGACAGCTTTAAGCCGTCAAGATTTGCGCTTTAACGTTCCCCAGTTGATCGCCCGCTCCATCCTCAGCCGGGCCAGCCGCGGTTTCGCCCGTTTCGAGCGCAAGGTCCTGGACGCCGGAAAGAGCTCCGCCACCCGGGCTCCCGGTAGCGCGCCAGACAGACCCACTATGCGTCGGATCGACGGATAAAGAGGGTGGTCCGCATTCGCCTGGTAAAACCGTTGGAACCCATTCGAGCGCGACGTGATAATTCCAAGCGCACTGAGCTTTCGTAATTCATCCTGGATCGTGTGCAGGGCCAGATGAGAGCGCAGGGCAAGCTCGCGGACGTAATATTCTCGCAAGGGTGTCGTAAACAACAGCCCGAACAACTGGGCCCTTACCTTGGGAAACAACACTTCCACCGCCGAGCGGCGACCCTTCATACCTGATAATGATCCTGACGGCTTAAAGCCGTCAAGATGAACCCCCCGGTGGTTGCGGTAGCGGTGATACGAAGTGGTGTCGCCGACGACGGCCCAGGTCACTCCACCGTTGAGCCGTGCGGGTGGCCGTCTTTTCGGCCAATTAGCTCGACGTGTGCAACCCACTGCCAGAGAATCGTAACGAGTCCCTCTGGCGAGAATTAGCTCACACTTCCGCGAACGCGGGAAGACAAGCGGCGTTTTCCTCACGAAGGGTCTTCGTCAACTTGACGGCTTAAAGCCGTCAAGATGAACCCGGCGGTTGGCGGTCTAAGCGGGTTGATTCGAAGTGGTGTCTGCGACGACGGCCCATGCCATTTTCAAACGGTTCAGCGGGGAGATATGGGGTCGATCGGCTAATTAGCTCGAGGCGTGCAAGCTTACTTGCAGAGGATTGAATTGTTGCAATGACGTCCCTCTCACGAGAATTAGCGCCCACTTTCGCAACGCGGGATGACAAGCGCCGTTTTCTCACGGAAGCGTCTCCGTCAATCTTGACGGCTTAAAGCCGTCAAGTTAAACCCGGCGGTTGGCGGTACAAGCGGGTTCATTCGAAGTGGTGTCTGCGACGACGGCCCATGCCATTTTCAAACGGTTCAGCGGGGAGACATGGGGTCGATCGGCTAATTAGCTCGAGGCGTGCAAGCTCACTTGCAGAGGATTGAATTGTTGCGATGACGTCCCTCTCACGAGGAATTAGCGCACACTTCTGCGAACGCGGAGCTTTCTCACGAAAGCGTCTCCGTCAATCTTGACGGCTTAAAGCCGTCAAGATCAAGGCTGCACGGTAAGCAGGTCGGTGAAGTGGGGCTTAGCAGCGTGGCATAAGAGGGAAGCTCAGGGAACAAGTAGCGTTAGTTCGGAGAAGATTACGACGTGCGCGAACGGCCCGTGAAAATCGCAACACCTCTCCCCCAAGCCTACCTTTCGGCCGTCGGCGATCCGGGCCCGTTATTAAACGGCGGGATTTGTTGAAGGTACTCAAAGGAGGTCGGTTCCCGACGAACGAACCTCGGAACGAGGCTTTCAGGGCGCGGCCGCAGCGCCAATCTGAGGGCTATTGGGCGCGCAAGGCAATCATCGGGTCGACTTTCGTTGCGCGCAGGGCGGGAATCAGGTTGGCCAGGAGCGCGACTGCGACCAACACCAATGAAATGCTTAGGAAGGTGATGGGATCGGTCGCGCTGATCCCGAAGAGCAAGCTTGCCATGACCCGGGTCAGGATGAACGCGGCCACCAGGCCGATGACCAGACCGAACCCTACGAGCTTCAATCCCTGTTGCACTGTCATCCTCAGGACGTCTCCCCGTTGCGCCCCCAGCGCCATGCGAATCCCGATCTCGCGGGTCTGCTGCGCGACAGAGTAACTCATCACGCCATAAATGCCGACGGCCGCGAGCACGAGCGCGACTCCGGCGAAGATGGCCAGCAACAGCATACTGAAACGCTGGCGCGCCACTGCGCTCGCCACGATCTTCTCCATTGAAGTGACGTTTGCGACCGTCTGGTCTTTATCCACCGCCCAGATCGCATTCCGGACGGAAGTGGCGAGACTCAGCGGTTCGACCGCGGTCCGGACGATGAGCGCGTTCGGCATCAGGCTGCGAAGCTGCCGGTAGGTGAAGTACATCTGCATCTTGGGCTCGGCGACGAAATCGTTTTGCCGCACATCCTTGACTACGCCGATAACGGTTCGCCATGGCGCCTCCGACGTTGTCGACCCGTTCTTAATCCGTTTGCCGATCGGATCGGAATTGGGCCAGTAAAACTTCGCGGTCTTCTCGCTCACGACCACCGTCAGGTCGGTCTCGAGCTTGTCCTGTTCGGTGAAATCGCGCCCACGAACCAGTGGGATTCCCATGGTGCTGAAGTAACCGGGACCGACAGCGCGGAAGACCACGTCGGGGTGCTGATCCGGCGGCGGATCGGGAACGCCTTCCACCCCGATCGGCATGGAATCGCCGTTGTAGGTGAAGGGAAGGTTGCCCGCGACCGCGACCGAACGCACGCCCGGCAACGCCTGAATGCGCCGCACAACTTCGTCGAAGAAGGCGACCCGGCGCGGAGTGTCCGGATACTTCGTTTCCGATAAATCGACATTGAGGGCGAGCAAATGATCGGCGCGGAAACCGGGATCGAGATTGCGCAGGTGCATGAAGCTGTTGATCAACAGGCCGGCGCCGATCAGGAGGATGAACGAAACCGCAACTTCTGCGATGACCAGCGCGCTTCGCAGGCGTTTTCCGCGCGGGCCCGCCCCGGAATCGCGGCCGCCTTCTTTCAGGGTGTCATTGATGTTGAAATGGGTTGCCTGGCTGGCCGGGGCCAAACCGAAAACAAGGCCGGTTACGACGGCAACGATCAGCGTGAAAAGCATGACTTTGCCGTCGATCGTAATCAGTTCCGCATGGGCGACGTCCGCTGGAATGAAACGCGTCAGCACTCGAAGCCCGGCGTAGGCAAGGGCCAGGCCCACGGCCGAGCCCAGCAAGGAGAGCATCACGCTCTCAACCAGAAGCTGTTTCGTGAGGCGGCGCCGGTCCGCCCCCAGGGCGAGCCGGAGCGCGATTTCCTTGTGCCGGGCCGCCGCGCGAGCGAGCAAAAGGTTTGCGACGTTGGCGCAGGCAATGAGGAGGACGAACGCAACCGCGCCAAGCAGGATGAGCAGGGCCGGTTTCATGTTCCCGACAATCTCTTCGTGGAGCGGGTTCACGACCGATCCGATGCGCGTGTTGTCCTCCGGATATTGCTGGGCTAAACGCGCGGCGATTGTCTGCATCTCCGCCCTCGCCTGCTCCAGGCTGACGCCCGGCTTCATCCGCGCGATGACCTCGAGGAAATGATTGCCGCGGGCGGCCGCTTCATCCGCCGGAAAGGCCAGTGGCACCCAGACCTGGTCGCGCCAGTTACCGAACGCAGGCAACCGGACGCTGCTCGGAAGAACGCCGATCACCGTGTAACTCTCCCCATTCAGCGCGAGCGCCCGCCCGACCACGCCCGGGTCGCTGCCGAACCGGCGTTTCCAAAGGCTCTCGTTCAAGAGGGCGACTTTCGTGCCCGGCTTGTCTTCTTCCGGGACAAAGGTGCGCCCGAGAATTGGCTTCACGCCTAACAAGTCAAAAAGGTTCGCGGAAACGCGGCGCCCATCGAGGCGCTCCGGCTCACCCACTCCGGTGAGATTGAAGCTGCGCTCGGCGAACGCGCCCATGCCTTCGAAGACCGTGCCCTGCCGTTGCCAATCCAGAAAATTGGCCGGCGACGGCGTGTTCTTGGGGAAACCAAGATGGGCCGCATTTTCCCAGATGACCACGAGCTGGCTCGGGTTCTTGTAAGGCAGCGGGCGGAGGAGGAGCGCGTTGACCACGCTGAAGATCGCGCTGTTCGCGCCAATCCCGAGGGCCAGCGCGAAGACCGCGATGATGGTGAAGCCCGGGTTCTTTAACAACATCCGAGCGCCGTAGCGGACATCCTGGCTGAGATCTGCGAACATATTTCTTTTCCTTTCGGTTCCCATCGGGATTGGATTTTGCGGGACGCGCGGCTCGACGCCCTTGAGCGAGCGCGCCAGCACATCGGTTTGATTGAATTCAATGAGAACGTCCTCCCGCGCTTCGTCCTCGGTG
The DNA here is from genome assembly GCA_035536995.1 of Chthoniobacterales bacterium. Lineage (GTDB taxonomy): Bacteria > Verrucomicrobiota > Verrucomicrobiia > Chthoniobacterales > UBA10450 > AV80. The sequence continues at coordinate 36,089 of DATLNB010000079.1, read as the reverse complement.
GCGCCGCGGCTGAGGGCCTGCTCATATTGGTCCTCGAGATGTTGAGACAGCTCTTCCGCAATCTCATTCTCCCGCGCCGGGGCCAGTCCCAGAGACCGGAGCCGTTCTCGTATGATCTCCTTAAAATCAGGCATGCTGGATCCCGGTGATGCGGCTGATGGCGATCACGAACTCGCGCCAGCCTTCGCGTTGGGCCTTGAGGATCTTTTCGCCGGCTGGAGTGAGGCGATAATAACGGCGGCGGCGCTGCCCGGCTTTCTCGACCCAGCGGCCGCGGATCCAGCCGCGCTTTTCGAGACGGTAAAGAAGCGGGTAAAGGGAGGCCACATTGAAGCGAAGCGAACCGCGGGAACGGAGCTCGATGAGCTGGCCGATATCGTAACCGTGGCGGGGCCGGTCTTCGACGAGGGAGAGGATGAGAAGCTCGGCGCTGCCCTTTTTCAGTTCGCGATCAAGGTTCGTTGAAGCCATATGTGCTATAGCAATATATGATTTAAACGAAGCTCCAATGGAAATCTGTCTAAACATTTTTGGGGGCCGGGACCAGCGATCCCGGCTAAGAGCTACTCGGTCCGAAGCGCCCGCATCGGCGTGATCCGCGACGCTCGCCGGGCCGGGAGCCAGGTCGCCAGCAGGGTGGCCGCCCCGAGCAGGAGCGGCGCCGTGGAAAATGCGATCGGATCCATCGCCCCGACTTGATACAACATTCCCGAGAGCAAACGCCCGGTCGCCGCGGCCAGGAGCAGACCGATTACTATTCCACCCGCCAGCATTATCATGCCTTCACGCACGATCATCCACTGGACGCCTTGCGGTTCGGCGCCCAGCGCCATCCGTATCCCAATTTCCCGCGTCCGGCGCGCGACGGAGTAGGCCTTCACGCCATAAACGCCGACGATCGCGAGCAGCAGAGCGAGGCCGCCAAAGACCGAGAAGAGAGTCGCGCCGGTGCGGATAATCCAGATCTGCATGTTCGCGTCGAGGTGTTGTGGAAACGTCTTTAGCCCCAGCACCGGCAACGTCGGGTCGGTTTCGCGCACCGCGCGCCGGACCGCGTCCGCCTTGTCGTTCATCGTCTCTTTGCTGAGTGAAGCGAAGCGGATGACGAAAAAGGCGTTGTTTTGGAAGCCGCGGGCGAACGGGACGTAGATCGTGCCGCGCGGGCGCGTCTCGATCACCCCGCCCCGTGTGTTGGCAGCGATACCGACAACCAGGATCGGTTCCTCCGGCTTGATGCTGCTCTTGCCACCGCTTTGGATCCCGACGTTGTCCGCGCCATCGTCGCGCTTGGCCCGCGGCGCGCCCTCGGGCGCGAATTGAATTTGCTGTCCAAGCGCGTCGCCGTCGGGCCACAGCTTTTTGGCCAGGGCTTCATCAATGATCGCTACGGCCGGCGCATTCGCCTGCGACGCTTCGGCCGCCGTAAACGTCCGCCCGCGCAGAAGCGGAATTCCCATTGTTGAAAAATAATCCGCCCCGATGCTGTTGAACCTCGCGCTGAAGGCGAGCCCTTCGGCCGCCGTGGCTGGTTTGTCTTCCTTGCCTACGCGCATGCCCGCGCGTTGAATCGCGCGCCCGAGCGACATCATTCCAAAAGGCGCAGTTGCTGAAACGGTAACCTGCTGCACGCCGGGTAGCGCGGCCAGCCTGTCGTTGAGAGTTCGATATAGTTGTTCGGCGCGTGCCTGATCGAACCCGCCGAGGCTGGCGTCCACTTCCAGCATCAAATTGTTTTCCATTCGCAGGCCGGTATCGAGGCCGGCCGCCTTGTTCGCGCCACGGATGAAAAGAGCCGCCGCAGTAAGCAGGGCGAGGGAAAACGCGATCTGCACGACGACCAGCGGATTGCGCGGGAGAAAACGCCAGCGCCGCCGGACAACGTCGTCGCCTGCGTTTTCCTTCAGGTCGCCGATGACGCTGTTGCGGGACAATTTCAGGGCAGGTCCGAGCGCAAAGGCGACCGTCCCGAGCAGGCAAAATAGAAAGGTCATCCCCAGAATCGGAAGGTTCGGGCCGGCGTTCCAAACGATGTCGAGCGGGAGCAGATTGCGCATCGAGAGCGCGAGTATTTTCGAACACCACAGGCCAACGAGCAGGCCGCCGGCGCCGCCGATCAGCGCGAGCAACATCCCTTCGGTGAGCAATTGCCGGACAACGCGCCATCGGCTGCCGCCGAGTGCGAGCCGGATCGCGATCTCTTTCCGGCGCGCCGTTCCGCGAGCAAGCAGCATGTTCGCCAGGTTCAGGCAGGCGACCAGGAGAACGACCGACGCCATTCCGAGGAGCATTGGCGCAATCGCGCCCATCTGGCTGTCATCCGGCGGGTCGTCGCTAATGGAGAAACGCGAGAGCGGCGCGGTGACGAGCGTCTGGTCCTTTTGTTCGACCGGATAGGCGCGCTCGAGATTCGTCGCGAGGGTTTTCAGTGCGGCATCCGCGGAGGCCGCGGTCACGCCGGCTTTCAATCGTCCCATGATGAGGAGCTGCTGGCTGGCGCGATTGGCTACGTTTTGCGCCGGCTCATTCCCCGGGTTAGGGACCATTAACTCGAACGCGCTCAACGGGAGCCAGACTTCCGGCGACAGGACCGCGAGTGTGCCGGTGAAGGTTTTCGGCAACACGCCGATGATCGTGAAAGATTGGCCGTTGATCGTGACCTGCGACCCAAGGATGGACGCGTCCTTGTTATGCCGCGTCCAATATCCATAACTGACCAGCGCCACCGGGGTCGCGCGGCCGGGTTGTTCTTCCTCGAGGGTAAATGTCCGCCCCATGAACGGCGCGACCCCGAGAACCTCCAGATAGTTTGAGGTCACCACCGACGCGAAGGTGCGCCGGGTATTGTTCTTCTCTCCGACACCAACCATGCCGACGTTGTAACCGGCTACTCCGCTGAAGACGGAATTCTGAGTCCGGAGGTCGTTCAGCGCCGGGTAAGAAAACGCCCGATAGGACTTCGGGTTCTTCGTGTCCTGGGAAAAGATCTGAACCAGCTCGTGCGGGTGCTCGTAGCCGGGCGGCGCGAACAACATCGTGTGAACGAGACTGAAGATCGCAGTGTTGGCGCCGATCCCGAGCGTGAGGACCAACACCGCCGCGATGGTGAACCCCGGCGCCTTCCAAAGCTGCCGGACCGCGAACCGAAGATCGTGCATCATCTTGTGAGTGAGATGCGGTGAAGCGCGTAACCGGATTCACATTTTTTATGCGCTCTCCTGCCCCAAATGACCGGAACGCCGTCAAACGCATCACCGGCCCGCGAAACCGACAAACGCTATCGTGCTTTTGCGTTCTTTATCACCGCCCGGATATCGACAGCCCATCGATCGGCTTCGTCGGGTGGGCGAAACGACCAGCTCACAGCCGATTTGCCGCTGCCCGCACGCAGGCTGAGACGTTCGTGATCGCGGTGCACTTCGTAAAAACCGGTGGAACGTGGAGTAATTTCGACAAGCGGGTTGCCGTTCTCATGGAGGAATACCGATTCGGCAGTGACAACGATGGATGCGCGCTTCTCGTCCCAGCCCGAGTCGCGTTGACCGGCAGCCCGGGTGCGCCGGAAAGTGAGATCGTCAGCGCGGTGGACGATTCCCTCCTTGTCGAAGCGTGCCTGAAGTTCCGGAGAAAGTTTGCCGGTCTTCTTCTGGCATCCCACCGCTGCCAGGGTAACCAACAAATAAACCGCAAGCCTGCCTAACGATAAAGGAGTCGGTTTGATGCGCGAGCTTAACACCGCGGCAAGCCATCCGGCAATTTCGACGAGCCGTCCCTGAAGCGTGATAGTTTACCCCATGCACATGCGAGCAACGCTTTCCCTTACCTTGCTCCTCCTCTTCCTGGCGGGACCGCCTAAGACCTTCGGCGCTCGTCTCGAGCCGGCGGAGACATTTAACGAACTTAAGAAACTCTGCGGTGAATGGACGGGCACCACAGCGGAGGGCCGGACGGAGAAGATCACCTACCGAACGACCGCCAACGATACCGTCCTCCTGGAGGCATGGGTTTTGGGGTCCGGCCGCGAAGCCCTGACGATTTATCATCTCGATGGCCGTGACCTGATCGCGACCCATTATTGTCCGCGGGGCAATCAACCCCGGTTAAAACTGACCTCCGCCAGCAGGGAGGACGGTTTCTTCTTCGAGTTTGTTTCCGCGACGAATTTGCCCAACCCGGAGGCGGCTCATCAGCATCGATTTGAGATCCAGATCCACGGGGCCGATTCGTTCTCCCGCGGGGAGACTTATCTCGAAAACGGAAATACGGACTCCGGGAAAGTGACCTATTCGCGGACCCGATAGCGGATCTATCGCCGGGGGGGTCCTTCCCAGGCGGGCGTCACTGGGTAAATTCCGGGGATGTCGGGCAAGACGAGAATCGGCGGAAGAACGGCGCGCTCGCGAACGGCGCAAGACGTCGTGCTGATCGATCAACAGCCGGTGCGACGTGCCGCCGGCGCCGAGTGCGCGGAGGCAATGGGTCGCCTTGAGGAGCTGCGCCGCGCCTGGAACCAGTTTGAGCGCGAAGACAAACCCAGCTTCATACGGTGGCGAGCCCGCGAGTTCGGTCCCCTCCTTAGCGAGCTCCGGGGGATGGAGCAGAGCATTCGCGATCTTGAAACGCTCGTTCATGAGGTCGAAATGGAGATGCGCCGCGGGTTCTATGATCCGGCCACCGCCTATCAGCGTGTCATGTTCCGCCGGCAAAACGGCACCGCCGCCCCCGAAAACCCGAAACCGCGTGCAAGGTCCGCGGTCGGCGAAGAACGGAAGCTCAGTGAATTCGAACAGGAAGCGTTGTTCCAGGATTGGGTCCGCAAATTTATTGGAACAGATCCGGACAAGCTGGACGACCAGGCTTACTCGACCACCTTCGAAGCGTTCAAGTCCCACATGTTCCGGGCGCGTCCGCCGGAGCTGCCGCCGAGCGACAATTTCCGGCGAAGGGAGGCGGAACGCAGGAAAACCACGGAAGACGCACCGGCGACTCCGCCAGCCGATCCGCGGGTGAAAGAACTCTACCGGCTCCTTGTTCGCCGGCTCCATCCCGACCTCCGGGCTGACGGAAGCGCGGCGGCATCCGCGCTCTGGCATGAAGTGCAGGAGGCGTACGCGGCGACCGACATCGCGCACCTGGAAATTCTCCTCGCGCTCAGCGACATCGCGTCGGACCGATTCAGCGACGAGACGAGCGTTTCGCAGATGCGGGCGCTGCTGGTCGAGTTGGAGCGCGCCCTGTTCGCCCTTGAAGACAGCCTCCGCCAGGCCCGCCGCGAGGACGCATGGGACTTTGCCCGCGCCGGCGCGAGAGGCGATTTGCGTATGGAGGTCGAACGAGATTTGCAGGCAAACCTCAGGAACCGATCGGAACGTCTCGCCCTGCTTCAGCGCACCATCGCCGAATGGTCGCGGGTGCGTTAATCTCAAGATTCCACCTTCGCTGGGTTGGAGGGAGGCCCGCCGGGCGTCCAAACGCGTTCAGTAAGCGCGAACCACCGTCCAGGGACGGCCAGCGGCCATCCCTCCATTAGCTCCTTGGACTAGCCGCTACGCAGCCACCGATGGCTGTTCCGGCGATTGCGTTATCCGCATCCGCTGGGACACGATCACCATGTCGGAGGCCGCTTCGCCAATCTGGAATGTCTCTTCGAGCAGCGGCGCATTGAACGACGCCTGCAGATCAAGCCGGAAAAGCGATTCAGTCAGTGCCTGGCGAACTTCATAAAATAGTCCGTCGAATATTTCGCCAAACTCCGTCTCGAGCCTGTCCCGGAAATGCTGTTGCGAATCGCCCAGGCGCTCCTTGAAATCCTTCATCACGGTGTTCCGCCGCCAAAACAATCCAACGGCGATCAGGAAAATGCCGGTGCCAAGAAAAACTCCGCCGGTCACATCGAGCCAAAGGATCGGTGACAACGCCGCGATCACCGCCCCGAGCGCTGCAAGGAGGCTGCCGGCCACCGCCAGCTTCCGAACGTCCCGCGTTTCTTCCACCTTGCCGCGAAGGATATTCTCGTCGATCCGGATCCCTTCCATCTTCTTCTGCAACCCTTGCAGCGTCCCGATCTGGTCCGCCGCTTTCGGGAAAGTCACGTCGGCCCGGATGCGTTCCTGCCGGCGCGCAATACTGTGGTTCAACTCCTCCATCATCATCCGCATCTCGTTGAAAAGATCCATCGAGACCTGGGCGGCCTCCGCTTTGATTTCTTTTCGGGCTGATTTTTCGAAACCCGATTTCAAATCCCGCAGCCACGCTTCGGTATCGCGATCGCGCAGGAAGGGAAGCGCGCGTCGAAATAATTTCCCGACCCGCAGTCCGCGCGCGAACTCGTCTTCCGATTGGCGCGCCAGGCTGTCGTAGGTCGCGGCCAGCTTGTCCACGATCAGCACCTTGAGTCCCCTCGCCTTCTCCTCGCGGACATCGACCTGGCAAAGCAGTCCCTGATAAAACGCCCGTTCGTCGTCCACCGCTGTTTTCTCGGTCCGCAAATGCGCCAGCAGCCGGGTCATCACGGAGCGGATGGTCTGGTAGGATTGCTCCACCTTCATCCGCCACGATTCTCCGCAGGCGATCGTGTTCTGGAGAAAGTTCCGGAACTCCGCGAACGCATTTTCCGGGATGCCTTCCATCTCCCGTTTGGCCGAGAGGATGAACACGCTCGGGCTATCGACCTGCCGGTCCCGCGCGTATTGCCGGACGTGCTCGAGATTCGTCGTAAGTTCTTTCTGGGTCGCGCGATCCGATTGCTGGAGAACGAAGACGACTTTCCGGTGCCACTGCTTGTTGATCAGGGTCAGAAGTTCCCAGGCCGACTTCGTGTGGGGGTTGACCGCGGAAAACACGAAAACGACGAGGTCGCTCTGCGGAATGTAGTTCTCGGTAATCGTCTGGTGGTCTTTCACGATCGAGTTCGTTCCCGGCGTATCGACCATTGTGATCTCGCGCAGTACTTCTTTCGGGAGCGCGATCCGCTGCCAGGATTCGCCCAGCGCCTCGACTCGCCGTTCCGGACCGTAAACAAGCTCCTGGATCCGCACGGTACACGGCCCCGGCGCCACTTCACAGACGTCCTCGCGGAGAAGCGCGTTGATGAAGCTGCTCTTGCCCGCCTTGACTTCGCCCACGATGACGAGCAGCGCCGCGGATTGAAGATTCGTCAGGCGCGAACGGAGAATCTGGGTCGCCTCGACGTCAGCGCAACGTTCGGCCAGCCAGAGCGCGCGCTGGAGCAGGCTCCGGAGGGTTTCGAACTGTCGCCGGAGCTCCGGGCTAAGAATGCCGCGAGTACCGTCGCGATTTTCCGCGCCCGGTTCTGGTTGGAGCTGATCGAGCTGGCTCATCCGCGCCCGCGATAGTATCGCGGCGGTTCCGCGCTGCCCACTATTTTCTAAAAATTCGAATCTCGAAATTCGAAATCGTAAACAAGCCCGGGAAATTCGTCGCCGGGATCGATCAACCGCCGCTGCCCGAGGAGTTTCGGGCATTTCTCTCCGGTGCGCTCATTCGAAAATTGTCTCGGATTTCGGGCTTCGACGTTCGAATTTTCAGAATCTTACCCGTTCCCGATTCCGGTCACCGTCACTTCCAAATCCCGCAACAACCCTCCCTGCAATCCGTAAATCCAACCGTGCACGGCGAGCTCCTGGCCGCGAGCCCACGCGTCCCGCGCGATAGTCGTGCGGCACACGTTGTTCACCTGCTCGATCACGTTCAATTCGCAGAGCCGATCCGCCATGTCCGGCTCGGGAAATTTGGCCAGACTGTCTCCGTGTTTTTCCTGCACGTCCTGGACATGGCGCAGCCAGTTATCGCTCAGGCCCAGACGTTCCTTCCGAAGCGCTGCCCCCACCCCGCTGCATCCGTAATGCCCGCAGACGATGATGTGCCGGACCTTCAGGATATCCACTGCGAACTGGAGTACCGACAGGCAGTTGAGGTCGGTATGGATGACGAGGTTCGCCACGTTGCGATGGACGAATAGTTCGCCCGGCGCGAGCCCGACGATCTGGTTCGCCGGGACGCGGCTGTCCGAGCATCCGATCCACAGGTATTTTGGCGCCTGTTGTCGGGCGAGCTCGTGGAAGAAATCCGGCTCCACCCGGCGAATTCCCTCCGACCACTTGCGATTATTTTCGAAAAGATTATCCAGCGTTTCCATTTCCGTATCGAAGAGGGCGCAACCCGGGCACGATGTCAACGTTCGCGGCCGGCCGGCTCTTTACCATCCTGTCATTCTGAGCCGCGAAGACGGCGAAGAATCTCTGATCATTTCCGCGTGCTGGGTGCCCCGAAATAGTCAGAGATGGCTCGTTTCGCTCAACATGACAACAGACGAGTCGACTCCGGGGACAAAGCCGTCATCCGTAGACGGCGACTGCGCGCCGTCGCGACAACGTCCTACTTCCTACTTCCTACTTCCGGCGCAGCCGTCACTGCCCCGCCGGTGGTTGCCACAACTCCACCTTGTTCCCCTCAGGATCGATCACCCAGGCAAACTTGCCATACTCGGAGTCGTCGATCTTCTCGAGGACGTTGCAGCCTTCCTCCTTCAGCGCCGCGACCAGAGCGTAAAGGTCTTCAACCCGATAGTTGACCATGAACGAGGCGCTGCTCGGGGCAAACTGGTCTCCGTCGTCCGGGCCGATAGACCAGACCGTCGTGCCGCCCGTGGGCTTGCCATCCCCGTCCGCCCAGGTAAACGCCGTCCCGCCCCACTCCTGGACATCGATGCCGAGGTGACGCTTATACCAAGCCTGCAACGCAGCTGCATCTTTTGCCTTGAAGAAGATCCCGCCGATACCAGTGACTCGTTTCATCTAATCTTAAAGTGTGATTGTTCGGCGGGAACGCTTCTGTACTCCAACCTAGTCTTAAAGCCAACGACCGCGCCAGCGAGAAATAACGTTCGGATGCTCTGTCCTAAAGGCGGTCCGCGTCCTTCAGTGTGATTTGGTGATGCGGCGTAGCTTTGGAGGGACGGGCGCTGTCCGTCCCCGAGATGGATGCGCGGACACGGAACACGTTCGGACGCCACGGCAGGGATCCCTCCCCCGCAAGCGCCGTACAGCGTGATTTCATGCCTTGCAACCAACGCCCCACGGCCCCACCCGCGGGGCCGGAAACCCATCATCAACCTTCCAGCGTGTCATTGACGGGCGCCGCGCGATTTGGGACAAGAGCGCATGGATCCAGCAGTCGTTCTCGGCGTCACGGGCGTGTTCGCGCTGGTCGGCGGACTGTTTCTTTTCCTCGGGCTGCGCAGCTTGAGCGCGGCTCGTGCGAGCCAGCTCTGGCCATCGACGCCCGGCAAGATCACGTCGTCACAGCTCATGGCGGGCGGCACGCGGTCGAAGCCATGGTACAAACCCCAGGTGACTTACACATTCGCAGTCAACGGGCAGGCCTACACCGGTGAGAACGTGTTCTTTGGCAATGCGCGCTCCAACAGCAGTGGCAAGCCACAGGCGGTGGTCGATCGCTATCGGGAAGGTGCGGAAGTCGAGGTGTTTTACAATCCGCACCAGCCGCAGCAGGCAGTCCTGGAACGGAGGACCGGCCCGAGCAATACCATCTTTCTGATCCTCGGGCCGCTGTTGTTAATTCTGGCGGCGTTCGTCGCCATCATGGGTCTGATGCAGTAGGTCGCTGAAGCGCTGCACGCTCGACCGCGGCCCGGTAACTCTCTCACGCCGGTTTAACCAGCTGTTTCCGGGCAGCCAGCCCGCCGAAATAGGCTGCCGCAAACTTGGTCGCGAATGAGATCGCAAATAGCAACGCCAGTTTGCCGAGCTCTCCCGCAGACAGGAGGGCAGTTATATCAATCAGGAAATACACCACCCAAACTAGGAGCGCCGCGGTCATGCTGGATTCCGGAGCGAACTTCCTGGCTACCCAGCGGCAGACAAAAAACATCAACGGCATCCCGAAGACGATGCTCGAATACGGCGCACTGAACTTCGCGTGTGCTTCATAATACGCCATGTCGTGCCCGGGATTAATCAGGTAGCTGTAAACCACCATGTAGAGAATGTGGATTAATACATTGAGGATCAAAACCGCGAGCGCAGCTGGAAGAATCCAGAGCCAACGGCTTTTCTTCGTCGAAGTCGGTTCCATGTCCTGAGCATGTGGACCGCTTCTAAAATTACAAGCATCTAACGAGAAAAGCCGCACGGGCAGCGCGTGAGGGGGGAGCTAGGAATCAACCATCCCGGCGCGGTCCGCCGGCTCGCTTCGCACCCTCCCATCCGCTTGAAGTCGCGGGTCAGGTCACCGGTTGCTTCGGCGCCTCTTTACAGCGATTGCCCGACCCCACTTCTCCCGCTGCACAACTAACCGCCGACGTTATAGCTCTTCAAATACCATTTCCCTTTTGCGAAGATGAATTCGATTTCCGCCACCTCCGATTGCAGAAGTCGCTTCGGGCCGCTCCCGGAGACACTCCCGGTTTTGAGAGCCTTCGACAAGCGCTCGCCCTCGCTCCCAAAATCTTCAATAAACCGGGCGGCCGACACCGTGCCATCTTCGTAGTCGATCCGACTCGCGATCAGTGCTTTTAACGTCGCCTTATCATGTTTGGCTACGGCGGTTTTCAGCGAGCCGAAATAGGGGGCCCAGGCAGCCTCAGCAGACGATGCTGTCGCAGCGGAAGAAGGCAGCGCCGTGGCAAAAATAGTCGCACAAATGGTGAGAACGATCAGCAGAGATTTCATGGTTGGTGGTTTCTGTTTTGGAGTGTGATTGCCGTGGAAATCATTTAGACGCAAAACTGTCTGACGGACCACCTCAAGAAGAAAAAGCGCTCACGCCACAGGCATTCGGGACGGTCAGTAGTTGAAGCCTTGGTTCCGAGTTCAACGAAAAACGGTGGTGTCTTTCCTAACGTCGTCCTCGTTGTTCGGCACCTTGTCAGGCCCAGCCGAAAAAACCTCACAACTCGTGCCAGTAGCCTTATACACGTATTCAGTGCCCCATGGGTCTTTCGGAATCTCTTTAAGGAGAGCAGACCATCGGGCCGGCTTCGGCGAGGATGTGGGTTCGGAAACCAAGGCTTGCAAACCTTGCTGCTGGCTGGGAAAAAAACCATTCAGCGATTCATACATCTTCAAGTGCGTCGTGATGCTCTGAATATCTGATCGGATGGCATGGACATCGTTAGGTGTAACCCTAACCTTTTCTTTAGCACATGCGATAGTTGCGAAGCCGAATAGGAGGGCGACGACAAGAAGTCTCAGGTTCATTGGTGGCGACCCTATCGAAGCTTCCATCACAGTGCAAGGGTTAGAGCCTCCGACCTATGGATGGCGCGCGGGCCATGATGTCAACGGCAACGGCTGGCGGAAGGGCGCTCAAGCTTCTGTTTTCTACTTTCTAATTTCACCTTTAGAATTCTTCAGGGCTCCCAGTCGTTCGCTCCATCGCCCGATTAGATGTATCGGTGACTTCATCGAAAACGGTTTTTTGCCTCCGCTTCGCGCCAATACGCGGCGTGCTCGCGGAGACGCACGGGTCGGCCCTGGACTTTGCACCAGTAGGTGCCGGTAACCACGCCGACCATGTCATGCGGCTCTCTAACACCCAATCTTTTGAAGTATCGCGCGAGAGGCGACTGGTCCCAGAGATGCCAGCGATTCGTCAGCGAAACAGCGCCCTCCAAGCCGATGACGCGAAACATGAAGTCTTGTTCGGAGCGCGCTTTCTTCGCGTGCTGAATCCCTGTCGCGCCCAACCAGCGCTCCAAGTCGCGGTGAGCGTCGTCTAAGTTCCGCGGCGGCAACGCGGCAATTGCCGTCGATGCTCCAACAATGACGCTCAGGAGAGCAGCAACGAAACGCGCGTGCATTACATCCAACGAGAACAGGATGAGCGACGGCGGAAGAGAATCGAGGCCGCGGGAAGCGGTGCGAAATGGTCCTGAGCCCGAAGGGTGAGCAGTGGGAACTGCGAATCAACGCCCGTCGCTCGGAGTGGAAGAGTTGAAGTCATCTCAAAAGTGGAGCGTATAGCGATCCGCTGTTCGCTCCATCGCTTGGTTAGATGTCATTTGGTCGGTCTGCGATAAACTTCTCCATCCTTTTTTGGCTTCGGTCCGAGACCGCCCTCAACTGAATCGAGAAGGGACAGGTAAGCCTCCTCCATCTGCGAATCATAGTCTGGAGCATTCCCCTTTAGATGTGGCCATGAAATGCGAATCAGGACGGACGCACCCGGAACCTGCCGAACAGCGTCGCAAAGCACATAATCCGTCTGGCCCTGCTTGTCTTGATGGATGTATAGATCCCAATCTTTCTTGTACTTCTTCGGCTTCGCCTGTGACTGGATCTTGGAAACGAGCGTCTTCAGACTCGCCATTGCTTCTTTGGAGTCGGCTTCGAACGTCATAATCGCGACATTGGTAGAGTCCGGCGTTCCCTCGTCTGCGGGATTGGCGATCTGGAACGCAACCGCGGTCGTCGGCGGCTGTGTTTGCATGCTCAGGACTTTCCACTTGCTGCCGACGGCGTACGATACCCAGCCCCTCGTCGTAATGACCCCAAGGCCCGTTAAATCACCGAAGACGCAGATCGGCAAAGCAACTGTCAGCGCAAAACTCACTAAAAGGCGTCTCATGAGGTTAACGAGACACAAGATCAGCTGCCGCGCGCCCTCTGTTCATGGATCGCAGCATACGTTCCCGACGGCAGATACCGAAAGCGCAAACGTCAAGCTCGCTCGCCGTCAGCTGCATTGCCTGGTTAGACCGCTCACGGCGATGGGACGAGCGACGGGTTGGCCGCCAGGAGGAAGACGCCTGCGTGAATTGCCGCGCCCAGGGCCACGGCCCGCGTGGCAAGGCCACGGCACACGTGCGGAAGGACCCGCCGAAGTGAGTAGACGACGAGGGGAACGTAGAGGAGGGCCGCCGTGACGGTCCCCGGTGAGAAGGTAGTGGTAGCGATGCTGCCGAGAAGGTGGACCGCTGCGTTGATGCCGAGAACGGTTGCCAGCGTAATGATAAGCCAGGCCTGGGAAGGACGGGCTAGAACGACGGCGACGGCGGCGACGGTGAGGAGCCAGAAAGCGGTGTTGAGAAAAAGGAACTGGGAATTCGAAATGTGCCGCCCCGAGACGTTCGCGACGTACGCCGGAAAGTGAAACGCGTACTCCTCGGCGATGTGAAGGCCGTATGCGAGCGGGAAGAGCCAGACCCAGGCTCCCGTCGGAGAGGAAGCGATGCCTGCGCTCTGGCTCATTTTTGTTGAGCGGTCTAACGAGAACAAGATGAGCGACGGCGGACCCGCCGCGGCCGGTACACTGTGGTGCGCGTCGCACTGGGTGGAAGTGTTGAAGTCATGTCAAAAGTGGAGCGCAAAGCGGTCCGCCGTTCGCTCCATCGCATGGTTAGATGGGTTGCTTGAATCGGTCCCGCGTGCATGCTGCAACCAGACAACTCACGCTGCCGACGATGGCAGCCATGATGTAAAAGTCCCAAGCTGCGGAAAAACTCTTGCCGGGCCCAGGCGGGAAATCGCCAAGGGTAAACGCAATAATCGTAATTCCGGCGAGTGCGCCGCAGGCAGTACAGATGGGCCATCGCCATAAGCTGTTCGATGACGGAATAAAAAGATAGAGTGGAATTAGAACGAATATCCAGACGGGAATGATGAAGTAGCCCATGAAAACGCCAGCCATGATCGGCCCAATAAGGAGCGCCTCTGGCACAATATAGTGCGGCTGCTGGAGAAGCTGGATGATCCCTGATACCTCCACATACAAGAGCGCTACCAACCATCCGGCGACCACGGCCACACTCGTCCCGAGGACTTGTTTAGCGATGCCGCGCGCTACCATCTAACGAGAATAAGATGAGCGACGGCGGACGAAGGCGCGCGTCGCTCGGAGTGGAACTGTGGAAGTCATCGGAAATGTGATCGCACAGCGGTCCGCCGTTCGCTCCATCGCATGGTTAGGTCTTGGCGTGGCTTCGGGATCGACGCGGTGCGAATACACATATGAGGAAGTAAATGATGACGGCCCATACAACGGCGGTGACAACTGCTCCGAGTGGCGTAATGAACATCGGCTTGTCAGCATACACGAATGGCGCCCCGTGGTAGATGGACGAAAGCGGATAGGACAGGATGCCAAAAAGGCCCTGCTGAATCAACATGTCGGGAATGAACGACAGAAAGACCAGCGCCACTGGGGCGAGGAGTTTTCCAAACGTTGGTCGAAAGCGAGACATCTCTAACGCCTAACGAGAACAAGATGAGCGACGGCCACCGGGAGCGCGCGTCGTGTGCAGCGGAGAGGTGCTAGCCAATTGAAGCGTGAACGCGCCACGGGTGGCCGTTCGCTCCATCGCCTGGTTAGGCCTCATCGTGGCTGCTCCCCGAACTCCTTATCCTCGAATCGGAGTGCATGCAAAATCTCCACGGCGCGCTCACGCGTGTTGCAGAGGACCAGCGCCTCACCACGATCGCTGACTTCGGCAACGATGAACGGGGCGATAGAACTGCCTGTGACGGTGACGACAGCGCTTCCGCCAGCGCGACAGATGTCGGCAATCGCGCGAGCCTCTCCGCAAGAACCGTCAGGAGTAAGCTCCAGCCGCACAAGGTAGGCACCGCCAACGTCCGTGAGAAGTGGCTTCGTCCCTCCGACGAAGGCGCAGGCGGAACTGACCCCAATTTGGGGGTGCGACGTCTTGCTGAATTGGGGCGGGGGATCTCGCTCAAACTGTTGATCGCAGGCCGTAAGACTAAGCAGAGCCGCAAGGAGTAAACGACGTGCCATGAGGTCTAACGAGACACAAGATCAGCGACCGCGAGCCCCTGAGTAACTCGCCACGCAGCCGGCGGGTAGATGGCAAACACGCAGAACGTCAGTCGTAGGCTTGCTCGCGGTTCGTTGCATCGCCTGGTTAGATGTTCCTGACTTGCGGACGGATACGCGTATCATCGAATGGGTTCAGGGACGACTAGCACGTTGAGCTTGCCAGCCGCAACGGGAAAGGCGTGTGATGGTCGATAACTCACGGCTGTGCCGTTAGTGGTCTTCTTTCGAGCAGTATCAAAAACCATAATGTTGAAGCCTCGCGCAGCTTTCGGTGGCGTTACACTGACGCGAAAGCGTCCGCGGTGGTCGGTAATCGTACGGGTGAGAAACAGATCGCGAGTGCTCGGCAACAGACTGAAAGTAGGTGGCATCAGTGCAGACACGTGTACCGGCGCACGACGCACCCAGGTTCCATCGCGACGTTGAACGACACCAAGAATGGTCGTCCGAGGTAGCTCAGCTGGTGCGGCGGCCAAACCCACGCCAGCGAGCCACGTCGCACTAACCGCGCCAATCATGACGACACGTTTCAACATCTAACGAGAATGGAACGGACTGCCAAGCCGCGACATAGACGAAGCCCGAAGGGTAGGGAGCAGAGCGACTGCATCAACAAGATGAGCGACGGCTGGCGGGAGAGCGCTCACGTTTCTGTTTTCTACTTTCTAATTTCACCTTTAGCCTTTCTTCAGGGCTGCCAGCCGTTCGCTCCATCGCATGGTTAGGCGTTGTCATGGCTGCATGATGGCGACGACTATGATGACCGTGACTCCAAGGCTGATCACACTACTCAAGGCAAGGGTGGTGTATCCGGCTGCCGTCCTCGTCGCTTTCTGATGCCGCAACGCCAAACCCGCGTTGATCGCGGCCCGGGCCGCCAAGACGTCGGCGACTACGAAACTAATCACGCCGACTGCTCCGCCGAGGACGAGTACACCCTCGAAGCCGAGGCGCACAGGGAGGTGTGGAATGACCAAGGCTGCGACCGTGTAACCACACGCGGCAATCGCAATCGCAGCCAGTAACATCACATTTGCCCTCCGCATCGTAGCGCGCATACGCCTAACGAGAACAAGATGAGCGACGGCTGGCGGGAGAGGGCGTCGCAGGGGGTTGAGGGTGGAATCTCATGGAAGATTATCAACCAACGCTGCCAGCCGTTCGCTCCATCGCCTGGTTAGGTCTTTTTGCATCGTGTCCTGATCAATCGCGTATCGCAAGCGGCGTGTATCGGGCCGACGTCTGTATCGCACCGCGCTTCCATATGCCGTGACGGCGAACAGCCACGTAACCGTACGACCCGGTGGCTGCATGCGACAGTGCATCGACCCAAACTTCGTCACGACCAACCGCGTTGAGGGTCATTTGGTTGTAATGTCCGGGGTAAATGCCCTGCGCAATTTGAGTGATCGCCCGAACGTCGCGCGGCGACAGGCTCGCTCGATATGGGCCAACGATGCTGGTGTAAGTGCTGCATCCAGCGAGCAGAACCGCAACAAAAACGAACAGGGGGCGCATAGACCTAACGAGAACAAAATGAGCGACGGCGGACCAGGGCGCGCGTCGCTCGGAGTGGAAGTGGGAAAGTCATCTTAAAAGTGGAGCGTACAGCGGTCCGCCGTTCGCTCCATCGCATGGTTAGATGACTTGGGTGAACACGAACCGAAGAACCAATGAAGCTCCCGACGGAACCCGCCCCCCACTCGTCTGGAGCGACGAAGGTCCGCTGACATAAGGTAGAAGCGATCGGCACAATATGTCTCCACGCTGCCCTCATCATGCGAGAAATCTACAACAAGACGCAGATCGCGAGTCTCTGGTGGCGAGAGCCGTAGCTTCTGGAGCTGGAGAATGGCCTTGAGCCGCGCTAAGAGAACAAGATGAGCGACGGCGGACGAGAGCGGGCGTGGGTCGGAGTGGAGGGGTGAAAATCATTTTAGAAATGGAACGTACATCGGTCGGCCGTTCGCTCCATCGCCTGGTTAGGCCTCGGATTTGGGTAGACCATGCTTTTTGAGGGATGCGTCGAACAGGGGCTCTGGTGCCTCGCTAATGATAAATGGTTTGTCTGCGTTGAAACCGGCTGGATATACCTGCAGGCATTCGAAGCAGATCGCGAGGTCGACGGGCGCATCGCCGCCCTCGATATGGAGGCCATGCCGAGGATTGAAGCACAGGGCGACTACGCCACGATTCTTGCGGGCGCTTTCGGACAACGCCTTCACCAAGCCTTCTCGCTCTGCAGGATCGGTAATCTCGGCTCTGCCCAACACGCGGTATCCGCGAAAAATCTCCGTGCCGGCCGGTGGCTCCTCGTATACGTTTGGATCTAAGGAATAAAGCACCACGCGCGCGTTCGGACGCACAAGGGCTTGCAGCGAACCGGCGATGCGCATCTGCTCGGCAGAGTCCACTAGAGGCTCCTCTTTGCGGCAGGCAGCGAGAGTAGCGAGGATCACGATCAGGACAGTCTGCTTGATAGCGCGCAGCATGGGCCTAACGAGATTTAGATGAATGTTCGCCTTTAAAGGCGAACATTTCTTCGTCTAACTCGGCCGAGGGCCGGGAAACGGGTTCGTCGACCGGGCTGCGAACGCTCAATCCGGGGCGGTTCCCGACGTGGGTATAAATCATGGTGGTGGAAACATCCTTGTGTCCGAGAAGCTCCTGAACGGTCCGAACATCATAGCCGCTCTCAAGCAGGTGGGTCGCAAAGCTATGCCTAAAGGTATGACAGCTGGCCGCCTTCGCAATTCCGGCGCTGCGGAGGGCTTCCTTTACGGCATTTTGCAAATTCCGTTCGCCGATATGATGACGCCGTTTCTCTCCGCTGCGCGGATCCAGCGAAACGTTGCCGGCAGGGAACACGTACTGCCATTGCCGGGCCGCGCGAGGATACTTTCGGTGCAATGCGCTGGGCAGGTAGACGGCACCGGCGCCGCGTGCGAGGTCCTGGCGATGCTGGGAATCAAATGAATCAGGAACCCAGGAAACCAGGAAAAATCAGGAAGGCGGGAAAGCAGGAAGAGAGATGGGAGCCGGTTTGCGACCGGGGCAACAGAGTTGCGGGGACACTCGCGTTCCCAAACAGAGTTTAGGAACGAGGGACCAACGAGGAAACAACGCGGCAGGCGGTGCGCTGCCCTACAATGGAAGAACGATAGGTGCAGGGACCCATTGCGAATCAGGAAAGCAGGAACACGTCTTTTTCTCGTTTCCCGGATTCCTGATTCGCCCCTCCCCCAGTGGTTTTCTTCTGCGTCCTTTCCTGCCTTCCTGCTTCCCACCGTCCTTTCCTTACTTCGGGCGTTCCTGATTCGCCCATGCGAAACGGGCCGGTGACCCGCATCGTTTACAAGGGTCGGCGGAGTTTTGAGGTAAGGACGCGGTGGGTGGCGAGGGCGTTCAGGATTTCGGGGTCGCCCTGGGCCCAGGCGTTGTCGATGGTGATGCGTTTGAACCGCCATTTCTGGCCGTCCCGGACGAGCTCGCAATCGTAGCGGTTCATGAGCAGGGCGTTCTCGGCGCCGCGGCGGGCGCCTTCCCGGGGCATGAAATGTTGAGACATGACGCAGGCGGAGAGCGTGGCGGAATCGTCGCTCACTTCCATCTGGAGATTGCTGGTGGTGTGGCTGGTGTCGAGGGGGCCGATCAACGGCAGGACGGCATCGAGGATGGCCTGGCGGCTGGTCAGCTTCGGGAAATCGAGCCCAAGCTTTTTGCCGGCGGGCCGGAAATCGAAGATGCAATCTTCGGCCAGGGCTGAGGCGAGCGAATCGGCGTCGCCGTGATCGAGGCCGAAGGCATAGCGATGAAGGGCGTCGGCGATCTCGTAGCGATCGTTGGCGAGCTGGGCGGCATCGGTGGTCACGGGATCAACTAGACAGGATTAACAGGATTTTTACAGGATTGAAGACTCGGCTTTGCTATCCCGGAGGAACGCAGTGCAACTAATCCGAGGAATTTGCCCGCGAATGGGCGCGAATGAACGCGAATGGGGATCGGAACCATGAGAGGACTTTATTCGGAGGGACGTGCTTCTGCACGTCCGCGCTCGTTATTGCGGGGTCGATCAGACGGAGTTTCGAAGACATGGGCGTTCCCAAACAGGAGTTTGGGAACGAGGGTAGAAAGAGCGATCTCTCCGGTTATTTCGGGAGTGCTCCAGAAGCAACGAGTTCGGCTCGGCGAGCGTCGATCCGGGCACGTTCCTTTTTGCACCAGGCCTCCTCGGCGTCCGTCTTGGTCACCTTGCACCGCTTATTCCAGGCAGCGACGTCGTTATTGAACTGTTCGAGCTGCTTCTTGAGTTCAACCGAAGAGGTCGCGCCCCGCTTGGGAATGCTTTGCGAGACACCTAAAGTTGCGAACGTGAGAACAAGGAACACACCCCAAGAGATTCGTTTGAGCATACCGCACCTAAAATGATTCTAAGATTCGCGTCAATCGCGTCCATTCGCGGGCAAGGTCTCGGATGTTGTCGTGAGGTTGCGGCGGCGCCTGCACATCCTCGCGCGTCGATCGCTGTGGCTCTCGGGAAAAAGAAGGACGTGCGGAAGCACATCCCTCCGATAAACACGTGACCTCGTGGCGGCGGCGCCTGCACATCCTCGCGCGTCGGATCGCTGTGGCTGCGGGGAAAAAGAAGGACCTGCGGAAGCACCTCCCCTCCGATAAATACGTGACCTCGTGGCGGTAGCGCTGACATACTCGCCGGCGTGTTAACGATTGAGAACGTCTCGAAGCGGTTCCGGGCCGGCAATTACGGAGTCCGCGACGTCTCGCTCGAGGTAAAATCGGGGGTGATCGGCCTGCTCGGGCCGAATGGCGCGGGTAAAACGACGTTGATGCAGATGATCGCGACGATTACCCGGCCGACGAGCGGCCGGATCCTGTTTCACGGCGAAGACATCGTGAAACGACCGAACGCGCTCCGGCGGCGGCTCGGTTATCTCCCGCAGGATTTCGGCGTGTACGACAACCTGACGGCAACCGAGTTCCTGACGTACTTCGCGGCGCTCAAAGGCGTTCGTTCGAAAAAGCGGATCATCGAGATGCTGGAGAGCGTCAATCTTCACGGAGTGGCGAACCGCACCGTCGGCGGGTTCTCGGGCGGGATGAAGCAGCGGCTCGGTATCGCCCAGGCGCTGATCAACGACCCGGAGCTGGTGATCGTGGACGAACCTACGGCCGGTCTTGATCCGGAGGAGCGGGTCCGGTTCCGAAACGTCCTTTCCGAGATCGGGTTCGGGAAACTGGTGATCCTTTCCACTCACATCGTCTCCGACGTGGAATCGATCGCGACTGAGATCGCGGTCATGAAAGAGGGCGGGCTGCTCACGATGGCGACGCCTGAATCGCTCCTGCAAACATGCGAAGGGCACGTCTGGAAAAGCGTGGTCGCTTCGGAGCAATTCGATCAGCTCAGGACGACGTTGAAAATTTCAAGCGCGGTGCGCAAACCGGACGGTGTCCACATCCGGTTCGTGGGCCCTTCGCCCGCCGTCGCCGCCGAAGCGGTCGAGCCGGAGCTGGAAGATGCGTTTCTTTACCTGATGAATTTCGGCAAGGCCGCGCCGCCGCCGCCTCCGTTGCCATGACAGCGTCTCTCTCCCGGATTGGCGCGCTCGTGACAGCGGATTTCCGGATCCGGTTTCGCCGGGTTTCGACAGTGATCGTCTTTCTTCTCCTGAGTGCGTTCGCCTACGTCTGGATCCCCTCGCCTTCGACCGGCCGGACGCTGATCCAGATCAACGGGCAGCGCGCGATTTACAATTCCGGCGCGATCGGCATGGGCACGGCCTCGCTAGCGATGATCTTCGTTGGCCTGTTCGGATTCTACGTTATCTCGAACGCCATCCGGCGCGATGTCGTGACCCGTTGTGGAGTGATCGCGGCGTCAACTCCGATGCGCGCGGGCGAATACCTGCTCGGGAAATTTCTCGGCAACCTCACCTTCCTCGCGACGTTCGTTGTCGGCTTCATGCTCAGCTCAATGGTGATGCTGATGGTGCGGGGCGAAGCCCGGATCGAGCCGCTGGTTTTCATCGAGCAGTATCTTCTTCTCACTCCTCCGGCGATCGTGTTCGTTTCCGCGGTCGCGGTCCTGTTCGAATCAATCCGCTGGCTCTCGGGCAAACTCGGGGACGTCCTTTATTTTTTTCTTTGGATGGCGGTAATCGGACTCGTGGTCGCGAACGAAACCAGCGGCGGCGCGATTAATTGGGCGCGCTGCTTCGATTTCACCGGGTTCGGATTCATGATTGACCAGATGCAGCGAACCCTGCACACCGAGTCGGTTTCGATCGGCGCGTCGCCTTTCGATCCCGCGAAGCCGACGATTCTTTTTTCGGGATTACGTCTGACTGGCGAATGGGTCGTGCCCCGGCTCATCTCACTGGTTGCCCCGCTGGCGCTATTGCCGGTCGCGGCGTTGTTCTTTCACCGGTTTGATCCGGTCCGAACCAAGCAGGTGGCAGGGAAAGGGCGCCGGAACTGGATCGGGAAGATTCAGAATTTGTTTAAACCGGTGAGCCGCCGGGCGGTGACCCTGCTGACGATGCCGGGGCGGGGCGGCTCGTTCTTCAGCGCGATATGGACCGACGCGCTGCTCACGCTCACCTTGCTGCCGTTCGCGTTTGTGGCCTTCGTCGCGATTACGATTGGAAGTTTGTTCGCCGCGCCGGCCGCTATCCTGCCGATCGTGTTCGCGACCCTCGCGATCATCGTGTCGGACGTGGCGACGCGTGATGGGCGAGCCGGCACGCTGGCATGCGTGCGTTCGGTCCCGCGGCTCAGGGAACGTTATGTTTGGTGGAAGTTTGGTTCGACGCTTTTGCTTGGTCTGCTTCTTTGCGCGGCGCCGTTGCTCCGGACGATCTCGCACGGCCCAGCGGCCGTGGCGGCGTTGTCAGGCGGGATCCTGCTGGTAGCCGCGATCGCGACCGCACTCGGCGTCGTCACCGCGAACCCGAAGACATTTATCGTGGCGTTTCTAACGTTCTGGTACGTCGTCGTGAACGATCGCGGGAAGAATCCGATGCTGGATTTCGCCGGATTTTACGGACAATTCACGACAGAGACGATATTGCTTTATGCGAGTATCAGCGTCGGAGCGATCGTGATCGCGCAATTTTTTTATCGCGCGCGGCTCGCGCGGACGTGATCGGAGGGACGTGCTTCTGCACGTCCGTACTTTTCGCCTTGCCACAAAAACACAGGCGGACGTGCGGAAGCACGTCCCTCCGAAGGGGAGGCTCAGTTGTCGCAACGGCGCTCTGTTGCCGTATGAGCGCGTGTCACGGCGACTGAGCGCCGTCGCTACAGCCAGAGCGATTGCGGTGCTCCCAAATCGCGCGCGTAAACGGAGGGACGTGCTTCTGCACGTCCGTTCTTTTCGGCTTGCCCACAAAAACGAAGGCGGACGTGCGGAAGCACGTCCCTCCGAAGGGGAGGCTCAGTTGGAGCGACGCCGCTCTGTTGCCGTATGTGCGCGTGTCACGGCGACTGAGCGCCGTCGCTACAACCCGAGCGATTGCGGTGCTCCCAAATCCCGCGCGGGATCGGAGGGACGTGCTTCTGCACGTCCATTCTTTTCGCCTTGCCCACAAAACGAAGGCGGACGTGCGGAAGCACGTCCCTCCGAGATCACGCTCAGATCTAAGAGCCGGCAGCCAAAAATCGCGCGAGGAGGAACGCGACTACAACACAAACCGTCGCAATCGTGCCGAAGACGATGGCATCCTGAAGACGTGCGCGTTTTGAGGCCTGCGCGTAAGGGATCCGCGTGAATGTCACCATCGTGTAGAGAGGCAGGTAAATCCCCGGAAGCAGCGCCTCGAGCCCGTGATCGAGCTTCTTCTTCGCGCGAAATGCTTTCGACGCGGTCTTGTCGCGCATCTCGATGAAGTTCTGAACCGCCAGATCGGCCAGCGCGTCAGCATTCACTTTCCGACGCTCGAAGTATTCGGCGAATCCGCGCTCGCGGTTCTCTGGAAACGCGGCCAGACATTCGTCAAGGACCACGCAGTCCTCGAACGCGGCATTCATCCCCTGCCCGTAGAACGGAACCACGGCGTGAGCGGCGTCACCGACCAGCGCGACCTTGTCTTTATAAAACCAGGGCGCGCAGCGGACGGTCACGAGCGAGCCCGTCGGGTTCTTCTGAAAATCCTCCAGCAACGTGGGCATGAGCGGGACCGCATCGGGGAATTCTTCCTCAAAGAAGCGGGCCACATCGGCGTCGCTGGTCGTGGTCTCAAAGCTGCGCGGCCCTTTGAATTCCCAAAACAACGTGCAGGTGAATGAGCCGTCCGGGTTGGGCAACG
This sequence comes from Chthoniobacterales bacterium, assembly GCA_035536995.1. Taxonomy (GTDB): domain Bacteria; phylum Verrucomicrobiota; class Verrucomicrobiia; order Chthoniobacterales; family UBA10450; genus AV80. The sequence goes on along the minus strand of DATLNB010000079.1, from coordinate 12,948 downwards.
CGATCATCATAAAACTTTTCCGGGGCCAGATATGGAGGGCGTGTTTCTCCATTCGCCAGGAACCGTCAGCGGCGGGGGGAATGGTCAACTCTTTGTAGCCGTGAGCGAGATAACTTTCGTCGTACTTGAACCCGGGAATCTGCTCTTGCATCGATTGCCGAACGGCAGAGAACGCGCCATCAACGCCGATGATGGAATCGCCGCGGACAGGCGGGGAAGCTGGAGATGAATCAGTGAAGTGAGCGGTCGTGGAATCGAGATCGACGCCGGTGCAGCGGTGATTGAAGAAGACGCGGACATTCGGATAACGCAGGGCGGCTTCGATCACGGTCGTGTTAAGGGCCGCGCGGCCGATCGAGTTAATGTGTTTCCGCGGATCGCGGTCGTACGGCGAAAAATGGAGCTCGCCTGATTTGTCGTGGATCATCCGCCCCGGCATGGGAATGGCGTGGCCCAAGACTTCGTCTGCGATCCCGAGCTGTTCGAGGGCGTGGATGCCGCGGGTGGAGAGCGCGAGGTTGATCGAGCGACCCCCAACAGAATTGCCTTCGCGGGGATCGGCCCGGCGTTCGTAAAGCTCGATCTCGTAACCACGGCGGCCGAGATAAGCGGCGAGCACTCCGCCCGCGAGCCCACTCCCGATCAGGACAAATTTCGGCACGGGGAAGAATGGATGAATCAGGAACTCAGGAAAGCAGGAAAAAAAGCGCGGGGCAGAATTGGCTGATTAGAAATGACGATGCCCATCTCCACCTCTTGCTCTTGCTCTTGCTCTTGCTCTTGCTCTCTCCGCCTGGCTCCCCGCCCACGCAACAGAGCAGGGCCATCGGCGTTCCCGATTAGAGTTTTGGCACCAGGGGCGGGAACAGCTCGCACTCAGCTCAGAAAAAACCCAACGTGGCCGAATCGCCCATGAAGACCATGTATCGTTTACTTATCGCCGCCTCCCTCGTTTTGTCGGTCACCGCGCTATCGCCGGCGGCAGAGCAAAAATCCGAAAAACCGAAGCAATTCATCTACGTGCTGCGGCTTGTCCCGCGGCTTCATTCGGACTCAGCCTGGACGAAAGAAGATAACATGGTGATGTCGCGGCATTTCGCGCGGTTCCAGCACGCGATCGAGACCGGCGAGCTGATCCTGGCCGGCCGGACGAAGGAGCCAGGCGACAAGACTTTCGGAATTGCGATCTTCGAGGCCGAGGGCGAAACGGCAGCGAAAGCGTTCATGGAAAGCGATCCGGCGGTGGTGGCCGGGTTAATGACGGCGGAGCTGCACGCGTTCGCGGTGGCTTTGAAACGTTAGGTATGTGAGCCTTGCTCCCACTGCGCTGTTTCGCCGCGTCCTGCCATTCGCCCTTCGGGGCGGCAATGATTACGGCCTCTCCTCTTTTCTGGGTTCCTGCGTTCCGGTCGCTCAAAAGCGACGGTGCGCCAATTTACGGCTGAAAGATCGCCGGGAACTTAAAGCGATAGACCCAGAGAAGAAAAAGGGCGAGCGCCGCCGTGACGATCGCGATCGGCATTCCCTGGGCATCGAGAAAGAGGTGATAAAGAACGATGTTCACGATCACCGGCCCGAGCAAGGTGAGGCCGAGCGCGACGAAGCGGGCGCCGAGGAGCAAGCAGAGGCCGCCGAGAACCTGAAGGGCGGCGATCACATACATATAGCCACTGCTAACCAAAGCGGTGATGAAAGCGCCAGCCTGACCGTGCATCTCCGGCATCGGCATGAACTTGAGAAAAGCATTCGATCCGAACACGACGAACATGAGGCCCAGCAACACCCGGACAATGACGATGACGTACTTCATATGGATGAGTTGTGCTTAGCGCAGTTCTTCCGGGAAGGGAATTCCTAACTGCGGACCGTCGAGTATCACTCGCAAACGCTCCATGATGGGTTATGACTGATTCGAGCTAACCTACCCAATTCGCCATGGCAGAAGACAAACAAAACGGTTCGACCCGCGCCGCTGTGCACCCCCAGCCGCTCAAAGCGGTCCTGGTGGTGGACGACGACAAGCAGCTCGCCTCAGCCCTGCAATGGATCCTGGTAGACGAAAATTATCTCGTGGACGTGGCGTTTGATGGCGAGGAAGCGCTCCTCAAGGTAAAGGTCCACGAATACGACGCGGTGATCTGTGACCTGATGATGCCGCGCCTGCGCGGCGATGAGTTCTATATTCAGGCCAAAGAGCTTCGGCCGAATCTGGAGAAGCGATTCGTTTTTATCACCGGCTTCGCGGCCGAATCGTGGATCAAGGATTTCCTGGGGACCGGCCAGATCAGACACCTGGCGAAACCATTTGGGATCGAGGAATTGATCGGCACGGTCAGAGAAGTGATCGCGGGAAAGGCGTAGCAGCGTGGCGCCGGGTGGTATTGTGGGGCGTCTGTGCCCGACGCCATTATTTTTTACGGTGGCGTCTCACCGAGACGCCCAACAATTTTAACGGGGTTCTTTTGGAGGGACGGGCGCTGTCCCGTCCTCCGAGATGATGCGCGTAAACTGAATACGTTGGGACGCCACGGCGGGCGTCCCTCCACGCAAGCATCACTTGAAAAACCAATGCGCGACGGCGGATTCGCGATCGAAATAGATGATGGCGAACGCGGCTATATCGAACGCGATGTGCGCGATGATCAGGGGATAGATATTCTTTCGGAAGGCGAAGAACGTCCCGAAGATCAAACCGACGATGGCGGCCTGCTGCACCGCAGGCATCCCCTGAAAACCCAGGTGGGCGTAACCGAACCAGGCGGAGGTGCCGATCACCGCGATCGCTTTCGCCCACGGCGCTGATCCCAGCAACTTTGCAAAACGCTCGAACGCCCAACCGCGAAAGAGGATCTCTTCCCCGATGCCGGCATGGATGATTATGACGTAAAGCATCCACGGAATTTCGGCCGTGTTCCCGACCATGAAATGGAATGCCTGGTTGATCGGGGGCGCACCGAGGAGCGGCATGACAATCGATTTCCATGACCAGCTTGAGAACGACGCCGGCCACCGTCGCTGCGAGAAGCGTACGGACCCAGCTCCCCGGCCTAACGAAACCAAGATCGCGCCATGGGGTTTTCGAGATCCACGCCCAGAGAAGGACGAGGACCGCGCTCAGCGGAATGAGGAGCACATTGCCGGCAAGAATTAGAACGATCGCCAGGACTCCGATCGGGCCGAAGCCGCGGAGGTAGCGCGCGAATCCGTCGTCGTCGCGTTCGAGGGAGGACGGTCTTGGAACCGCCCCGCCTTGATCGTCCCCGCTCACCGATGGGAGCTTAGGATTTGGGCGAACCGCCAGACGTCGTGGAAGCTGTTGTAGAGCGGCGTCGGAGCGGCGCGGATGACGTTCGGCTCGCGGAAATCGGCCCTCACGCCGGCCGCGTCCAGCTTCTGGTGCAGCTCCTTCGGGTTCTCGTGGGCCAGGATCGAGAGCTGGGAGCCCCGCGCTTCCGGGTCACCCGGCGTGATGATCGTGAAGCGATCTGAGCCGGCTTCGCCAAGAAGGAATTCAAGGTAAGCGGTCAGCTTCTTCGACTTGTCGCGCAACGGCCCCATTCCGCCAGCTTCATCGAACACGGCCAGTGAAGCGCCGAGCGGCGCCATCGAAAAAATCGGGGGATTACTGACCTGCCACCCATCAGCGGACCCCACTGGGATAAACTCCGGGTTGAGCTGCATCCGAAACCGCGTCTTCGGGTCGTTGCCGAACCATCCGGCGAGCCGCGGCAAATCCGTGTTGGTGGCGTGCCTTTCATGAACAAATGCGCCGGCCACCGCGCCTGGTCCCGCGTTCAGGTATTTGTAGGAACACCACACGGCGAAGTCGACGTTCCAATCATGCAAAGCCATCGGGACGTTGCCGACCGCATGGGCGAGATCGACTCCGACGATGATCCCGCGCTTCTGCGCTGCGGCAGTAATCGCGGGAATATTGAAGAGCTGGCCGGTGAAAAAGTTGACGGCTCCAATGAGCACGACGGCAAGGGTGTCGGCGTTGCGTTCGATCAGGTCGATGATGTCATCGGTCCGGACGATCGCCTCCCCTTCCCGGGGCCTGGCGAGGAGTAACGCCTCGTTTGCATCCCGCCCATGATGAGCCAGCTGCGTCTTGATCGCGTAGGTGTCGGAAGGAAATGCCGGATCTTCCATGAGGACCTGGAAACGCGATTCTGTCGGCCGGTAGAACGTGGCCATCATCAGGTGGATATTCACCGTCAGACTGTTCATGCAGATCACTTCGACCGGTTTCGCGCCGACGATCCGCGCCATCGGTTCACGCAAAGTCTCATGGTAGGAATACCAGGGCGTGGCCGCGTTCAGGTGCGCATCGACTGCGAGTTTCGCCCAGTCATCCAGCTCCTGTTCGACGATTTGCCGGGCCGACCTGGGCATCAGGCCTAACGAGTTTCCCGCGAAATAAACAAGCGGCTGGCCGTTGGGGCCGAGCGGGAGATGAAACTTCTCGCGGAAAGAGCGCAACGGATCTTCCGCATCCAGCTGCCGCGCGAAATTTTCCTCAGTGGAAAAGGATAAGGTCATGGTCGTTAGCGAACGGGAGAAATTGGCCACAGATTAACACGGATGAAACACGGATTCAGAGAGATTCAAATCCGTGATGATCCGTGTTCATCAGTGGCCCGACTCAATGAGGCAATTGCATGAGCTCGATGGTGGTTCCATCCGGATCGCGCACGTAGATGACGCGCTTGCCGGCGTTCGGGCCGACGGTCAGGAATTGCGGCGCGCCGGCCGGCTTCCAACCAAAAGCGGCAATCCGGTCGAGGATGGATTCGAGATTATCCACGGTGAGTGCGATGTGCGCCGCGCCAAGGTCGCAGGGACGAACATCGTTCTGCTGCCGCCGATCAGCGGGGGCCCGGTATTCAAGGAGCTCAATCTTGTGCCCGGGCGCTTTCAGGACCGCGATCAGGATTTCGGCGCCGTGCACCCCCGTGATTTGTTCGGCCAGCTCACCCTTCTGATGGGCGCGATGCGATAACTCGAAGCCGAGCACGTCTCGCCAGAATTCGAGCGAACGCTCGATGTTTGAAACGGTGATCCCGGTATGATCGGCAGCGAGGATTCGGAATGACATGAATCAATCTGGAAACCAGGAAGCCACGAAGATTTCTGAGATTCTTTTCATGGCTTCCAAATTCGCAATGACCTTCCCCGTGATTTGTTCGGCGAGCTCACCCTTCTGATGAGCGCGATGCGATAACTCAAAGCCAAGCACGTCTCGCCAGAATTCGAGCGAATGCTCGATGTTTGAAACGGTGATCCCGGTATGATCAGCAGCAAGGATTCGGAATGACATGAATCAATCTGGAAACCACGAAGCCACGAAGATTTCTGAGATTCTTTTCATGGCTTCCAAATTCGCAATGACCTTCCCGGTGATTTGTTCGGCCAGCTCACCCTTCTGATGAGCGCGATGCGATAACTCAAAGCCAAGCACGTTTCGCCAGAATTCGAGCGAACGCTCGATGTTTGAAACGGTGATCCCGGTATGATCCGCAGCGAGGATTCGGAATGACATGAATCAATCTGGAAACCACGAAGCCAGGAAGATTTCTGAGATTCTTTTCATGGCTTCCTGGCTTCCAGATTCGCGATGACCTTCAGTTCAATCGCGATTGGCGTAGGTAACGCCGTCACTTCCACGGTGGTCCTGGTCGGGTTGGGCTTACCCTCGCCCGCGAAGTATTCGGCGTAGAGTTTGTTGTAGATTGGGAAGTCGCCTTTCATGTTGGTGAGGAAAACTGTGACATCGACGATGTCGTTCCAGCTCGCGCCGGCATCTTCCAGGACGAGCCGGACATTCTCGAAGACGGCGCGGCACTGCGTCTCGATGTCGTAACTGATGACGTTGCGTTCGGCGTCAAGGGTTACGCCTGGGATCTCTTTGCTTCCCCTCACCCGCGGGCCGATGCCCGAGAGAAAAAGGAGCTCGCCGACACGCTTGGCATGGGGAAACGCTCCAACCGGCTCGGGGGCACGCGAACTTTCAAAGGTATTGCTCATTTGGTCGTCGCTCCCTGTTCGGCTTTCCGCAGCATCTCGTCGAGAGCCGGCCGCGCGAAGAAGTTTTCGCCGGCAACTACCGCCGCGATCTTCTTCGTATTGGCGATGTCCGCCAAGGGATCGCCCTCGAGTAAGACCAGGTCGGCCGCCTTCCCTTTTTCGACCGTGCCGAAACGATCTGTAGCGCCGAGACACTTCGCTGGGTTGACCGTCGCGGACTGCAACGCTTCGAGCGGCGTAAGTCCGGCCGCAACCAGCAACCCAAGCTCATCGTGCAGACTGAATCCCGGAAAGACGTCGCGCGTCGGTGGATCGGTCCCCGCCAGCATCTGGACGCCGGCCTTACGCATCACCCCTACAACCTGATACATCTGCCCGAGCGCTTTTTTCCGGTCGGCCATGTCCGCGGGCGACACGTTTTGCGGGACCGGATTGTTCTTCTCCCAAAGCTCTTTCGTCGCCGGCGCGACATATTTGCGCCGCTCATCCGGCGCGGCGGCCAGTTCGGAGCGAAGCAGAAACGATCGGGCGAGGACGAGCGTTGGCGTGTGCCAGGTGCCGTTCTTTGCCATTGTCCCGAACCAACCCGCACCCTCGGGGCCGAGCAAAGCGTCGAACGCCTGGGCGGTTAGTTCTTTCGAGTTGCGCCCATCTTTTTTCTGGAGCGAGATCGTGGCCTGCAACAGCACCGTGGTGTGTTCGAGGGTGCGCTGGCCCGCTTCGGAGGCTTCGCCGGGCGCGACTCCATTGGGGATGTGGCCACTGAAGGATAAACCCTGTTTCTTCGCTTCGTCCGCGATGGCGAAATACGATTCCCGCGAAAGGAAATGGTAAACCTTGATGAAATTTGCGCCGCGCGCCTTCACGTCCTGAACAGCGCGGCGTCCTTCCTCCGGCGTCTTAACAATGACGCGATATTTGCCTTCCTCGGGCCGCGGGCCATCAAGGACCGGCCCCGCTCGAAAAATCCGCGGTCCGGGGCGTGTGCCTTTCCCAATTTCATCACGCCACCGATCGATCTCAGCAAGATCGCCGCCCATATCACGCACAGCGGTCACGCCATTCGCCAGAAGGACCGGTAACGCCAGCTCGGTCACGTAGGAGAGGTGCATGTGCATGTCCACGAGACCGGGAATCAAATATTTTCCGGTGCCATCGACCGACACGACTCCTTCCGGAATCCGCGTTTCCTCCGGCGAACCGACCGATGCGATCGTTCCGTTCGCGATGAGCACCGTGGCCTTGCGAGGCTGGCTGGCGCCAGTCATATCGACAACCGTGACGTTACTGATGGCGAGCGAACCCGGGCTGGCGAACGCGCTTCCGGCTATTCCTGCGATGATGCAGAGCCGCAGGCCCCAGCGCGTTATTGCTTTCATCGCGTCCGTGGTTTCCTGCGGCCGAACGTTCAATGAACGTGATCAGGCACCGGAACGGGAATGGGCGATGGGCCAAAACGCTTCGCCGAACGCTCCCGCGCCTTTACTGCTTCCACCTCGCGGTCCCGCGGCGGAGCATTACTGACCAGCGACTCGAGCAGATGCTCGGCAACGTGGGTCACATCGTGCACCGCACGATTGAATGCTTCTTCGTTCGCTTTCGACGGCTTGGTGAACCCGCTCAGCTTGCGGACGAATTGCAAAGCTGACGCCCGGATTTCGTCGTGGGTCGCCGGCGGCAAAAAGTTATGCAGGGTTTTGATGTTTCGGCACATAAGTCTCCTTTTGATCTCCGTTGTTACTCACAAATTCAGCCGCCCGCGATCGCTCCCATGATGAAGAATGGCTCTGTTCCGTTGACGATCTGCTCGGGCAACGGGCGATCCGGCGGTTCCAGGGACAGATCCTCGCCGCAAACGAAGAAGCGCACCATTGGACGGCGCTTCAGAGTTCCGTGATCGCGGATCGTTCCCCGAAGCATCGGATACTTCTCCTCCAGGGCATCGAGCACGGCCCCGATGGTGGTCGAACCGTTGATGTTCAAGTGCACCTCGTCGGTCACGCGTGCCAGGGTCTTGAGGTGGTGGGGAAGGACGACGCGAATCATGTTTTCAAAATCCCAAATCCCAAAACCCAAATCCCAGGTAAATCGAAAACCTCAAACTCAAAAAAAGCTGAGGAGCTGCTCCGTTTTTTTTAGATTTCACCCTTTTGGAGATTACTTGGGATTTGGTGCTTGGGATTTGGGATTTACCGCCGCGCTTTAGCGCAAGGTTTGCACTTCCACCGACAATACCGCGGGCAAATCCCTCACGATCGCTTCCCAGGTGTCCCCAGAATCGCGTGAGCAATACACCTGGCCGCCGGTAGTCCCGAAATAAATTCCGCACGAGTCGAGCGAATCGACCGCCATGGCGTCGCGGAGGACATTGACGTAACAATCCTTTTGCGGCAGACCGTTGGTCAGCTCTTCCCATTCGTTCCCGCCGGTCCGGCTCCGATAGACCCGCAGTTTGCCGTCGAGCGGAAAATGCTCCGAGTCGCTCTTGATCGGCACCACGTAAATGGTGTCCGGTTCATGGGCGTGAATGTCGATCGGGAACCCGAAATCGGTCGGCAGATTGCCGCTCACTTCCCGCCACGATTCGCCCGCGTCGTCGCTCCGCATGATGTCCCAGTGTTTTTGCATGAAGAGAACGTTCGGACGTTTCGGATGCATCGCGATGTGATGCACGCAATGGCCCACTTCCGCGTGGGGATCGGGAATGTATTGCGAATGCAGGCCGCGATTGATTGGTTTCCAGGTTTTCCCGCCGTCGTCGGTGCGGAAAGACCCGGCCGCTGAGATGGCTACGTAGATGCGCCGAGGATTTGCCGGGTCGAGCACGATCGAATGAAGACACATTCCGCCGGCGCCGGGCTGCCATTTCGGGCCGCTCTCATGGCCGCGCAACGCGGCCAGCTCGGTCCAGTTTTGCCCGCCATCTTTCGATTCAAATAGCGCCGCGTCCTCGACCCCGGCATAGACGTGGTTGGGGTCGGTGGCCGACGGCTCGAGGTGCCAGACTCGCTTGAATTCCCATGGATGCTGGGTGCCGTCGTACCACATGTGGGTAGTGAGAGGCTTGCCCGTCTCCGGCGAGACGTCGTAGGCGAACTTGTTACTTTCGCCCTTCGGCATTCCATCCGCGTCCGTGGTCGGCTCGCCCGGTGCCAGCCCCGGCTGGAACCAGGTTTTCCCACCGTCATCCGAACGCTGGATGATCTGTCCGAACCAGCTGCTGGATTGCGATGCATAAATCCGATTCGGATCCGCGGCAGATCCTTTCAGGTGATACATCTCCCACCCCGCGAAAAAGGGCCCGCTTACTTCCCAGTTCTCCCTCTTCCCGTCCGCCGTCAGCACAAACGCGCCTTTCCGCGTTCCGACCAAGACTCGTACTCCGCTCATGGTTTGCTCCTTTTATCGTAATCGTGCTCGTGATCGAGTCAGATTCTCTATCCGCAGATTACGCAGATTTACACAGATTTGTCAGTGCGAGAAGAGGCGCGCGATCCGCTCCTGAATCTTCGCAACCGAGGCGGACGGGACAACGACTGCCAATTCTTCCCGCGAAGCGCCACTCAACGCGCCGATCTCCCGCAGCTCCAATGCTCGTTGCGCCGATTCCATTTCCTCATGTGAAAATTCGGCGAGGGCAGCTGCGCTCAGCGCTTTGAAGGCTTGAACCAAATCATCGTCGAACTGGAAAAGGTCGCCATCACGGGTTCCCCCCACGATGTGGAGCATGGTGATCTTCCCGTCGGATCCAATCGGAATCGCCGTCGCAAACAGCGGTTCCGGGAAAGATTTGGCCAGCTCGTAAACGGAGTGCAGAAACTCGCGGCGGTCTTGTTGCGGCGATGGCGCCAGCCAGGTCAGGGTCACTTTGCGATGCAGACGTTTTTTGGTTCCGTAAAAAACCGGAGGGCTTCCTCGCCGCCTTCGCGGCCGACGCCGCTTTGTTTCATCCCGCCAAAGGGGACGCGGAGATCGCGCACCAGCCAGCAATTTACCCAAACGGTGCCGGTGTGAATATTTTCGGCGACGCGGTGGGCGCGGCTCAGGCTCTGGGTCCAGACGCTGGAGGCAAGGCCGTAGTCGCAATCGTTCGCGTAGCCGATCACTTCATCCTCGTTGTCGAACGGCGTAATGGTCACGACCGGGCCAAAAATTTCTTCGCGGTTCGTCCGGCAGGAAACGGGGAGCCCGGTCAAGACAGTCGGCGGGAAAAAATAGCCTTCGCGACAGCGTTCGTTGATGGCCTCGGGCGATTTTCCTCCCAGCGCGACTTCGCCGCCTTCCTGTTGGGCGAGATCGACATAAAACTTCACTTTCTCCAGCTGAGTCTTGCTGACGATGGCGCCCTGTTCGGTCGCATCCTCGAGCGGATCGCCCTGTTTAAGCAAGGACGCTTTCTCAGTGAACCGCTTCACAAAACCGTCATAGGCCGGGCGCTCCACGAACACCCGCGAGCCGCAGAGACAAACCTGGCCCTGGTTTGCGAACGAGGACCGAATGCTGCCGGAGATCGCGGCCTCGAGGTCGGCGTCGGCAAAGACGATGTTGGGATTTTTGCCGCCGAGCTCGAGCGACACTTTCTTGAACAGCGGCGCCGCGGCTTCGGCAACCTTGCGGCCGGTCACCGTTCCGCCGGTGAAGGAAATGGTGCCGATCTTCGGGTGAGCGGTGATCGGAGCGCCGACATTCGGTCCGGTCCCGTGAACAATGTTCAGGACGCCGTTCGGAAGACCGGCTTCCACGCAAATCTCGCCGAGCAGGCTTGCGGTCATAGGGGTGAGCTCGCTCGGTTTGGCGATCGCAGTGTTCCCGACGGCAATGGCGGGCGCGATTTTCCAGCTCAATAAATAGAGAGGAAGATTCCAGGGCGAAATCAGGCCGGTGATCCCGCGGGGCTGCCGCAAGGTGTAGTTAAAGGCGATCCCGTCCGTAACGTGGGCTTCGTTTTCGGTGTGCAGGATCGCGGTGGCGAAGAACCTGAAATTGCTGGCCGCGCGAGGGATGTCGAGGGAACGGGCGAGGGAAAGGGGTTTGCCGGTATCGATCGATTCAGCGCGCGCGAGCTTCTCCAGATCGCGCTCAATCAGGTCGGCGATTCGAAGGAGGACGCGGGAACGATCTGCAGTCGCGGTTTTCGACCAGTCTGGGAACGCTCGATCGGCGGCTTCGACCGCGAGCTCGACATCACGGGCCTCGCTGTCCGGGACCTGCGAGTAAGGTTTTCCTGTGGCCGGCTCGATGTTGTCCAGGTATTTGCCGCCCAGCGGCGGGACGAACTCGCCGTCAATGAAGTTTCGGATTTGGAATAGCTCGGTCGCCATCGGATTATCGGCCACAGATTAACACGGATGGAACACGGATGAAGCCTTCTTCGATCCCTGCAGATCCGTGCGCATCCGTGGCCTAATTATTTTCTCCAAGCTCGGCCATGATTGCGTGCGCCGCTTTGGCGCTCGCACCGGTTTCGCCGAGCTTCGCGATGATTTCGTCGAAATCCCGCAGCATTTTTTCGCGCCGGTCCGTATCTTCCCGAAGGCGTAAGACAGCGCGGGCAATCTCCGCTGGACGCGCTTCGTGCTGGAGAAATTCCGGGATGATTTCGCGGTCGGCCAGGACGTTGGGCATCCCGAGGAACCTCGTTTGCATGACGGCTCGAGCGGCAAAATACGTCGGCCATGAGACCCGATAAACGAGGACGAAAGGCATTCGGAAAAAAGCCGATTCAAGCGTGGCCGTGCCCGAAGCGACCATGCCGGCCGACGCGCGTTGCATTACCCCGGAGCTGTCTCCCGTGACAACGCGAACCCGGTCGCGGATCGGGCTTCGGGCAGTGAGCGCTTCGATCTCGCGCGCCAATGATTGGGACGCCGCGGCGACCTCAAGTCGAATATCGCGAACTTTCGCCAGCTCGGTCGCGCTCTCGAGCATGACCGGAAAATTTTTCCGGACTTCACGCGAGCGGCTGCCGGGAAAAAGTCCGACCAATTTAGGGTCGCGGGCCTCGCCGGTGCGGCGCGCGGCCAGGTTTTCGATCATGGGATGACCGACAAAAATTGTGCGCAAACCGGAGGCATTGTAGAGCTCGGCCTCGAAAGGAAAAATGCAGAGCATCAAGTCGAGGAAGCGCGCCATCTTGGTGATGCGTCCGCGGTTCCAAGCCCAGACCTGGGGGCTGATGTAATAGATGATTTTCAACCCGGGAGAGCGCTGGCGGAGGGTGCGGGCGAGACGAAGATTGAAGCCGGGATAATCGATCAGGACGACGGCGTCGGGCTTTGCCTGTTCGATTTCGCTTTGCGCCTTCGCGAACTCGGCCCGGAAATAACTGTAATGCTTGACCACTTCCCAGAGACCAACGATTCCGGCCGCCTCGATCCAGTCCACGAAATTGCCGCCGGCGAGCGCCGCCATTTGCGGACCCCCTCGCCCTTCCAAGACGAGTTCCGGCGATAGCTCGCGCAACCTGCGCATCAGCGCCGCGCCGTGTTCGTCGCCACTCGCCTCTCCCGCGACGAAGTAGAGCTTCATGGCAGGACAATGGTCGGACGGACGTGCTTGTGCACGTCCGTGGCACGTCCGTGGTTTTTTCGGAGGGGCGTGCTTCCGCACGTCCTCTTTGCTTTGGTGACGCGAACGATGAAAAAGGCAGACGTGCGGAAGCACGTCTCTACGAGGAGCGCGGTCACCATCGTAATTCGTTTAACTCGCCCTGGTAAGGCCAGTCGTCGGCAGTGGCGACGTAGCCATGGCGGACCGGGTTGTTGCGCACGTAATCCCACTTTTGATCATGGCTCTCGCCTCGCCGCAATTGGCGATCCCAGTGATGCCGTTGCCAGAGGGTGCCGGCGGGCTCATCCAGAGCCGCTGTGACGCGTGACTTCCAATAACGCATCCAACGCTCGAGCGAAGGCGCCCCGATGC